>JACVCC010000002.1:292500-456867 GCA_016742215.1 Brevundimonas sp.
ACCAAGGCGCTTGAGAGAACTGTGCTGAAGGAACTCGGCAAATTGCACGCGTAACTTCGGAATAAGCGTGACTCACCCTGGGCAACCAGGACTGAGTGGCACAAGCCAGGGGGTAGCGACTGTTTAGCAAAAACACAGGGCTCTGCGAAGCAGCAATGCGACGTATAGGGTCTGACGCCTGCCCGGTGCCTGAAGGTTAAAGGGAGATGTGAAAGCGTCGAACTGAAGCCCAGGTAAACGGCGGCCGTAACTATAACGGTCCTAAGGTAGCGAAATTCCTTGTCGGGTAAGTTCCGACCTGCACGAATGGCGTAACGACTTCCCCACTGTCTCCAGCACAGGCTCAGTGAAATTGAATTCCCCGTGAAGATGCGGGGTTCCCGCGGTCAGACGGAAAGACCCTATGAACCTTTACTATAGCTTCGCCTTGGCGTTAGCGACCGTATGTGTAGGATAGGTGGGAGGCTATGAAGCCGGGGCGCCAGCTCTGGTGGAGCCATCCTTGAAATACCACCCTTACTGTCGTTGACGTCTAACCGAGGGCCGTTATCCGGTCCCGGGACATGGCGTGGTGGGTAGTTTGACTGGGGCGGTCGCCTCCTAAAGTGTAACGGAGGCGCGCGATGGTGGGCTCAGACCGGTCGGAAATCGGTCGTCGAGTGCAATGGCATAAGCCCGCCTGACTGCGAGACTGACAAGTCGAGCAGAGACGAAAGTCGGCCATAGTGATCCGGTGGTCCCGCGTGGAAGGGCCATCGCTCAACGGATAAAAGGTACTCTAGGGATAACAGGCTGATTTTGCCCAAGAGTCCATATCGACGGCAAAGTTTGGCACCTCGATGTCGGCTCATCACATCCTGGGGCTGGAGCAGGTCCCAAGGGTATGGCTGTTCGCCATTTAAAGTGGTACGTGAGCTGGGTTCAGAACGTCGTGAGACAGTTTGGTCCCTATCTGCCGTGGGTGTTCGAAGCTTGAGAGGATCTGTCCCTAGTACGAGAGGACCGGGATGGACGTACCTCTGGTGGACCTGTCGTGGCGCCAGCTGCGCAGCAGGGTAGCTATGTACGGAATAGATAACCGCTGAAAGCATCTAAGCGGGAAACTAACCTCAAAACAAGGCTTCGCTGAGGATCGTGGAAGACTACCACGTTGATAGGCCAGGTGTGGAAGTGGGGCGACCCATGAAGCTTACTGGTACTAATAATCCGATCGGCTTGATCGTTTCTCAGCAAAACTCATTCGATTACTTCAGGAACAAATCCTGAAGCTGACAATGTCTTCATCACACAATCACGTCTGTCCGCCTGGTTGACCCGGTGGCTATGTCGGAGGTTCCCCACCCGATCCCATCCCGAACTCGGTCGTTAAGCCCTCCAGAGCCAATGGTACTTCGTCTCAAGGCGCGGGAGAGTAGGTCGCCGCCGGGTCTACCAGTCGGACATATGTGATTGCATGATACGCGCCCTAACGGCCTTCGGCCTGCTTGAGGGCATATCTCGAACAGTTCTTCCTCACCCTACCGTTTGCCGCGGGATGGAGCAGCCCGGTAGCTCGTCAGGCTCATAACCTGAAGGTCGCAGGTTCAAATCCTGCTCCCGCACCCAAATACTCAAAAGCCCCGCATGGCCAACACCTGCGGGGCTTTCGTGCGTCTGGGGCATCGCTCTCCGTCCGGCAAGGTTGGCGGCCGGCGTGACATCATGCGCGGGAGAGGTGCTTCCTCGCGAGTTCGAGCTCGCGGATGGCGGCTTCCAGATCTCCGGCCGAGAACCGGACGATCGTACCGTCCGGCAGGCGGCAACTGACATAGGCGACCTTCTCGCCCTCGGGATCAGCTCGCGCTGAGATCATCCGGTGGCTCAGGGCATTGCGGATGCGTCGGACGTGGTCCAGTTCGTGCGGGATTGGCTCCCCGGCCAGGGTGTCTTCCAGCCAGCCCCAGCGAAAGAGGAGGTTGCCGACGAGCGCCATGAGCGCCTGAAAGTCCGGTACCGTCGCCAACTCCAACCTCCGCCCTGTGGCCGGGCCCAGTATGTCTGCCTGCAGGGCATCGGCAAATGTCGGGCTGCCGTTCAGGCCCTCTTACCGCGAGTTCATTCGCCCGCCCCAATCCAGCCGCATTCCGCTACAAATGTAGCGCTACATAAGTAGCGAAGCGGAGCCGTCATGATCGAGGGATTGCCCAGACGGGAGCGGGAGGTGTTCGAGGCGCTGTGCCGGTTGGGCCATGCGTCGAACAGCGATGTCCGCGCTGCGCTGTCGGACCCGCTGAGCGACTCCGCCGTCCGGACCCTGCTCGCCCGGCTCGAAGCCAAGCAACTGGTCACGCGCACCCCAGGCGAGGGCGGGGTTGTCTATGCCCCCGCGCCGCGTCCGGAGGCGATCGCCACAGGCGCCCTGCGCCGGACCGTCGATACCTTCTTCGCCGGCAATGCCGTCAGCGCCGCGACCGCCCTGCTGGGCATGGGGCAGAAGCTGAAACCCGAGGATCTGGCCGCCCTGCAGCGCCTGATCGATGATGCGAAGGAGCGTCAGTGATGCTGGCTGTTCTCCTGTCATTGCTGGTGAAGTCGTCGATCGTCGCCGGACTGGGGCTGGGCCTCGCCTCACTGCCGATGCTGCGCAATCCGGCGGACCGGGTCGATATCCTGCGCGCTTCCGTGGCGCTGCTGATCGCCCTGCCGATCCTGTCGGCCCTGATCCCCACCCTGACGCTGCGTTTGCTGCCCGCCGCACCGGCGCCCCAGGCGGCCGACGCCGTGCTGTGGGGCGCGGCGATCGAGGGCGTCGCCATACGGGCCGCCGAGGCGACGGTCTCCGTGCCGCCGCTGACGGCCTTCGTCGCCATGGTCTGGATGGCGGGCGTCGCGCTGGTGGCCGTTCCATTCGTCGGCGGGGTGCTGACGCTGCATCGGTGGACGCGTGAGGCGACGCCCGTGACCTCGGCGCTCTGGACCGGTCCGATGGCCCGTGTCGCGGAGGCGCGCCGGCCCGAGTTGAAGGTCAGCGCGCAGGTCGGGTCTCCGGTCAGCTGGGGCCTGCCGCCCGGCACCATCCTGCTGGACCCCGCGTCGCTGGCGAGGCCCGAGACGGCCCGTGCGGTCATGGCCCACGAACTGGCGCACCTTCGTCGCCGGGACTGGCTGTTCCTGATCCTGTCGCGCGGCGCCGTGGCCCTGTTCTGGTTTAATCCGTTGGTCTGGTGGCTGCACGTCAGCCTCGTGGCCCGCTCGGAAGACGCCGCCGACGCCGCGGTGCTGATGGAGGTCGAGCCGGCCGCCTACGCTCGCACCCTTGTTTCCCTTGCCGGAGAGGCGGGCCATCCGGCCGCCACAGGCCTGTCCGGTCCCGCCCGCTCTCTCGCCCGAAGGATCACCCGCATCATGAAGACCCAACGTCCCGCCGCCTCGCGGCCCGCCCTGATCGTCATCACCCTGGCCGGTCTGGCCGCCGTCGCCACGCCGCTGGCGGCGCTGGAACTGGCTCCGCGTCTGGCCGACCCGGTCACAGCGCCGGCCGCTCCGCCCGCGCCGCCGGTTCCGCCTGCGCCGCGCGCCCTTCCGGCCATGCCGGCCATGCTGGCCGTGCAGGTTCCGGCGGCGCCCCCGGCTCCGCCCGCTCCGCCTGCGCCGCCGGCGGGCGCCCGCCGGATGGTCATTTCCGATGGCCGGGTGATCGCCTGGGAGGATCTGGATCCCGAAACGCGTCGCGAGGTGGAAGAGGCGAGGGCCCATGCGGAACACGCCCGCGCCCATGCCGAGACCGCGCGGGCCCAGGCTGCGGTGCACCGTGAGCAGGCCGCGGCTCACCGCGAGCAGGCGATGGCCGACGCCCGGGCTGCCCGCGCTCATGCTGTCGTGCACCGCGAACACGCGATGGCGCAGGCCCGGGAGGCTCGGGCGACGGCTGCACAACACCGGGAGCAGGCGCTGGCTCATGCCCGCGTCGCTCGCGGACAGGCCGACGAGGCGCGCGCCGAAGCCCGCCGGCAGATGGCGCTGGCCCGCACCCAGATGGCTGGCGGCGCCGATCAGATGGACGCCGGCGCCCGCCAGATGCGCGAGGAGGCGACCCGGCTACGCGACCCGGCCTATCGCGCCCGGCAGATCGAGGAGAACCGTGAACGCGGCAATGAGGTGACCGACGCCGAGCTTCAGGCCCTGTCGCGCACCCTGCCGCAACGCGCCGATGAGCTGGAGCAACGGGCGCGGGAGCTGCGTGAGCGGTCGCGCAACACGCTCTGAGGCCCGGTCAGCCCTGAAAGGGAAACGCCCCGCCGATCATCGGCGGGGCGTTTTTATTATCCGCGCAGGGCGTCCCAGGCCCGGACGGCGTCGGCGTCGCGGGCGCTGAGGTCCGGGTACGCCGGGTCCGAGCCGACATCCGGGACGCGCCGCCACGAGCGGGCGCATTTGGGATGGTCGGCCGGAGAGACGACGACGGTGATCGCGTCGCCGCCGGTCTTCAGGTCCACCCCCGACGTGCGGAACACCTCGGCGGCGTCCAGCCCTTCCAGAGGCGCGAAGGCCGGGGCCGGGCCGGTCACGACGGGCCAGGCGTCGAGCGCACCGCCAATGACCTTGTCGCGACGGGCGGCCTCGAGGGCCTCGTTGACGACTTCCAGCACCGACTGCACGCCGGCCCACCGCTCGGCCTCGGCCGGGTTGCGCCAGCTGTCCGGCGTCTGCGGGATGACGCGGGCGCAGTTGGAGCCGGCGTCGGGGAAGCGGGTGGTCCAGGCCTCTTCCATGGTGAATGGCGTGAGCGGGGCCAGCCAGGCGGTCAGGCGGGCGAAGACCTCGTCCATCACGGTGCGGCAGGCGCGACGGCGCACGGCGTCGGGCCGGTCGCAATAGAGGCTGTCCTTGCGGATGTCGAAATACAGCGCCGACAGGTCGTTGGAGCAGAACTCCAGCACCGGACGGACGACGTCCTGGAAGTGGTATTCGGCGTAGGCCTTGCGGACCTGTCCGTCGAGCTCCCACAGGCGGTGCAGGACGAACTGCTCCAGCGGCGGCATCTGGTCCAGCGGCAGGCGTTCGGCCTCGTCGAAGTCGGCCAAGGCGCCCAGAAGGTAGCGCACGGTGTTGCGCAGCTTGCGATAGGCCTCGACCGTGGTCTGCAGGATCTGCTTCCCGATCCGCTGGTCCTCGGCATAGTCCACCAGAGCCACCCACAGGCGCAGGATGTCGGCGCCGGATTCCTTGATGACGGTCGCCGGGTCGGTCGTGTTGCCCAACGACTTGGACATCTTGCGACCCTGCTCGTCCTGGGTGAAGCCATGGGTCAGGACGGCGTCATAGGGGGCGCGGCCGCGGGTGCCGGAGCCTTCCAGCAGGTTGGACTGGAACCAGCCGCGGTGCTGGTCCGAGCCTTCCAGATAAAGGTCGGCAGGCCAGTGCGACGGGCGGTCGCCAGTGTAGCCGTGGGCCGGATCGCGGGCTTCCAGCGTGAAGGCGTGGGTGCAGCCGCTGTCGAACCAGACATCGAGAATGTCCTCGATCTTCTCATAGCGCTGCGGGTCATGCTGGCCGAGGAACTCGGCGTCCGGGGTCTCGAACCAGGCGTCGGCGCCGCCGGCGGAGACGGCCGCGAGGATGCGGGCGTCGACCTCGGGATCGACCAGGGGCTGGCCGGTCTGCTTGTCGACGAACATGGCCAGGGGCGTGCCCCAGGCCCGCTGGCGGCTGATGAGCCAGTCGGGGCGGCTCTCGACCATCGAGCGGATGCGGTTCTTGCCGGCCGCCGGGTGGAAGGCCGTGGCGTCGATGGCGGCCAGCGCCTTCTCGCGCAGGGTCTCGTCATCCTTCAGCGGCTGATCCATGCGGATGAACCACTGCGGCGTGTTGCGGAAGATGACGGGGGCCTTCGAGCGCCAGCTGTGCGGGTAGGAATGCTCCATCCGGCCGCGGGCCAGCAGGGCGCCGGTCTCGATCAGCTTCTCGGTGACGACCTTGTTGGCCGCGCCGAACTTTCCGATCTTGTCCTTCTTGCCCTCGGTCTCGATGACCTTCAGGCCGCCGAACAGGGGGACGTGCTCATAGTAGGCGCCGTCCGGATCGACCGTGTCGGGCACCTCGTGATGGCCGTGGGCCTTCCAGACGTCGTAGTCGTCCGCGCCGTGGCCCGGGGCGGTGTGGACGAAGCCGGTGCCGGCGTCGTCGGTGACGTGGTCGCCGGCCAGCAGGGGCACGGAGAAGCCGTAGCCGGGCGACAGCGGCGCCAGCGGGTGGGCGCACTCGAGGCCGGACGGGTTGAGGTCGTCGACGCGGGTCCAGGTGGCGATCTTCGCGGCCTTGAAGACCTCCTCGGCCAGCTTGTCAGCGACGATCAGACGGTCGCCGGGCTTGGCCCAGGGCTCGAACTCGAGGCCGTCCTCCATCGCCGTGACCTCGTAGAGGCCGTAGGCGATCTCGGGGCCGTAGCTGATGGCGCGGTTGGCCGGGATGGTCCAGGGGGTGGTCGTCCAGATGATGATCGACGGGGTGGCGTGGCGGAAGGCCAGCAGGTCGTCGGGGTGATCGTCGCTGGCGGCCACGACCGGGAATTTCACCCAGATCGTGGGGCTGACGTGGTCGTGGTACTCGATCTCGGCGTCGGCCAGGGCCGTGCGCTCGACCGGCGACCACATGACCGGCTTGGAGCCGCGATAGAGCTGGCCCGAGTTCTTGAACTTGTGGAACTCGGCGACGATGGCCGCCTCGGTCGGGAAGTCCATGGTGGCGTAACGGTTGTCGAAGTCGCCGACGATGCCCAGGCGCTTGAACTGCTCGCGCTGCACGTCGATCCAGCCGGCGGCGTATTCGCGGCACGCGGCGCGGAACTCGGCCTTGGAGACCTCGTCCTTGCGGCGTCCCTTGGCGCGGAACTGCTCCTCGATCTTCCACTCGATGGGCAGGCCGTGGCAGTCCCAGCCGGGGACGTAGTCGACGTCATGGCCCAGCAGGAAGCGGCTGCGGACGACGAAGTCCTTCAGCGTCTTGTTCAGGGCGTGGCCTATGTGGATCTCGCCGTTGGCGTAGGGCGGGCCGTCGTGCAGGACGTAGAGAGGCGCGCCCTCGGCCTGACGCTGCTTGCGCAGGGCGGCATAGAGGTCGCCCCACTGTTCGAGGATCACCGGCTCCTTCTGCGGCAGGCCGCCGCGCATGGGAAAGGGCGTCTCGGGCAGGAAGACGGTTTCGCGGTAGTCGCGGCCAGCGGGCGTATCGGTGGCGTCAGCCATGTCGTCGGTCTCGTCGTGTTTGATCGTTCGCGTCTGTCTCGATCCCGGCGAGCGCGGGGGCGGCCCCTGCGGCGCTACGCCGGGCGGCTAATCGAAATCGGGCGAAACACGCGGACGGTCATGGTGTTGGCGGTCTAGCAGAGCGAGGGCGGACCGCGCCACCCGCAAACGTCAGGAATGGTGGATGGCGTCTGCGGCGGATCGCCAGCAGGGTCAGGGCATTGGGAGGATCGCCGATGTTCCGCAAGCTGATGTTCGCCGTGGCCGTATCGATGCTGTCCGCCGGTGCGGCCTGCGCCCAGCAGGGCAGCGAGGGGGCCGAGGGCTTCGTGCGTCAGGTCTATGCGACCTATTCCGCCAGCGGGGACGGGATCATGGGCGAGCGGGTGCTGGCTGCCTACTGGCGGCCGGACATGGCGGCGCTGATCCGGCGTGACCGTGCGCTGGCGGATGGAGACCTGCCCTATCTGGACGCCGACCCGATCTGTGATTGTCAGGACTGGGAGAACCTGACCGTCCGGCGCGTCGAGATCAGCCAGTTCCCCCTGCACGGCCGAGAGGGACGTCGGGCGGATGTCTGGTTCATCAACGGCGGTCAGGCGCAGCACGTGATCCTGCATCTGCGCGGGACGCCGACCCGCTGGCGCATTCAGGATGTGCTTCGGGAGGACGGGGGGCCGAGTCTGGCGGAACAGCTGGCGGAGTCGAACCAGCGGATCGAAAGGGGCGGACGGGCCGGCGGCCGCGACTGAGACGTCAGTGACGGCTTTCGGTTCGCGCGATGGCCCGCGGATTTTCGCAGGAAATCACCTGCTTCGGCACGTCGCCGTTCATGTGTGAGACCCAGCATTCGTCGAAGACCGAGCAGTAGCAGGCGGTGGCCTGGGCCCTGAAGCGCGAGGCCTCGACCCTGTCCCATGCCGCCAGTTCCGGCGCGCCGCCCTGTCTCGGCCACCGCATGATGGGGCGCTCGTCACCGGCAGACAGGACAGCGGGCGCGAGCGGGGCGGTCTGGAGAGGAAGCCGACGCAGGTCGGGACCGGCATCGAGCGCGTAGTCGGACCATCTGTCGTAGGTCTCGCCGTCGACGCTGAGGCGAGCCCAGGCCACCCGGGCCGGTCCGGTGCCGACATTCCTGACCTCGAAATGAAGGACCTTCTCGCCGTCGACATTATTGCCGTGGGTGTACTGCAGGATCGGCGTGGACTGGGCGCGGACGAGGCGCTGGTTCTGCTCGACCAGCGACTCCATCGTGTGGCCGGTGTGCAGGGACACATAGAGCGAGCCGAACGACACGATCAGCACGGCCACGGCCATGGCGATGTCAAACCACTTTCCCGCCTTGCCGTGGTGTTCGACGACGTGGTGCGGCGCTTCAGGCGGCTCGATCATCCCATCCCCCGATCCGTGAACGGGGACCATTCCGGGCGACAGAGCGAGGCTGCAAGGCGGTTTGCGACGAACCGCGCCTATGCTGCGACGAGGGCCTTTCGGGCGGCGACGGCGTCGGCGTCGATCTGGATTTTGAGCGCATCGAGGCCGTCGAAGGTCATTTCTCCGCGCAAGAAGGCGACCAGTTCGGTCTCGAGCGTCTGGCCGTAGAGTTCACCGGAGAAATCGAGCAGCCAGACCTCCAGCAGCGGATCGTCGGTCGGATACATCGGGCGGACGCCGAGATTGGCCACGCCATCGATGGTGCGGCCGTCGGCGAGACGTATACGGGTGGCATAGACCCCGTAGGCGGGGCGCATGTAGTCGCCCATCGCGACATTGGCCGTCGGCACGCCGATGGTGCGGCCGCGCTTGTCGCCGTGGATCACCTCGCCGGCGATGGCGAAGGGGCGACCGAGGATGGCGGCGGCGCGCTTCATGTCGCCGGCCTTCAGGGCCTCGCGAACGGCCGAGGAGGATAGTTTCAGCCCGTCCGCGTCATCGACGCGTTCGACGACCGAGACGGTGAAGCCGGCGGTCTCGCCGTAGGCGCGCAGGGCTTCCGGCGAGCCGCTGCGGCCCTTGCCGAAGGTGAAGTCGAAGCCGACGGCGGCGTGTTTGATGCCCAGACCCGCGCCCAGAACCTCGCGCGCGAACTGTTCGTCGGTCATGCCCGCCATCTCGCCGTCGAAGGGCAGCAGGTACAGGCGTTCAACGCCGAGATCGTTCAGAGCCCGCGCCATCTGTTCGGGCGTCATCAGGCGGAAGGGGGCGGCCTCGGGCTGGAACCAGCGGCGCGGATGCGGATCGAAGCTGACGACGGCGAGGGGGACGCCCAACCGGTCGGCGGCCTGACGTGCGCCGGCGATGACAGCCTGATGCCCGCGGTGGACGCCGTCGAAGGCCCCGATGGCGACGGCCGCGCCCTTCAGCGCGTCCGGCAGGCCGCGCCAGTCGCGGACGACCTGGATCAACGCGCTGACGGCTTGCGGCGGCGCGGGACGCGCACGGTGGCGATGCCGTCCATGATCAGCTTGCCGTCGACAAAGCCCTCGCAGTTCAACTCGACGCGGGCGCTTTCGGGATCGACCGAGATGACGCTCACGCGGATCGTGACGACGTCGTCGATGCGCACCGGCAGGTGGAACTGGAGCTGCTGGGAAATGTAGATCGCCCCTGCGCCGGGAAGGATCGTACCGACGACTGCAGAGCCGAACGAGGCCGACAGCAGGCCGTGGGCGATGCGCCCGCGATAGGCGGTCTTCGCGGCGAAGGCCTCGTCGAGGTGGACCGGATTGAAGTCGTCGGACGCCTCGGCGAACAGCTGGATCCGCTGCTCGGTCGCCGTGATGACCTTCTCGGCGGTCATGCCGACGTGGAGTTCCTCCAGGATGTAGCCGCCGGAGGGATGCTTATCGACCAATTCAACCATGACGGCGGTGTTACATCCGGTGCGACCGAATGACCATCCTCACCAGACCAGATCGAGCGTGGCGTAGCGCGCGTATGTCGTTTCGGCCTTCAGCAGATCGCCCGCGCGGGCGGGGTCGATGCGGCCGTCCGCGCCGCGGGCCTTGTCGCCGTGGATGCCCTGGGCGATGAACAGGCAGTCGAGGTTCTGCTTGTTGGCGCCCAGCACGTCGGTCACCACGCCGTCGCCGATGCAGAGCACGCGCGAGCGATCGACCGGCTTGCCCAGCAGGGCCTTCGCCTCCTTCAGCGCCAGATCGTAGATCGGGGCGAAGGGCTTGCCGGCCATGGTCACGCGACCGCCGAGGGTCTCGTACAGGTCGGCCAGTGAGCCGCCGCAGTAGATCAGCCTGTCGCCGCGCTGAACGACGCGATCGGGATTGGCGCAGATCAGTTCCAGATCGCGCGCGGCGCCCTCGGCCAGCCGCTCGCGATAGTCCTCGGGCGTCTCGACGTTGTCGTCGACAGGGCCGGTGACCGAGATGAAGGCGGCATCGCCGGCGCCCTTGGCCACTTCGAGCCCCAAGCCGTCGTACAGCGGCCAGTCGCGATCCGGTCCGATGATCCAGGCCGGGCCCGGCGCCCGCTTCGCCAGTTCGGCGCGGGTTGCGTCCCCCGAGGTGACAAAGGCGCGCCAGCTCTCGCGAGGTACGTTCAGACCGTCCAGCTGGGCCACGACGTCGTGCGACGGTCGCGGCGAGTTGGAGATCAGGACCACATGCCCGGCCTCGCGGTTGAAGCGGGCCAGCGCTTCGCAGGCGTCAGGCCAGCTTTCGCGGCCATTATGGATCACGCCCCAGACGTCGCAGAGCAGGATGTCGTAGTCCCCGGCGATCTCGCCGAGGCCGGAAAGGGCATGGGGGAGGGTCATGCGCTGGAGATAGCGGGTCGGACCGCGCGAGAGAAGGCTTAGCCGAACCGGCGCTTCTGTTCCGCGCTGCGCAGGGTCGAGCGGAGGAAGTCGGCGGGCGGGTCGGTTTCGGCCAGCACGTCTTCCTTGATCGCGCGCGGCTCGCCGAACAGGTGGCCCTGGCCCATCGAGATGTCTAGTTCGAGGATGTCGACGATCTGGCGCTCGGTCTCGCACTTCTCGGCGATCAGTTCGATGCCGTAGCGGCGCGTCAGGCCGGCGAAGTCGGCGGCGGAGATGTCGCGCAGCGAGGGCAGGGCCGAGGCGCCGTCCATGTCGAGCAGTTGTTCGATCAGCAAGTCGGCCGAGACCTTGATGAACTTCACGTCCGAACGCTGCAGGTCGGCGAAGTCGAGATCCAGCGTCTGGACCTTGTCGATCGAGAAGCGGAAGCCAAGGTCGGCCAGCTTGGCCATGTTGCGGGCCTCTACGGCGCCGCGGGCGTCGAAGGTGGCCTGACCCAGCTCGAAGATCAGGGCCTGGTTCAGGTCGCGGTTCTCGGACAGGAAGTCGAGGAACTGCGGGAAGAAGGTTTCGTCGCCCAGCGAGGTCAGGGCCACGTTGCAGAAGACGCCGACCTTGCGGTCCTGACGGGCCAGGCGGCGCACGATCTGGGCGCAGCGGAACAGCAGCAGGTTGTCGATGGCCGGGACCAGACCTTCGCCCTCGGCGACCGACAGGTATTCGGCGGGCATCATCACCCGGTCGTCGGCGGCGCGCAGACGGGTGAAGCTCTCGTAGAAGATGGTCCGGCGCTGGGGCAGGGAGACCACCGGCTGCAGGTAGAGGTCGACGCGGTTCTCGGCCAGGGCCTCGTGAATGGTGGCCAGCAGGACGTTCGACTGCTGCTGATGGCGGGCCTCGAAGGCGCTGGCGGGCGCCGGGCGGCTCATCCGCTCGTCGATCGACTCGCTCATCTGCTGGATCAGGGTTTCCAGCATCCGCACCTCGCCGGTCAGGGCTTCGGTCGAGGTCAGGGCCCCGCTCTCGATGGCCTGGGCCAGTTCGGTCAGGGCGCCCTGGGTCGACTCCATCGCATCGGCCAGCAGGCGGTGAGCCTCGCGGACCTGATCGATCTCCTTCTTGAGCGCGGCGCGCTGGGCGCGGCCGACGATCATGGCGTGGGCGGCGGCCAGAAGGCCGGCCGTGCCGACGCCGGCCGCCACGCCTGCTCCGGCGCCCAGACCGGCGCGCCAGATGAAGGCGCCGGCGGTCATCGCCAGGAACAGGTAGCCGAAGAAGAGAAAGCCGTTGGTAAGGGCGCGCATGGAAACGGTTGAACCGCCTTCCCGGATGGAATCGCCCGAGTATCGGGGTATCAGGACAATACGAATAGGGTCTGCAAGCAGATTCCCCCAGCCATTCGAGGTTAATGCATGGAATTGTTCGATCTGACCGGGAAGGTCGCCGTCATCACCGGCTCCTCGAAGGGCATCGGCAAGGCGATCGCCGAACGGATGGCCGAGCACGGCGCCCGCGTCGTCATCTCGTCCCGCAAGGCCGGGCCCTGCGATGAGGTTGCGCAGGCGATCAATGCGAAGCACGGCGAAGGCCGCGCCATCGCCGTTCCGGCCAACATCGCGTCGAAGGAAGAGCTGCAGCGCCTCGTCGACGAGACCAACGCCGCCTTCGGCCAGATCGACATCCTGGTCTGCAACGCCGCGTCCAATCCCTATGCCGGGCCGATGGGCGGCATCTCGGACGAGCAGTTCGAGAAGATCTTCCACAACAACGTGCTGGCCAACCACTGGCTGATCCAGATGGTCGCGCCGCAGATGCTGGAGCGGAAGCACGGCGCGATCCTGGTGATTTCCTCGGTCGGCGGTCTGCGCGGCAATGCCCTCATCGGCGCCTACAATGTCTCCAAGGCCGCGGACATGCAGCTGGTGCGCAATCTGGCGGTGGAGTTCGGATCGTCGAACGTCCGGGTCAACTGCATCGCGCCGGGGCTGATCCAGACCGACTTCGCCCGCTACCTCTGGGAAAACGAGGAGGTGCTGAAGGTGACGGTCGAGCCGAACCCGATGAAGCGCATCGGCCAGCCGGACGAGATCGCCGGCACGGCCGTCTATCTGTGCTCGAAGGCCGCGGCCTATGTGACCGGGCAGACCCTGGTCGTCGATGGCGGACTGACGATTGCCTGGTGACGATCACAGGGTGAGCTTCGGCAAGGATCTCGGCTGGCGGCTGGAAGCGGCCGCCTTCGCCGGGATGACGGCCTTCCTGCGTCTGCTGGGCGTGGAGGGCGCGTCGAACCTCGGCGGCTGGCTGCTGAAGACCTTGGGGCCCAAGACCGGGACCCATAGAACGGTGACGCGCAACATCCGCATCGCCTTCCCGGATATGCCGGCGGCGGAGCGCGAGGCGCTGGCTCTGGACGCGTGGGAGCGGGTGGGGCGAACCTTCGCCGAGACCCCGCTGCTGGATCGGATCACTTTGGACAGCGGTCGGGTCGAGGTGGTCGGAATGGAGCGGCTGCACGCCATTCGCGACAGCGGCAAGCCGGTGGTGTTCGTCTCGGGCCACATCGCCAATTTCGAGCTGATGGCCGCTGTGATCCTCGCCTCGGGCGTCCCCTGCCAGATCACCTATCGGGCGGCGAACAACCCCTATGTCGACGAGCAGATTCGCACCGCACGGGCCCGCTATGGCGTGAAGCTGTTCGCGCCCAAGGGCGGGGACGGCGCGCGTGAACTGCTGGCCGGGATGCAGCGCGGCGAATCCGTCGCCCTGATGAACGACCAGAAATTCTCGGAAGGGCCCGAAGTGCAGTTCTTCGGACAGCCGGTGAACGCCGCGCCGGGGCCGAGCCGTCTGGCGCTGCGCTTCGGCACGGTGGTCGTGCCGATGTCGGTGGTGCGCCTGCCGGGCGTGCGCTTCCGGGTGACGGCGCACGAGCCGATCGAACTGACACAGACGGGCGATCGAACGGCCGACATCGCGGCAGGCGTGCAGGCGATCACCGCCTTCGTCGAGGATCGGGTGCGCGAGCATCCGGCAGACTGGTTCTGGGTCCACAAGCGGTGGCCCGACAAGGTCTATGCGGCGCTGGAGTCCTTGGACCCGGCCTGATCGGTCGAGCGACGACGCGGACCCTTGTAGTCTGCGGCCTGCAGGCGACGACGGTCCGGACCGAAATAGCTGTCGGTCTTCACGAAGGGGCGCGGCTTGAAGATGACGGCCTGGATGCGGCTGAGAATGGTCTTGGCCGTGATCGGCTTGACCACAAACTCGGTCACCCCTGCGTCGCGCGCCTCATAGACGCGGTTCTTCTCGGAATGGCCGGTCATCATGATGATCGGCAGATAGGGGTCGACGCTGTCCGGGCTGTTGCGCACCAGACGCGTGAACTCGATGCCATCGATCGGGAACATGTTGAAATCGACGATCGCCAGGTCGACCTGATGATCGCGCAGCATCTTCAGGGCGGCGCCACCGTCCGAGGCTTCCAGAACCTTGGCTATACCGGCCGATTGCAGGACGGCGGAGGTGATCGCCCGCATGTGCTGGTTGTCGTCAACCAGAAGGATCTGGAGGGCTGAGAGGGAGGCCATTGGTAGGGTCGGAGTCCGGCGTTCGAATCACGAAGGTACGGCTCGACTGACGTCGCGTCCATCGAAGAACAGCGCCACTTTCTGCGCGTAAACGGTTACGCACGCAGAGGTTTCTCGTAATGCGCGCTCAGGTTCGGACCAGCAACGTGGGGTCGAGGTTCCGGTCCCGCCACTTCATCCGCCAGCAGAGATGCGGACCCGTCGCGCGGCCGGTCATGCCGACCCTTCCGATCAGGTCGCCGCGCATCAGGTCCTGACCTTCACGAACCTCCAGGCGGGACTGATGCAGATAGGCGGTGATCAGGCCCTGGCCGTGGTCGACCAGAACCAGTCCGCCCTCGAAATGCAGGTCGGGCTGAGCCAGTACGACCCGGCCCGCAGCGGGCGCACGGATCGGCATGCCGGCGGGCACGGCGAGGTCGACGCCGTAATGCGGCCGGGCGGGCGTGCCGTTCAGAATGCGTTGTGCCCCCCAGCGGCTCGAGATGCGGAAGCCCTCGACCGGCCAGACGAAGCCGTCGCGGAAATGATCGGCGTCGATCCGGCTGGCGAACCCTTCGGTCTTCAGGGCCACCTCGCGCTGAATCCGGGCCAGAAGGACGGGGTCGGCGGGAACTTCGACCGTCGCTGGCGGCAGACCGTTGATGCGGGAGGTAGGGAAGGTCCCCGGTGAGATCTCAAGGGTGCGCCGGGCCGAGCGGCGGCCGTCCTGCACGCGGATCTCGATACTGCCGGCCGCCTCGCGGTCGAGGCCGACCATGAACAGGCCGGCGGCCGAGGCGGTGGTCAGGCTCTCGCCATCGACGAAGACCAGCGCGCGCGGCCAGGTCCGGCCGATGATGTGGCCGCCCTGGACGAACCGGCCGGACAGATCGAGGTCGCCTTCGGACTGCGCCAGGACCGGACCGGCGGCGAGAAGTGCGCCGGCGCCGAGTAGAACAGCACGGCGGTCTGCGGTCACGGCTGCTGGGCCAGTCGCTGGAAAGCCTCGGCGGGACTGGCATAGGCCTCCTGCAGACTGGCGGACCAGTAGCGCAGGGTCTCCAGCGGAATCGCCTTGCCGCTGACGGCGCAGGTGACGAAACGGCCCGGCTTCAGCACGGCGTATTCGCCGTCACCGTAGTGCAGGGCAGCCTGTTCGGGAGCTTCAGTAACCATGGCCGGAGCCTAGCGTGGCGAGGCGCGGGCCGCCACGGGTTTCCCGCGTCAGAAGAGGTCGCCCTGATCCGGGGTGACGGGCTTCGCGCGGGGAGGCGGTGCAGGCTTCGGGCGAGGCGCAGGCGGCGGGGCGCCTTCGCCGTCGATGCGGGCGCCCTTCGATCCGTCGGCGAAGACCAGCCGGACGGCCTGACCGTCGTGCAGGGCCGCTGAGGAAGCGATCATGACGCCGTTTTCGCTCTCGACGCGGGCGAAGCCGGGCTTGGGCCGTTTCGGATCGAGGGTCGCCAGGGCGCGGGACAGGGCGGCGAGGCGCGTCTGGTCGCGATCCAGCTGACGCGGCAGGGTCGGGGAGAAGCGCGCTGCGACGGCTGACAGACGATCCTGACGGCGCTCCAGTGATCGATCCAGCAGGCCGCGCGACAGGCGGGCCGATAGCGCGGCGTACTGCCGCTCGTGGACGGCGACGTTGCGATGCAGGGCCGAGCCCAGCTTGCTGCCCGCGAGGTCGAGGCGTTGCTGGGGCAAGGCCAGCAGGTCCTCGGGCCGAGCGGGCAGGCCGCGGGCGGCGGCGCGCAGGCGGGTGCGGCGATCCTCCAGAATGCGGCCGCCGGCGCGGGCGAGGCGGCGCTCATAGTCGGCGACGGCGTACTGAAGGTCGGCCAGCACCGGGGTGGCGATCTCTGCGGCGCCGGTGGGCGTGGGCGCGCGACGGTCCGAGACGAAGTCGATCAGGGTGGTGTCGGTCTCGTGTCCGACGGCTGAGATAATCGGGATGGAGGCGGCGGCGACGGTGCGGGCCAGTCTCTCGTCGTTGAAGCACCAGAGGTCCTCGACCGACCCGCCGCCGCGCGCGACGATCAGCAGGTCGGGGCGAGGAACCGATGCGTCAGGCGGCAGGGAGTCGAAGCCGCGGATGGCATTGGCGACCTGTCCAGAGGCGGCCTCGCCCTGCACGATCACCGGCCAGACAATGACGCGGCACGGCCAGCGCTCGGCGATGCGGTGCAGGATGTCCCGGATGACCGCGCCGGTGGGGCTGGTGATCACGCCGATGGTGCCCGGGAAGGTCGGAATGGGCTTTTTGCGCGACGGCTCGAACAGGCCCTCGCCCGCCAGCTTGGCCTTCAGCCGCTCCAGCTGGGCCAGCAGGGCGCCGGCGCCGGCGGCCTCCATCGTCTCAATGACGATCTGATATGAGGATCGGGCCGGATAGCTGGTGATCTTGCCGGTGACGATGACCTCAAGGCCGCTCTCGGGACGGACGCCCAGTCCGCGCACGGAGCCCTTCCAGACCACGCCGTCGATGGCGGCCTTGTCGTCTTTCAGAGTCAGATAGACATGGCCCGAGGCGTGGTGGTTCACCTTCGAGATCTCGCCGCGCAGCCGGACATGGCCGAAGCGATCCTCGAGCGTCCGCTTCAGGGCGAACGACAGCTCGGTGATCGACAGCGGCGGGTTGTTGTCCCGGGGCGGAGGCGGCGCTTCGGCCGGCCCCTCGAAGACGTAGTCATCGCTCATGGGGCCAGCCTAGACGGAGATCAGAAACGCGTCACGAGGCCGAGGCTGATCACCCGACCGCGCGGGTCGGCGACGACCGGATCATAGCCGAGCGCGAACTGGGCCAGAGGCGGATCGGAATCGGCGACATTGATCACCCCCACAGACAGTTCCAGAGCGTCGGACAGAACTCGGGCATAGCGCAGGTCGACCGTGGTCCAGGCGTCGATCGATGGATCGGTGATGCCGCTCCGGTCGTTGCGATAGCTGTCGGTGTGGTGGGCGGTCGCCGCGAAGGTGTCCGTCGCGCCGGTCCACGACAGGGTGAACTCGCCACGATTGCGGGGCAGGGAGCGGCCGAGGGTGTTCAGATTGGTCGAGCCGACGCCCGAAGTCGGGGCGGCGCCTGGCGACAGGCGGATGTCGTAGCGGTCGACATAGGTCCAGGCCGCCTCGGCCGTCAGCCGGCCCCCGAACAGGTCGCGGTCGTAGCGGGCGGACAGGTCCACGCCCTCGGTCTGGATCGATGAGGCGTTGATGAAGCGGAGGTCCACGAAGGTGAGCGCGCCCGCAGGCGAGCGGGTCACGCGCTGCTGAGCCGGCGTGCCGGTGCGGCCCGCTGCGTCATCGGCAGCGGCCTGATTGATGATCGCCTGCGCCGACTCCTTCACGATCAGGTTCGTGTAGTCGATGCGCCAGGCGTCGATCTGGAGGCGGAGGCCGGAGAAGCGCGTGAGAATGAGGCCGGCCGACAGGTTCTCCGACTCCTCCGGCTTCAGGTCCGGGTCGCCGGTGGTCAGGGTGTTCACGAAGACGAAGGCTCCGCGGTCGAAGACGGAAGGCTGGGACGCCTGGGCGCCGGCCAGGGTGTAGACGGACGGGGCGCGGAAGCCCTCGCCCCAGGAGGCGCGCACGGCGAGGCGGTCGGTCAGGTCCCAGCGGGCGGCGAGGCGGGGGCTGAGCGCGCGTTCTCCGCCGTCGTAGCCTTCCTCGCGCAGGGCGGCCTGCAGCTCGAACGTATCGGTCACCTGAAGCCGGGCCTCGGCGTAGGCGGCCCAGACCTGTTGGTCACCCGAGAAGTCCGGCGAGTAGCCGGCGGTCAGCAACTCGCCGGAATTGACCAGGTCGCTCCAGTCGTGACGGAAGCCGCTGTCGCGATACTGGGCGCCGATGGCGGCGTCGAGCGTGGTGGTTCCGCGCTCCCACAGTCGGCCGTCGCTTTCGATCTCGACGGTGGTCAGGCTGGCGGCGCCTCGCAGGCCGACCGAGCCTGTGATGCTGGCGATCAGGTCGGCGTCATTGCGCGTGCCGGTCCCGAGATAGGCGCTCCCGAACGGATTGAACCAGCGGCAGGCGCCGGCGCCGGGCGTGCCGGTCGCCGGGTTACAGCCAGCGCCGCCCAGACCGTTCAGGGCGTTCTGCACTGCCGAGCCGATAGTGTCGGGCTTGTCATAGGTGACGTGCTGACGGCTCGAGGTCGCCGCGGCGCGCCAATCCCAGCCGTTGGCGAAGGTCCCGGACAGGTCGCCGGCGATGCGCCACGTCCTGTAGTCAAACTCCGCAACTGATGCGCCGGCCTCGGCGCCGAGGGTGCGGCCGCGGAACAGGACTGTTTCGCCGAACGGATTGTCCGGATGGCTGGCGGGAACGATCAGGCTGCGGGCGAGAATAGGCAGGGATGGCGACTGACGGGCGATGGTTTCGGTCGACGACCAGGCGGCCTGCAGATGCACGTCCACCTCGCCTACGGTGCGACGCCAGTCGGCGAACAGCTGGGTCCGGGTTTCCTCCGGCGAGAGGTCGAAGAAGTCGGAGTAGTCCAGCCGGCAGAAGGCGTCGGTCGGGCTGTTGCGGAAGGCCTCGGTGAAGGCGGGATTGGTGCAGTCCGGGTCCGGCGAGAAGGCGTTGCGGATCGGCCGGAAGTAGGAACCCGGCTGGCCATAGCTGGTCACGGCGGTCCAGGCGGCGCGGCCATAGGCGCGGGCCTGGGTGAAGTCGCGCTCGTCCGAACCGAGGGCGGATCGGTCGAGGTGCGAGGCTGCGAGCAGCAGGCGGCCGTCGAGCAGGTCCAGACCGCCGGCGGCCTCGATCAGGGTCTCGTCGGCGCCATCGAGGATGCTGTGCGTCGCGCGGACTTCGGGGCGAGCGATGTCGGTACGGGTGACGAAGTTGACGACGCCGGCGACGGCATCCGAGCCATAGACGGCCGAGGCGCCCTCCTTGAAGGCCTCCACCCGGTCCAGTGCAATCAGCGGCACAAGGCTGTTGATGTCGACGAAGGCCGAGCCGTCTGTGGCGACCACGGCGCTGGAGGTCCAGCGCAGCCCGTCGACGAGGACGAGGGTGGAGCCCAGACCGAGATTGCGCAGGTTCAGCTGGGCCGTGCCCGAGCTCTGGGGCTGGTTCAGTTGATCGACGCGCGCCTCGGAACCGGAGTTGGACGGCAACATCTGCAGGATGGCGGCCGGGTCGGTGATTCCGGCCCTATCGAGTGCTTCACGGCCCAGAACATCGACCGGGGCGATGCGGTCGGCGCCGCCGAGCCGGGATCCGGTGACCACGATCGGATCCAGGGTGGCGGCCTCCTGGGCGATGGCCAGGGTCGGCGCCAGCGATACGGCGGTCGTCAGCAAAAGCAGGCGGGCGGACGGAATCGGTCGAATGCTCATGCGCGGCCGTATAGCGCCGCCGTTACATGTGCGACAGGCCGGTTTCACATGGTGGATCGCGGGAACGCCCCGGCGATGCGTCCGTTGGTCCGGGCATGGCCGCTGACCCTCCAGATACCGATCCTGCCGAACGCGATCCCCGCGAGCGTCGCATGGGTCGACGCGATGGCGGGCCCGAGACCGGGGTCTGGCTGATCGTCGGCGGGGCCGTGATGGTGGTCGGCCTCGTCTATGTGATTTCCGCCCTGCTGTAGGCGAGGAATCCGTCGTGCGTTAACCCTCGGCGTCTTGACCCGCCGGGTTCGGGACTGCATTGCGCGGGCATGAACATTCTGCTGGTCGGATCAGGCGGGCGCGAGCACGCTCTGGCGTGGAAGATCGCCCAGTCGCCGCTCCTCAAGCGGTTGGTCATCGCGCCCGGCAATCCGGGCATGGAGAAGCTGGGCGAACTGGCGCCGGTCAAGGCGACGGACGTCGATCAGCTGGCCGCCCTTGCCCGTGAGATGAAGGCGGATCTGGTCGTCGTCGGACCGGAGAGCGCTCTGGAAAAGGGCCTGGCCGACCGACTCTCCGCTGCGGGCATTCCCTGCTTCGGACCGACCGCCAGGGCAGCGCAGCTGGAGACGTCCAAGGCCTTCTCCAAGGATTTCATGGAGCGCCACGAGATCCCGACCGCGGGCTTCGGGGTCTATGAGCGGCTGCACGATGCGCGGCAGGCGTTGTCAGTGTTCAAGCCGCCGTACGTCATCAAGGCCGACGGTCTGGCCGCCGGCAAGGGCGTGGTCATTGTCGAAGCCGCCCGTCAGGCCGAGACCGAGATCGAATGGATGCTGGGCGGCCGCTTCGGGCAGGCCGGCGCGCGGGTGGTGATCGAGGAGTTCATGGACGGCGAGGAAGGCTCGCTGTTCGCCCTGTGTGACGGCAAGACCGCCGTTCTGCTGGGCGGGGCCCAGGATCACAAGCGCGCCTATGACGGCGACCTTGGACCGAACACCGGCGGCATGGGCAGCTATTCGCCGGCCCCGGTCTTCACACCCGAACTCGTCGAGGCCGCCGAACGTCTGGTGGTCAAGCCGGTGGTCGAGGGCATGGCCGCCGAAGGCGCGCCCTATCGCGGGGTTCTGTACGCCGGCCTGATGGCCACCAGCGAGGGTCCGAAGGTCGTCGAATTCAACGCCCGCTTCGGTGATCCGGAGTGCCAGGTGCTGATGATGCGTCTGGACGGCGATATCGTGCCGATGCTGCTGGCCTGCGCCCGCGGTGATCTGACCCGGGCGAAGATGCCTGACTTCCGGGCCGAGACCGTGATTTGTGTAGTCATGGCCGCGCAGGGCTATCCGGACAGTCCCGTTGAGGGCTCGATCATCCGCGGTGCAGAGCAGGACTTCGGTCCGCACGTGCAGGTCTTCCACGCCGGCACCAAGCGCCGCGACGACGGCCAGCTGGTCGCCGCCGGCGGGCGCGTGCTCAACGTCTGTGCGCGCGGCAAGGACATCGCCGAGGCCCGCGAACGCGCCTATGCCGCCATCCGCAAGATCGACTGGCCGGGCGGCTTCTGCCGGACCGATATCGGCTGGCGGGCGCTGGAGCGCGAGCAGTCCTGATCACCGCCGTTGCCGGAAGGCAGGCCGTCTAGTGATAGGGATTGGGCGCGTGGCGCAGGCGCTCCTGTTCACTGCTGTACGCCAGGGCCGTTGCGAGATCCGGCTCACGGGTGCGACCGAGGATGTAGTCCGGTTCGCACAGGCTGAACATCGTCTGCGATCCCGGCACGAAATCCGGAAGGGTGTACCAGTCGCCGGCGGCGCCGTTCGTGACGTTGCGCTGCCGTCGGTTGATGCAGTCGAAGTCCTGAACGATGTCGGCAAGGCTCGTGGGTCGCCATTCGGCATTGTACCCGCTCGGGGAGACCCAGCGGGCGCGAACGATCCCGTCGGCGTCCGGACCCGCGCCGTAGGTCCTGAGCGAAATCCAGTAATCGATGCCGTCGCGGTTGGGCCCCGGATAGAGATAGCGCAGCATGACCCACTCGCCGCCGCCGTCCGCCGGAACTGGCGCGGGCGGCGCATCCGCCTCCTGAGCTCCGGCAGGGCTGGCGGTCATTGCGAGCGAAAGCGCAACGATAAGAAGGCGCATGGCGGGCTCCCTGAAGGACCTTATCAGGCCTTCGGGGGGCGAACCTTGTCAAACAGCGCGGGCTGACGACGTCTGATCGCGGACGGGGTTCAGGCCCAGGCGAACAGCAGGCGGCCTTCGCCCATGCGCTCGCGCAGGCGAGGCAGGTCGGTGTGTGCCACCGAGAAGCAGCCATAGGAACGGCCCAGCTTGCCTTCGCGCGCCAGGAAGTCCGGGTCGGCGTAGTCGGCGCCGTGCACGATGATGGCGCGGTCGCGGGCCAGGTTGTTGGTGTACTCCAGCCCGTCCAGCAGGACGTTCGGGCCCTGCTGCGAACCCCAGCCGGCGCCGGCGGTCGCATAGGCGCCGACCGAGGATTTGTAGCTGTCCGGCACGTTCGAGAAGCTGCGGGCGTAGCCGGAGTGATCCGGATCCGAGCCGCGGCCATGACTGGTGCGGAGCAGGACGATCTCGCCGCCCTCCAGATCGACCTCATAGAGGCGCTCGTCGCCCGAGAATTTGGTGAAGTCGACCAGATACATGCGGTCGCGCTTGGTGATCTTGTGGCTGTGGATGTCCAGCGCGGCGAGGGCGCGCTCCATCAGTTCGGGACGCACCTGACCGCGCGGATCCAGCAGACGGGTGGAGTTCAGGTGGGCGGTGATCGCCTCGGGCTCGATCGACTGCGCGACGGAGATATGCGGGGTGGGAACCGCTGCCTGCGGGCCGACCGGGGCGAAGGTCGCCGTCGGCCGCGTGGCTGCGGTCGAAGCGCAGCCCGAGAGCAGGGCAGCACCGCCCAGGATGAATCCACGTCTGGCAAGCCGCATGCGACGCCCCTCGCATGTTTCACAGGAAGTGACGGGTTGTTTCAAAAGCCGGCGGGCAAGGCAACCTGCGCCTTGGCGGATGTCCGACAACCGCTATGGTGATCGCCGGGTAATCAGGAGGGTTTCGTGAAGTCGATCACAGCGATGCTGGCGGCGATGGCCGCATGTGTGGCCACAAGCGTTGCGGCGCAAACGCCCGCGAACACGCCGGATTCCCCCGCGACGGGAACGACGTTCGTGCAAGTGGGGCGACTTCTGGCCGACCCGTCGAACGGCGTTGTGCAGCGCGATAAAACTCTCGTGATCCGCGGGAACCAGGTTGTGGAAATCCGCGACGGCTTCGTCGGCGAGGGCGAGATTGTTGATCTGCGCGCCGCCTTCGTGCTGCCAGGTCTGATCGACAGCCATGTCCATCTGACCGGAGAGCAGAACCCGAACTCGCGCCTGGAAGGCGTCACGGAGTCCAATACCGATCAGGCCTTTGCGGGCGCGCGGTTCGCGCGGCGCACCCTGATGGCGGGCTTCACCACGGTGGCCGATCTGGGCGCGACCAATGAGTCGATCTTCGCCCTGCGCGATGCGGTGCGGCGCGGGGACGTGCCGGGGCCGCGGATCATCGCCTCGGGCGAGTCGGTGTCTATCCACGGCGGTCATGGCGACGTGAACGGCTATCGCGACGACATCATGCACATGTTCACCGGCGAGAGCATCTGCTCGGGCCCCGAGGACTGCATGCGGGCCGTGCGGCTGCAGGTGCGGGCCGGGGCCGACATCATCAAGATCACGGCCACGGGCGGGGTGCTGTCGAACACGGCGGCCGGCCTCGGCCAGCAGTTCTCGGACGCCGAGCTGGCGGCCATCGTCGATGCCGCGCACCGGATGGGTCGTCAGGTGACCGCTCACGCCCATGGCGCGGACGGGATCAACAGCTTCCTGCGCGCGGGCGGGGACTCGATCGAGCACGGCACCTATCTGGATGCAGAGTCGATCCGGCTGATGCGCCGCGACGGCGTCTATCTGGTGCCGACGCTGATGGCCGGGGACTTCGTCGCCCGCATCGCCTCGGGTCCGGACAACTTCTTCACCCCCGCCCAGACGGCCAAGGCTCTGGAAGCCGGTCCGAAGATGCTGGACATGGCGCGCCGGGCGCATGAGGGCGGCGTCCGCATCGCCTTCGGCACCGACAGCGGCGTCTCGGCCCATGGCGACAACGCCGGCGAGTTCGCCCTGTTGGTCCGCGCGGGCCTGACGCCGCTGGAGGCGATCCAGACGGCGACGGTCAACGCGGCGGCGCACCTGCGGATCTCGGGCGAGGCCGGCAAGATCGCGGTTGGCATGCCGGCCGATCTGATCGCCGTCGGAGGCGATCCGCTGAGCGACGTGACCGAGCTTCAGCGCGTGCGCTTCGTGATGCGCGGCGGCGAGGTGTTCAGGAGCGAGTGATTGCGGCCAGCAGGGCGGCGAACCCTGCTTCATCTTCAAACGCCGCCTTCACCGGCCAACTGACCACCTTCGCGCGCCATTCCGGCGGCAGGCGGGACCAGTCCTTCTCGGTCGTGACCAGTGTCGCGCTGAACAGTTCCGCGCGGTCGGCGAGGAAGCGCAGGTCGGCGTCGCGGTAGGGCGCATGATCCGCAAAGGGGGCGAAGTCGGCCAGTTCGGCGCCGGCGGCCTTCAGGGAGCGCTCGACCTTCCACGGCTTGGCGATGCCGGCGAAGCCGACGATCGGCCCGGCAGGCGGCGGGCCGGCGGGCTCCAGGCGGGCGATGAAGACGGGGAGGGCGCCGAAGGTCTCGACCAGTTCCGGATCGACCTCGGCCAGATCGGACGGCATCAGGATGACGACCGCATCGGCGCGGGCGAGGCCGGCCTTGAGGGGCTCGCGCATCGGGCCGGACGGGAAGACCGAACCGTCGCCGAACGGCCATTCGCCATCGCGGGTCTCACCATCGACGACGATCAGGCTGAGCGCCTTCATCAGCGCGGGGTTCTGGTGGCCGTCATCCAGAACCAGCGCCTGCGCGCCATCGGCGGCGGCGGCCTTCGCCCCGGCGACGCGGTCCCGGGCGATCCAGGCGGGGCTGTCCAGCGCCAGCATCAGGGGTTCGTCCCCGACCTCGGAGGCGGTGTGGGTGTTCAGATCGACGCGGACCGGCCCCTCGAGGCTGCCGCCGTAGCCGCGCGACAGGGCGTGGGCGTCGATGCCGGAGGCGCGCAGCAGGCGCAGCGCCTCGCGGGCGATCGGCGTCTTGCCCGAACCGCCGACCGTCAGGTTGCCGATAGAGACGACCGGGACGCCGGGATCGACGGGAACGGTGCGGGAGATGCGGTTGGCCGTAACGCCGGCCCAGATCCACGACACCGGCTTCAGCATCATGCGGGCCAGGGCGGCCGACTTGCGGTCGCGCTGATACCACCATTTGGGCGTGGTCAGGCTCATCGCCGGCCTCGCGACGGCGCGGGCGGCAGCAGTGGATGCAGAACCTCCAGCAGGCGATCCAGCCCCGAACCGGCCTCGGCGGCGGCTCGGCGGGCGCGCTCCCCCATGGCCTTCGCAGCCTTGGGATCGTCCAGCAGGGGGGCGACGACGGCGGGCAGGTCCCATGGCGCCTCGACGATGGCCAGACCGCCGGCCTGAACCAGGTGATCGGTGACGGCAGCCCAGTTGGTCATGTCCGGGCCGGTGACCGCGGGCTTGCCGAGACGGGCGGGCTCCAGCGGATTGTGACCGCCGACCGGAGGCTTCTCCAGTGCGGCCGAGAAGCTGCCGCCCATGACGACGACGTCGGCCACCCGCAGAAAGAGCCCCATCTCGCCCAGGGTGTCGGCGACATAGAGGTCGGTGTCGCGGTCCAGATCGCGTCCTTCCGAGCGCAGGGCGAAGCGGTAGCCGTCGCGCGTCAGTGCCGCGGCGATGGCCGGGCTACGGTCCGGATGGCGCGGGACCAGGATCAGGCAGAGCCGGTCCGACAGCTTGTCCATGGCCCGGACGATGGCGATTTCCTCGCCGTCGTGGGTGCTGGCGGCAACGACCACGGCGCGGTCGCCGATCGCGGCGCTGAGGCGGGTGAAGGCGGCCGGATCATGAGGCGGGGCGTCGCCGGCCAGCTTCAGGTTCACATGGCCGTCGATGCGCGCGCCGAGGCTTTCGAGGCGGACGCCGGACAGATGATCCTGCGGCAGGACGCGGTCGAAGGCGGCGAGGATGCGCCGCGCCGCTCCCGGAAAGCGACGCCAGCCGTCGGCGGTCTTTTCGGTGATCCGGGCGCTGGCCAGCACCAGCTTCACGCCTCTTTCCTTCGCCGCGAGGATCAGGTTGGGCCACAGCTCGCTCTCGACGAAGACGGCGGCGGTCGGTCGCCAGTGGTCGAGGAAGGCGGCGACGGCGCCGGGCGCATCGACCGGGGCGTACTGATGGACGACGCCGGGCGGCAGGCGGCGGCCCAGCAGGGTCGCCGAAGTCACGGTGCCGGAGGTGACCAGCACGGTCAGATCGGGGCGGGCCTTCCGCAGCCGCTCGACGACCGGCAGCAGGGACAGGCTCTCGCCGACGCTGACGCCGTGCAGCCAGATCAGGTCGCCATCGGGGCGGGCGACGCGGGTGACGCCGAGGCGTTCGTCGACGCGGACCGGGTCCTCCTTGCCCTTGCGTGCACGGGCGTCGAGCAGGCGCGGCGCCAGCGGCTCCAGCATGCGGGTCAGCAGCCGGTAGGCGATCAGGGCGGGGCTCAAGCGGCGGGCTCCAGTCCCGTGATGGCGTCGGCGCGCGCCTCGACCGCATTCAGGCGCGCGGTCCAGTCTGCGACGACCTCGGGCAGATCAGCGCCTTCCGGATAGTCAGCGATGTCCCAGACGATCGCGCCCTTGCCGAAGGGCAGGGGCAGGATCGCCTTGTCCCAGCTGTTCAGCCGGATCGCCGGCTTGCAGGACAGGCCGATGAACAGTGCCGGGGCGCCGGACAGTTTCGCCATAACAGGCAGTCCTTCCGCCATCTGGCGCGCAGGACCGCGCGGGCCGTCGGGCGTGATGGCGAGGCCGCCGATCTGCAGCTGTTTCAGGCCGTCGCGCAGGGCCTGGGTGCCGCCCTTGGCCTTCTCGGCCTTGTCCTTGTTGGCCGACGACCCGCGCACGGCAGGGAAACCCTGACGGGCGACGGCCTTGGCGATGAACTCGCCGTCGGCGGAGAGCGAGATCAGGGCCTTGGCCGGCGTCGCGCGATCCAGTGGCCAGCAGGCGGGGCTGAGGCCGATGCGCGAGTGCCAGAAGACGGCCAGAACGCCGCCGCCCTTCGCCCAGACGTCCTCGGCGACCGACTGGTTTTCGTGGGTCCAGCGGATGGTGGAGAAGCAGAACTGCATCCACTTCGCCAAGGTCCAGGCGAGGGTCGCCTGAATGACGGGGTTGCGCAGCGGCCTCATGCGTCAGCCGTCGCGACAGGATCGCCGTCCAGAGACTGTTGCTTCGCCAGCCGGGCGTAGAGGCCGCCCTTGCGGACGAGGGCGGTGTGCGAGCCCTGCTCGACCACCTTGCCGGACTGGATGACGTAGATGCGGTCGGCGTTGCGCACGGTGGACAGGCGGTGGGCGATCATCAGGGTGGCGCGGCCCTCCATCAGTCGCTCCAGCGCGGCCTGGACCAGGGCTTCGCTCTCCGTGTCGAGCGCGCTGGTGGCTTCGTCGAGCAGCAGGATCGGCGCATCTTTCAGGAAGGCGCGGGCAATGGCGATGCGCTGGCGCTGTCCGCCGGACAGGCGCAGGCCCGCCTCGCCGGCGCGGGTCTGGTAGCCCTCGGGCAGGGCGACGATGAAGTCGTGCGCGGCGGCGCTGGCGGCGGCGGCCTCGATATCGGCCTGCGAGGCGCCGGGGCGGCCGTAGGCGATGTTGGCGGCGATGGTGTCGTCGAACAGGAAGGGCTCCTGCGTGACCAGGGCGATCCGGCTGCGCAGGTCCTGCAGTTTCAGCTCGCGGATGTCGGTCCCGTTCAGCGTCACCTTGCCGGCCGTCACGTCGTAGAAGCGCGGCAGCAGGCTGAGGATGGTCGACTTGCCGCCGCCGGACGGGCCGACGAGGGCGATGGTCTCGCCCGGCGCGACGGTCAGGCAGACGTCCGACAGCGTCGGGGCGCCGCCCTCGGCCGCGGGGGCGTAGGCGAAGCTGACGTGTTCCAGCGCGACCGTGACCGGTCCGGCCGGCAGGGCGGTGGCGTCGGCCGCTTCGCGGATCTCGGGCTGGATGTCGAGGGAGGCGAACAGGCGGCGGGCGGCGGTCAGGCCTTCTGACATCACCGTCTGCAGGTTGGTGACCTGACGCAGCGACTGGCCCGCGGACATCAGCAGGCCGATGTAGGCGGCGAAGGCTCCCACGCTCATCTCGCCCTGCCGCGCCTGCCAGCCCGCATAGGCCATGACGGCGGCGACCACGATCATGGCGACCAGGTTGGAGAAGGGGCCGGCGAAGGCGCGGGAGTCGGCTGACTTGATGACGTGGCGCTGTCGGCGGGCGACGACCTCGCCCACGCGGGCCTCCTCGGCCGCCTCGCGGTTCTCGATCTTGATCAGGCGAACGCCGTCGAGGTTCTCCATCAGGGCCGTGGAGAGGTTGCTGGTCTCCACCATCGCGCCGGTGGTGGCCTTGCGCATCCGCTTGCCGAAGCGGCGAATCACGTAAGCGATGACCGGAGCGCCGAGGAAGACGATCGCCGTCAGCTTCCAGTCGGTCCACGCCATGTAGGCGAGGACTGCGATCAGGGTCAGGCCGTGCTGGGTGTAGTTGACGACGCCGTTGGTGAAGGCCTCGCGCACCAGGTTGGCGTCGAACAGGACCGAGGCGACGAAGCCGCCGGAATGCTGGCTGCGCAGGCGGGCGAGATCGGCGCGGATCATCGAGCCGAACAGCTTGACCTGGATGTCGCCGACGATGCCGTGACCCAGACGGTTGACCAACGCGGCCTGCCCCAGAGCGGCGGCGGTCCAGATCAGGCCTGCGCCGACGATGATCAGCGGAATGCTGACCAGAGCCTGCTCGGGCTGGATGGTGATGACGCGCCAGATGGTGACGGGTCGGCCGAGAAACAGACCGTCGATGGCCGGTTGCAGAAGTTGCAGCACGGTCGCCGCCATGACGCCGACAATGGCCGCGCACAGGATCGACAGGAACAGCGGCGTCCGGTGGTGCGAGAGGTAGTCGCGCCAGATGCGGCCCAGCAGCGGGCGCAGGGCTTCCTTCTCGTCCTCGGCAGGGGCGGGCGTCGTCATCGGTCCGAGGTCGGACGACGGGGGGCGGAAGTCAAGCGGTCAGGACTTGAGCGAGGTCTTCTCGTCCTCATCGGTGATCAGGGTCACGCCCTGCGCCCCCTCGACCCGCTCGGCCGGAGCCACGGTCGGGTTCGAGGGGTAGCGGGTCCCGTCGAAGGCCAGCTTCGCCTCATAGCCCTCGGTGATGCCGCCGCCGCTCACCCTTACGCCGATGTCTGGCAGACCGTTCGTCCGGCTCGAGAGCACACGGATGGGAGCGTGGGTGACGGTGGTCTCGCCCAGTACGTCGTAGCCGTCAGCGGTGCGACGCAGGATCAGCAGGTTGCAACCGCCAGAGCCACAGTATTCCGGACCGACCAGATAGACGAGGGTCAGGGCCCCGGCGCCTTCGCCGGTCGTTCGCGCGACATAGCCGAGCGGGGCCATGGCCTCGCGGGTGCGATCCTGAAGGAAGGCGGTCAGGATTGGGTCTGGCGACGAGGCTGGCTCCGCGGCTCCCTTGGTCGGGACTTCGGCCGGCGCGGTATGAGCGCCCGGCTCTGCCGGCTGCCCACAGCCGGCGAGGGTCAGGGCGATGGCGTAAAACAAGGGAGCGCGTTGCATGTCGAACCTTCCCGGTAGCCGCCCCGCAGGGTTGTGTCCTGAAAGCGGCAGGGTCAAGCTCGCCCTATGAAAGCGCTTCAGATTTTCCTGAGTGCGAGCCTGCTTCTGCTCGGTAGCTGCTCCCGGACCTTCGAGATCACGCCGAAGATGATCGACGGGCAGCTGACGTTCATCGATGAGCGGGTCCCGCATCGCTGCGTCAGTTCTGTGGTGGTCATGAAACTGGCCTCGGCCCAGGCGCCGGACGAACCCTATGAGCGATGGCGGGCGCGGACGACGGCATGGGTCGACTACGGCGGGTATGGTTGCGACGATCGGCTGCCGCTGGTCTACGGCCAGGCCTTGAGGGGGAATGCGGAGGGCAGTCCCGAAAGCGAGGTCGCGCCGGCGCCGCTGGAGGTTGGAGAGGTCTACGTCGTGGCGGTCGGGTCAGGAGCCACGGCGATGGGGTCAGCCAACTTCCGAATGCTGGCCGATGGCCGGGTTGAGGAGCTGCCCCGGGCGGGTTTGACAGGCGAAGACACCGCCCCGTGACGTCCGCGCCGCGAACCTCTATCTCCCGGGCATGACGTCCTACGACCTCTCCACCCCCCTCGGCCGATTCAAGGCGCGCTGGGACTATGTCTGGAAGGATCACGCCTTCCTGCGGCGGTGGTTCATGAACGCCCACTGGTTGGGGCCGGATCTGGTGCGGACCAACCAGCCGTCGCCGCGTCAGCTGGCGTACTGGAAGGCACAGGGCGTGAAGACGGTCATCAACCTGCGTGGCGCGCGGGACGAGGCTTACTATGCGCTGGAGAAGGACGCCTGCGCGCGGCTGGGGCTGACCCTGATCGATGCGCCGCTGGACAGCCGCGATCCGCCGCAGAAGGACCGGGTGCATCGGGCGAAGCGCCTGTTCGAGACGATCGAGTATCCCGTGCTGATCCACTGCAAGTCCGGTGCGGACCGGGCCGGGATGATGGCGGTCTTCTATCGCCACTTCCATCTGGGCGAGCCGATCAGCGAGGCCATCAAGCAGCTGGACAAGAAATACCTGCACCACCGCGAGGGTCTGACTGGGGTGCTGGACTATACGCTGGAGAAGTATCTGAACGAGGTCGAACCGACAGGCGTCGGCTTCCTGGAGTGGATCGACAGCGACGCCTATGACCCCAAGGCGATCCGGGCCGAGTTCAAGGCTCAGTGGTGGGGGACGCTGCTGACCGAGAAGCTGTTGCGCCGGGAGTAGGACACGTCAGCTCCACGGACCGCGGGGCGTTTCGGGATCCCGCGGGGTTTCTGCCTTTTCGGCGGCCTCACGCAGCGCCTTGCGTTCGGCCTCGCGGTGATTGAACCAGCGCGCCCAGCGGCGCTCTCCGCGAAATGCGAACAGCCACAGGACCAGCGTCATCGACATGAAGACGAGGCTGGCGATTTCCTCGGCGCCGAGCGTGCGTCCGAACAGGGTCATGCGCGGGGCTCCGGGTCGGTATCAGCCGGCGTGATCGGATCGTTCCAGGCGGTGTCGGACTCGCCGGGGGCATTGGTCGGGTTCGACGGCTTGCGGCGCGTCGCCCAGAAGACGATGCCCACGGCCAGCGCCAGAAGGACCAGGACGATCAGGATGGTGTTCACGGCGAAACCTCCGGCCAGCGGGACTGTCCGGAGGAAAGCGTATCAGCGTGGCCGGTGGTTCCGGAAGCCCCTCAGGCGTCGCCGCGCGGGTCGATCATCCGGTGGGCGTGCAGGATGAAGAAACGCATGTGCGCGTTGTCGACGGTGGCCTGGGCGCGGGCCTTCCACGCCTTCTTGGCTTCCTCGTAGCTCGGATAGGCGCCAACGAACTCGATCTTCGACAGGTCGCGGAAGACCGGGGCGTCAAGGTTGCGCAGTTCACCGCCAATGACGAGGTGAAGCAGCTGGGTGTCGGTTTCGGCGGTCATGGGGGGCCTTCGGGGAGAAAGTCAGCGGGGCGCGAGCGGAATAGGCCCTGTGCGCCTGACGATCAACGGGTGAAGGCCCGGAGCGCTGCAGATGAGGCTGTTCTGTCGCGGATCGGGCTGATTGAAGCGCCACTCGCGGCCGTGATGGTCGCTCACCTTCGCCCCGGCCTCGGCGGCGATCAGGGCGCCGGCGCAGACGTCCCAGTCCCATTTCGGCGTCAGGGCGATGGCGGCGTCGAAGGCGCCGGCGGCGACCAGGGCCATGCGGTAGGCGATGGCATTGCGCTTCTCGAACCGCATCTCGGGCCAGGGCTCGTCCCACTGCGGCCCTTCCATCAGCCGGGCGTCGGCCAGGACGGAGGCGTCGTCGAGGTCGGTGGTGTCCGAAGCCGTGATTGGCTTGCCGTTCAGTCGGGCGCCGCCGCCCAGCGTCGCCTCGAAGGTTTCGCCCAGAGCGGGGGCATGGATGACCGCGGCGACCGGGCGGCCGTCCTCGACCACGGCGATCGGGATGCACCACCACGGCTTGCCCTTCATGTAGGCGACGGTGCCGTCGATGGGATCGACCACAAAGATGCAGCGACGGGACAGGCGGTCCTCGCCGTCTGTCGTCTCCTCCGACAGCCAGCCGTAGTCGGGGCGAGCGGTCAGCAGGACGTCGCGCAGGGCCTTGTCGACGGCCATGTCGGCCGAGGTGACGGGCGAGCCGCCGGACTTGGACCAGATCTTCAGCCCGGCCTCGCGCTCGGCCAGCGCCAGGTCGCCGGCCGTCAGCACGGCGGCGCGGATCAGCTCCAGATCGGAAGCATAGTCCGTCATTTGCCCGCAATGGCGACGGCGTCGAACAGCAGGGACGGGCTGTTGAAGCCGCCGCGGAACTCCAGATCCGAGCCCGGAACCATGCGCGCCCACAGGTCCGTCAGCTTGCCGGCGACGGTGATCTCGCTGACCGGGTAGGCGATCTTGCCGTTCTCGAACCAGAAGCCCGAGACCCCGGCGGACCAGTCGCCGGTGTTGCCGTTCAGCGAGGGGCCGAACATCGAGGTGATCAGCAGGCCGGAGCCGGCCTGACCCATCAGGCCGTCGAGATCCTGCGCGCCCGGCTCGAGGTGGAGGTTATGGGTCGAGACTCCCGGCGGGCCGGCGAGGCCACGCGAGGCGTGACCGGTCGAGGCGAGGCCCAGCTGGGCGGCGGCCGAGCTGTTCAGCAGCCAGGTGGTCAGGACGCCGTCCTCGACGATGGCCTTGCGCTCGACCTCCACGCCTTCGTCGTCGAACGGGGTGGAGCCGAGGCCGCGCGGGCGGAACGGGTCGTCGATCAGATTGGCGCCTTTGGGCAGCACCTGCTGACCCAGCCTGTCCTTCAGGAAGCTGGTGCCGCGGGCGATCGATGGCCCGGAGATGGCGCCCAGCAGGGGCGACAGGATCTGGGTAGCGACCCGGTTCTCGAAGATGACGGGCGCGGTGGTCGAGGCGATCTTGCGCGCGCCGACGCGGGCGATCGCCCGGCGGCCGGCGTAGTCGCCGATCGCAGCGGCCGAGGGCAGGTCGGACAGGTGGCGCACGGCGCGATGCTCGCCGCCGCGTTCCTTGACCCCATCCTTCTCGGCGATGACGCCGACGCCCAGCGAGAAGGCCGAGCCGTGATAGGCGCCATCGAAGCCGTGGGAGGTCACCAGACGCCAGCGGCTGGACGAGGCGGCGGCATGCCCACCCTCGGACAGGGACACGCCTTCGACAGCCAGGGCGACGGCCTCGGCCTCGGCGGCGGCGGCCTGAAGCTCGTCGGCCGAGCGTTCGGTCGGATCGTAGAGATCGAGGTCAGGGAAGGGGCCTTTCGCCAGACGGTCCTGCGGGGCGAGGCCGGCGTACGGATCCTCGGGCGCCAGCCTGGCCATGGCGACGGCGCGCTCGACGAGGCGAGCACGGGTCTTGTCCGACAGGTCCGAGGCGGAGACGGTCGCCTGACGCCGGCCGATGAAGACCCGCAGGCCCAGATCGCGGCTTTCCTCGCGCTCGACGTCCTCCAGCGCGCCGTTGCGGACGCCGATGGACAGGGACGCCCGCTCGGAGGTCACGGCCTCGGCGGCGTCTGCGCCGGCCTTCAGCGCGGCGGCGACCAGTTCGGGCAGGATGTCGGGAGAGGCGGCGTCACGCGGGGAGGTCATGCCCCGATATGGCCGGGGGTCCGCTGCGGCGCAACCGTCGTCGTCAGGAGATGGCGGCGAAGATCAGCAGTCCGGCCATGGCGATGAAGGGGATGTAGGTCAGCAGCATGCCCAGCATCCGGCCGACCGCCGGCTGTTTCGCCTGCGCCATGCCCCAGGCGTGGAGGACCCGACCGAGGAAGAACGATCCGCCCAGCGCGTGGATGATCGGCGCGCTATAGAAGACCGCCGTGACCGCAAGCGCGACCAGCGCCAGCGGGATATATTCGATCGCATTGCCGAAGATGCGGGTGGTGACGGTCAGGGCGTCATGACCGCCATCGCCCACCGACACCTTCAGCTTGCGCCGGCCCGCGCTGATGCGGGCGGAAAGGAACAGGACCAGCAGCAGCGACAGGCCGGTCCACAGCGCCACCGCCATGAAGGCTTCGGTGCGGAAGTCCAGATGTTCGGCTGCGGTCATGACGGCTCCCCTCAGTTTTCGCGCGCCACCGGATAGAGGCGGTAGCGGTCATCATAGAACGGGGTTCGCTCGTAGAACCACTGCAGACGCGCATCGCCGTTGGCGGCGAAGTCGGGCTCGGCCGCCAGCTTGGCCTCGAACTCGGCCTTCAGGGCCGGATCAGCGGCCATCATGCGCTCGGCCAGAGGGGCGATGGCGTAGCCCTCGATGTATTCGACGCGGCTCAGCACCTCGGGGAACAGGCCCCAGGCGAACAGACTTTCCGACGACTGCGGCTCCAGCATCAGAACCACGACGTCGCCCAGCACCTGATCGGTCGGCACGCGGACGGAGCCGGGCTGGAAGGTCCAGTCGCGGCGCTCGGGCGTGACCGAGGTGACGGTGGCGCCGACGTGGCCCTCGTTGGCGCGGGTCGCCAGTTTCGGATCGTCGAGACGCAGCATCTCGACGCTGACGGTGCGCGGGGCGTCCAGGGTTTCCATCTGAATGCCATGGGCGCGCAGGCGCTCGATCACGTCGGCGCGGTGGGCCGGGACCCAGTAGGCGTCCGGACGCTGCAGCGTCAGGGTCGGGCGCGATCCGAAGAAGGGCACCTGCCACAGCTCCGGATCCGGCTGCCCCAGCCAGCGGATCTCGCGACGGCCCGAGGCAGGGCTGTCGTAGGTCTCATAGGTGATGCCCCTGAAGGCGCGGGTGTAGGTCGGCGTATCGACCGCAACGAAGTTGGTCGGGATTTCCGCCGGGCGGAGGGCGCTGTCGGCGGCGACAGCGGCGCGCAGGGCGGCGCCGTCGGTCGCCAGATGACGCAGGGCCTGTTCGATGAAGACGTAGGTGCCCAGCACGCGCTGCTCGTGCGGCTTCAGGCTGTGGTTCTCGATCAGGATGGTGGGCACGTGGGCCGCCGAGCCCCAGCCGTTCGAGAACCGCTCGCCCAGACCGCCGTCCGACAGGCCGGCGCGCGGGTTCTCGTCGTCGATGCCGAACACCAGCTCGCCCGGGATGTGCCCCTGCGCTTCCAGCGCGGCGTTCATGGCGGGCTTGAAGGCGTCGTCCAGCCAGCGGGCGGTCGCCGGAGAGCGCGACCAGACGCCGTTCTCGCCGTTGTAGCCGTAGGTGACGTCGTACTGGTAATCCATGCCGTCGGTGACGTGGACGTCGACGTACAGGTCGGGCCGGTACTTCAGGATCAGTCCGCGCACCGCCCGCATCTCGGGCTGGTCCATCTTCAGATAGTCGCGGTTCAGGTTCTGGTTGGTCGCCGTGTTGCGCCAGCCCTGGATGCGCGGCCCGCGCTGGTTGGGGCGGCTGTAGGCGCCCGAGCGCTCATGGCCGTCGACCGACAGGATCGGGATCAGGATCAGGTTGACCCGGTCCAGCAGGTCGTCCTTGCCGTAGAAGGCGATGTCGCGCAGCAGCATCATGCCCGCGTCCTTGCCGTCGATCTCGCCCGGATGGATGCCGGCCTGGATCATCAGTACGGGCTTGGCCGGGTCGAAGGCGGCGCCGTCCTTTGAAGCGATGACGGCGTAGATCGGCCGGTTCTCGGGCGAGACGCCGAACTGCTCGATCCGTATCAGATCCGAGGCGGCGTCCAGCCGATCGAACCAGGCGCGGGTGTCAGCGTAGGTCGGGCTGAAGTCATGCTCGGCGTCGGCCTCGAAAGGCGTCACCCAGCGGTCCGAGGCGTCGCGCAGCAGACTGCGGCTGGCCCCGTTCCACTCCGGCGCCGGCGGCAGGAAGGGCTGATCCCACGGGGCGACATTGGACACGGACTGGGACATGGCGGGACTCGCGAACAGTAGGGCGGCGGCGATCATCAGGGACGTACGCATGGGAGCCTTCCTCGATCAATTGGACGCTGCGGGCAAGCGGATCAGCCGGGCAGGGGCGGGGACCATCCGCCGGCCGCCATCAGGTTGATCGCCGACAGGGAGACGGTCCAGAGGCTGTAGGCCAGAACGACCAGCAGGCTGCCGACCACCACCGGGCGCCAGGGCGCGAACGCGCCGATCGCCGTGGTGGTGAAGAAGATGCCGAAGCCGACCCAGAGGCGGACCGTTGAGAGGGCGGCGAAGCCGGCGTTGACGCTCATCAGGGCCAGGAACATCAAACCCACGATGAGGTTGGCGGTCATGATGCAACCGAAGACCAGCCGGCGGTGTCGCCAGAAATGCTCATCGAGGTCGAGTCGGTCCTGCACCCCTTCGGCCGAGACGCGCGGGAAGGTCACGCTGGCGGCTGTGTAGAAGACGGCGGCGATGATCAGTCCGGCAATCAGCAGGGCATGGCTGAACGGTGCGCCGCGGAAGATCACCCAGGCCTGGTTCCAGAAGGTGGCGACATCCAGGGCGACAAAGGTCGCGAGCAGTGGCGTCAACCAGCCGAAGCGAACGCGCTCCCGCTCATGCAGAACCCGCGCGAATCCACCGACCAGTTCAGCGACGGACAGGCCGAGAAGCAGGCCATAGAAGCTGAAGAAGAACTCGAAGGCGCTCATGAAGGATGTCCGATCCCCGAACAGGCAAAAGGGCGCGACCTCACGGCCGCGCCCCTTGTCTCATGCTCGTCTTGAGTCGGGTATCAGGACTCGAGGGCTGCAGTCAGGCGTTCGATCTCGCGCTGTTCCCGGGCCTTGCGATCATTGAGCTGGCTCAGCTCACGCTGCTGGCCTGCGGTCAGGACCGTTCCGCCCTGGCTGGCGTCCTGGATCTCGGAGATCCGGGTTTCGATCTCCAGCAGCCGGTCCTCGGCTTCGTAGCGCAGATTGGTCAGCCGATCCTCACGCGTCACGCGCGGACGCGCCTGGCGCATGTTGTTGCGGCCCATGGTCTGGGCCTCCGGAGAGGTCGGGATGCTGATCACCGGCATCGACACGGCGATGGCCAGAACAGCGACGAGAATACGCATGGGGAGGGCTCCGCTCAAACCGAAGAGCGGACGCTAGATTACAAATCAGTCACCTGAAAAGCGCTTTTTCGACACATTCCGGACGCGTCGAACAATGTGTTGCAAAACTGCTCGGGCACGAGGCCCGAGCAGTCAGTCTCACGATGCGCCGAGGGCTTCCTCGAAGCGGGCGATCTCGCGGCGTTCCCGTTCGCGGCGCTGGTTCAGCTGTGCCAGCTGGCGCTGCTGGCCGTCGGTCAGGCCGCCTGCGGCCTCACCGGCCTGCTGGATCGATGCGATTTGCTCCTCGATCTCGAGCAGACGATCCTCCGCCTCATTGCGCAGGTTATTCAGGCGCTGTTCGCGGCTCACGCGAGGCGCGCGGGCGGCGGCCCGTCCGCCGGCCTGAATCTGGGCGTCGGCGGTCATGGGCACGGCGACGACCGGCATGGACACAGCAAGGGCAAGCACGGCGACAAGAGTACGCATCAGAACTAACGGCTCCGGATCTGAATGGAGGCGGGACGCTATGCACAAATGCGCGACCTGAGAAGGTCATTTTCGACACGATCGGGCAACTTCCGGTTGGGAGGTGGTTATTTCCAGATCGGCGTTCCGTCTCCGGGCAATCCGAGCCGGCCCCACATCTCCGAGACGCGCTCGACCACGTCGGAGTCCATGCGGATTTCCTCGCCCCACTCGCGCTTCGTTTCCGGCTCCCACTTGTCGGTGGCGTCCAGACCGATCTTGGAGCCCAGACCGCTCTCCGGGCTGGCGAAGTCCAGGTAGTCGATCGGGGTGTTCTCGATCAGGGTGATGTCGCGGGCCGGGTCCATCTTGGTGGAGATGGCCCACATGACCTCTTTCCAGTCGCGGGCGTCGATGTCGTCGTCCACGACGATGACCCACTTGGTGTACATGAACTGGCGCAGATAGCTCCACACGCCAAGCATCACCCGCTTGGCGTGGCCGGGGTAGGCCTTCTTCATCGACACGACGGCGATGCGATAGCTGCAGCCCTCGGGCGGCAGCCAGAAGTCGGTGATCTCGGGGAACTGCTGGCGCAGCAGGGGGATGAAGACCTCGTTCAGCGCCTCGCCCAGAACCGACGGCTCGTCCGGCGGACGGCCGGTGAAGGTGGTCAGATAGATCGGATCCCTGCGCATGGTGATGGCGGTCACCTGGAAGACCGGGAAGGTCTCGACCGAGTTGTAGTAGCCGGTGTGGTCGCCGTAGGGGCCCTCGGCCGCATGCTCGTCCAGCAGGACGTGACCCTCCAGCACGATCTCGGCCTGGGCCGGGACCATCAGGGGCACGGTCTTGCAGGGGACGAGCTCGGCCTTCTGGCCGCGCAGCAGGCCGGCGAACTGGTACTCCGACAGGGTGTCCGGAACCGGCGTCACGGCGGCGAGGATGGTGCCGGGGTCTGCGCCCAGGACGATGGCGGCGGGCAGGGGCTCGCGGTTTCCGGCCTTCTTGTGCCGGGCGTAGTGCTGGGCGCCGCCACGGTGGGCCAGCCAGCGCATGATGGCCTTGTCCTTGCCCAGCACCTGCATGCGGTAGATGCCGAGGTTGAAGTCGTCCTCGCGGGCGTCGGACGGCCCCTTGGTGACGACCAGCCCCCAGGTGATCAGCGGCGCCGGCTCGCCGGGCCAGCAGCCCTGGATCGGCAGCGAGGTCAGGTCGATCTGGTCGCCCTTCAGCACCACCTGCTGCACCGGGGCGGTCTTCACCGTCTTCGGACGCATCGACATGACGGTCTGCGCCAGCGGCAGCATCTCGACGGCGTCGCCCAGACCGCGCGGCGGGGTCGGGTTGCGCAGGAAGGCCAGCAGTTCTCCGACCTCGCGCAGTTCCGCGGCGGTGGTGCGTTGTTTCTTCTCCAGCGTCACGCCCATGGCGACGCGCTTCACCGTGCCGAACAGGTTGGCCAGGCAGGGGATGGGGCTGATGGAGCCGTCCGGCATGACCGGCTTCTCGAAGATCACCGCCGGCCCGCCGTTGCGCAGCAGCCGGGTCTGGATCTCGGTCATCTCCAGATGGGTCGAGACCGGCTCGGACACCCGGACGAGCTCGCCCTCCGCCTCGAGGATGTCGATGAAGTCGCGCAGCGATTTGTAGGCCATGCGGCGAGGCTTAGGCGGACGCGGGCGTCCTGTCACGCCGCCCGAGCCTGCGGTCGATCGCCACGACGATCAGACCCACCAGCGTGAAGAACACCAGCAGCCCGGCGAAGTACGCTCCGGCCTTGCCCCAGCCGAGGGTCGAGGCGTCGACGAACCAGTAGGGCCACCAGTCGGTGGCGAGGCCATGGATGGCGGTCCACACGCCGTAGATCAGCGGGAACGCGAGCCACCTCGCCGCATCGCTCCAGCGCAGGGCGCCTTTCGGAGCGAACATGAGCCAGTCCAGCAACATGGCCGTCGGCATCAGGTAGTGCAGGCCCAGATTGGCCACGAGCAGCCAGCCCTGCGGGTTCCAGGTGGCGTGCAGCATAAAGTGGTACACCAGCCCAACCACGACCGCGTACATGGCCATGCTGGCGCGGACGCCGGGTGATGCGGCCCACCGCCCGAGAGCGCTTGCACCGGCGACGACCGGCAGGGTCATCGCCAGCGCCACCAGCACATTGGTCAGGATGGTGAAGTAGCTGAAGAAGTTCAGCGTCAGCTCGACCGGGCTGCGATCCGGCGTCGCAAGCATCAGGGCGTACTGGAGCGCCAGAATGGCCCAGCCGAGGAGGGCGAAGACCGCGCGCCAGATCAGGGCGGTGCGCGGTCCATGCATTCAGTACGCCCTTGTGTCGGACACCAGCGCCCAGATCGGCAGGCGCAGGGCGGTGGTGGCGGCGCCGATCCGGAGGCTGTCCAGATGGGCGCGACCGGCCTCGGCGCGGCGTTCTTCCTCCGGCGTCATGTCGAGCAGGCGGGCCATGTCCTCCACGCTCCAGCCGCGCTCCTCGCGCCATCGCCTCAGTCTTGCGCCGATCGCCGCGTCCGACGGATCGACGCCCGGAAATCCGAGCACCGTACCCATAGGCTTCAACTCCCTTTTCTTGCGCTATCGGCGATCGCCTACTTGAGCGCAGGGGCGTCAGTTCAGGCGAGACGCCTCACGCCCATTCTTCATCCCATTTGAACGCCGGATCAATCCAGTCGCCCAGACGGCCGTCGGGACGGGCCAGCGAATGGATGCGGTCCATCTCCTCGGCGGACAGCTCGAAATCGAAGACGTCGAAGCTCTCCTCGGCGCGGCTGACCTTCGTCGTGCGCGGGATGGCGACGATGTTCTGCTGGATCAGCCAGCGCAGGGTGACCTGTCCGGGCGTCTTGCCGTGGGCCTTGCCGATCTCGATCAGGGTGGCGTCATCGGCGATCTTGCCCTGGGCCAGCGGCGACCAGGCGGTGATCGAGGAGCCGAGCTCGCCGGCGGCGGCGATCAGTTTCGAGAGCTTCAGATAGGGGTGATACTCGACCTGGTTGGTGACCAGCTTCGCCTTCGACAGCGCCTGCGCCTGTTTCCACTCGGCCGAGGGGAAGTTGGACAGGCCGATGGTGCGGGTCAGGCCCTGATCCTTCGCCTCGTTCAGGGCGTCGATCGTCTCCTTCATGTCCGGCTCCGGCTTGGGCCAGTGGAGGAGCAGCAGGTCCGGCGTGAAGCCCAGCGCCTCGGCGGACTCCTTCGCCTGTTTGAGCAGGGCGTCGCGAGTGAAGTGGGCGACCCAGATCTTGGTCGTCAGCCAGATGTCCTCGCGCTTAACATGGCCGGCCGCGATGGCGTCGCGGATACCGTCCCCGACGGCGGCCTCGTTCTGATAGATCCAGGCGGTGTCGATGTGGCGGTAGCCGATGCGCAGGGCCTCGGCGACCATGCGGCGGGCGTCCTCGGGCGTCAGGTTCCAGGTGCCGAAGCCCAGCAGGGGAATGGCGGCGCCGTCGACGGTGATGGCGGGCTGGTCGGTCATGGGAAGGCTCCGGAGAAGGGGAGGCGCTTACCTATGCCGCGTCGGCGACGGTTCAAGCAGCCAGTCGAACATCTGATCCCACAACACCTCCATCCCGCGCCGGAACGCACCCTCGTGGCCGATGCGCTTCAGGCCGAAGTCGGCGGGCGAATGCACGGTCATCTCCGTAGGGGCGTTGGGATAGACCTGCAGCAGGACGGGCGAGGTCACGGGCGTTGCGATGGGATCGTCGGTGAAGATCCACGAGCGGATCGGCGCGGTGACGGCGTCGAAATGATGCGGCTTCAGCCGGTCTTTCAGTTCGTCGAGGAAGTAGGGCTCTTTCAGGCACCAGCGCCGCCACGTCTCCCACACGCCGCGCGGCAGGTCGGTTCCGGCCCACAGGCCGCCGCCCCGGATGTAGCCGCGCCGGGCCAGGCTGTACGGGCCGTAGAGCAGCCAGAAGGTCAGCTCGAGCGGATTGTACCAGCGGTGGTGTCGGCCCCAGTAGCCGCTGCCGACCGAGACGAAGGCGTGTTTCGCGATCCGGTCCTGGTTGGACATGAAGCCGAGGAAGTGGCCGCCGACGCTGTGGCCGACGTGGGTCAGGGGCACGCCCGGCGCGGCCTCCGCAAGGGCGTCGAGGGCGGCGGGCATGTCGAGCCGACCCCAGTCGGTGTAGTCCATCTGCATGGCAGCCAGATCGTCCGGCCGCGATCCGGCTATGCCGCGGAAATCGTAGGTCAGCACAGCTGCGCCCTTGCCCGCCAGATGTCTGGCGAACCGGTCATAGAAGCCCTTGGGGAAGCCGGTTCCAGAGCTCATCAGTACGGCCACAACGGGCTCCTGCGCTGAAACCAGGCGCATCGACAGCGGGAAGCCGTCCGTCGCCGGAGCGGTGAAATCCCGGATCACGAGGTCGGTCATTGCAAGTCCGTATTTATTTGCAACTAACCTAGCTGATTGACCTTGGGTCAGGTCAAGTCTTGGAGCGCGCCGTCGGGTCGGCTAAAGCCGCACGCTGATTTGCCGAAGAGCCCTGCCATGACCGACGTCATCCCCGACCGCCTTTCCGTCGACCCCGACAGCCCGTTCCACGACGCCGACCTGCTGGCCAAGGGCGTGGGCGTCCGTTTCAAGGGCGAGGAAAAGACCAACGTCGAGGAATACTGCATCTCGGAAGGCTGGGTCCGCCTCGCCGTCGGCAACCGCGTCGACCGCCGCGGCAAGGCCCTGACCGTCAAGCTGCAAGGCCCGGTCGAAGCCTGGATCAAGGGCGAGTAGTCCGCCTTATGGCAGCAGTGTGAAAACTGCTGCCTCAACCGCTTTCCGCTCCGGAAACGCGGGTCTAGGGTCCCGGCCTCATCGCTGAGTCCCCGGAGTCGTCATGCGTCTGTCCGTTCGCCTTCTCGCCGCCAGCGCCCTGGCGCTGAGCTTCGCCATGCCCGCCGTCGCTCAGGACGCCGCGACCATCCAGCGGGCGGAGCGCATCCGTGATGCGGCGCTGCAGGAGAACATCGCGCTCGACTATGTCACCCAGCTGACGACCCGCTTTGGCGCGCGCCCGGCCGGGTCGAAGGCCGAGCAGGATGCCTCGGCCTGGGCCGCCGACTACATGCGCGAGCACGGCTTCCGGAACGTTCGCATCGAGCAGTTCCCGCTGGTGGGCTGGGAGCGGGGCGTCGAGAGCGCCAGCATCGTCGGCCCGCGTCAGCAAGGACTGGTCGTCGCGGCGCTGGGCCACTCGCCCGGCACCAATGGCGTGATCGAGGCCGAGGTGGTGCGCTTCGACAGTCTCGAGGCGCTGAACGCCGCCCCGGCCGGCTCCCTGAACGGCAAGATCGCCTTTATCGACGCCGGCCAGATGGTGCGGATGCAGGATGGCTCCGGCTATGGCCCGCTGTCGCGCATCCGCGGCACCGGACCGGCTGCGGCCGCGGACAAGGGCGCCGTCGCCTTCATCATGCGCTCGGCAGGGTCGGACGAGCACCGGATGCCGCACACCGGCACCACCCGCTATGTCGAGGGCCGCGTGCCCCTGCCGGCCTTCTCGCTGGCCGCGCCGGACGCCGACCAGCTGTCGCGTCTGATCGGCCTGGGAGAGACCGTGCGGATCAGCCTGTCCTCGACGGCGCACACCTATGAGACCGTCTCGCAGAACGTCATCGGCGACATCGTCGGCGCCAGCCGCCCAAATGAGGTGATCGTGCTGGGCTCGCACATGGACAGCTGGGACCTCGGCACCGGCGCGATCGACGACGGCGCCGGCGGAGCGATCACCCTGGCCGCCGCCAAGGTCATCGCCGAGAGCGGCCGCCGCCCGGCGCGCACGATCCGCGTGGTCCTGTACGGCTCCGAAGAGGTCGCCCAGCCGACCAACACCGGCAACGGCGGCGGCGCCTATCTGCGCAATGTGCAGGCGGCGGGCCAGCTGGAGAACCACATCGTGGCCGGCGAGAGCGACTTCGGCACCGACCGCATCTATGCGCTGCGCCTGTCGCCGGGCGCGCAGAACAGCGACTTCCAGCGTGCGGCCACGCAGGTGCTGTACCCGATCGGCGTGCTGGCGTCGGGCGAGCCTGAACTGCACGGCGGCGTCGATATCGGCCCGTTGGCCGAGGCCGGCGTTCCGGTATTCGGCCTCGCGCAGGACGGGACCCGCTATTTCGACCTGCACCACACGGCGGATGACACCCTGGACAAGATCGACCCGGAGCAGATGACGCAGAACGTCGCCGCCTGGGCGGGGCTGGTGTGGCTGATCGCCGACTCTGATGTGGACTTCCGCGAAATGCGACCGGCCGGGACGCCAGCGCACTGACGCGCGCCGGAGCGCGCAACGCCCATCCTGTTGCGACGAGTGCCGGCAGCTTTGCGATTAACCACGGGATTGCCGTGACTTGCCTGCCTGACGCGGTCGCATAGCCGATCACGGGAGGGAGCCGTGCGCGGGAACGCGCCGTCATCGCCGTCGGGATCAGATCCTGCGGCGAACCGACGGTCATGTGTTCGCGGCGTAACCGGCGAGCGGATCCCGCGGAGCCGTGATCTTGAGCGAGACGCGTGTCGAGGCCGAAAGAACCCGCATACGATCGGCGGTCGTCTGGCTGACGCTGGGGCTGTGGGCCTTTGCTGCGGCCACCTTCGCCGGTTCTATCCTGTTGGCGGGCGCGCGAACGCTGACGCTGCCGGTTCTGGTCTGGCTGGGTCTCGGCACACTGACCGGGCTGGGCCTGTCATTGGTCCTGCATCAACTGGTGCAGAAGGTGAAAATCCGCTGCGCGCGAGCCCGATGGACCCTGATGATCGGCGCGGCGGTGGGGCTGGCATCCGTCCAGGCATTGGCCGATGGCGCATTCCACGCCCTGGTCAACCGATTGTTCGGCCTCGGCGTCGAGGCCTGGTTCGATCCGAACCACTTCGGAATGAACGCCCTGATCTATGTTGGTCTCTTCGGCTTCTACGCAGCGACGCTGGAGCTGATCTCGATGACCGGGCGCGCCGCGGAACACGCGCGGAAATCCGCAGTCTATGCCGCGCAGGCGGCCGAGGCGCGGGAGCTGGCCCGGGAGGCGCAGGTCAGGCTGCTGCAGCTGCAGATGAACCCGCATTTCCTGTTCAATACGCTGAACGGCGTCTCCTCGCTGATCGGCGCAGGGCGGACCGAAGCGGCCGACCGCATGATCGCACGCCTGTCGGATTTCCTGCGCGTGTCTCTGCAGACGAGTGCGGACGGCGTCTCTCCGCTCCGGCGCGAGTTGGAGGCGCTTGAGGCCTATCTCGAGATCGAGGCGACCCGGTTTCCCGACACGCTGGATCTGGAGATCGACTGTCCGGAGCGCCTGCACGAGGTCCCGACTCCCAATCTGATCCTGCAGCCCCTGCTCGAGGCCGCGATCCACCACGCACATGCGGCGGAGGGCGGGGCCCGGCGTATGCGCCTGATCATCCGCCGGGACAACGATCGCCTGATCGTCAGGGCCATAGACGCCAGCCTGATCGCGAGCGGCGCGCCGATGCTCGAGGGTGGTGGTCTGCAGACCGTTCGACGGAGGCTGGAGGTCATCTACGGCGCTGCGGCGTCGATGCAGGTGTCGCCGCCCGAAGATGGCTTCCGCATCGAGCTTTCGTTCCCCCTTCACCCCACCCCAAGGGCTTCGGACTGAGATGCGTATCCTGCTGGCAGATGAGGATCCCGGTGCGCTCGGCCATCTTCAGTCAGTCCTGGCTGACCGGGACGGTGTTGAGGTCGTGGGCTCGGCACAGGACGGTGGGCAGGCCGCCGGACTGATCGAGTCCTTGCGGCCGGATCTGGTGTTCCTGGACATTCAGATTCCAGGCCGCAACGGCCTGCCGCTTGCGCGCGCGCTCACGGCGTCGGCCAAGGTGGAGGTCGTGTTCATGGCTTCGCCCGCCGAACTCAGGCGGCGGACTCTGCCGGTTCCCGCCAATGACCTCCTGCTCAAGCCGGCGGAACCTGCCCATGTCGACCGACTGATCGCCCGGGCGCGGGCACGCAATAACGCCGCCCCGATCCCGCGGAACGCATCGACGCCCGTCGACGCGCTCTGGGCGCCCGGCTTGGCGGGGCTCGTTCGCGTCGACGTCGACACGATCGACTGGATCGAGGCGGCGCGCGACTACGTCCTGCTTCACACGGCGTCGCGGTCGCACATCATCCGGTCGACGATGTCGGCATTGGAGCGCCAGCTCGATCCTGCGCAGATGCTCAGGGTCAGCCGCTCGGCCTTCGTCCAGCGAAGGAGCATCGAGGCGCTGGAGCGCAACGCCGGCAGCTATGTGGTCCGCCTTTCCGGCGGGCGCACGGTGCGGGTCGGCGTGACCTACGGGCGGGTCGTCGAGGCGCTTGGCGGCAAGCTGTCGTAGATCGCCGAGACGAAGCGGTCCGCATCGCCGCCGAGCGTGTACCCGGCGGTGAGGCCGGCCGCGACTATCTGCGCAAGGGAGTGACCGGCGTCTTTTTCACGGGCCACCCGCCCGCGGACCGTCGCCAGCATTTCACGCCAGGCGACAAGATCGGCGCGCATGGCGGGCGCGCCATGGGCCGGAATGACGTGCGTCCGCTCGCCGGCCATGCCGAGCGCGACGTCGATCGCCGCGATCAGGCCGTCGATCGTGCCGCCGCTGCTCCGGTCGATGAACGGGAACAGGCCGTTGAAATAGAGGTCACCCATGTGCAGGACGTCCGCCCGCTCAAGATAGACCAGGGCGTCGCCGTCGGTATGGGCGGCGGGGGTGTGGAGCAGTCGGATGGTCTCGTCGCCGTGGTGGATGGTCAATCGTTCGTCGAAGACGATTGTCGGCCAGGCGATCGCGGGGGAGGCCGGGACCGTCCGATTGTAGGCCGCCATGAACTGGTCGACCATCAGGCGAGCCCGGACATTCCGATGGGCGATGATTTCTGTGCCGCCTTCACCGAGGATGGCGTTGCCGCCTGAGTGGTCGAGGTGCCAGTGGGTGTTGATGACGTGGGTGATCGGTCCGTTCGCCGCGGCGACGATCGCCGGCGCCGATCGTGGGCGCTGATCGTCGATGATCAGGACGCCCCGCGGATCGGAGACCAGAACCACGTTGCCGTCCTGACCGATCAGAAGGCCCACCCCGGGGGCCAGTTCGGTGACCGCAGGCGCGTCCGTCTGCGCGATCGAGTGGGAGTGCGGATGGGGGTGTTCGGCGAGGGCAGGGGAGGCTGCCAGCACGGCCCCGAGAAGCGCGATCGTCGAGATGGTCATCTGTTTCATCCGGAAGTTCCCCAGCGGCCTTGCATGGTCGCGTCGATCCAGGTCAGCAGGCGGCGTCCGGACTCGCTGAGCGCCGCGCGCCGGCCACGGCCGTCATCCCTGTCGCGCAGCAGGATCAGCAGACCATAGCCGGCCCGCGGCGACCCGCGAAGTCCGCCCTCGGTCAAGGCGCTGACGCTGCGGGAAACCGTGGCCTGGCTTTCGTTGATCCGGGCCCCGAGATCGTTCAGCCGGATGCCCTCCTCGGACGCGACGGTCAGGAAGATCACAAGCTGGGTCAGGGTCATGCCCGGCGCACGCGCCTGCGCGGCCTTGATTGCGGCGACCATGTTCACCGAGGAGGGCAGCCGCGACGGGCGCTCGGCTCCGGAAAGTCCCGAGGGGGATATCAAGGCGACGTTCTGCATTCCGCGTCCTGCGCGCGAGCGTGATCTCCAGGACCCCCGCCCGTATTCCCCGACGATGGCAGGGTCGACTTCGGGGCGCGTCGTTTGTCGCTGCAAATCGGGTCTTCGCCGCAAATGTAATGCGTATGTCGCGTTTCGGCGGGACTCCGTGGAATTCCGCTCGGACTTTCCAATCCCGGCGCTATCTGGGCAAACTTGCAAATGTCGCAAGGAGGTAATGCGATGCGGGTGATCGTTGCAGATGACGAACCGCTGGCGTTGGGCAAGATGCAGTCGTCATTGGCCTGCATCCCGTCGGTGGAGGTCGTCGGAACGGCGCGCAATGGCGTCGAGGCCCTGGCCATGATCAGGAGCCTGAAGCCGGACCTGGTGATCCTCGATATCGAGATGCCGGGACGCACGGGCCTGTCCGTGATCGAGAACCTGCGCATCGGCGACGCCATCCCCGAGGTGATCTTCTCGACGGCCTTTTCCCACTATGCGGTCAAGGCGTTCGAGGTGAACGCGGTCGACTATCTGACCAAGCCGGTGTCCTTCGAGCGCCTGCGCGACGCGATCCGCAACGCCGAGGAAAAGCTGGCCGCGCGGACTGCGAACCAACGCTTCGCCGAGCTTCAGGCTCTGATCGCCACCTTGCAGGCGGAGATCGGCAGCGACGGGCATGTCTATGAGCAGGAGCTCTGGATCCGCCGCAAGGACGGGCTCGAACGCCTGCCCGTGCGGTCGATCGATCTGATCGAGGCCCAGGGCGACTATGTGAACCTGCATGTTGGCGACGAGATGCACCTGATCCGGGGCACCGTCAGCTCGCTGGAGACGCGACTCGATCCGTCGCTGTTCGTGCGAAGCCATCGCTCCTTCCTCGTGAACACCAGCCGGGTTCGGGGGATCCGACGCAAGACCGGCGGTCGGATGGAGCTGACGCTCAGCAACGGGCGACTGGTGGCGGTGGGGCCGACCTATGTCGAGAACACCCTGAAGGTCGTGAACGCCAAGCGTTGGCGCTAGCGATCAACCTGCGTTCTGTTGCGATGAAATCGGGCCTTCTGCGCCAGGAGGCCTGACGCGGGCGACAGTCCGCGCCGAACTCCCTGCAAAACTCATGCTGTGCACTGGTGCCGGTGGGGCGATCGCTCTGCCGGCTTCGGTTGTGGCGTTTCTGTATTCGTATGTATTCAGATCAGCATTTTGATTTGTTGATACGGTGAAAGCACAACTCTGTCTGTGTTTCGGGCAATGAAGACATTTTGTTTGTCTGAATAAGGCGGATTGTAGTCTGAACGATGATCGACCGTGACTGACAACCGTCGGGACCGTCGTTCGTCACAATAGTTTGCCCGTCGCGCGAACGGATCGCCGCCACGGAGCAAGGAGGGGTTATGAAAGCCAGAATTTCCATGCGCCAGCGCCTGCTGATGGGCACGATCATCGGCGGCTCGGTCCTCGCGATCGCGGGCTCGGCCGCGGCGCAGGAGGCGATGACGGGCGGCCAGGCGGCCGCAGCATCGCAGGCTGCGGCGCAGCAGGACGAGGATGCCAACGAGATCGGCGAGGTTGTCGTGACCGGGTCGCGGATCCGCCGTGACGCGACCAACGCGCCGACGCCTCTCATCCAGATTCAGCAAGAGCAGCTGATGGATACGGGCCTGCCGACGGTCATCGACTATCTGGCGACCATTCCCGCACTCTCGAACTCCCTCGTTCCGTCCGACACGACGCAGGGGTCCCTGAACACAACGGGCGTGTCGGCGGCCAACCTGCGTACCCTGGGGACGAACCGGGTCCTGACGCTGATCGACGGTCGTCGCCAGGTGGGTCACTATGTCGGGCAGCTGCTGGTCGACGTCGATACGATCCCGCGCCTGTTGATCCAGAACATCGAGATCATCACCGGCGGCGCCTCTTCCGTTTACGGCGCAGACGCGGTCGGCGGCGTCATCAACTACACCCTTCGGAAGGATTTCGAGGGGCTGGAGATCGACGCGAATATCGGGCAGCTGGCCAAAGGCAATTTTGACGCGCCGATCACCCGTCGGGTCTCTGTGCTGGCGGGCGCCAACCTCTTTGACGATCGCCTGAATGTCTATGCGTTTGGCGAGTACGAACGCCTGGACGAAATTCGCCGGTCGGACGTCAACTGGCTGCGGGACGGGCGTACCTTCGCGATCGGCCTGGACGCCGACCCGACGTCCGCAGCGCTTGGGCCGGCGACGGATGGGGACCTGGATTCGGACCTCTTCTACAACCTGAGGCGTGTCGACCGGCCGCGCTGGGGTCAGACCACGATCGCGAACTCGCAGCGCCCGAGCGCCACGCGCGATCCGGATGTGCCTCTGGCCAACTGTACCGCATACAACAGCGCAAACTGCTTCTCGGTCGATCCCACCAAGACCTTCTGGTACGAGAACGGTCAGGCTCGTCCGATCAACTTCGGCCAGCGCGTCGGAAATACGGGTTCAAACCGGATCTATGGCGTCGGTGGTGACGGCGACAACGCCAACATCAGCTTCGGCGGATTCGTGCTGACGCCGGCATCGGAATCGCAACGCTACCAGTTCGGCGCCAACTGGCTGATCAACGACAACGTCACCGCCTACGCGGAAGCCAAGGTCGTCGATGAACAGAGCAGCTTTGCCTCGCAGTCGAGCTTCTTCGATGTCCTGATCTCGAACACCCACGCCGCCAATGCCGTGCAGCCGCTCGTGAACTCGTCCACGTTCACGACCCGTGTCGACGACAACGCCTTCCTGCCTGCGATCGTTCGGGCTGCGATCGTCGCCAACCAGGTCCCGACCTGGGCGACCAATACCGACGCGCCGGGCACCCAGACGGGAACCACCAATCGTCAGTGGGCGCGCCACACGATGTTCGGCATCGACCGGACCCAGGACAACACGCGTCGCCTCGAGCGATATGTCGCCGCGCTCCGGGGCGAATACGATCGTGTCGGCTTCATCGACAACTTCACCTGGGACCTGTCCTACACCTACGGTCGGATGACCAACCTGAACATTGAAAGCGGGATGAACATCCTGCACACGGCGCACGCCCAAGACGCCGTCGTCGACACGGCCGGCGAGGTGAACGGCAAGCCGGGCGAGATCGTCTGCCGGGTTCGCCTGCTGGCCGCCAGAGGCCAGCCGATCGCCAACTACAACGAGCTGACCAACAAGCCGCTCTTTGGCGGCAGCCTCACCCTGGCGCCGACGGATCCTTCGGTCGCCAACTGCGTGCCGCTGAACGTCTTTGGCGCCGGGAACCAGAGCCCGGAGGCGCTCGACTTCATCTCGGCGTCCATCTTCGTCGATGAAGAGAACCTGCAGCGGAACGTCGTCGGCTCGGTCTCGGGTCAGCTGTGGGATCTGTGGGGCGCCGGCCCGGCAGGGTTCTCGCTCGGGTACGAGTATCGCCGGGAGCAGGCGCAGGGCCTTGGACGGTCGGCCTCGACCGCCAAGCGCTACCTTCAGCTCAACACCGGCGACGATTTCCTGCTCGCGGAGTACGACGCGAGCGAGATCTTCGCGGAACTGGCGTTGCCGCTGCTGCGCGATCACTGGCTCGGTGAGTTCGCAGAGTTCAGCGGAAGCTACCGGTCGTTCAGCTATTCGTCGGCCGGCGAAGGCGATGTCTACGGGGTCAATCTGATCTACCGTCCGATCCCCGATATAACCTTCAAGACCAGCTTCAATACGTCGTTCCGAAGCCCGGCCCTGAACGAAACAAACTCGCCGTTCTCGCAAACGTTCGCGAATGCCTTCGTGGATCCCTGCGACACTCGCCAGATCAACAGCCCCGCACGGATCAACAATGAACGGGCCAACCGTATCGCGAACTGCACGGCGCTCGCGGCCGCACGCGGCCTGACCTATGACTTCGCAGGAGAAACGGCGACGATCGCCGACGACTTCCTGCCCACCTATTCGAGCGTGGCGGGGGTCAATGGCGGCAATCCGACCCTGGTGCCGGAGACGTCGGAGTCGTTCACCTTCTCCACGGTCCTTCAGCCGCGGTTCATTCCGAACGCGTCGCTGGTGCTCGACTACTATGAAATCGCGATCGATGACGTCATCCAGTCCGTCAGTGCGGCAATCATGGCAGCCCAGTGCGTCGATGGCGCGCAGCTCGATGCGTTCTCCTGCGAGCGCATCTTCAGGAACAATCCGAACTCCGGAGATGCCTTCAGCGTCTTCATGATCGGGGCTCCCAACGGGGATCCAATCGGGGGCTTCATCCAGATCCCGATGAACTACGCACGCCGGGAAGTGAGAGGGCTCGACTTCGACCTCCGCTACAATTTCGACACGGAGGAACTCCTCAATCGCAACTGGGGAACGTTCCGATACTCGCTGTCCGGTTCGTGGCTCATCGAGCAGAAGAACTACACCAGCTTCACCAACCGCAATGAGTTCACTGCGCTCGAAAGCACCCAGTTCTATCCACGGGTTCGCTTCACCAGCCGTCTGACGTGGAATCCGGTCGACTATTTGGCGGTCACCTGGACCGCCGACTGGCAGTCGTCGCAGGATCTGGTCAACATCGGCGCCCTGATCCGCTCGGGCAATCTCGACAGCCGTCCGGCCGACTCCTACGAGACCGGAAACTATGTCCGGAATGATCTCTCGTTCCGCCTCGATCTGACCGACGACGTCACGCTGCGAGGCGGGGTGACCAACATGTTCAATGCGGATCAGAGCCCGTATCTGAACCAGGCCATCTCGAGCAACTTCGACTCCTACGGACGCCGGTTCAACATCGGCCTCAATGTGAAGCTGTATTGATCACAAGAGCCAAGGCGGGAACGGGGGCGGCCAGATCTGGCCGCCCCTTTTCTCGTTTCGCGGAAGACATCGGTGCATGAAATATCGCGCGACCTTTTCCATCGACTTCGACGCGTTCGACCAGCCGGAGTTGAAGCAACGCAAGCAGGAGTTCGCCGAATGGCATTCGGCGCTCGAGCGAAAGTTCGGGCCGGCCGCGCTGACCATCAGGGAGCGACGACCGCGACTGGCGCCGCGCGCCCCGGCCCCGCTTGCGGCCTGGGAGGGCGCGCCGGCGCACAGACGGACGGATAAAGGCGATGTGTGAGAATGCCGGATTCGGAGTAAGGTCACGGAACGAGCGCGCGATGACAGGGCGAGACCGCATGTTCACCTGGCTGCTGAGGGAGCGGACCGCCGAGGAGCGGGAACTTGACCGTGACGCCGTTCTGTTCGCGGCGGGGGTCTGGTTCGCCGAGTTCGTGCAGTGGTTTCTCCGATCCTGGTCGAACGGATCGCTCGAGACGCCGCTGCAGGTCGTCGAGAAAGTCTCCTACAACGCGGTGACGTTCCTGCTGACCTGCGGAATCTGGCTGGTCCTGCGCAACCGTGGACCCTATTCGGCGTGGGGCTTCATTCGCGCCTCGGCGCCGTTGGTGGTCCTGGCGTCGGGTCTGAACACGGTGTTCGGCTGGCTTCTGTTCTATCAGTTCTTTGCGACGCCTGCTGACCTGCAGGACCCGTCAACCTTCGACTGGATCGCCCTCGCGCCCCAACCCCTGTCCTACCTCTGGGTCTTTTTCTGCTGGGCCTGTTTCGTCGCAACCGTGGTCGGTGCGGCAGAGGCGCGGGCGCGCGAGCGTGCGTTGGCCGAGAGCCACCGGGAGCTTCAGGACGCTCGCCTCAGGGCATTGCGCTACCAGATCCATCCGCACCTGATGTTCAACTGCCTCAACAGCATCCAGGCGCTGCTCGACGCCCGCAAGACAGGTCAGGCGCAACGCACTCTCGATCTACTTTCCCGCTTTCTCCGCAATACCCTGACGGCCTCCACCGAGGGGCTGGCGCCGCTGTCGCGGGAGCTTGAAACCCAGCTGGTCTATCTGGACCTTGAAAAGGTCCGGTTCGCGGATCGCCTGTCGGTACGGGTGGAGGCAGACCCGGAGACGACCGGGGCCCTGGTGCCGACCCTGATCCTGCAGCCGTTGGTCGAGAATGCGATCAAGCACGGACTTGCCCGCGCCATCGATGGAGCCGAGATCCGCATCGGCGCGCGCCGGGAAGGGGCGGACCTGCATTTGTGGGTCGAGGAGAACGCCCTGACCGAGGGCGGCGGGCTGCGCCCGGCCGGCTTCGGTATCGGGCTGGAGAATACGCGCGCTCGGCTGCACACCCTCTACGGAGACGACGGCCGTCTGATTGCCGGATCGACCGACAGGGGGTGGCGCTCGGAAGTGATCCTGCCCTTCGAGGTCGAAGTCGGCGCGGAAACGTCCGACGGCGCCCGGGTCGCCGCCTGAGGTGCGGGCGGCCCGGGCGTTCCCGGGCCTATGCCCGGGCGCTGATGCGTCGGAGCGGGGCGTCGAACGAGTAGCCCAGCCCCCAGATGTTGCGGATCGGCAGATCCTCGGCGCTGACCTTGCGGAAACGCCGGCGCAGGCGGCTGATCGACACCCGGAGGCTGTTGACCTGGGCGGGGTCCTTCTGGGCGGTGAGGATGTCGATGTCCTCTTCGGCAAGGGCGCCGATCAGCCTGACATCACCCTTGGACAGTTCGCAAACCGTGCCGGTCGGCGACCGCAGGATGCGGCTGACGTCGTTGAGCACCCATGAACCGTCATCGTTGACGGCGTCGGCGCCGCCGCTCCGGCGCTGGGCGCCACGACGTATCAGGGAGTTGGCCCGAGCGAGAATTTCGCGCGGATCGGAGTCGCGCCTCAGGAAGTCATCGGCGCCGAGTTCCAGAGCGCGGATGCGGTCGAAAAAGTCGCCGGTTTCCGAAAGGACGATGACGAACGGGGAGGCCTTGGCGCTGACCGTTTCGATCAGGGCCGAAACGCGCGCGTCCAGAAGGCGGGCAGTCACCAGCAGAACATCGGCGTCCAGCCATGGCGCGTCCGGGTCCACCTCGGCCGACGGAGGGGCGTGAATGAAGTCGGCGCCCCGCGCCTCGAGCGCATCGCGCAGCGCCATCGCATCGGCGGGCGTGTCGCCGAAATCCATCATCGCCATCGTCAGGGCCGCACGCGAGGCGGCGGGTTGGCTGTCGTTTGCGGTCATCAGGGAGAAGGTCACGGCGGATCTCGTCCGGAAAAGGTGAGGGAATGTCGCAAAGCGTAATCGTGAGGAACGATTTCGGTCGCGGTTGAAGGCCCGATGGTGGCAACGCCCGAGGCTTTCGTCGCAGCCGAAACAGCTTTGAACGTGGATGCGCCGACGGCGGGGCGTGATCGGGGACAGACGCGGGCGTTACGACTCGGCGCCGCGGCGCGACGCGAGGATGGCCGCACGGATGAGTCGTCGAATTGTCACAGATGCTGATGGCATGCGACGAACGCGGAAACTGGAGCGGTGGGTGGACGTCTTTTGGTTTGAACGCGCCGTACATCGCGCCCAGCGCCCGGCCCTGACGGGAGGATGCCAGCCTCTCTCAACTATATTCGGGGCTTCCGTTGAAAACCGTATCTATTCGCAAGGTCCTGCTGTCGACGACCATGATCGCCGGGGCGGCGATGGCCATGGCCACGCCCGCCCTGGCGCAGGACGCCGGGCAGGACACGCAGCTGGACGAAGTCGTCGTCACCGGCTCGCGCATTCCGCAGGCCAATCTCGTCACCACCAGCCCGGTCAGCCAGGTTACGGGTGAGGACATCGACGTTGCGGGTGTGACCCGCGTCGAGGATCTGGTCAGCCAGCTGCCTCAGGCTTTCGCGGCCCAGAACTCCACCATCTCGAACGGCGCCTCGGGCACCGCGACGGTGTCGCTGCGCAACCTCGGCTCGTCGCGCACCCTGGTGCTGATCGACGGTCGCCGCATGGGGTACGGCTCGCCGCTGGATGATGCGGCCGACCTGAACCAGATTCCCGAACAACTGGTGGAGCGTGTCGAGGTGCTCACCGGCGGCGCCTCGGCCGTCTATGGCTCGGACGCGCTCGCCGGCGTCGTCAACTTCATCATGAAGAAGGACTTCGAGGGCGTTCAGATCGACGCCCAGTACGGCCAGTTCCAGCACCACAACGACTATGACGGTGTCGGCAATCTGCGCGCGGAGATTCAGCGTCGCGGCACGACCAACCCTTCGCAGTTCAGGCTGCCGGATGATGATGTGAATGACGGCGAGAGCCGATCGATCAATATGATCATGGGTGTCGCCTCGGCCGACGGCAAAGGCAATCTCGTCGCCTATGCCGGCTACCGCAACAACAATGCGATCCTGCAGAGCCAACGCGACTATTCGGCGTGTACGATCGATGTTCCCGCCGCCGCCACACCCCAAACCTACACCTGCGGCGGTTCGGGCACCGGCAATCCGGGGCGCTTCACCGACTTCGGTGTAAACGGGAACGGCAACGCGAGCGACCTGAACCCGATGCCGACCTACAACTTCACCCTGGGCACGGGGCGGACCTTCATTCCGTTCGACTCTGCCCTCCACAACTACAACTTCGGTCCGATCAACTACTACCAGCGTCCGGACGAGCGCTATACGCTCGGCGCCTTCGGTCAGTACGAGATCAATGACAAGGCCGAGGTCTTCGCCCAGTTGATGTTCTCGGACTACCGCTCGGTCGCCCAGATCGCGCCCTCGGGCAACTTCTTCAACACCCCGTTCGTCAACTGCGATAACCCGCTGCTGTCAGCGCAACAAGCCACGGCCATCGGCTGCGGCGCGCCGGCCTTGGCGGCGTCCACGACGATCAATCCGGCGACCGGGCAACCCTTCCTCGACGACCCGAACTTCGTGCCGCTGTACGTCGGCCGTCGGAACGTCGAAGGCGGCGGACGTCAGGATCACCTGAACTACACCTCCTATCGTGGTGTGGTGGGCGTTCGGGGTGAGTTCGCGCCGGGCTGGAACTACGACGTCGCCGCTCAGTATTCGCGCGTCGTGCTCTCGCGGATCTTCCGCAACGACTTCTCCATCACCCGTCTGAACCGGGCCATGGACGTGATCAGCGTTGGAGGAACGCCGACCTGCCGTTCGGTCGTCGATGGCACCGATCCCGCCTGCGTGCCCTATGATGTGTTCACGCCGAACGGTATCTCGCAGGCCGCTCTCGACTATCTGCAGATCCCGCTGATCCAGGGGGGTGAGACGACCCAGCAGGTGGTGACCGCCGCTATCACCGGTGACACGGGTTGGTCGCTGCCGACTGCATCGCGCACGATGCAGGTTGCGTTCGGCGCCGAGTATCGCCGTGACGCCCTGGCGACCGAAACCGACTCGGCGTTCCAGAACAATGACGGGGCGGGCCAAGGCGGACCGACCTTTGGCCTGGCCGGCGACACCGACGTCGCCGAGGTGTTCGGCGAGTTCCAACTGCCGCTCGCCGACGATCAGCCCTGGGCCTACTCCGCCTCGATCGACGGCGCCTATCGCCGTTCGGAGTACGAGGACTTCGGCACCGATACCTACAAGCTCGGTGCGGACTATGCCCCGGTGGAGGATATCCGGTTCCGCGCGAGCTACTCACGCGCTGTTCGTGCCCCGAACGCGATCGAACTGTTCACCGCCCCGGGCTTCGGCCTGTATTCGGATGATCGTGATCCCTGCGACCGGACCCGCGGCACGATCCAGGCGTCCTGCATCGGCACCAATCCGTGGCAGGTCACGGCCGGTCAGGCGGACAGCGGCAACCTCCACAGCCCCGCCGGTCAGTACAACCGTCTCGGCAGCGGCACGGCTGATCTGGTTCCGGAAGAAAGCGAAACCGTCACCTTCGGCGTTGTCTGGTCACCGGCCTATCTGACCGGCTTCAACCTGTCGGTCGACTATTTCGACATCGCGATCGACAACGCGATCCAGGCGTTCAATCCGATCAATACCCTTGATGCCTGCTACACCTCTGGTGACATGGAAGCCTGCGGTCGGATCAAGCGGAATCCGGGCAACGGTTCCCTGTGGTCCGGTGAGGGCGTGGTCGAGGATCCGAACACCAACATCGGCGGGTTCAGCACCTCGGGCGTCGACATCAACGCCAACTACCGCTTCGATCTGGACACGGTCGGCATGGCGTCGATGGGAAGCGTCGCTGTCAGCTTCGTCGGCACCTGGTTGTCGACGCTGGAGACGGACAACGGCGGCATTGCCGCCAACTCCAAGTTCGACTGCGCGGGCTTCTACGGCTCGCTCTGCGGCGTGCCGAACCCTGAATGGCGCCACCGCGCCCGCGCCACCTGGGTTTCGCCCTGGTCCGTCGATGTGTCAGCGACCTGGCGTCACGTGGGCGAAGTCGAACTGGGCGTCCTCGGCGCCGATGGTTCGCTGAACAACGCCGGCGCACGCATCGATCGCTTCTTCGATGCGGAGAACTATCTGGACCTGTCGGCCACCTGGCAGGTTCGCGATACCATCACCCTGCGTGCCGGTATCAACAATGTCCTCGACAACGACCCGCAGATCTCGCCCTCCAGCGGCTCGGGCAATGGGAACACCTTCCCGCAGCTATATGACGCGATGGGTCGGTTCATGTTTGTCGGTGTGACCGCCAACTTCTGATCCTGTCCCAACCGGGATCGGAAACGCGTCCGCCGCCGGCGAAAGCCGGCGGCGGATTGCGTTTCGGCCAGCTCTCCGGGGTCGACCGAAACGCAATCCGTCAGGAGTGGGCTGACCACTCCCGGACCCGCACCTCCGCTCATTGCGAACCCGAGGCCAACGAAGCCTCCCAAGGGCGCCAGCACGCGTCTGCCGCGTGGCGTCCGACGTCATGGACGACCTCGCTCACTTCGGTTGGCCGGGGTCAGAGGGCATCCGGGGCGCAGAAGCCGGTTCAGCGGCCGAAAGTTCGGCCGCTTCAAACTGGCCGGTGGCGGAGGAGGGGGCAGCTCTTCCAACGCCATTCCTTCTTCGGAAGAAGTGGCCGGCAGCGCCGGATGCGGCCAATCCGGACTGCGGTCACAGGCCACGCGAGCCGCCGTCACCCGACCATTTCCTGGTCGTCGCCGGCATAGCCTCCACCTGCCAGACGAGGGGCGGGATCCGGTTCGAGGCGGATGATCGCGGCTGAGGGCCGCGTGCGTGCCAGGCGCCAGCACCCGCGCGAGCTTGGGGCGCGTCTGCCTGGCCAGTTCTGGCGGTGGCGGGCAGGCTTTTCAGGACCGGTCCGGCGTGGTGCATGTCGCCGTTGTCGGGCGCGACGGGCGGGCCTCTTCCCGGTGCTTTCGCTCCAAGATTTCCGCTGCGGCCAAAGGCAGCCGGCGACGTGCTGTTCGACCGGCTTTCCCGCACAAGGAAAAGGCCCTGCACCGGGTGGGCAGGGCCTTCAGTGAGTGTTGCTGGCTGGCGATGGGGGCCGGTGCGCGCCGGCCCCCTGCGTCCCGGTCAGAACGCCATCTTCAGGCGGCCCGTGATCGCATGGTCACCACCGTCCTCGCCCTTGGCCCCGTCGAAGACGGCGCCAAGACTCAGCCAGGGCGTCAGCTGCCAGTCGGCCTCGAAGGTGGCGACGGCCGCGATATCGTCGTGCGGGCTGGTCAGGATGGTGAAGACCGCACCGCCCGGGAAGCGGTGCTGGCCAGCCTGCGCCAGGTCGCCGTCCATGTGACGGACGCCGAACATACCCCGGGCCGAGAAGGCCCCTGGTTGCGCGGTTTGCACCCGGAAGCCCGCGGTCGCCATGTTCAGGTCGTCGCGGACGCCCTCGCCCTCGATCCGGGCCACGCCGCCCGTTTCACGGAAGGCGTCGGTGTTGGCGTGGATCGTCGTCAGGTTGACGAAGGGTTCCACGTATCCGCCGTTGGTCGGCACGCGATAGCCGGCCTCGAGGAAGGCCTGCATGACCGAGCCGTCGTACTCTGCCCGCAGGCGGTCGGTGACGCCCGGGAAGGCAACGGACCGGTCTGTGTCCACCGAGGTCCAGGAATAGCCGACGCCGCCGCGCAGGCTCCAGCGATCCATACGGAAGCCGGCGTAACCCATGGCGTGGACATTCCGCGCCGTGCCGTCGCTGTTCCGACGCTGCAGATCGATGTCGGAGTCGATCCAGCCGCCTGCAGCCCCGATCGTCACGCCCGGCGCGATCGAGCCGTCTGCGCCGAAGATGACGCCTCCGGTGTCGCGCTCGGCCCGGGTGGCGTTGCCATCGGCGCCGACACGTCCCCGACCATACAGGCCGTGGGCCCAGACGCGGCCTTCGCCTTCGCGTTCCAGACGTTCCAGAACGGCTTCGCGCGACAGGCGGCTCTCATCCACCATCGCACGACGCATCGCCGGGTGGATCTCGCCCGACAGCTGGTCGAAGGCGGCGCGGGCGGCGCCGTCGTCCGGCAGGACGAGGACCGCTTCGCGCAGCGGGTTGTCGCCCGGAAGGGTGTCCAGCCCGCGACCGGTCTCTCGACGGTTAGGCGTGTCGCCGGCATCCTCGAAGGCCCGCAGCTGGGCGAGCTCGATATAGGCCTCGGTGTCGGTGTAGCCGTCACGAAGCCCGAGGAAGGCCGAGACCAGACGGTCTTCGAAGACGAACTCGCCATCCAGACCCTGCAGGGCCTCGGCGACCACCCAGCGGGCGCCGATCACCAGCGGCTGGATGAAGTTCACGTCCAGCTGCGCGCCCGCCGCGATCGACAGCGTTCCGGTCGTCCGGAAGGCGTCGGACAGGGAGGCGCCGGCGATGTCGACCTGGAGCGTGGAGGTCGCGGCCAGCACGGTGTTGGCTGAGGTGGCGATCAGGTCGCCCGTGCCGCCGTCTCCCAGATCGAGCAGGCCGCTGTTGGTGAAGCTTTCCAGCCCCGCCCAGACGGTCGTTTCGGCCGCGGAGGCGTTGACGCCGCCCGTGATCACGCCGGCAGCCGCGTTGGACAGTCGGTCATCGCCGCCCTGGAACTGGCTGACGCCGTTGATGCTGTTCCAGACGCCGCTATTGACCGTGCTGGTGAGGTTCCCTTGCAGCACCAGACGGCCGAGCAGGGAGCCGGAGTTCGCCACGTCGATCTGACCGCCATTCGCCGCCAAGGCCAGGTCGGAGGATCGGTTTGCGGTGTTGCGGATCGTGCCGCTGTTGGTGACGCGGACGGCCTGGGCGCCGGTGGACGTGGCCAGCACGGCCGCCGATGCGCCAGCGACCGTGCCGCTGATGTCGATCTCGGTGGCGCCCGAACCGGAGTTGCTGGTCCGCACGCCATGGGTTCCGCCGGTGACGTTGTTCACGTCGACGACGATGCCGCCCGCGCCGGCCGAGGCGGCGAAGACGCCTTCGTCCTGGGCGCCCGTGATCGCGCCGCTGGAGACGACGCGGGCCGCGCCGGTTCCCAGGTTATTGGCGAGAACACCGCGGCGGCCCGTTGCGGAGCCGACTGTGACTGACACATCGCCCGTGCCGGCGCCCAGCTTCTGGGCCACGATGCCTTCCTCGACCGTACCGGTCGCCGTGGCTGCCGTAACGATCACATCCCCGTCGCCGTCGTTGCTGGCGAGGATGCCTCGGGCGCCCCGGGCCGAGGCGACGTCCACGCTGACGTCGCCCAACCCCATGCCGACCCGCCGCGCGCTGACGCCTGTGGTGTTGGCGCCGGTGGCGGTGACCGTTCCGGCCTCGACCGAGACGTCGCCTTCCTCCGCCTCGGCGACCACGCCGCTGCCGTCGTTGGCCTGAACGGCGCCGTTCGCGACGACGCTGGTCGAGCCTGTGCCGACGTTGCGGGCCAGGATGCCGGCGCCGGCGACGATCGGCCCCGTGGCGTTGATCGAGATGTCGCCGGTCGCAGCCGGGGTATTCTCGTCGCGCAGGGCCAGAATGCCGGTGAGGCCGGCGGTGATGGCGCCCTCGACGGTGACGTCCAGATCGGCGTCGCGCGAGCTGCTGACGATGTTCAGGCCGAAGCCGTCCAGAGCCGTGACATCGCCGGTGACGACGGTGATATCGCCGCCGACCTCGAGGTCGCGGATCAGCAGGCCGTGGCCGCCGACCGACGACAGCGCGCCGGACAGGTCGTACTGGATGCCTCCGGTCCCGAGGTTGTTGATGACGATGGCGTGGTCGGTGGCGCTGGAGACGCCGCCGGTTCCGGAGACGACGATGTCGCCCGCGCCCGCCGTTTGGCCGCCGATGATCAGCATGCCGATCTCGGCCGCCGTGATCTGACCGTTGACGGTGAGGTCGACGGCGCCGCCGCCGACGGCCTCGATGCCTTGGCCGGTTTCAGCGGTGACATCGCCTTGCGCGGTCACACTCAGGGCGCCGAAGCCGTTGTTGAAGGCTGCGATGCCGAAGCCGCCCGCCACGTCGCCCTCGGTGATGATCGTCACGTCGCCCGTCGCGGTGGCTCCGGCGAGACCGGCCAGAATGCCGCCCGTCGAGCCGAACGCATCGCCCGTCACCCGCAGCCGGGCGTCGCCGGTGAGCGTGGCGAGGCGCATGTCGACGCCATAGGTCTCGGGGACCAGCGCGGTCGCGTTCCCCTGGACCCCGCCGAGCGTCACCTCGACATCCCCGCCGGCGGCGTTGTCGAGGATGAGCACGCCTGTGCCGCCCGTGGCGCTGGTGTCGCCTGCGATGTCGACGATAATGTCGCCCCAGCCGTTGTTCAGCACCTGCAGGGCGTTGCCCTCCGAGGCCTGGAAGCCGCCGGCGCCGACGACGCGGATGTCGGCGGTCTCACCTGCGCGGCCGCCGGCGGCGGTCGCGCCGAACACGCGCCCGGATACGGTTCCGTTCGCCTCGATCGTCACCGCGCCCTGGCCTTGGGCTCCGATGCCCGATGTAAGCCCTTCCACGTCGCCATCGGCGCGAACGAAGACCGCACCGGCGCCCGTCGTGCCGGCGAAGATCCCGTTCTGGCCCGACACATCCCCGCGAGCGATGACGGTGATGTCGCCTTCGGCGCCGTCGTTGAACAGTCCGGCGAAAATGCCGTAGCCGCCGCCGGAAATGTCCCCGTCGGCCTGAATGCCGATGCTGGCCGTCGGCGAGCCATAGCTCACGAAGACCGCGTCGCCTTCGGCGGTCACATCCTCCACGCTCACATCGACGTCGCCACCGTTCTCGTCGTCGCTGACGATCAGGACACCGGCGCCGCCGGTCGCCGTGACAGCGCCGGCGATGTCGACGGTGACGCGGCCTTCACCGGCGTTGTTAATGAAGAGGCCGTCGCCGTTGCCGGCGGTCAGGGTCCCGCCGACTGTCACATCGATATCGCCGTCGGTATCGACACCCCCGCCGATCGATATGCCGCGTCTTTCCGATACAACGTCGCCGGCTACAGCGATGGTTACGGCGCCTTTGCCATCGGCGATGATCGCTCCGTTGTCCGAGAAGATGCTCCCCAGAACCTCGACGGCAATGTCGCCCGCACCGCGGTGTTCGGCCACGATTCCGGAGTTGGCGCGAATGTCACCGCGCGCCGTGATGTCGATGTCGGCTTCGGACGTCGTGGACAATTGCGCGGCGATGATGCCCTGACTACCGGCGTCGATGTCGCCGTCGATGTCGATGACCAGTTCGCCGGCATTGGCGTTCGACTGGATGGCGACGCCGCTCTGCGTCGCCGAGATCGCACCTGTGCGGACACGAATGTCTCCGCCTTCCGCCGTGTTGCCGATCGCGACGCCGTGCCCGGCGCTGGAGGTCAGGGTTCCAGCGATGTCGACGGTGACATCACCGGTTCCGGTGCTGCCGATGGCAAGGGCGTCGCCGCCCTGACCGACGAGGCTGCCTGTTCCGGTGACGGTGACATCGGCGTCGACCCCGGCCTCGCCCGTGATGACGACCAGCCCGCTGGTGGCGCCGGTGACGGCGCCGTTGACTGCCACGTTCACGGCGCGTCGGCCTGTCGCGAGGATGCCGGCGTTCACCGTGCCCCGGACGGGACCATTGGCGATGACGTTGATGTCGCCGACGCCGTCGTTGTCGGCGTGGATGCCGGAGAAGCCCTCGGTCGAGCCGTTGGCGGTGACGTTGATGTCGCCCTGTGCAGCCAGGCCCATGGCGGCGTAGATGCCCTGGCTGCCGGCGAGGACGTCGCCGTTGGTGGTGATGTCGATGTCGGCGTTCGTCGCCGTCATGCGCACGTCGACGCCGAACCCGTCCTCGGCCGTGACGTTGCCGGTGGTGACGCTGACGTCCTCGTTGTCGGACTGAAGCGCACGGACGACATAGCCGCTGCCGTCGGTGGCGACGACATCGCCCGACAGGTCGATCGTCACGCGGCCATCACCGTCGTTGCGGGCCTCGACGGCATTGCCGGCCAGAGCCGTGACGCCGCCCGTGCCGGTCAGGGTCACGTCCTCGCCGGTTTCCTCGCCGCCGATCAGGACGACGCCAGCGCTATAGCCAGTGACGTGGCCGTTGACGACGACATCCAGAGCGCCATGCGTCTCGGCGTAGATACCCTCGGCATCGGCGCCCGTGATCGCGCCCTCGGTCACGATGGTCATCGCGCCGGTGCTGTCGGTGACAGCGTCGATGCCGACCCCGCCGTAGACGTCGCCGCGGGCGGTGATGTTGATGGCGCCAGAGGCATTGGGAAGGTTGTGGCGGGCGACGATGCCCGTGCCGTGCTCGCTCGTCCGGACATCCCCGTTCGCGGTGATGCTGATATTCGCCGAGCCCGTGTAGGCGTTGACCTCGATCCCGTCCGCGGCGTTGAGATCGATGTCGTCATCGCCCGTCGCCGTGACGCTGTCCGCGATGACGGTCACGTCGCCGCCGTTGTCGCTCCAGACGTTGATGCCGTCGCCGTTCGTCGCGCTCACGTGGCCGCGGGCCTCGATCAGGACGCTCCGGTCACCATTGTTCAGGAAGTCGATGCCGCGACCGTCGGTGGCCGTCACTGCGCCGGTTCGCACGACGTTCTCGCCGCTGCCGTTGGCGTCCCGCTCAAGGTCGAGGCCGGCCGCGCCCGTGACCGGGCCTTCCAGATCGATCCGGATCACGCCATTGGCGTCGACTTTGACGGCAGTTTGCTGGCTGGAGATTGATCCGGTGGAGGCGATGTCGACGGCGCCGGCGCTTTCGCTCAGGATATCGATACCGCCCTCGGCACCCTCCAAGGCGCCGTTCACGCGCACGAAGAGGCTTCCGTTGGCGGCGTTGTTGTCCATCAGGGCGGTGATGCCGTAGCCGTCGGCGCGAATGTCGCCGGACGCTTCGATCGAAATTTTCGCTTCGTCCGAGCTTGAGAGAACTGCAATGCCGTCCGCCCCCGGTCCGCGAGCTGTGACATCCTCGACGCTCACCGAGATGTCGCCACCGTTCGGTGTCGCGTCGACAATGACGATCGCGTCGTCGCCTTCGGACTGGATCAGGCCGCTGCGGACGATGCTGACGCCGCCCGGGCCGACCTCGTCGATACGGATGGCGTTGCCGTTCTGGGCGATGATGTCGCCCGACCCGGTGATGGAGATCGAGTCGGCTTCGGGGTTGATGAACTCGATGGCGTTGGTCGCGCCGGTGACGTTGGCGACGTCGAGGGAGATCGAGCCGACGTTGTTGGCGATGCGAATGCCGGCGCCGGCCGTGCCGGTGATCGTACCTGAGCCCGTGATGGAGACATCGCCGGCGCCTCCGCCCTGATCGATGTCGATGCCGATGCCGGCCGTGACATCGCCGCCGGCCTGCACCGTGGTGTCGCCCTGACCGAGCGTACGTCTGGCGCGGATGCCCTGCGAAGTAGCGGTGATGTCGCCTTCGGTCGTTATCGAGATGTCGGACTGGGTTGCGACGGAGGCGACGTGGACGCCGATGTTGGCTTGAATATCTCCGACCACACGAACATCGACGTCGCCGCCGGTCGCGTTCGAGTTAACAAGCACTCCGTTGGTGCCGGCCGTAATGGAGCCGCTGACGTCAACACGGGCTCCACCTGAGCCGCCATTTGAAGCGCTGACCCCGGACCGGACGGCGTCGATGCTTCCGTCGATGTCGATTGCCAGTCCGCCTGCTTCGCTCGCTATGGCGCTGACGCCGTGGAAGCCGCCAGCCACGTTACCGGCGACGTGAACCCCCACGTTCGCGCGCCCAATGGCGTCGATGGCGTTTCCGGTGGTGCTTGTGACGTCGCCATTGGCCGTGACGGTGACCTGGCCATCGCCAGTATTGTAGGCGGCAATGCCTCCCAATGCGCCGGAGACGTCGTTGTCCGTCGCGATGGAAATGTCGCCTTCAGCGTTGCCTCCGCCGATCACAGTGGCGATCACCCCGTAGCCGTCAGCCTCGATGGCTCCCCGGGTCCGCACAGTCACATTGCTGTCCAGGCCGGACGTCACAACGTCGATCCCATCGGCGGATCCGCCGTCTGGATCCGTTCCGGTCGCCGACACCGCGCCGCCGATGTCGATGTTGACGTCGCCGCCGTCGGTGGCGGTGTGTCGGACATGGACGGCGTCCCCATCCGTGCCGGTGACGGCGCCGCCGGTGGTGAAGTTGGTCGCGCCGGTTCCGTCCTGGATACTCTCGAAGCCGCGTCCGGCCTGGGCCGTGACGTCGCCGGCGATGTTGACGGTGATGTCGCCCGAGGTCGCGCCGAGGCCGTGTGCGACGATGCCGGCGATATTGCCGGTCACGCTGCCGGCCGTCAGCCGCATTTCGCCTTCGCCCGTCAGGCTCGCCCCCTCGAAGTCGCTGCCGACGATGTCGCCGGTGACGGCGATATCGATCGAACCGGTTCCCTCGCTCGACGCGGAGACGCCGGTGCGGCCGGACACGTCGCCGTTGACGACGACGTCAATGTCGCCAGCGGCGTCGATGTTGTTCTGCGACAGCGCCAGACCGGCCGTGCCGCCGACGAGGTCGCCATTCACCGTGACGTCGATGTCGCCGTCCAGGGCGTTGGAGGCGACGCTGATCGCCTCGCCGTTGGCCGTGATCGACCCGGTCTGCAGGGTGACGCCCGTGGCCTCCTCGGTGTCGCGCACGACGACACCGCGATTGCCGGCGACGATCGGGCCGTCGATGCGGACGTCGATGACGCCGTCGCCCTCGTTGAACAGGTCCGCGCCGTCGTCGCCGGCCGTGACCGAGCCCTCGACGACGACGGTCATGTCGCCTGAGCCGCCGGCGTCCGCCCGGCCGCTGCCCAGCTTCAGGCCGTCCAGACCCGCGACGATGTTTCCGGCGACATCGACGGTCATGGCGTCGTCGCTGGTGGCGTCGATGCCCGAGTCGGTGGTGCTGGTGATCGAGCCGCTCACGTCGATCCGGACGCCCTCGGCGTTCGCCTGACCTGCGGCGACGACGGAGATGCCTCGCCCTCCCGCCGTGACGTCGCCCGCCTCGATGTCGACGGGACCGCCGCCGACGATGGTGCGGATGCCATCGCCGAAGGTGCTGCGCACAGGCCCGTTGGCGCGAATGTTCACGCCGCCGAGGCCCAGGGCCTCCGCACCAATGCCAGCAACCCCACCCTCGACGGCGCCGTTGGCTGTGATGTTGATGTCGCCGTTGGATGCGCCGCCCTGGTTGGCCAGGATGCCGGCAAATTCGCCACGCACCGTGCCGTTGGCGGTGATGGCGATGTCGGCGTCTGTTGCGGTGGACTCTCCCCAGATACCGGCGAAGCCATTGCCCTCGACGGCGCCGCCGGCGACGATGTTCATGCCGGTCCCGTCGGCGTCCATGGTGGCGCGGATGGCGTTGCCGGTGGCGGAGCGAACCGCGCCGCCGATGTTCAGGTCGACCGAGCCGACGCCGGTCTGTTCCGCACGCAGGGCGTCGCCCTGACCGTCGTTGATGATGTCGCCCGCGCCCGAGTAGGCGAGGGGACCGCCGTTCGCAGTCAGGTTCACAGCCGCCGTGCCGCCGGTCGTGGGGACGCCCGCGGCGCCCACCACGATGTCGCCGTTGTTGATCATCTCAACGCCGCCGCTGTTGATGTTCTGAACAGCGAAGCCGACGCCTTCGATGAGCGCGTCAGGCTCGACCGTCAGCCGGACCCGGGTCGTGCCGCTCTGCAGATACTGCCGGCCGGCGTTGTTGGCCGTGGTTCCGGAGATGCAGCTGGTGTCGAGACCGACGGTCACACATTGCGCAAGCGCCTCACCCGGCGTCACCAGGGAGCCGGCGCCCGCTGCCGCCAGGCCGATCGCCGTCAGCAGGGCGAAGCGGCTGGCCTGCTGGCCGAGGTCGCGGCGCAGGGTCGATGAAGCGACGGCGGATGTCGGGGCCTTCGCCTTCGCGCGGCGGGTGTCTGTGTTGCGGGCCGGGCGCGCGGCGTCGGTCTTGCGGGTCATGAAGGCTTCCTCTTGGCGATGGCGCCGGCGGGGGGAGCCGGCGTGGGTCAGGACGCTCTGTTGCGTGTGCGCAAGAAGAGCGGATTCGCCATTTGGACTACATTCAGAATGACATAGAAAGTTAACAGTCGATACATGCAAAGAGAGATATACTTCTGTGTTTTTGTCAGCTCAGTAAAAGCAAATGCAATTCTGAATATATAACTTCAGCAGATATCAGGATGTGTCATGCCGGTTCTCTTTTTGCAATGGAGTTGCCGTTCGTCCGGAACCGGGCGGCCTGTCAGCGCTCGCTGCCGGACCGCCACAGGCTCCGGGTCAGGGGTTCAACCAGATACTGGAGCGCCGTACGGGGCCGCAGGATGATGACCACCTCCGCCGGGGCGCCGGGGCCAAGCCGATCGGCAGCCGGACCAAGCGTTGCGAGTTCAGCGGGCGGCACAGCGATCTCGACGCGATACCAGGCGGCTCCTGTCTGTTCGTTGGAGAAGCTGTCGGCGGATACCCGGGTGACCTGTCCGCTGACCGATGGTGCGCCGCGCAGGCCGGCGAAGCGGATCTGCGTCTTCCGTCCGGGTTTGACGCCGTCGATGTCGGTGGGACTGACCTGCGCGACGATGACCTGGGAGGCATCGGTGGGGACGATTTCCATCAGCGTCTGGCCCGGCGCGACCACGCCGCCGGGAGTGAACACGGTCAGGCCGACCACCTCGCCATCGGTCGGCGCCCGGATTTCGGCACGCGCCAGCTGGGCGCGCAGCTCGGTCAGCCGGGGACGCAGCTCGTTCAGCTGGACGTCGATCTGGCGCAGCTGTTCGGCGACGTCCTCGTTCATCTTGCTGGAGACGCCCGACATCTGCAGTCGCGCCTCGCCGACGGCCTCCCGCGAGCGGGCGATCTGGGACTGCAGCCCGCCGCGCTCGCCCTCCAGCTGGGCCGCCGACCGCTCAAGCGCCCGGACCTGGGTCATGGGCGCATAGCCGCGGGCGGCAAGGGCGCGAATGCCCTCCAGCTCCTCGGCGATCAGCCGCTGTTGCTCGGTGTTGGCGACGATCTGGCGCTCATAGCCGACGATCTGCTCGTTCAGCTGTGCGATGCGCTGGCTGAGCACGCCGGTCTCGGTGGTCCGGCCTTCGCGCCGGGCCCCCATCTGGCCGCGTTGCAGGGCCAGAGAGGCGTTGGCAAGTACTGCATCGGCCGGCGACAGGCCGGAGAACTCGGGAGGCGCCGTCAGTGTGCGCCCGTCCCGTTCGGCGACCAGTCGGGCGCGATGAGCCAGCAGGGCATAGACTTGGCCAGTCACACCGCGTTCGGTGGCCTGCAGCTCTCCCGGGTCGAGCCGGATCAGCAGCTGGCCGCGCCGCACGCTGTCGCCCTCGGCCACCCTCAGCTCGCCGACCGTTCCGCCCTCACGGTGCTGCACCGCCTGCCGGTTGCCCGACACTGAGACCTGACCGGAGGCGTAAGCCCCGGCATCCAGCCGGGCGAATGCGGCCCAGCCGAGGAACAGGACGACAAACAGCGCGATGGCGACGATCCCCACGCGGGGCTCGAAAGTCGCTGAATCATCCAGCGCCCGATCGAGCTCAGGACGCGGGCTCATGCGCGGCTCCCCTGCTTGGGGGTCGCCTTGGGGGCAGGCTGGGCGGCCTCCCGCTCCTCGCGCAGCGTGGCCAGCACCTCCTCGCGGGGGCCATGCAGGCGGGCCTTGCCGTCTTCCATGACCATCAAGCGATCCACGCGCGCGAGGACGCCGGCGCGGTGAGCGATGACGACGACGGCGGCGCCGCGAGCGGCGGCATTCAGTATCGCCTTCATCAGGGCAGCCTCGCCGTCCTGATCCAGATTGGCGTTGGGCTCGTCCAGCACCAGCAGCACCGGCTCGCCGAATAGAGCGCGGGCCAGGGCAACGCGCTGCGCTTGTCCGGCCGACAGGCCCTGGCCGAACGGCCCCAGCGGGGTGTCATAGCCGCGCGGCAGGCGCTGGATCATCTCGTGCGCCCCGGCGGCGGTCGCCGCCCGCACCGCCGCCTGATCGACGTCGTCGCCCTCGGCGCGGGGCGTGAAGCGGGAGATGTTCTCCTTCACCGTTCCGGCGAACAGGCTGGGTGTCTGGGGCATGTAGCCGATCCAGCGGGCCAGTTCATCGCCTTCGCGGGCGTCGAACTCGGCCCCGTCCAGCCGGACCTTGCCCCCTTGCGGCTTCAGCGCGCCGGCGAGCACGCGGGCAAGGGTCGTCTTCCCCGAGCCGCTCTGGCCGACGATGCCGAGGGTCTGGCCGGGCGCCAGTGACAGGCCCACGCCGCGCAGTTGGGGCGCGGAGGTCTCTGGAAACTGGACGCCCAGATTGCTGGCCTCCAGCCGGCCGCGGGGCGGGGGCAGGGCGGTTCGTTCGCGCTCGGCCAACGCGGTGCGGACGAACAGCTCGGTCAGGGCCAGCCAGCCGGCGCGCGCCTGCACCAGCGACGGCCAGGCCCCGACCAGCTGTTCGATCGGAGAGACAGCGCGGCTCAGCAGAACCGAGGAGGCGATGATGGCGCCGGCCGAGATCTGGTGCTCCACCGCCAGCAGGGCGGCGAGCCCAAGGGCGAAGGACTGGATCAGCAGGCGCACGAACCTGATCGCCCCGGAGTAGCGGCCGCCGGCCAGCTGGGCGTCAGCCTGAACAAGGGTCGCCTTGCGGCGCTGGTCGATCTGGCGGGCGATCGAGGCGCTGCGCATGCCCAGGGCCCGCACCACCTCGGCCTGGCTGGCGATGGTCTCCTGTGCCGCATAGGCATTGCCCTGCAGTTTCAGGGCTTCCTCGATACGCGGCCGGGCGTCGCGCTCGTTCATCCACGCCAGGGCGAACAGCACGGCGCCGCCGACGAGGGTCAGCATGCCGATGGCCGGGTGCAGCAGGAAACAGCACAGCAGGTAGATCGGCGTCCACGGCGCATCAAACAGGGCCAGCATGCCGGGGCCGCTCAACGCGCCGCGCGCCTGATCGAAATCGCGCAGGGCCTGCCCGCCCGCGCCGCGCGCCTGCAGGTCGACGATACGGCCGAGAATGCGTGCCGACAACAGCCGATCCAGCCTCAGCCCGGCGCGCAGCATCAGCCGTCCGCGCAGCCAGTCGAGCACCGCCAGCGTGCCGAGCGCGAAGACGGTCACCGCCGTGATCAGCGCCAGCGTCGTCAGGCCACCGGTCGGCACGACGCGGTCGTAGACCTGCATCATGTACAGCGTCGGCGTCAGATAGAGCAGGTTCACCAGAGCCGAGAAGACGGCCGCCCAGATCAGGTGCGGACGGCAGGCCCGAACAGCCTCGGCGAGGGGCTCGGCTCCCGGTGCGGGCGGGACAATGAGATTGCGCAAGCGGACGGATCCGGACGGCTGAAACACGGGGGAAACCGCGCCCGTAACAGTTCCGTCGCGTCCTCGCCGCCGCCTTGCGGTGGAGCTTGCCGACTATGCGACGAAGGCAGCTCGGGCCGCGACGGGCGGTCGCCGCGATCCGCATTCTCGCCCTCCCCCGGGGCGACCGGCGCCGGCTGAAGGCGCGCGCCCGCAATTCAGTTCGAGGTTCGCGCCATGACAGCATTCACCATGAAATCGCCCACGACGGGCGGAGACCTGCCTTCGGGCGTAACCGCCGTGGGCGGCGTCGTCCTCGACCTGATCGGCCTCAACGGCGTCCGGATAGTCCTGCAGCTTCCGGCAAACCAGCTCTTCTCGGGAATGTGGGGGCCGGACAACACCACCCCCGCACCGAACGGCGCCCTTGGACGGATTGGTCAGATCGGCGTGGTCGGCGGCCTGAGTCCGCAGGTGCTGGCGCAACTCGGCGGCGGCCTCAGCCAGATGGCTGTTCGGATCACCGTTGACGACGCCGACACGTCCGTCGGCGACCTCGACTACATGAACAATTTCCTGACGTTGAACGGGCGCGACATCGGCAACCTTTCGACCCAGGCCACCCAGTCCACGTCCAATGACGGCGTGCTCCGCGGTTCGGCGACGGGCTTCCAGAACGGCTCGATCAGCACCGGCTGGTTCCTCGTGACCGACAGCGGCGTGCTCAACGACGTCTACGGTTCATTTTTCAACGGCAACCAGGCCGCATTCGGCATCCGTGATGAAGACGCCGACGAGAACGGCTACAACTTCAAGGTCGGCATCGACGGCTCCTACTTTGGCGTCACCACTCCCAACCAGGCCCCGACTGCGGTCGACGACAACGGCTATGTCGTCTCGCACAACGGTCGCCTGACGGTGGCTGCGACCAACGGCGTCCTGGCCAATGACACTGACCCGGAGAACGCCAACCTGACGGCGGTGGTGGTGCAGGGGCCGCAGCACGGCGCGGTGACCCTGAACGCCGACGGCTCGTTCACCTACATTCCGAACCAGGGCTATTCGGGCCCGGACAGCTTCACCTACCGCACCAGCGACGGCGCGCTCGTGGACGATGCGGTGGTGAGCCTGACGGTGAGCGCCAATGTCGCCCCCGTCGCCCGGGCGGACGCCTATTCGATGGAGCGAGGCGCGGTCCTGACCGTGGACGCCGTCGACGGCGTTCTGGCCAATGACAACGATCCGGAGGGCGGAACCCTGACCGCCAGCCTGTTCAACGGCCCGCAGCACGGCACGGTGACCCTGACCCCGGACGGCGCGTTCGTTTACACGCCGAATCCCCGGTTCCACGGCACGGACAGCTTCATCTATCTGGTCACGGACAGCTCGGGCGAGATCAGCACGCAGGTCGTCACCCTGACGGTGGTGAACAACAACACGCCACCGGTCGCGGTCGGGGAATCCTATGAAGTCGACCGGAACACTGTTCTGACGGTTACCGCCGAGGATGGCGTCCTGGCGAATGACCACGACCCCGACGGCGACACCCTGCAGATCCTGCTGGCCGGCCCGCCGCTGCACGGCAGCATTACGATCAATCAGGACGGATCGTTCACCTACACGCCGCACCTCAACTATTCGGGCCCGGACAGCTTCAGCTACCTCATCCGCGATCCGTCGGGCGACGAGTCTCTCGCGACGGTGAACCTGACCGTTCGGGGACCGAACAATCCGCCGGTCGCTCGCGACAATGGCTATCAGGTCGACGAGGACGGCACGCTGACGATCGGCGCTCCGGGCGGCGTTCTGGCCAACGACATCGATCCTGAGGGCGCGCCGCTGACGGCCCAACTGGTCAGCGGTCCGAGCCACGGCACGCTCGAGTTGGCCGCGGACGGCTCGTTCATCTACATTCCGAACCCGGGCTTCACCGGAACGGACAGCTTCGTCTATGCCGCGTTCGACGGCCGTGACAGCACCCCGGCGACCGTGACGCTGACGGTCAACTCCCGCAACGACGCGCCTGTGGGGGTGGCGGACAGCTACGCGGTGCAGGTCGGCGACACGCTGAACGTCAATGCCGCCGACGGCGTGCTCGCCAACGACAGCGATGAGGACGGCGACGACCTGACCGCCACCCTGCTGCAGGGGCCGCGCAACGGCCAGTTCTCCCTGAACGCCGACGGCTCGTTCACCTACACCCCGGACGCCGGCTTCACCGGAACGGACACCTTCACCTATTCACTGAACGACGGCACGACCTCGGTCCCGGTTACGGTGACGCTGACGGTCAATCCTCGCCCGGGTCGCGTGGTCACCCTGGACGACAACGACAACCGGGTGACGTTCGCGCGGGACGGCGAGGCGGTGATCGTTCACGCGCTCGGTGGCAATGACTCAATCACCGGCACCCGCTTCGATGACGAACTCCTGCTGGGCGATGGCAATGACGAAGGCATCGGCGGCGACGGCGCCGACGTCATCCGCGGCGGCATCGGCAACGACAAGATGTTCGGCCAGGGCGGCTCGGACCGTCTGGAAGGCGGCGAGGGCGACGATCTGATGCACGGCGGCGACGGCGCTGACGTGATGGTCGGCGGCATCGGCAATGACATCTACTACGTCCACTCGGCCGACGATCAGGTGGTCGAGGTCGAGGGTGAGGGCCGCGACAACGTCCGCTCGACCGTGTCCTGGGTGCTGGGTGACCACTTCGAGGAGCTGATGCTCGAAGGCATGGCCAACATCGACGGAACCGGCAACGCGCTGGACAACGCGGTGCTGGGCAACAACGCAAACAACACGCTGTACGGCCTCGACGGCAACGACACCCTCGGCGGGTACGGCGGCGATGACATCCTGTTCGGCGGACGCGGGAACGACCGACTGGTCGGCCGCGAAGGCGTCAACCAGCTGTTCGGTGGCGAGGGTGACGACCAGTATTTCGTCGGCAGCCAGGACACGATCGAGGAGCTGGACGGCGAAGGCTTCGACGTCGTGTTCTCGGTCGGCGATTTCGTCCTGTCAGACAATCTCGAGGTGCTGCGTCTGGACGGAACCGCAAATCTCCGCGGGGAAGGCAACGATGGCGACAACTACATCGCCGGCACCAGCGGCAACAACATTCTGATCGGCCGTGGTGGTGACGACCAGATCTTCGGCGGCCAGGGCGATGATCACCTGGTAGGCGACAGCAGCGGCGACGGCGCCTGGGGCAACGATCGCCTCGACGGCGGCGAGGGCTCGGACTGGCTGAATGGCGGGCTCGGCGACGACACCCTCTGGGGCGGGGGCGGCAATGACTCCTTCCACTTCGCCCGTGAGCATCTCAGCGATGGAGGCGAGGGTTGGGACACCATCTTCGACTTCCAGGGCGCGGGCACGACCGGTGAAGGCGACCAGGACCTGCTTGAGTTCTCGGGCTTCAGCGGCAGCGCTTCGCTGGTGTTCGAACGCTACGGCGCCAGCCAGTCGCATCAGTTCTACCGGATCGTGGATCCGGAAAACCCGGGCGCCACTCGCCTGATCCTGGTCAAGATGGTCGGCACGACCAACCACCTGACCAGCGACGACTACGTCTTCAACGCCGCCTGAGGCCGGCGCTGGACAGGAAAAGGCCGCCCTTCGCAGGGCGGCCTTTTTTGCGTCTGTTGAGGGGATCAGGCCGCTTGGGACTGGGCGCGATTGCGAACCAGATCATCGACGACCGACGGGTCGGCGAGAGTCGAGGTGTCGCCCAGCGAGGAGACGTCGTTCTCGGCGATCTTGCGCAGGATGCGACGCATGATCTTGCCCGAGCGGGTCTTGGGCAGCCCGGGGGCCCACTGGATCACGTCCGGGCTGGCGATCGGCCCGATCTCCTTGCGGACATGGGCGACGAGGGCGCGGCGCAGGTCCTCGGACGGCTGCACATCAGCGTTCAGGGTCACGTAGGCGTAGACGCCCTGGCCCTTGATGTCGTGCGGGAAGCCGACCACGGCGGCCTCGGCCACGTCGTCGTGGCTGACCAGGGCGCTCTCGATCTCGGCCGTGCCCATCCGGTGGCCCGAGACGTTCAGCACGTCGTCCAGCCGGCCGGTGATCCAGTAGTAGCCGTCCTCGTCGCGGCGGCAGCCGTCGCCGGTGAAGTATTTGCCGGGATAGGTCGAGAAATAGGTGTCGAAGAAGCGCTGGTGATCGCCGTAGACGGTGCGCATCTGGCCCGGCCAGCTGTCGGTGATGCACAGACCGCCCTCGACCGCGCCCTCCAGCGGACGGCCCTCGGCGTCGACGATCTCCAGCTCCACGCCCGGCAGGGGCTTGGTAGCGGAGCCCGGCTTCAGGTCCGTAGCGCCGGGCAGGGGGGCGATCAGGGCGCCGCCGGTCTCGGTCTGCCACCAGGTGTCCACGATCGGCAGGCGACCGTCGCCGACCACCTCATGGTACCAGCGCCAGGCCTCCGGATTGATCGGCTCACCCACGGTGCCCAGCAGGCGCAGCGACTTGCGGCTGGCTGACTTCACCGGCTCGTCGCCCTCGCGCATCAGGGCGCGCAGCGCGGTCGGGGCGGTGTAGAAGATGTCGACCTTGTGCTTGTCGACCACCTGCCAGAAGCGGCTGACGTCCGGATAGTTGGGCACGCCCTCGAACATCAGGGTCGTGGCCGCGTTGGCCAGCGCGCCATAGACGACATAGGTGTGGCCCGTGACCCAGCCCACGTCGGCCGTGCACCAGAAGACCTCGCCCGGGCGGTAGTCGAAGACCATGGCCTGGGTCCACGAGGCCCACAGCAGATAGCCGCCGGTGGTGTGCAGCACGCCCTTGGGCTTACCGGTCGAGCCCGAGGTGTAGAGAATGAACAGCGGATCCTCGGCGTTCATCGGCTCGCACGGGCATTCGGGCGAGGCGGCCGCGGCGGCCTCCTCGTAGCGGACGTCCCGGCCCTCGACCCAGTCGATCGCGCCGCCGGTGTGGCTGACGACGATGACGGTATCGACGGCGACCTTCTTCAGCGCTTCGTCGACATTGGCCTTCAGCGGCACCTTCTTGCCGCCGCGACGGCCCTCGTCGGCGGTGATGACGATGCGCGAGCCGCAGTCCTCGATCCGGCCGGCGAGGCTGTCCGGCGAGAAGCCGCCGAAGACGACCGAGTGGACCGCGCCGATGCGGGCGCAGGCCAGCATGGCGTAGGCCGCCGCAGGGATCATAGGCAGATACAGGGTGACGCGGTCGCCCTTCTTCACCCCGTTGGACTTGAGCACGTTCGCCATGCGGCAGACCTGCTCATGCAGTTCGGCGAAGGTGATGCGGGCGTCGTCGGCCGGGTCGTCGCCTTCCCAGATGATGGCCGTCTCGTTCGCCCGTTCGGCAAGATGCCGGTCGACGCAGTTGTACGCGACATTCAGTTTGCCGTCCTCGAACCAGCGGATGTGGAAATCCGCCTTGTCGAAGCTGACGTCCTTGATCTTCGTCGGGAAGCGGGACCAGTCCAGCCGCTTCGCTACCTCGCCCCAGTAGCGGTCCGGCTCCTCCCGTGCGGCCACGCGCGCGGCCTCATAGGCTGCGCTGTCCATGTGGGCGCGCGCGGCGATGGCCGGATCGACGGGATAGAGGTCAGACTTGCTCATTCTTAACTCGGGTCAGAAGCCATAGCGGGTGAACAGGTGCAGGCGAGTCATGTCGCCGGTAGCGCCGGACTGCAACTCACGTTCGCCTGTCATGATCTCGGCCCCGACATCGAGGGCGCGGATCGGGGACCAGACGACGTTGGCGCGCCAGCTGGTGGCGCTGCGGTTGACGCCCAGGCCTGTCAGGGTCGCGTCGTTGTCGACTGATTGGTGCGAGAAGATCAGATTGGTCCGCACGCCGGGAACCCAGACGTGACGCCAGGCGGCAAAGCCGCCAACCACGCCGATCGGCTCCAGCTCGCCGGCGGAAGTCAGGACGGCGTCATTGGCGAAGTTCAGCCCGATGTAGCGCCCGATGCCCTCGCCACCGCTGACCATCAGGCGCAGGTCGTCGTTGGCGCCGAGGTTCAGCTTGGCGGCGGCCGACAGACCCCAGCCCATGGCGTCGCTATCGATCGGGGTCGCGCCGACGGTCTCGTACTTCAGCTGGCGTACGATGCCGGCCAGCGAGGCCTCGCCCCAGCTGCCGGTGCGGGTATAGCGGACCGTCAGGTCCGGCAGGCTGTTGTCGTCGGCGATGATCCGCGCGCCGCCGCCGAACGGCGAGACGGTGGTCTCGGGGTTCTCGACCGAGATCGAGAACGGTCCGCTGGTGTAGCGGACCTGGACCTGACGGGCGAAGACCGTGCCCTCCGACGGGCCGATGTAGTCTGCGGTCTCGGGCAGGACGGTGGTGTTCTGGAAGTTCGTCCACTCCTGACCCAGCAGCCAGCCGTCGATGGTCACGAAAGCTCGGCGCAGCGACAGGTTGGCGGGGCTGGTGGTGCGCTGATCGCCTGCGCCGGGCAGGACCTGGAAGTCCATCTCGATCCGCGAACCGACGCGGTGTCCCCCGACCTCGCCCTGGGTGGCCAGCCACAGGCGGGTCTGGCGGGCGTTGAAGTCCATGGCCGTGTCCTCGCCGGCGCCGCCGACGGGAATGGAGCCGGGCAAATAGAACTCGCGCAAGGCGTCTCCGTTGGCCGGATCGCCGCCGCTGTAGTCGCTGGCCATCATGTCCAGCTTCAGGAAGCCGCCGACGGTGACGGTGTGATCGCCGATGCGGAAGCCGTTGGACGGCGCGGCGGGCGCCGCCGGGGCCGCGGCCGGGGCGGGAGGTGGCGTCTGCTGGCTGAGAAGGATCACGTCCTGCCGCGTCTGAGCCTGTTCGCCGCGCGTCGCGGCCAGTTCGGCCTTCAGGGCGTTCAGCTGGGCCTCGAGGGCGGCGATCCGTGCCTCCATCGGGTCCTGTCCGGCGGTCTGGGCATGGGCCGCACCGGCGACGAGAAGCAGGGCGGCCGAGGCGGCCCCGGAAAGCCAACGATGTCCGTGGTTCATAGGTCTGTCCTCCCGTGAAGCCCGTCTGCGCGGACTTTTCAGGCGGAAACTTCGGCGTGACCGGGGGCGACGGCCATTAGCCATTGGTCTAGTTTCGACCAAGGTCGAGGTGCGGCATTGTGTCGGTGCGACGTGGTCGGACCCAGAGAACCGCGCGCGGGAAGGACGCCATGGAACACATCGTCATCGCTGACGATCATCCGCTGTTTCGCGCAGCCCTTGTCTCGGCCGTCCGGCGCGCGGCGCCCGATGCGGTGGTCGAGGAACAGGCCAGTCTGGCCGGCGCCAGGCAGGTGCTGGCCGACGCCGGCGCCGATCTGCTGTTGCTGGACCTGAAGCTACCTGACGCCGAAGGCTTCGGCGGACTGGCGGCGGTTCGATCCGAGCATCCCGCCGTACCGGTGGTCGTGGTGTCCGGCAGCGAGGATGCGGCCACGGTGCGCCGGGTGATGGCCATGGGCGCAGGCGGCTTCATTCCCAAATCTGCGACGCTGGAGACGATGGTCGCCGCCATCTCGGCCGTGCGGGAGGGCGACAGCTGGGCGCCGGACGTACCGCCCGACGAGGAGGGTGAGGACCTCGACCGCCGCATCGCCAGCCTGACGCCGTCGCAGATGAAGATCCTGACGGGGCTTCGGCAGGGACGGTTGAACAAGCAGATCGCCTACGACCTCGGTGTCACCGAGGCGACGATCAAGGCGCACCTGACGACGGTGTTCCGCAAGCTGGGCGTCCAGAATCGGACCCAGGCCGTGATCCTGGCCCAGTCGGTCGATCTCTAGCCCTGACGGGACAGGAAGGCCTTGAGGGTGGCTGGCCGCACCGGCTTGCCCATCAGATGGGCGCCCAGCGCCTGAACCCGCTCCTTCAGATCGACGCCGGTGTCGGCGGTGATCAGGGCGATCCGGGTGACGCCGCGTGCTCTCAGCGCCTCGATGACGGCCAGACCGTCCGGCCCCTCCCCAAGATGGAGATCGACGAGCGCGGCGTCGGGCAGGGCCTTTGACGCCAGGGCCTCGCTAGCGTCCGACGCCCGGATCGGCTCCACGCCCCAACGCGCCAGAAGGGCGCAAAGGCCGTCGAGAATGGCGGGCTCGTTGTCGACGCAGAGCACAGTCAGGCCGGCGAGAGGGGACGGCGTCCGTGCGGCCTCCGCCGCAGCAGCCTCTGCCGCCACGCCCAGGGGAACGGTGACGCTAAAGGTCGAGCCTTCGCCCTGCGTCGAATCGACATCCAGCGCATGATCGAGCAGCACGCCCAGCCGGCGCACAATCGCCAGTCCCAGCCCTGCGCCCGGTTCGTCGCCCGGGGCTCCGGGCAGGCGGGTGAACTCGGCGAAGATGGCCTCGCGCTTCTCCGGCGGCACGCCCCGGCCGGTATCGCGCACCTCGATCCGCACCGTGTCGCCTGACGGGATCGCCGCGACGGTGACGCCGCCGCTATCGGTGTAGCGGATGGCGTTGCCGATCAGGTTCTGGAGCATGGAGCGCAGCAGGTTGCGATCCGACACGACCCAGAGGTCCGGCCGCTCGACGTTCAGCGTCAGGCTCTTCGCGGCGGCCATGGACGAGAACTCGCGCGCCAGATCGCCGAACAGGGAGGCCAGCGCCATCGGGGCTACCGCCGGCTTCACGCCGCCGGCGTCGAGGCGCGACAGGTTCAGCAAGGCGGTCATCAGGCCGTGGGCGTTCTCGATGGCCCGGTCGGCGTTGTGGGCGAGGGCGGCCGTCTCGTCGGCGCTGTCCTCCTTCAGGGCGGCGATGAACAGTCGGGCGGCGTGCAGGGGCTGCAGCAGATCGTGGCTGGCGGCGGCGAGGAAGCGGGTCTTGGACGCCGTCGCCTCCTCGGCGGTGCGACGCGCTTCGTCCAGCAGGGCGGTGCGGTCGGCGACGCGCTCCTCCAGCTGCTGGTTCGCCTCCTCCAGCGCCTGGGCCGCGCGGCGCAGTTCGGTGATGTCGGTGTAGCTGGTGACATAGCCGCCGTCGGGGATCGGCGCGCCGGTCGAGCGCAGGACGCGCCCGTCGGGCTGGCGACGCTCGTGCTCGTGCGGAATGCGACGGCGCAGGGCCTCCAGCCGTCGCTCGACCCAGGCGTCGATGTCGTCATGACTCTCGCCCCGCTCGGCGTTCAGGCGATAGACGGCGCGGATCGGCAGGCCGACGTGGACGAAGCCGGGCGGCAGGTCGAACAGTTCCACATAGCGCCGGTTCCACGCCACCAGCCTCAGGTCGTGATCCACCACGGCGACGCCCTGATCGATGTTGTCGAGCGTGGTCTGCAGCAGTTCGCGGTTGAACTGGACAGCCTGGGACGCCTCATCGAGCATCCGGACCACGTCCTCCGGCGCGCGACTGCCGCCCGCCAGAGCCGCGGCGATGACCCGGCGCGCCGATGACGAGCCGACGGCTCCGGCCAGCATCCGTTCCGCCGCACGGGCCATGGATGCGTCGGCGGGTTCGCTGCTCACCGGCTTGCGGCCGCTCTCCAGCGACCAGGCCGTGAAGGCGCGCTCGGCGCCGGCTTCACCGATGAAGCGCGACACAAGGGATTTCAGGTCTCCGACCGAGGCCCCGGCGCCGGCGTGCCCCATTTCGCTCCAGTCCGGGCCATGCGCACCGATGAAGGCCTGCGCCTGGATGCGGTCCACCAATCGGTCGGTGGCCAGTTTCGAGATCAGGACATAGGCGGCAGTGTTCAGACCCAGGCTGACGAAGACGCCCGGAGCAAGCTCCGATGGTGATCCGATCTGGCCGGTCAGTTGCGGCAGGGCCAGCATGATCAGCCACGCCACGCAGCCGACAGCGATGCCGGCGAGGGCGCCACTGGCATGGCCGCGCCGCCAGAGAACCGCGCCGAACAGGGCCGGGGCCAGTTGCCCCAACGCTGCGAACGAGACCAGGCCGATCGAGGCCAGCCCAGCGGAGTGGTCCATCGCCTGGAAATAGAGCCAGGCGAGCAGCAGCAGGACGACGATCGCGGCGCGACGGACCTGAAGGATCAGGCCGGCCATGTCGGCCCCGCTCTCTCGCAGTCGCCACCGCGAGCCGGTGACGAAAGGCAGGATCAGGTTGTTGGACACCATGGCCGACAGGGCGACGGCCTCAACGATCACCATGGCGGTGGCGGCCGAAAAGCCGCCGACGAAAACAGCGGCGGTCAGCAGGTGAGCGCCCTGGCCGAAGGGCAGCGACAGCACCAGCAGGTCGGGGTTTTCTCCTCCGCCCAGCAGCCCGCCGGCGGCGACGAGAGGCAGGACGGCCAGACTGGTGATCAGCAGATAGATCGGGAAGACCCAACGGGCGCGGCGGGCCTGCGCCGGGTCGGAGCCCTCGACAAAGGCGACGTGGAACTGACGCGGCAGGCAGAACATGGCCAGGGTCGCCAGCAGGGTGATGGCGGCGAAACGGGCGTCCAGTGTCGGCGGCGCGGCCAGCGGACCCATCTCGCGCCAGGCCTTCGCCGGATCGGGACTGCCGTTCAGCAGCAACAGGGCGAACAGGGCGGCGGCCACGAGGGCCGCCAGCTTGACGACCGACTCCAGGGCGATGGCCTGAACCAGCCCGCGGTTGTGCTCGGTCAGGTCGGGACGGCGTGCGCCGAACAGGATGGAGAAACCCGCCAGCGCCGCGGCCATCAGCAGGACGGTCAGGCTTTCCAGATCAGCCGCAGGGGTGCCGGCCGTGATCAGGGCCCAGCCCATGGCCAGCGCCTTCAGTTGCAGGGCGATGTAGGGCAGCGAGCCGACGACAGCGACGACGGCCACCACGGCGCCCAGGGTCTGGCTGCGGCCATAGCGGGAGGAGATGAAATCGGCGATCGAACCGACCTTCTCGCGCCGGGCGGCGGCGGCGATGCGTCGCCACAGCGGGAACAGCAGGGTCAGTCCGAGGACAGGACCGATGTAGATCGGCAGATACTCCCAGCCGGCCCGGGAGGCTGTGCCGACCGCGCCGTAGTAGGTCCAGCTGGTGCAGTAGATCGCCAGTGAGAAGGCATAGGTCCAGGCGCCCAGCGGCCGCCCGTGCACGCCCGCGCGCTCACCCCGCCAGGCGATGACGAACAGGGCCGCCATATAGGCGCCGACCAGAGCCAGGATCAGCAGGCTGAGCATCGTCTCACTCAATCGGGACGGACGGGGCGGGGCAAGCGAAAGCTGTGCCGCAAAGCAGAAGGGCCGGCGTCGAAACGCCGGCCCTCCCCGGGGAGAATGGACGTGACGACGTCAGTCGTTGATGTCCACGTTCTTGGTCTCCTTCACCCAGATGATGCCGACCACGAAGGTCAGGACGGCGATCGCGATGGGGTACCAGAGGCCGTAGTAGATGTTCCCTGTCGCGGCCACGATGGCGAAGGCCGTGGTCGGCAGGAAGCCGCCGAACCAGCCGTTGCCGATGTGATAGGGCAGGGACATGGAGGTGTACCGGATGTTGGTCGGGAACATCTCGACCAGCGCCGCGGCGATCGGGCCGTAGACCATGGTCACGTACAGCACGAGGATGAACAGGATCGCGACCACCGCCGGCTTGTTCACCAAGGCGCTGTCCGCCGAGGCGGGATAGCCGGCGGACGACAGAACGCCGGTCAGGTCATCACCCCAGGACTTGCGGGCGGCGGTGAAGTCGGCCGAGGCCATCTGGTCGCCGCGGAAGCTCTCGACCACGGTTTCGCCAACCCGGACCTGGGCCAGCGTGCCGGCCGGCGCGTCCTCGGTCCGGTAGCTGACGCCGGCCTTGGCCAGCTGCGACTTGGCGATGTCGCAGGAGGTGTTGAACACCGCCTTGCCGACCAGATCGAACTGCAGCGAGCACTCGGCCGGATCCGCGTAGACGGTGACCGGCGAGGTCGCCGAGGCTTCGGCCAGGCGCGGGTTGGCGGCCCAGGTCAGGCCCTGGAACAGCGGGAAATAGGTCAGCGCCGCCAGCAGGCACCCGGCCAGGATGATCGGTTTGCGGCCGATCTTGTCCGACAGCCAGCCGAAGAAGATGAAGAACGGCGTGGCCAGCAGCAGGGCCGTGGCGATCAGGATGTTGGTCAGTGACGCATCGACGCGCAGCACCCGCTCCAGGAAGAACAGGGCGTAGAACTGGCCGGTGTACCAGACCACGGCCTGACCGGCGGCCAGACCCAGCAGGGCGATCAGCACGATCTTCAGGTTGCCCCACTTGCCGAAGCTGTCCTTCAGCGGGGTCCTGGTGCCCTTGCCCTCGGCCTTCATGCGCTGGAAGGCCGGGCTCTCGGCCAGTTTCAGACGGATCCACAGGGAGACGCCCAGCAGCAGGATCGAGACCAGGAACGGAATGCGCCAGCCCCAGTCGGCGAAGGCCTCCTCGCCGACGAGGGTGCGGACGCCCAGAATGACCATCAGGCTGAGCAGCAGGCCGACCGTGGCGGTGATCTGGATGAAGCTGGTGTAAAAGCCGCGCTTTCCGGGCGGGGCGTGTTCGGCGACATAGGTCGCCGCGCCGCCGTACTCGCCGCCCAGGGCCAGACCCTGGATCAGGCGCATCAGCACCAGAATGGCCGGCGCCGCGATACCGATCGCCGCATAGGACGGCAGCACGCCGACCACGAAGGTCGACAGACCCATCAGCAACATGGTGACCAGGAAGGTGTTCTTGCGGCCCCAAAGGTCACCGAGGCGGCCGAAAACGATCGCCCCGAACGGCCGCACGGCGAAGCCCGCTGCAAACGCCATCAGCGCGAAGATGAAGCCGGTGGTCTCGTTCACGCCCGAGAAGAACTGGGCGGTGATGATCGCTGCGAGCGATCCGTAGAGATAGAAGTCGTACCACTCGATGACCGTGCCGACCGATGCGGCTGTGATCACCAGCTTGTCGTTGCGTCCCACCACATGGCCATCCCTGACCTGTGCTGCGACGTTTTCGTTGTCGCTCATCTGCTGTCCTCCCGGCGCCGTCTTTCGCGACGCATTCGTTGATCCCTCTCGAGAGGGCTGGGAGTGAGACTGACAGGAGCGGACGGTCGGCTGCAGGCCGACTTTCGTCTAACAGCGTCGGGAGAGCGTCAGCACCCGATGCCGGACTAGTCGCCGGCCGGCCGGGTTTCCGCCGCACGCTTCCTGCCTTCCGGCAGATGGCTGTGGCCGAGGGTTCGGTTCAGCCACAGGGCCAGCAGGGTGACCAGGGCGCCGGAAAGCAGGTAGGCGCCCGAGGCCAGAAGGCCGCCGTAGACCGACAGCAGCAGGGCCGCCAGCGGAGCGAAGCCGGCGCCGAACAGCCAGGCCAGGTCCGACGTCAGGGCCGAGCTGGTGTAGCGGTGACGCTTGGCGAAGCTGTTGGCGACCGCGCCCGAGGCCTGGCCGAAGGCGAGCCCCAGCAGGATGAAGCCCGAGACCATGAAGACCAGCTCGCCCAGCGGGCCTGCGTCGAGCAGCTGGGGGGCGAAGCCGCTGAAGACGGCGATGGCGGCAGCCGTGGCGGCCAGCACCGGACGGCGGCCGTAGCGATCGGCCAGAACGCCTGAAGCCATGATGGCGAAGATGCCGGCGACGGCGCCGATCATCTCGATCATCAGGAAGCGGCTGGGTTCCTCGCGGGTGAACAGGAAGACCCACGACAGCGGGAAGACAGTGACCATGTGGAACATGGCGAAGCTGGCCAGAGGGGCGAAGGCGCCGATGACGATGCGCGGGCCCTCCGCGCGGATGGCATCGAACACCGGCGTCGGCTGCAGCTCGCGGCGCTCGAACAGCTTCTGGAACGTCGGTGTCACGACGATGCGCAGGCGGGCGAACAGGGCCACGACGTTGATCGCGAAGGCGCAGAAGAAGGGATAGCGCCAGCCCCAGTCCATGAAGTCATCCGCCGACAACACGGTCAGCAGGTAGGCGAACAGGGCCGAGGCGACCAGCAGACCGAACGGTGCGCCCAGTTGGGGGACCATGGCGTACCAGCCCTTGCGCTTCTCGGGCGCACTGAGCGCCAGCAGGGAGGGCAGGCCGTCCCAGGCGCCGCCGAGCGCCACGCCCTGGCCGATGCGGAAGACGCTGAGAATGAGCGCGGCCCAGGCGCCGGCCTGCGCATGGCCGGGGGTAAAGGCCACGGCCACCGTCGAGGTGCCGAGCAGAAGCAGGGCGGTCGTCAGGCGCGTCGCCCGGCCGAAGCGGCGGTCGATGGCGATGAAGAAGGCTGTTCCCAGCGGGCGCGCGAGGAAGGCCAGGGCGAAGATGGCGAACGACCAGACCATGCCCTCGATCGGCGGCAGGTGCGGGAAGATTAGTCGCGGGAACACCACGACCGACGCGATCGCATACACAAAGAAGTCGAAGAATTCGGAGGTGCGGCCGATGATCACCCCGACCGCGATCTCGCCCGCGTCAACGCGCCCGTGAAGTTCTGCAGCGTCGTGCTCCAGACTATCGGAATTCGGCAGTTCGGCCTTCGCGGACATGAACGAGGATTACTCCTGAGTTTCCTGTGCGACCCTTTCACAGGTACAACGTTCAAAGGGCATTGGACAGATTGTCCAATGTGCACGGGACGCGGCTCTTTCTAACGAGCCACTGTTCTCGCCTCCTCGAGGACTACATGGAGAGTTAAAGGCATTGCGCCCGATAACGTTCATAGGCCTCGGTATCGCCGGACTACTGCTGACGGGCTGTCAGGCTGTGGTGCTTGATCCGGCGGGCCACATCGCCGCCCAGCAGCGCGATCTGCTTGTCGTGTCCGTTGTTCTGATGCTTGTGATCATCATTCCGGTGATGGCGCTCATCGTCTGGTTTGCCTGGAAGTATCGGGCCTCGAACAAGGAGGCGCGCTATGAACCGGACTGGGATCACTCGACGCATCTGGAGCTGGTGATCTGGGCGGCGCCGCTGCTGATCATCATTTGCCTGGGTGCGGTCACCTGGACCGGCACCCACCTGCTGGACCCCTACCGGTCGCTGGACCGCATCGACCATGATCGCCCGGTCGCGGCCGAGGTCAGGCCGCTGGATGTGCAGGTCGTCGCGCTCGATTGGAAATGGCTCTTCATCTATCCCGAATACGGCATCGCCACTGTCAATGACCTGGCCGCGCCGGTTGACCGGCCAATCCGCTTCACCCTGACTTCGTCGTCGGTGATGAACTCCTTCTACATCCCGACCCTGGCCGGCCAGATCTACGCCATGCCGGGGATGGAGACGAAGCTCCACGCCGTCATCAATGCGCCGGGTGAATATCGAGGCTTTTCCGCGAACTATTCCGGTGATGGCTTCTCCGGCATGAAGTTCGCCTTCCATGGTCTGGACGATGCAGCCTTCGACGCCTGGATCGCCGAGGCGCGGGGCGCCGGGCGCCTGCTGGATCGGGTGTCCTATGTGGATCTGGCGCGCCCCAGCGAGCATGTGCAACCGATCAGCTACAGCTCTGTCGACCCGCTCCTGTGGAACGCCATCGTCGGCCGGTGTGTCGAGCCGGGCGCGATGTGCATGGGCGAGATGATGGCCCTGAACGAACAGGGCGGCACCGGCATCGACGGCATTCGCAACTTCCTGCCGCCGGGCTCGCTGCAGTATTCGCGGCCGCGCGTCACGCCCCTGGGCGGCGACAATGCCGGCTATGTCATGCAGATCTGCACGCCCGACGAGGCGCGCGAGGCCGCCATGGGCCGCGCCCGCCTGGCTGAAGAATCCCTGCTGGCTCCGCCGCGCTCGCTCGAGCGTCTGAGAGGCGCCGGTCTGCCCGCCAACAACCCCTTCGCCCGTTCCACCCCGGCCTCCCGCGCTGACGCAGTCGAGGCCGGCATCTGATGGTTCCCATGACGTCTTCCGACCCCTCGGCCTATGTCGAGATCTCGCCGCTGTTCGGTCGTCTGACCTGGGCGGCCATCCCGCACGATCCGATCGTGCTGGCCACCTTCGCCGTGGTCGTTCTGGGCGGTCTCGCCGTCCTGGCGATCATCACCCGCTACAAGCTGTGGGGCTATCTCTGGACCGAATGGTTCACGACCGTGGACCACAAGAAGATCGGGATCATGTACATGATCCTGGGCACGGTGATGCTGCTGCGCGGTTTCGCTGACGCCATCATGATGCGCCTCCAGCAGGCGATGGCCTTCGGCGGGTCCGAGGGCTATCTGAACGCCCATCACTACGACCAGATCTTCACCGCCCACGGCGTGATCATGATCTTCTTCGTGGCGATGCCGTTCATCACCGGACTGATGAACTACGTCGTGCCGCTGCAGATCGGCGCGCGGGACGTCTCATTCCCCTTCCTGAACAACTTCAGCTTCTGGATGACGACCGCTGGCGCGGTCATCGTCATGGCTTCGCTGTTCGTCGGTGAGTTCGCGCGCACGGGCTGGCTGGCCTATCCGCCCCTGTCAGGCATCGGGTACAGTCCCGGCGTCGGCGTCGACTACTACATCTGGGCGCTGCAGATCGCGGGGGTAGGGACCACCCTGTCCGGCATCAACCTGATCGCGACCATCGTGAAGATGCGCGCGCCGGGCATGAGCCTGATGAAGATGCCGGTCTTCACCTGGACCAGCCTCTGCTCGAACATCCTGATCGTGGCGACCTTCCCGGTCCTGACCGCCTGCCTGGCTCTTCTCACCGCAGATCGCTACCTCGGCACCAACTTCTTCACGACCGATCTCGGGGGCAACCCGATGATGTACGTGAACCTGATCTGGATCTGGGGGCACCCGGAAGTCTACATCCTGATCCTGCCGCTGTTCGGCGTCTATTCGGAGGTCGCCTCGACCTTCTCAGGCAAGCGGCTGTTTGGCTACACCTCGATGGTCTATGCGACGGTGGTCATCACCATCCTGTCCTACCTCGTCTGGCTGCACCACTTCTTCACGATGGGCTCGGGCGCCTCGGTGAACTCGTTCTTCGGGATCACCACCATGATCATCTCGATCCCCACAGGGGCGAAGATCTTCAACTGGCTGTTCACGATGTACCGCGGCCGCATCCGGTTCGAGTTGCCGATGATGTGGCTGGTGGCCTTCATGCTGACCTTCGTGATCGGCGGCATGACGGGCGTCATGCTGGCCATCCCGCCCGCTGACTTCGTCCTGCACAACAGCCTGTTCCTGGTCGCCCACTTCCACAATGTGATCATCGGCGGCGTGCTGTTTGGCCTGTTCGCGGCGATCAATTTCTGGTTCCCGAAGGCCTTCGGTTTCAAGCTGGACAAGACTTGGGGTCTGGTCAGCTTCTGGAGCTGGGTCGTCGGCTTCTGGGTCGCCTTCGCGCCCCTCTATGTGCTCGGCCTGATGGGCGTGACCCGGCGCCTGCGCACCTTCGATGATCCGTCGTACCAGATCTGGTTCGTCATCGCGGCGATCGGCGCCGGCATCATCGCCATCGGCGTCGCCGCTTTCGTGATCCAGATCGTCGTCAGCATCCTGAAGCGCGACAGGTTGCGCGACGAGACCGGCGATCCGTGGGACGGTCGCACGCTGGAGTGGGCGACCTCGTCGCCGCCGCCGGCCTACAACTTCGCCTTCACCCCGATCATCCGGGACGGCGATGCCTGGTACGACATGAAGCAGGCGAAGTACGAGCGGCCGCTCAAGGGCTTCAAGGCGATCCATATGCCGAAGAGCACCGGCACGGGGGTCATCCTGGCCGGCCTGTCCATCGCGCTGGGCATGGCGATGGTCTGGTACATCTGGTGGCTGGCCATCGCTTCGTTCGTCGCCATCGTCGGCTATGCGATCTGGCATACGTTCAACTACGACCGCGACTACTACCTCCCCGAGGATGAGGTGCGCGCGACCGAGGACGGCCGGACGGAGGCCCTCAAGATCGCCCTGGCGAAGGCGGAGGGCTGAGCATGGCGAGCACCGTGAAATCGACCGAGCCGTTCGCCTTCCACCCGAAGGAGGAGCCGCATCATCCGGAAGGCCACAGCACCATGCTGGGCTTCTGGCTGTACCTGATGAGCGACCTGCTCATCTTCGCCATCCTGTTCGCCACCTTCGGCGTCCTCTCGACCGCCTATGCGGCCGGGCCGGGACCGCGCGACCTGTTCGATCTGGACCTGGTGGCGCTGAACACGGCGATGCTGCTGTGTTCTTCGATCACCTACGGCTTCGCCATGCTGGCGATGTTCAAGGGAGCCAAGGTGCAGACCCTGCTCTGGCTGGGGATCACCGGCCTGTTCGGAGCGGCATTCCTCGGGATCGAGCTGTATGAGTTCTCGCACCTGATCCATCTGGGGGCGACGCCGCAGCGCAGCGCCTTCCTGTCCGCCTTCTTCGTGCTGGTGGGCACCCACGGGCTTCACGTCACCTTCGGCCTGCTGTGGCTGGTGGTGCTGATGGTGCAGGTCAGCCTGAAGGGACTGATCCCGGCGAACCGCCGGCGCCTGATGTGCCTGTCGCTGTTCTGGCACTTCCTCGACCTGGTCTGGATCGGGGTGTTCAGCTTTGTTTATCTGCTGGGGATGGTGCGATGAGCGCTCACGACGAAACGCATTACCATGACAACCATCATCACGACGATGACGGTCACGACCATGGAACCTACCGCAGCTATCTGACCGGCTTCATCATCTCTGCGGTGCTGACCATCATTCCGTTCGCGATGGTAATGCTGGGTGGCTTCTCCAGCACGGCGACTGTCGCCGTGATCATGGGGTTCGCGGTTCTGCAGATCGTGGTGCAGGTCTTCTACTTCCTGCACCTGCATCCGAAGTCCGAGGGCGGCTGGAACCTGCTGGCCTTCCTGTTCACGGCCATCATTCTGGTGATCGTGATTTCGGGCTCGCTGTGGGTCATGCACCATCTTGAGAGCAACATGATGCCGGCCCACGACATGGAGGCCATGAGGCAGGCGGCGAGCCCGGGTCTTGGCGGGTAAGCGACGCGTCGCGGCCGGGCTCTGCCTGCTGCTGGCCCTGCTGTTCGGCGGGCTGGGCGTCTGGCAGGTCCAGCGCCTGCAGTGGAAGACGCAGCTGATCGCTGACGTCGAGGCGCGGGCCCATGCGGCGCCGTTCCCCGCTCCGGCCCCCGGCGACACGAACGGAGGCGTCGAGGCCTATCAAGCGGTGCGGGCGCAGGGTGGGTTCGCGCATGACCGGGAGACGCTGGTGCAGGCGGTGACCGCGCTGGGACCGGGCTACTGGGTGGTGACGCCTCTGGAGACGGACCGCGGTTTTACGGTGCTGGTCAACCGCGGCTTCGTGCCCGGCGAGAGGGTGGCCGGGAGGGACTGGGTGCGGCCGGAGGGCTTGCAGTCAGTACGGGGCCTGCTGCGCGTGACCGAGCCGAACGGCGGCTTCCTGCGCGCCAATGACCCGGCTGGTGATCGCTGGCGGTCGCGCGACGTCGCGGCGATCGCGCAGGCGAAGGGCGTGACCGGGCCGGTCGCCAGCTACTTCATCGATGCGGCGGACGATGGGCAGGGCGCCTGGCCGCGGGGTGGGCTGACGGTGCTGAAGTTCTCCAACAGCCATCTGGTCTATGCCCTGACCTGGTTCGCGCTTGCAGGTCTGTGCGTGTTCGGCGCATGGCGGTTCTGGCGCGAACCGTTGCAGGGGGCACGGGCTTGAACGGCATCACCATCACCCAGGCGGCCAACCGCGAGAACCTGCGCCTGCTGATCATGCTGCGCTGGATCGCGGTCGCGGGACAGCTGGTGACCATCGGCGTGGTGCATCAGCTGATGCATGTGCCCCTGCCTTTGCAGGGGATGCTGCTGGTACTGGCAGCCCTGGTGTTCTGGAACCTCGCTTCGATGGCGCGGTGGCGGGCGCAGCGGCCGATCGAGGGGCCAGAGGTGTTCGCCGGGCTGATGATGGATGTGCTGGCGCTGTCGCTGCAGCTGTATCTCAGCGGCGGGGCGTCCAATCCGTTCGTATCGATCTTTCTGCTTCAGGTGATCCTTGGCGCGGTGGTGCTGAACGTGCGCTGGGCCGGGTTGCTCACGGCGGCGACGGCCGTAGCCTTTGTCGTGCTGACCTTCGTCTATCGGCCACTGGACGTGCCGAACCTGCACGAGGGGCGGTTCTTCAGCCTGCACACCATGGGCATGTTCCTGTGCTTCGTCCTCACGGCAGGACTGCTGCTGATCTTCCTGGCGCGGATCGCCGCCAACCAGCGCGAACATGACCTGAAGCTGGCCGAGCTGAAGCGTCGAGCCGCCGAGGAGGATCACGTGGTTCGAATGGGCCTGCTGGCCACGGGGGCCGCGCATGAACTGGGCACGCCCCTGGCGACCCTGTCGGTGATCCTGAACGACTGGAAGCGGCTGGACGTCTTCCGCAAGGACGCAGACGCCCGCGAGGAGCTGCAGACGATGGGCGCGCAGCTGGAGCGCTGCAAGGCGATCGTCACGGGCATCCTGCAGTCGTCCGGCGAGCTGCGCGGGGAGGGGACGGTGAAGACGACGGTCCGGGGCTTCCTCGATCAGGCGGTCGAGGAGTGGCGCAGCCTGCGCAACCCGCCGCGGCTGGACTACGACAACGCCTTCAGACCTGATCTCGACATCGTCTCCGATGTCGCCCTGCAGCAGGTGGTGACCAATCTTCTGGAGAATGCGCTGGAGGCTTCGGCGACCCATATTTTGTTGAGCGCCACGCGGATCGGTGAGGAGCTTGGCATCGAGGTCCGGGACAACGGGCCCGGGTTTGATCCGGCGGTGCTGGAGCGGTTCGGCCAGCCCTACGTCAGCACCAAGGCGCGGCCGGGCAGCGGCCTGGGCCTGTTCCTGGTCGCCAACGTCGTGCGCAAACTGGGCGGGACTGTCGAGGCCGGAAACGCGTTGGGCGGCGGGGCGGTGGTGACGCTGCGCCTGCCGCTGGCCGCACTGGGAGCCAAACCATGACCGATGCGCCGTCGCTGATCATTGTCGAGGACGACACGGCCTTCGCCGAGACGCTGGCGCGCTCGTTCCGCCGCCGCGGCTATACGGTCGAGACCTGCACCGGTCTGGTCGAGCTTCAGGACCGTCTGAAGACCTTTTCGCCGGGCTATGCGGTGGTCGATCTGAAGGTGGTCGGCGGCTCGGGTCTGGAGTGTGTACGACATCTGCACGACCACGACCCGGCCATGCGGATCGTGGTGCTGACCGGCTATGCCAGCATCGCCACGGCGATCGAGGCGACCAAGCTGGGCGCCTGCTACTACCTCGCCAAGCCGTCGAACACGGACGACATCGAGGCCGCTTTCGCACGCGTCGAGGGCGACGCCTCCATCCCGCTGACCGTGCGCCCGACCTCGATCAAGACGCTGGAGTGGGAGCGGATCCACGAGGTGCTGGCCGAGACCGACTTCAACATCTCCGAGACCGCGCGGCGGCTGGGGATGCATCGCCGGACACTGGCGCGGAAGCTGGAGAAACGCCGGATCACCTGAAGGCGTTCGTCAGGCCTCGACCCACTCCGCCTTGCGCGAGGTCATACCGATGCCGGGGTTCAGGCAGTTGCAGGGGTCCAGCTTGCGGAAGTGGCTGACCTGCGATGGCGCCGCCGGATAGAGGTGGCCGACGTTGTGCTCGGCCGGATAGCGGGCGTTGCGCTCGTCCAGCAGGGCCCACATCCGGTGCTCCAGCGCGATCGGATCGTGACCGGCGGCCACGACATAGTCCTGATGAAAGACGTGGCAGAAGAAGTGGCCATAGTAGAGCCGCTTCAGGATCGGCGCGGCGACGTCGTCCGGCAGAATCTCCATCCAGTCGCGGGCGTTGCGCGGCAGGGCGATGTCCAGGGCGACGATGTCCGACACTTTGCGATGATGCACGGCGCGATAGCGGATCGCGGCGCCGGCGGCGGCGAAGCGATGCAGGAAGGCCTTGTCGCCCTCGTCCTTCGTGCACTCGAAGGTCTCGCCGTCGGCGGCGGGCAGGGCGGCCAGATAGCGGCGCGCCTCCTCGACGCCCGGTCCGGCCATCTTGAGCATCAGGTGATGCTCGAACCGGTCGCGGTACGCATTCATCCGCTCGGGCAGGTGCTCGGGGAACAGGCCGGTGGCGAACTGCACCAGACGGTCGGCGAGGAATTTCGGCGCACCGGGGACGCGGGCGAAGACGGCGTCCGCGGCGGACTTCATCGCGAACAGGCGCGGCATCGAGCCGGTGCCGAACCTGCGGATCGCGAGGAAGGTGTCCTTCCCGTACTCGCGCGCGATGTCGTAGCAGTCGCGGTGCATGTACTCGCCGGCGACCGGCAGGTTGTCGAAGCCGCCGAGGATGTCGCGCCGGATGCGGGTCAGGACCAGCGGGTCGTTGGTCCCGATGTAGAAGACGGCGCTGTCGCCGACCGAGGCGAAGGTGTCCAGCCGTACCGCGAAGACCACGGCTTTGCCCGCGCTGCCCGAGGCCTCGAACAGGCGGTCGGCGTCGGCGTTGTAGCGGGCCGGGGTGTCGGCATCGACGTCGCGGATGCGCTCGACATAGCCGCTGTCCGAGGCGGCGGCGCCGGCGGGGTCGAGGATCTCGGCATCGGTGAAGTCGCCGGCCTCGACGCGGGCGAGGATGGTCTCCGGATCGCCGTCGACGGCCAGGCCGAGGTGGTTGACCAGCTCCAGCACACCATCGGCTCGCACCTGCGCGTACAGGGCCAGCTGTGTGTAGGCGGGGCCGCGCTGGATCAGGGAGCCGCCCGAGTTGTTGCACACCCCGCCGATCACCGAGGCGCCGATGCAGGACGAACCGATCACCGAATGGGGCTCGCGGCCCAGCGGCTTGAGACGGTCCTCGAGCGCATAGAGGCTGGCGCCCGGGAGGCAGATGACCTGACGGCCATCGCGGATCAGGTGGATGCCGTCGATGCGGGTGGTCGAGAGGATGACCACCTCGCGGTCATAGAGGCCGTCGGGCGTCGAGCCGCCGGTCAGGCCGGTGTTCGCCGCCTGCATGATGACGATACGGCCCGCCTCGACGCAGGCCTTCACCACCCGCCACTGTTCCACCAGCGATCCGGGCTGCACGACGGCGAGAGCATCGCCCTCGCCGAAGCGGTAGCCCTTGCGGAAGCGGCGGGTGCGGCCGTCGCCGGTCAGCACATGGCGCGTGCCGACGATGGCGCGGAGCGCCTGAAGCAGGTCGGTGGAGGTCGTCATGGTCAGGCGGGCTTCAGCTCGCGGACCATCCGCTTCCAGTTCCGGACATAGCTTTCGGCAGACATGGTCAGGGCGGCCTCCTGACCGGGGCCGACCTCCTTCATCACCTTGCCCGGGGCGCCCATGACGACGGAGTTGTCGGGGATGACCTTGCCCTCGGTGATCAGGGCGCCGGCGCCGATCAGGCAGTTCTTCCCGATCACTGCGCGGCCCATGACGATGGCGCCGATTCCGATCAGGCTGTTGTCGCCGATGGTGCAGCCGTGGAGCATGGCCATGTGGCCGACGGTGACGTTCCTGCCGATCGTCAGCGGCTCGCCCGGATCGACGTGCAGGACGCAGCGTTCCTGAACGTTGGAGTTCTCGCCGATGGTGATGGTGTCGTTGTCCGCGCGGGCGACGACGCCGAACCACAGGCTGGAGCCGGGGTGCATGACCACGTCGCCGATGGCGATGGCGTCCGGCGCGATCCAGTAGTCGCCCTCGGCGGGCAGGCGGGGGGCGGTATCGCCCAGGGCGTAGATCGGCATGCGTCGTCTCAGCGGATGAAGGTGAGGAACAGGGAGATGGTGACGATCGAAAGGACGGTTGTCGCCAGAATAGTCTGTGATGCGACAGCGCCGCGCCGGCCGTAGACCTGGGCCAGCATGAAGGGGCCGGCGCCGGTCGGCATCATGGCCAGCAGGACGGCGAGGTGAACGACCTCCAGCGGGGCGTTCAGGATTGGCCCGGCGATCAGCCAGGCAATGGCGGGCTGGATGACCAGCTTGGCGAAGGTCAGCGGGGCCCAGGTGAAGTCGGTGATCCCGCCCTGGACGTTGTCGGCGAGGAAGAGGCCCAGCGCCACCAGCGCGCAGGGGATGGCCGCGTCGGCCAGCAGGCCGAGCAGGGTCTTGATGCCCTCGGGCGGCTGGAGCCCGAAGGTCGAGACGACGGCGCCCAGCGCCGGAGCGATGATCATGGGATTGCGGATGACGGCCCAGCCGGCCTTGCCGATGGCTTTGGAGACGCCGTGGCCCTTGGCCGCCGCCAGCTCCATGCCGATCAGGCCGAAGGAATAGAGGACGCAGGCCGTCAGGATGACCGAGACCCCGGAGTAGGGCAGGGACATCGGGCCGAACACCAGCAGGCAAAGCGGAATGCCGAGGAAGCCGTTGTTGGCGTAAGAGGCGCTGAGGGCGTCGACGGTGGCGTCGCCGCCGCCCAGCCGCTTCCAGTTGGCCGCGAGCACCAGGGCGAAGGTCAGGGCCAGGGCCCCGCCCATCGCGAGGATGAAGTCGGGGCGGAACTCTCCCCACTTCGCCGTCGAGGTGATGCCGAACAGCAGGGCGGGCTGGGCGAGCCAGACCACGAAGCGGTTCAGCTCGCCCACGGCCGTCGGGCCGAACAGCTTGAGACGTCGCGATCCCCAGCCCAGCCCGATCAGGGCGAACACAGGCAGGACGACGGAGAAGGCGGCGTTCACGTCAGGCGCATTTCGCGGTCAGTCCGCCATCGACGATGATCTCGGTGGCGTTCACATAGCGTGCTTCGTCCGAGGCGAGGAACAGGGACGCATAGGCCACGTCCCAGGCGTCGCCCATCTTGCCGGTGGGCGACTGGGCGTCGCGGCGGGCGACCATGTCGTCGAAGTCGCCGTCATAGCCCTTTGTCAGTGCGCCCTTGATCAGGGGCGTGTTCATCAGGCCGGGCAAGACGCAGTTTGCGCGGATGCCGTCCTTCGCATGCTGCAGGGCGATGTTCTGGGTCAGGCCCATGACCGCCGCCTTGGTCGCCGTATAGGCGGCATAGGGGAAGCCGATCCAGCGGACGCCGGCGACCGAGCCGACGTTGACGATGGCGCCCTTCTGCTGCGCCACCATGTGCGGCAGCACATATTTACAGGTCAGGAAAACGCTGGTCTGGTTGACCGCGATCAGGCGGTGCCAGCTTTCCTCCGAGGCGTCGATCGCGCCGCCGGTTTCCGAGATGCCGACATTGTTGTGCAGCACGTCGATGCGGCCGAAGGCGGCGATGCAGGCCTCGACCATGGCCTGCACCTGATCCGACTTCGAAACGTCGCAGGCGAAGGTCTCGCAGACCCCGCCCTCGCCCTCGATGATCGCCTTCGTCTCGTCAGCGGCCTCGATGCGCAGATCGATGGCGAAGACCTTGGCGCCCTCGCGGGCGTAGAGCACCGCCGCCGCCTTGCCGTTGCCCCAGCCGGGGCCGGACGAACCGGCCCCCGTCACCAGGACGACCTTGTCCTTCATTCTCTCGCCCATGTGGGATCGTTCTCTTTTTTATGCGGTTGCGGCGGCCGTCTCTTGCGAGCGGCTGCGGGCGTACTGGATCAGCGCGTCGTCGGGCAGGGCCTCGATCGGCGTGAAGTCGGTGTGGGCGATGTACTCGGCGCGGGTCGGCCTGGTGATCGCGTTCGAGAGGGCCGACAGGGTCAGGTAGACGATCTTGCGCGGGTAGGGGGTGATGTTCCCCGCCGAGCCGTGCACCAGGTTGCCGTGGAACATCAGCAGGCCGCCGGCCTTGCCGGTCGGGGCGACGATGCCGCCCTGTTCGACGAGGCGCGCGACGGTGTCGTTGTCGAGGGTCCACAGCGGATAGGCGGTGGTCTCGGTGTCGTGGCCGGCGTCGATGGCGCCCGACTCGTGGCTGCGCGGGACCAGCATCAGCGGGCCGTTGATCGGCAGGACGTCGTCGAGGAAGACGGCGATGTTCATGGCGCGCGGCTCGGGCATGCCGTCGTCGTTGTGCCAGGTCACGAAGTCCTGGTGCCACTGCCAGACGTCGCCGGCGAAGGCGGCTTTCGCGTTGATCTTGAACTGGTGCATGTACACCGGCTCCTCGAAGGCCTGGGACACCGGCTCGACGAGACGCGGGTGCTTGCCCAGGATCTCGCAGGCCTTGTTGTAGGTGTGGCAGGCGAAGGCCGTGCGCGGCACGCCCGACTTCTCGCGCCAGATCTCCTCGCGCTCGGGCTCGAAGACATCCTTTGCGGCTTCGCGCAGGACCTCGATCTCCTCGGGCGAGAAGGCCTCGGGGATGAAGATGTAGCCCTCGCGGTGGAAGTGCTCGAGCTGTTCGGCGGTCAGTTTCATGTCGGTCTCCTCCGGGTTCTGTCGTTGTTGGTTCAGTCGTCGCGGGACAGGGACCGCAGACGGTGTTCGGTTTCGGAGCCCGCGTTGGCGGCGTGGCTCCAGGCGGCGTCCGCAGCCTCGTCGGCGTTGCCCTCGCGGATCAGCTCCACGATGCGGGCGTGCTCGCTCCAGGCGCGGGTGCGGATCTCGTCGAAGGACATGACGGCATTCATGGCCCGCTGGATGTGCGGCCACAGCGGCGCCAGCGTCTCCTCGATCGCGGGGTTGCCGCACAGGCGGTAGATCTCGCGGTGGAAGGCGACGTCGGCTTCCGCCCGTTCGCGCAGGGGCGCGTTGAGAGTCAGCCGCTCGCCGGCGGCGCAGGCCGTGATCAGACGCTGCTCGTCTGCGCGGGTGACCTCGCCCCGTTCGAAGCGCGTCGCCAGCAGGCGGGCGGCAAGGGAATCGAGCGAGGCGCGGATCTGGTAGACGTCGCGCAGGATGTCCGGATCGATCGGCGCGATCTCGACGCCGCGCCGTCCAGACTCGCGCACCAGTCCCTGATGCTTGAGCAGATGCAGGGCGTGGCTGACTGGCGCGCGGGAGACTCCGAGGTGGTCCGCCAACTCGGCCTGACGCACGCGCTGCCCCGGCTGCAGGACGCCGTCGGTGATCGCGCCCTTCAGTCGCTCATAGACCTGTTCGGTCAGGATCGGCGTTGCGCCGACCGGATCCATCGCGGTGCTCATGAGGGAATACGGAATACCGTAATCGACCCCTCCGGCAACGCCGCGAACGCCAAATAATCGCAAATGGTCCGCTATGTGAAACCTTGCAGATTATTTTAGGCCTGATTTGACAACGTCAGAATGGCGCTACACTTTCCGGTCCATAAATGATAAGAATGAAGTCCAACATATGGACTTTGGGAGGTTAGGGTTATGGCTGCACTGGAGAAGGCCGACGGCGCTCAGGCGCTGGACCGTGCGTTGACACTGCTGCGACTGATCGGCGCGCGTTCGAAACATGGTCTGAGGCTGACGGAGATCGTCGCCCAGTCAGGGCTGACCAAGCCAACGGTGCACCGCATGCTGCGGGCGCTGGAGCGCAACGGCTTCGTCGAACAGAACCCGGCGACCCGCCTCTATCATCTGGGACCCGAGGCCTTTGTGCTGGGCGTGCTGGCCACCGAGCGGTTTGGCATCCACCGGGCCGCAGCGGGCGCGCTGGCGCGGCTGTCGGCCGCCAGCCAGGACACCGTCTTCCTGTCGGTGCGTCGCGACTCGCACGCGGTCTGCCTGGAGCGCCAGGAGGGCAGCTTCCCGATCAAGACCCACGTGCTGAACGCCGGCGACCGCCACCCGCTGGGCATCGGCGCAGGCAGTCTGGCGATCCTGTCGGCCATGGACGACGCCGAGGTCGAGGCTGTTCTTGAGCAGAACGCCGCCGAGATGGCCGCCAGCTATCCGACCTTTTCAGCGGAGCTGCTGCGCGACGAAGTCGCCGTGACCCGCGGGCAGGGCTTCGCCTTCAATCCTGGTCGCCTGCTGGCCGGTTCGTGGGCCGTGGGCGTCGCCGTGCTGGACGCCGGCGGCTCGTGCCTCGGCGCCCTGTCCATTTCCGCGATCGAGTCCCGTCTGGGAGAGGATCGCCGCATCGAACTCGCTGCGCTGCTGAAGGACGAGGCCCAGCGCCTGTCCCAGCGGCTGGCGCGTCCTGAACCCCTCGCCGCCGGGATCGAACCCGCGCGGCCTCCCCTGCGTATGAGGAAGTAAGCATGACCGAAGCCGCCATCGTCGGCTGGGCCCACAGCCCGTTCGGAAAACTCCATGACGATCCGGATATCGAAAGCCTGATCGAACGGGTCGCCGCCGCGGCGATCGTCGACGCCGGCATCGCGCCGGAGGATATCGACGGCGTCCACATCGGCGTGTTCAACGCCGGCTTCAGCCGCCAGGATTTCCCGTCCTCGCTGCCGATGCACAGCCTGCCGGGCCTGCGCTTCAAGCCGGCCGTCCGCATCGAGAACGCCTGCGCCACCGGCGCGGCGGCGGTCTATGCCGCGCGCGACTTCATCGCCGCCGGCCGCGGCCGCTTCGCCCTGGTGATCGGCGCCGAGAAGATGACGCACGTGACCAGCCAGCAGGCCGGTGACGTGCTGCTGAGCGCCTCGTACCGCAAGGAAGAGGGCGACATCCCGGCCGGATTCGCCGGTGTCTTCGGCCGCATCGCCGAGACCTATTTCCAGAAATACGGCGACCAGTCTGACGCCTTGGCCACCATCGCGGCCAAGAACCATCGCAATGGCGTCGACAACCCTTACGCCCAGATGCGCAAGGACCTGGGCTTCGACTTCTGCCGTAACGAGTCGGAGAAAAACCCGTTCGTCGCCGGCCCGCTGAAGCGCACCGACTGCTCGCTGATCTCGGACGGCGCCGCGGCCCTGGTGCTGGCGGACCAGGAGACCGCGAAGTCGATGAAGAAGGCGATCCGCTTCCGCGCCGCCGTGCATCTGAACGACTACCTGCCGCTGTCGCGCCGCGACCCGACCCGTTTCGAGGCCGGCGCCCAGACCTGGGCGAAGGCGCTGGAGATCGCGAACCTGAAGCTGGACGACCTGTCGTTCGTGGAAACCCACGACTGCTTCACCATCGCCGAACTGCTGGAGTACGAGGCCATGGGCCTGACCCCGCAGGGGCAGGGTGCGCGCGCGGCGCTGGAAGGCTGGACCCAGCCGGACGGCCGCCTGCCGGTGAACCGCTCGGGCGGTCTGAAGGCCAAGGGGCACCCGGTGGGCGCCACCGGCGTGTCGATGCACGTGCTGACGGCGATGCAATTGACCGGCGAGGCCGGCGACATGCAACTGCCCAAGGCCGACATCGGCGGCATCTTCAACATGGGCGGGGCGGCCGTCGCCAACTACGTCTCCATCCTGGAGCCGCTGAAGGCATGACGATCCCGACCAGCAATCTGGCGTCCATGCTCGTGCATGCCGCCCAGCATTTCGGTGACCGAGCGGGCCTGATCCAGGGCGACCGCGTCTGGACCTGGACCGAGATCAACGACCGCGTGACTCGCGCCGCCTCGGCCCTGACCAAGCGTGGCGTGAAGAAGGGCGATCGCGTCCTCGTTCACTCGCGCAACTGCAACGCCATGTTCGAGACCCAGTGGGCCTGCTGGCGCCTGGGCGCGGTCTGGGTGCCGACCAACTTCCGCCTGACGCCGCCCGAGGTCGCCTATCTGGCCTCATCGTCGCGCGCCACAGCGCACATCTTCGACACCGGCTTCCCGGAGCACGCGGCGGCAGCGAAGGAGGCGAACGCCGCCTGCGCCAACCTCTTCTGGATCGGCGAGAACGCTCCGGGCGAGGACTGGGAGGCGCTGGTCGCCGACAACTCGGCGCCGGAAGTCGATCTGGCCGATGTCGATCGCGATGACGTCTGCTGGTTCTTCTACACCTCGGGCACGACCGGTCGCCCCAAGGCGGGGATGCTGACGCACGGCCAGATGGCCTTCGTCACGGTCAATCACCTGAATGACCTGATGCCGGCCACGACGGAGGACGATGTCTCCTTGGTGGTCGCCCCGCTGTCACACGGCTCGGGCATCCACATCATGACCCAGGTCGCCAAGGGCGCCGCCAGCGTCCTGCTGTCCAGCGAGCGCCTGGACTGCGAGGAGGCCTGGGCGCTGGTCGAAAAGCACCGCGTGACCAACATGTTCACCGTGCCGACCATCCTGACCATGCTGACCCAGCATGAGGCGGTCGACCGGTTCGATCACTCGTCGCTGCGTTATGTGATCTACGCCGGCGCGCCGATGTACCGGGCCGACCAGCAGCATGCGCTGCGCAAGATCGGCAAGGTTCTGGTCCAGTATTTCGGTCTGGGCGAGGTCACCGGAAACATCACCGTCCTGCCGCCGCGCCTGCATACGATCGAGGACGATCCGTCCTTCCCGATCGGCAGCTGCGGCCTGCCGCGCACCGGCATGGACATCGCCATCCTCGACGGCGAAGGCAAGCGTCTGTCGGCCGGCGAGACGGGCGAGATCTGCGTCCGCGGTCCGGCCGTCTTCCTCGGCTATTTCGAGAACGACGAGGCCAACGCCAAGTCCTTCCAGGACGGCTGGTTCCACACCGGCGACCTTGGACATCTGGACGCGAAGGGCTTCCTCTACATCACCGGCCGTGCGTCGGACATGTACATCTCGGGCGGATCGAACGTGTATCCGCGCGAGATCGAGGAAGCGATCCTGACGCTTCCGGCCATCGCCGAGGCCTGCGTCGTGGGCGTGCCCCATGACAAGTGGGGCGAGTGCGGCGTAGCCATCCTGGTCGTTCGCGAAGGCGAGACGGCCGACGCCGACGCCGTGCTGGCGCACCTCGACGGTCGTCTCTCCCGCTACAAGCTGCCGACCCAGATCCTGTTCTGGGACGCCCTGCCGAAGTCCGGCTACGGCAAGGTGGCCAAGGCGGAAGTGAAGAAGCTGCTCGAGACGCGTCAGGCGGCCTGATCCTTTCGGGGCGCGGACGGCCCGCCGCGCCCTGTTCCTCCTCACCAGAGCGTCCGAAGACGCCCGAGGGCCGACAAGGGAAGGGAAGCATCCCAATGAACCAATCGACGAGGACCGCCCTTTGCGGCGGAGCGATGACGGCTGCCTTGCTGGCGGCGAACGGCGCTGTGGCGCAGACCGCACCGCCGCCGCAGGCGACGACCGCGCAGGCGGCCGCTGCGACCGTCCCCGGCCTTTGGGAGCGTCCGTATCTGACCGGCGACTGGGGCGGCGCGCGCACGCGTCTGCGGGACCGCGGCGTGGTCATCACCGCCAATGAGGTGATCGACGCCGGCTACAATTTCGACGGCGGCACGCGTTCGGACTTCCGCGCTGCGGGCCAGCTGTATCTCAGCGCCGCGGTGGATGCCGGCAAGGCCTGGGGTCTGGATGGCGGCAAGTTCCAGGTCACCCTGATGAACCGTCAGGGCAACAGCCTGGCCAATGACGTCGGCCTGAACCTGCTGCAGCCGGTGCAGACCATCTATGGCCGCGGCACCATCTGGCGTCTGTCCAATCTCTGGTACGAGCAGTCGTTCAATGAGGGCGCGACGCAGGTCAAGTTCGGCCGCATCACCCACGGCGACGACTTCGGCGCGACGCCGTGCGGCAACGTCAACCTGCTGCACCTGTGCGGTCCGGCCTCCAGCCAGATCGTCAGCGGCTACCTCTACAACCTGCCGGTCAGCTCGTGGGGCGTTCGCCTGCGCCAGCGGATTACGCCGGAGGTTCACGTCAATCTGGGCGTGATCGAATCCAACCCGGTGAACCTGCGCGAGGACCGCGGCTTCTACCTGGGCACCGACGGTGCGACGGGGACCATCTACGCCGGTGAACTGCAGTGGACGCCGAAGTTCGGCGCCAACAACGAACTGCCGGGCACCTACAAGATCGGCGGCTGGATCGACACCAGCGACTCCAACAACGTCGTCTTCGACGTCAACGGCGACTATCAGGCCCTGACCGGCCAGGCCTTCGCCCGCGAGGAGCGCCACACGGGCATCCACGCCAACGTCGTGCAGCAGCTGATCGCGCCGGAAACGGACGGCTCGGGCGGACTGACGGTGGTCGGCAACCTCGCTCTCGCCGATCAGGCCACCAACCGGATGCGCAGCAAGGCGGCGGTCATACTGAGCTACACCGGGCTATTCCCGGGCCGCGCCAGGGACGACGTCACCTTCGGTATCGGCGCCGTCAGCATGAACGACCGCGTGACCGACGCACAGGAAGCCCAGATCGCCGCCGGCCTGCGCACCGAGGCCGCGCAGGAGACCGAGGTCGGCGTCGAGCTGAACTACGGCTACCGCCTGACCCCGGCCATCACCGTGCGTCCGGGCATCCAGTACATCCACAATCCGGGCGGCCGTTCGGATCGCGAGGACATCACGCTGGGCAGCATCAAGCTGGTGTTCAACCTGTAACGCCAATGACCTCCTGACCCTCGGGGCGGCGCCGGAAACGGCGTCGCCCCTTTTTTTGTGCGTGAGATCCCTCTTCGATTACCGCTCATCCCCGCGAAGGCGGGGATCCAGTACATGCGTCGGTTCAGCCGAGGTGTCGTGCAGCGTGCTCCGGATGGCCGGAGTTCCGGACTATCCAATCGCACTGGATCCCCGCCTTCGCGGGGATGAGCGGAAGGTGAGAGCGGTAGTCAGACAAGGAAAAAGGGCGCGGCGGGGGAGCGCCGCGCCCTTTGGGCGGTCCATCTCTGGAGAGGCTTACTTCTCGAGGAAGCCGGTCGAGATCCAGGGGACCGCCGCGACGACGATCAGGCCGATGACCAGGGCCCCGAGGTAGGGCCAGATCTTCTTCAGACCTGCGTCAGGATCGACCTTGGCGATGGCGCAGGCCGAGTAGTAGCCGACGCCGAACGGCGGGGCGAACAGACCGATGCCCATCGCGAGGATGACCACCATGGCGTAGTGCACGTCGTGGATCTCCATCGCGCGCGCCACCGGGAACAGCAGCGGGCCGAACAGAACGATGGCGGGGATGCCCTCCAGAATGCTGCCCAGGATGATGAACATCACGATCGACATGGCCATGAAGCCGAACACGCCGCCGGGCAGGTTGGACATCATGTGCGTCAGGTCGGCCGAGAAGCCCGAGGTCGTCAGCGACCAGGCCATCGAGCTGGCGGCGCCGATGATCAGGAGGATCGCGCCCGACAGCGCGGCCGTGCTGGCCAGCATCGGGATGATCTTGGTGATGTCGAACTTCCGGTAGATGAACAGGCCGGCGATGACGCTGTAGGCGATGGCGAGGGTCGAGACCTCGGTCGCCGTCGCCACGCCTTCCGCCACGAAGAAGCGGATGGCGACCGGCAGCAGCAGGGCGGGCAGGGCGATAACCAGGGCGTTCAGGATCATCTTGCGCGTCGGACGGACGACCTTGCTCATGTCCTCCTTGCGGGCGCGCATCCAGGCGATGATGCCCAGGGCGATGGCCAGAACGAAGGCTGGCAGCAGGCCGCCGACGAACAGGGAGGCGATCGAGACGCCGGCCACCGAACCGATGGCGATCAGGACGATCGACGGCGGAATGGTCTCGGACATGGCGCCCGAGGCCGACAGCAGGGAGATCATCTCGCCCTCGTCGCCGCCGCGCTTCTTCATCTCGGGGAAGAGGATTGGCGCGACCGCGGCCATGTCGGCCGCCTTCGAGCCGGAGATGCCCGACACCAGATACATGGCGCCCAGCAGGACGTAGTTCAGGCCGCCGCGCACGTGACCCAGCAGCGAGGCGAGGAAGCCCACCATGGCCGCGGCCATGCCGGTCATCTCGATCAGGGCGCCGAGGAAGACGAACAGGGGAACGGCCAGCAGGATCAGCGAGCTCATGCCCTCGTCCATCCGGCTGGTCATGACCAGCAGCGGCACGTCGGTCATCGTCAGGAGATAGGCCGCCGTGGCGATCGCGAAGGCGAAGGCGATCGGAATGCCCAGCACCACGCCGCCCAGCAGGATGACGACGAAGAACAGGATCAGGCTCATGTGGCCGATGCCGATCAGGACCGGCGACAGCCCCCAGAGCGCCAGGGGGACGACGGCGAGGATGCCGGCGGTGATGCCCAGCGCCTTCAGCGAGTGACGCGGGATCTGCATCAGGGCGACGATCAGCATCAGTCCGATGCCGACCGGCAGCGCCGAGGCGCGGACGGCCAGCGACCAGCCGAGCGCCGGCGTGGTGATCATCGATTCCTCGTACGCATAGAAGATCGCGTGCGGGAGCATCAGGGCCAGAACCAATGCCGGCCCGAGCACCGCGAGGGCCTCGAGGATCGGCCGGACCTTCGGCGACGACCGGGTCACCATGGTGGTCAGCCGCATGTGCTGGCCGCGGATCAGGGCCAGGACAGAGCCCAGCATCCCCATCCAGATGAACAGGGTCGAGGCCAGCTCATCGGCCCAGACGATCGGGTTGTGCAGGAAGAAGCGGAAGATGACGCTGGTCAGCAGCAGGCAGATCTCGACCAGCACGATGATCGCGGCCGGGATGGCGACGATCTGTTCGAAGATCTGCGCGGCCCGGTTCTGCGGATGTTTCGGCGGAGCGACGCCTTCGGTGATGACCGAGTTTTCGACGGCTGCGGTGCTCATGCGAGGGCCCCCACATAGTTCTCAAGGACGCGCCAGGAATCCTCGCCCAGCTCCGAACGCCAGTGGCTGTAGAAGCCTTGGTCGCGCAGGTGCTGGCGGAAGAGTTCGCGGTCGGGGGTGTTCAGGGTCAGGCCCTCGGTCTGCATCTTCTGCGGCAGGGTCTCGGCCAGTACGGCGAGGTCTGCCCGCTGCAGGTCTGCGGACTTGGCGAACTCGATCTGGACCAGGTCGCGCAGGTCGCCCGGCAGGCGGTTCAGCGCCTTCTCGTTCTGCAGCAGCCAGAAGCCATCCCACATGTGATTGGTCAGGGCGCAGTAGCGCTGCACCTCGTACAGCTTGCCGGTATCGACGACGGCCAGCGGATTTTCCTGCCCCTCGACCACCCGGGTCTGCAGGGCGGAGTAGACCTCGCTGAAGTTGATCGAGGTCGGGGCGGCGCCAAAAGCGCGGAACATCGAGGTCCACAGGGCGCCGAGTGGCACGCGGATCTTCATGCCGCGCAGGTCGGCCGGGCTGTTGATCGGCTTGCTGCTGGTGGTGATCTGACGGAAGCCGCTCTCGAAGACCTTGGGTGTGGCGATCAGATGGTGGCCGGCGAGGGCGTCCTTGATCTTGTCGCCCAGGGCGCCGTCCATGGCATTGAATAGCTGGGTGCGGTCCTGGAAGGCGAAGCCGATGCCCGACAGGGCGGTCTGCGGCACCAGGATCGACATGATCAGGCCCGAGATCGACAGCATCTGGATCGCGCCGGCGCGGACCTGGGCCAGCATGTCGGCGTCCGTGCCCAGCTGGGCGCTCGGGTAGACTTCGATGAACAGCCGGTGGCCAGACTGCTCATAGATCCGTCCGGCTGCCTCCTTCATGCGGGCGCTCAGCGGATGGGTGATCGGCAGGTTGGTGCCGAGTCGCCATACGATCTCGGCATCCGGCCCCTTGCCGCACGCGGCGAGCGCTCCTGGCGCCGCCAGCGCGCCGGCCAGCATGGCTCGGCGGTTGAGTTGAATCATGGCCTTCCTTTCCTCGTCCTCCGGGCGGCGGCTCTTGCGTCTGCTCGCCCCAGCGATGTGTTGGTCAGGCCGCCCCGTTCAGGCGGCCAGAAGCTCCTCGAGCACGACCTCTGCGGTCACGCAGACCAGGTTGCGACCTGGTACGATGCGACCGGCGTTCACCGCGCCGCTGGTTTCCCCCACGACGCACGAGACGCGGGTTTCGCCCGCGTCGGGCGAGATCTCGCCGAGCATCGTCAGGATCTCGACCGCCGGACCGCGCAGTTCGCGCTGCTGGCCGGAGCCGTTCTCGATGACGCAGTCGATCAGGCTGCCCAGACCGCTGCGGATCAGGGCGCGCTCGAATCCGAGCTCGGCGGCGGCCTGTTGCAGGCCCTCCACCAGATCCTGATTGGGGCCGAGGCGGACGGTGGCCAGACGGCCGGTGCGGACTTCAGTGAGCACGGCGGTCATGGGACGTCTCCGATTGCGGGAAGAAGGTGGAGAAGCCGGTCTCCGGGTCGGCGGCCTGGCTGAAGCCGGCGCCGAGATGCATCAGTACGCGGACGCCGCCGGCGCCAACGATGCATTTGCCGTTGTTCAGGTGTCCGCCATGACCTCGACCGTCGATGGCCGCGAGCGCGCCATGCAGATGGATCAGTGGACCGCCGTTCACCGACGGGCCGAATGAGCCCGAGCCGCCAATCAGCCAGGCGCCGCCTTCGATATGGATCGGCGCGCCGTAGTCGACGGCGCGGGGACTGTCCGGATCCGGCAGGGCGACGTGGTAGAATGCATCGCCGAGCGCACCGCCCAGCAGACGGAAGGTCCCGCTGGCCTCGCCGGCTTCTGCGAACAGGCGGATCAGGCCGCTCTCCAGCGACTCGCCTTCACCGATGGACCCCAGCAGCTGGCGGCCCTGCTGGCCCAGCGCGGTCAGGACGCGGCTATGGCGCGCGGGCCCCGGCTGAAGAACGCGCCGGGTTTCGACGACGGTCGCGCTCATGCCGCCGCGCCTGTTCTGGACCAAAGTCCGCATTGTGAAGCTAGAGAACGCGCCACCTGAATGTAACTCCCTTGGTCCACTAAATGGACCTTATATTTCTATATCTTGAGTATTATCGCGCAGATTACGGGTGACAACCCGCAACTTCGGTTTGATATGACAAAAGTCAGTCAATGCGAGGTCCATAATATGGATTACTCAAAGGGAGAGTGTTTCGTGGGTTCGGTTGTTCAAGGCAAGGTTGCGGTCGTTACCGGCGGTGCATCGGGCATAGGGGCCGCGGTTGTGGACCTTCTGCGCGCCGAAGGCGCAGTCGTGGTTGCGGTGGATTTGGCCCAGGCGGACGTGCCGCTGACGGATCAGGGCGGCGCGTTGCAGATGGACGTGTCCGATCCGGCTTCGGTCGAAGCGGGCTTCGAGGCGGTCGTCGCCGCATGCGGTCGAATCGATGTGCTTGTGAACAGCGCCGGTATCGCGCGCGAGCAGCCCTTCCTCGACACCCCCCTGGATGCCTTCGACAGGATCATCGCGGTCAATCTGCGCGGCAGCTTCATCACCGGTCAGGCGGCGGCGCGCCGGATGGTGGCCAACGGCGGCGGCTCGATCATCAACATCGGCAGCGTGTCGGGCCTGCTGGGCAATGCCGGGCGCAGCGCCTATGGCGCGTCCAAGGGCGGCGTGACGACCCTGAGCAAGGTCATGGCTGTCGATCTGGCGTCGCAGGGCGTGCGTGTGAACGTCGTCGCGCCGGGGCCGGTGGAGACTCCGCTGGTGGCCCAGGTGCATTCGGCCAAGACGCGGGCTGACTGGGGCGTGCGGACGCCGGCCGGGCGCTATGGCACGCCGGAGGAGATCGCAGCGGCGGTGCTGTTCCTGGCCTCGGACGCGTCCAGCTATGTCACCGGCCACGTCCTGACCGTGGACGGCGGCTTCATGGCGCAGGGCCTGCCTGCGCGCTGAGCGTCAGTTCGCTGCCGCGCAACCGGCGTCCGGATGCGCCAGCAGGCCCAGGTCGATCGCGTTCGCCATCGCCTCGTAGCCGGCGTCGTTGGGATGCAGGCGGTCATCACGACTGTAGACCGTCTGCATCGCCTCAGGATTGGCCGGGTCGCGGGTGGCGGCGTCGAAGTCTGCGACCCCGGCGAAGGCGTCATTCTCACGAATGAAGGCGTTCAGCGTGCGACGGGTGTCGGCCGAGCGGGCATCGTAGCGTTCCGACCCGTCGAAGGGCATGACCGTGCCGCCGATCAGACGGACGCCGTGCAGGGCCAGTCGGTCGGCGATCTGGCGATAGCCGGCGATAACGGTCGAGGCGTCGAGACCGGGCTGGGACGGGTCGCCGGAGTGGCGGATGTCATTGATGCCCTCGATCAGGATGACGAAGTCCACGCGCGGCTGGGACAGAACGTCCCGGTCCAGACGCATCAGGACGCTGGGGCTGCGGCCATGGCGGATCACCTGATTGCCACTGATGCCGGCGTTCACGACGACATAGCCGCCGGGGCAGGTGTCGTGCAGGCGCTGCGCCAGCACGGAGGGCCAGTCGGCGTTGGCGCCGAGGGTCGAGGTGGCGCCTTCGGTGATCGAGTCGCCCAAGGCCACGATGACAACCGGCGACCGCTCCGTCTCGCCCAGCACCGCCGAGATCACCGACTGGCGGCGGACGAGTTCGGCGTCGTCGGCGACCGCGGCGTCGCCCTGACCAATGCGGACAGGCGTGCGACGTACGGCGCCGCGCACCGAGCCGGGAAGGTAGGTCTGGACCGTGATGGTCTCGAAGACCTCGATGTCGGCGGGGACGGGGTCGCTGAACATCACCTGCCCGGGCGGCAGGTCGATCGCTGTCTGGCCGCTGAAGGTCAGACGCACGGTCCGGCCGTCGGCGGTCAGGGTCATGCCGCCGATGCTGAGGGGCTCCACACCGACTTCGTTGCTGACGCGCAGGCGCAGGGTGCGAGCGGCGGCGCCCAGCCGGATGTCCTGACGGACGGTCTGGTTCTCATACGAGAGCGGAGCCTCCGGCGTGCCGTCGAAGCGCGGCGGGGCGGGGGAGGCGGTCCAGAGGGGCGCCCAGGTCGCGTTCGGGGGAGAATGGCCTTCCGCGACCTGGGCCGCGGCGAGCGGCGCGGCCGACAAAAACACAAGAGCAGCAAAGGCTCCGACTGCGCGCGCTCGCCGGATCGGGGTCACGAGAAGAAGGTCCCGCCGTTGACGTCCAGGTTCACGCCGGTGACGAAGGCGGCGTCGTCCGAGGCCAGGTAGGCGACGGTGCGGGCCACTTCGGCGGCATTGCCCTGACGACGCAGGGGCGTGGCCGCGGCGACGGCCGTGCGGACCTCGGCCTTGGTGAAGTCGTCGTGGAAGCGGGTCGCGATCATGCCGCAGGTCAGGGCGTTCACGCGGATGCCCTGCGGGCCCAGTTCCTTGGCCATGGCGCGGGTGAAGGTCATCACCGCGCCCTTGGCCGTGGCGTAGATCGAGGCGCCGGGGCCGCCGCCGTCGCGACCAGCCTGCGAAGCGAAGTTCACGATCGCCCCGCCTTCGGCCATGTGCGGCACGGTCGCGCGGGTGACGAGGTAGGTCGACTTCAGGTTCAGGTTCATGACCGTGTCGAAGAAGGCCTCGTCGATCTCGGCCAGCGGACGACGCTGGACCATGCCGCCGGTCAGGTTGACCAGAATGTCGACCCGGGGACCGAAGGCGGCCAGGGCGGCGTCGACCAGACCGGCGGCCTGATCGGCCTGCGTCAGGTCGGCGCGATGCAGGATCGCCTCACCGCCGGCCTCCTTGATCGTCGCCAGGGTCGCCGAGGCCGAGGCCTCGTCGTTGGCGTAGTTGATGACCACCCGGGCGCCTTCGGCTGCCAGTTTGATCGAGACCTCGCGGCCGATGTCGCGTCCACCGCCGGTGACGATGGCGACCTTGCCCTGCAAGCGCATTCAGGAATCCTTGTTGATCGAAGACTTCGGCTGAACGGGCGCGATGCGTCCCATGACCAGCCAGATGGAGAGGAGGGAGAGCGGCACCAGCGCCGCCACCAGGATGAAGATCGGCCCGTAGGAGACCTTGGTCATCGCCGGCACCAGCCAGGTGGTGATCAGGGTGCCCGCCACGGCCGCCATGCCGCCGATGCCGGCCAGCGAGCCGACCGAACGACCGTCGAACATGTCGCCGGGTATGGTCTGGATGTTGCCGATCGCGACCTGGAAGCCGAACAGCACGCCGGCGATGACGATGACCGCCAGCGTCGGATCGGTGATCTGCGGGGCCGCGATCAGGCAGGGCGCCATGATCAGGCCGCCCAGGGTGATCGACAGCTTGCGGGCTATGTCGACGCCGCGGCCCGACTTGATCAGCCAGCCCGACAGCCAGCCGCCGAACAGGCTGCCGATCGCCGCGCCCACGAAGGGCACCCAGGCGAAGATGCCGATCTGCTTGATGTCGAAGCCGAAGGTCTCGGCCAGATAGAGTGGCAGCCACGAGACGAACAGCCACCAGATCGGGTCGAGGAAGAAGCGCGACAGGATCAGGCCCCAGCTCTCGCGGTGGCTGAGCAGCTGACGCACGGTGGGGACATAGGCTCCGGTCGCAGGCGTGACGCCGACGGGAGCCTCGACCGGCTGGACCTTCGAGTTCTCCAGCGCCTGTTCAGCCGCAGCGGCCCAGCCCTCGCGGTTCGGGCCGGCCTTGTAGATGATCAGCCACGGCAGCAGCCAGATGAAGCCCAGCACGCCGATCAGCAGGAAGGTGCCCTTCCAGCCCAGTGACAGGAACAGCAGGGCGATCAGCGGCGCCGAGACGATGGCCCCGACAGAGGCGCCCGCGTTGAAGATGCCTTGGGCGAAGGCGCGCTCGGTCGGCGGGAACCACTCGGCATTGGCCTTCACAGCGCCCGGCCAGGCGCCGGCCTCGGAGATCCCCAGCATGGCGCGGAAGATGCTGAACGACAGGATGGAGTTGGCCATGGCGTGCAGGGCGATCGAGATCGACCAGGCGCCGATCGACAGGGCGAAGCCCAGCCGCACGCCGATGGCGTCGAACAGCTTGCCGAAGACGAACTGGCCGATGGCGTAGAAGACCATGAAGATGGTCACCAGGGCCGCGTAGTCCTCCTTGGTCGCGCCGATTTCGGGCGCAATCTCGGGCCACATTACGGCTAGCGCATTGCGGTCGATGTAGTTGATCACCGTGGCGACGGCGATCAGGCCGATGATGACCCAACGGAGGTTCTTCTTCATCAGCGGGTCTCCCGATCGAAGCGGGCCCAGGGGCCCGTCCATTCATAGGTCTGGCCGCCGGACTGGATGCGGTGGCGTTGGGTGGCGGCGCCCGGATCGTCGGCGATGCCGAGCGCCAGCGTCTTGCCGGAGGCGAGGGTGATGACGATCAGTTCGGCCCCGTCGCCGCGCGCGCGGTCGATGTCGCGGATGCGACTGGTCGAGCCCGACACCGTCTCGGCCGTGCCGTCATAGGCCCCGTGCGGCTCCAGAACGGCGACGAAGCTGGCGTCGGCCTGACCGTCCATGCGGCGGATCAGGGCCTGTTCGCGGCGCAGGTTGAAGTTGGGGTCGTTGGCCCCGCTCTCGACCAGCAGCGCACGAGTCGGGGCCGAGGCCGTGAAGCGGTAGGTATAGAACCGGCCGTCCAGCAGCCAGGTCAGGCTGCGACTGCCCTCGGCGGCCTCCGACTGGGCGTCGACCCAGAGATGCTCGTAGCCGGCGCGGTCGCCCAACACCGGCCGCTCGGCCAGTGCCCGGCGGGCCTCGAAGCCCTGGGTGATGATGTGGCCGTTGAAGTGGAGCGGCAGATCATAGAGCGCCGGGCTGCTTCCATCGGCGCGCATCAGGTCGATGGCGATCGGGAAGTTCAGGTCCGGATGGCTGACCATGGCCAGGGTGCGGGTCAGGACCACGCCCGGATAGGCGTCGGCGGTCCGGCCCGAGGCGATCTGCACGCCGTGGGCCTCGTCGAGCTCGAACAGCAGCGGGGTGGTGCCGTGTTCCTCGCCCACGCGCCAGTCGGCGCCGAAATGGCTCTGGCCGTTCACGACAAGGGTGTTGTGAGCGACGGTCTGCATCGCCCAGCTGTCGTTCTCCGGCAGGTAGCGACCGCCTTCCTTGGCCTCGATGTTCAGGAAGCGCGCCGCGCCGTAGTCGGTCACCACGGGATTGCCGTTGTCATAGAACAGCCAGTTCAGGCGGTCGAAATGGCCGTGGCCCTGACCCTGCTGGGTGTTCTTCATCACCAGCGCCTGACCGTCCGGGCCGTTGGCTCGGAAGAAGACCAGATTGCCCAGGTCGCCGTTCGGCCCGTCGCGAAGCTGCATCGAGCGGAAGTCGAACGGTTGGGCCTGACCCTCCGCAACACCGCGCGCGATGGCGAGGCCGTCGGGGGAGAGCAGGGTGCGGCCCTGTTCGCGGGCGATGGTCAGCAGGCCGGGATCCTGCGTCTGGGAATAGGCGATGGCGACGCCCGTGACGATCTCCTCGCTGCGGATGCTCTTGTCCGGCATCGCGTCATTGATCGGCACGATTAGGCCGTCGTAGGTCGCCTGCAGCAGGGAATCGACCGCCTTCAGCAGCACCCCGTCGCGACGCTGGAAGATGCCGCGATCGGGCTCATTCTGCTGGATCGCGCGTGCGAAGATGATGAAGGGCGCCAGGGCGTAGCGTTGATAGTAGGGCCCCTCGGCATAGTAGCCGTCCGGCGAGAACAGCAGGTCGACCTGCCGCAGGAAGCCGGCGTCGCCCCGGGACCTGCCCGTGCCGTCCAGCGCGCGGCGGACCAGCTCGGGATCGCGCAGCACATAGCCGGTCTGCCCCACGCCCGCGGTGGCCCAGGTGGCGTGGTTGTGGATGCGGTCGAAGTATTCGGCGTTGTCGCTGGACAGGAAGTTCGCCATTCGGCGGAAGACATCGTCGTCGATGCGCTGGCGGTCTGCCGGGCTCAGGGTGTCGCGGATCGCGTCATAGCCCTGGCTGCCATAGACCAGCCATACAGAGTCGTTCAGCGCCTGCCAGAACAGCTTGCCCCGCACCGAGGACCGCTCGACCGGGTGCAGACCCAGGGTCGGATAGAGGTCGGCGTAGGCCAGCAGGATGTCGCGGGCGAAGTCGGCATAGGCCCCGTCTCCGGTGATCCGGTACAGGGCGCCGGCCCCGGCGATCAGCTTGTAGTTGGCCTTGTGTTGCTCGTGCGAGGCGCCGCCGCCCGGATCGACCGGCTGGGGCACGTTGACGCCAGCGGCCATCCCGGCGCGGACTTCGGCTTCGACGCGGGCGACCTCGGCGGCGAACATCGGATATCGGTCGCCGGCCTGGGCCATCGCCTGCCAGTCCGCCGGCGAGACGAGCACGGGACCGAAGTCGGCGGCTGCGGGGGCAGCAGCCTGTTGCGCGGCGGCCGGCGCTGCGGCCAGGGCCATCGGCGCGGCGGCGGCTCCGCAGGCGAGCAGCATCAGAAGCAGGGGGCGCTTGCTCATGGGGCGGTCTCCACGGCAGGGACGTTGGCGACCAGATCGGCAGTGCCGGTCAGGCTGTTGTCGCGCCAGATCAGAAGGGGTTCGCCCACGCGACGGAAGAAGCGGGCCGGGCCGCTGTCGACGAAGCGGTTGTCGGCGATCTCGGCGCGCTGGACGCCGTACAGGCGCAGCGAGGCCGGCTCGTCACCGCCCCGGCCGACACGCTCGAATGTCGAGCCGGTCACGGTCAGGCGTGGGCCGAAGGTGCTTTCGTCCGTGCCGCCCCGGTAGAGGTTCAGCATGGGGCCGGTCACATTGCGGAAGGTCGAGTCCACGATCTCGACCACCTCGGCATTGTAGGTCCCGAGATCCTGGGTCTCCGCGCGAGCGTCGATCACAGAGCCGGTCAGGCCATCGACGCTGACGTCCTCGAGGCGGATCAGGTCAGCAAGGGTGCGAGGCCCGGCCGAGAAGATGTTGAACGCGCGGTTGACGGTCATGTCCGAGAACCGGACGCTCTGTATCAGCAGGCGGTAGGAAGCGGCGCCGGTCCGGGCGCGGATCACGGCGTTGCCGGCCTCGTCCGGCGCTGACGCGCCCGAGATCGACAGGTTGGCCAGCTTCAGCGCTCCGCCGCGTTCGATCTCGAACAGGGTCGGACGCGAGAACAGGATCCGGGCCGTTCCGTTGGCGGTGCCCTCGACCGTGACCGCGCGGGTGATCGACAGCACCTGGTTCACGACATAGTCGCCTGCGGCGAGCGTCACCCGATCTCCGGGCTCGGCGACCGACAGGGCGGTGGTCAGGGTGTCCTCGCCGGGGGCGACGGTACGGACGCGGCCGCTGTCCAGGTCGGCGCTCGCCTGGCTCTTGGGATACCAGTCCACGCCCACGGCGCTGCGCGACACAAAGGCCAGATCGCGACGGGCGCCGACGCCGTCATGACCTTCGGGTGCGAACAGGCGTCCGCGGCCCCGGGTCACGGCGATCTCTGCCGTCTCGAAGCCGGGCAGGGCATGGCGGCGCGCGGGGGACTGTTCGTTGTTCGAGAAGTCGATGCCGCTCATGTCGCCCAAAATCCGCACCGGATCGCGGCCGTCGCGGTTGACGATCAGATTGTTGGCCATGCGGGTCGAGATCGGCGCAGCCGAACGCTCGTCGTCCATGCCGGCGCCGAGGAAGACCTCGCGCGCATCGACGATGGTGTTGTTCTCGATGATGGTGTCCGAGACCTGGACGTAGCGGTGCACCGGCGAGTTCGGCACACCGTACATGATCGTCAGGGCGCTGGCGAAGCCGGTCCCCGACAGGCCCTCCATGTAGTTGTTGCGCACGGTGTTGTTGCGATTGATCACCCGGATGCCGCCGGTGTTGACCACGCCATTGCCGATGAAGACGTTGTCCTCGACCAGATTGCCGTCGCCGTGCCGCAGCACCAGCGAGCCCTGGGCCTCGAAGAAGACGTTGCCGCGATAGGTATTGCCGCCGGACTTGTTGGAGACGACTTCCACCTCGCCATTGGTGTGCTCGAACCAGTTCGCGGTGACGGTGGTGAAGGAGTTGGACGTCGAGTCATGGCTGGTGCCGACCCGGATCGTCTCGCCGCCGTTCGAGCCGAGGGTCGGGCGACGGCCGAAATAGTTGTGGTCGATCAGGTGATGGTTCTCGAGCCCCTGCTCGGCGTCGCGGACGACAACGAGGGTCGTACCCGCGTTGGTCTTGCCCACCAGATGGTTGTGATCGAACCGGTTGCGCTGGCCGTACAGGGCCACCCAGTTGTCGCTCTCGTCCCGCTGCGGTTTGGAGAACCCATCGATGACGACGCCGGTGACGCGGCTGTAGTCGGCGCGGTCGGTGCGTGAGCGTCGGAAGGCGACGACCTCGCCAGTCGGTGACCAGCCGTCCCGGAACACCAGATTGGACACAACCAGATGCTGGCCGGCCATGCGCAGGTTGGACTGTCCGCTGATGATCACGCCGCCGGGCGTCTGGGCCGTCAGGGTGATGGGGGCGCCCGAACGACCCTGACCGGTGAAGACAATCTGGAAGTCGCTCCAGACTCCGTCGGCCAGGGTGATGGTGTCGCCGGGGCGGGCCTGCCGCACCGCAGGCGCGAACTCGGCCTGGGTGCGCACAAGAACGTCCTCGGCCAGGGCTGCGCCCGGAAGGCTGAGGCCGGCGAAGGCGACAGCGGCGCAGAGTACGCGCGCCGCTTCACCCGTCCGCACTGAACTAGAAGCGAACATTGATCCCCGCTGTGATCCGCCGATCGGTCAGGCCGTTGTAGCAGAGCAGGGCATCGTCATTGATGCAGTACTCATTGGCGTCTTCGCGCGTGAGGTTGATCGCCTCCAGACCGATGTCGATCCAGTCGGTGACCGCATAGCTGATGCTGGCGTTCAGCTGGCCACGGTCATCGCTGACGCGCGGGACGTCGAAGGCCGAGGTGAAGGCTTCGGTGTTCAGGAAGTCCGAACGCCACGTGTAGCGGAGGCGCGCGCTCAGCCCGTACATCTCGTAGAAGACCGTCGCGTTGTACGAGTATTTCGACAGGTTCTCGAGTTCGATCAGGTCCTGGGGCAGGGGGTTGAAGCCCAGGTCCCGGGTCGTGTTCCGCGTCAGGCCGATCGTCCGGTAGTTCTGAACGTCACCACCGGTTTCCTGGTAGGTGAAGTTGCCGATGAAGCCGAAGCCCGACGCCCAGCCCAGTTGCTGCTCGAACTGGGACAGGTCGTACTGCAGCGCCATCTCGACACCGGTCTGGGTCGTCTCGCCATCGACGTTGAACGTCGAGGTCAGCGGCACGCAGATGCCGACCTGACCGCGGTCCGGGCTGTTCTGGTTGATGATGGCGATCGGATTGTAGATGCCGCCGCCCGGGCAGGACGGATCGCGGCTGCGGTTCACGACGCCGCCGACCGAGTTGTCCGGCGGGCTTTCCGTCACGGTGGCGAACAGATTGTCGCGAACCTTGTGGAACACGCCCACGCTGACGAGGCTGGACGGCGCGAAATACCACTCGGCCGACAGGTCGAAGGACAGCACGGCCTCAGGCTGCAGGTTCGGGTTGCCGCGGACCACGGCGCTGTTCTCGGAGGTCACGAAGGAAACCGACGAGGACAGGTTGTTGAAGTCCGGCCGCCGGATGTCGCGGGCGATGCCGCCGCGGATGATGACGTCCTCGCGCGGCTCCATCACGACGTTCAGCCGCGGCAGCCAGAACTCATAGGATGAGGAGTTTTCGTTCCGCGTGGCGGTCCCGCCGGTGGCGACGCTGTTGCCGATCGAGTCCAGATCGGTCGTGACGTAGCGCACGCCGACGTTGCCGCGCACCGGGAAGCCCAACGAACCGGTCTCGAAGTTCGCCTGCAGATAGGCGGCCGTGGTGGCCTCGGTGATCTCGAAGAAGGCGCTGGCCTGTGAAGTAGGAACGCCGATCTGGGCGATGTTGGACCCGTTGGCCGTGTTGCTGGCCGTGATCGCCGCGTTCAGGGCCGCCAGGGTGCCGGCCGGGTCGCGGAAGGCGCGCTGTCCGTTGATGATCAGGAAGTCCGGGAACCACAGACGACGGTTGTCCGCCGCATTGAAGTTGCTCGGGCCGGGGATCAGCAGGTCAGCGAACAGATTGCCGCTCGGCCGGAAGAACGAGCTGGTGATGTTGGTGAAGCCCGTCGTGCCGGTGACGTTGTCGTTCAGCACGCTGGTCTCGTTCCAGCGCAGGCCCGCATCGATCGAGGTGATGAAGGGCATCATGTCGAACGTGTCGTAGGACAGGTCCAGCCGGAGGGCCTGCTCCTCGTTCTCGCGCAGGTTCCGCGACTGCGCGACCTGCTGCAGGCGGTAGTTGGCCGGATCGGTCAGCATGGCTGCGGTCGGCGTGGTCGCCAGGCCCTGGGCGATGCCGAACTGCAGCGTGTCGTTGCGCAGGTCGAACTCGATCGGCACCCCGTTGGCGAGGCTCACGCCCTGGACCGGGCGGGGCGCATTGGGGTTCACGAACTCCAGCGTCGTGTTGAAGCTCGGGAGGAAGGAGTCGGACGTCGAAAGGGCGGCCTGACCACTGACGCTCAGCCGCTCGCCGGTCCATTCAAAACCCGTCGACCAGACCCGGCTCTCGGTGATGCGCGAGCCCGTGTCGCTGGTGGTCCGCAGGTAGGGGGCCAGGTTGCCGTTCAGGCGCGGCTGGATGATGCCTGCCAGGGCGGCCTGCACCGAGCCCAGATTGATGGTCCCGTTGGGGCCGTTGGCGTTGCCCAGATTGACGGTCTCGAACGCGGTGTTGTCCGTGTTGTCGACCACGCCATTGTCAGACACGGTCGAGATCTGGACGGTCGAGCTCTGCTCGGCCCGCTCCTGATCGTTCAGGACAGCGTCGAAATAGAAACGGAGATTGTCGGTCGGCTTCCACTCGGCGGTGCCGGAGAAGTTTTTCGTTTCATACTCGAAGTTGTCGTAGTCCTGATTGAAGAACTGGATGCGCAGGAAGGGGAAGCTCTCCGCGCTCGCCCGGCCCGACGTCGGGGTCACCACGGCGTCGCGGTCGACCCGCGGCCGGAAGGCGGCGACGTCCTGCTCGGCATAGCTGAAGCTGCCGACCAGACCGATCTCGCCGATGCCGGTATGCCATCGCCTGCCCATGGTGCCCGAGTAGCGGGGCGTCGCAGTGTCCGACAGGTCGCTGTATTCGGACTGTGCGCGGAAGGCGAACAGCGGCTCGCGCAGGTTCAAGGGGCGAATGGTGCGCAGGTTGATCGTGCCGCCGACCGAGCCCTCGATCGTTCCGGCTTCCGACACCTTGGTTACCTCGACAGAGCTGATCATCGAGGCGGCGAGGTCGTCGAAGCTGATGCCCGACCGGCCCGAACCGGAACCCACCGTGGACACGCCGTTGATTTCCACCCGGTTCGCATCGGTGCCGCGGATCTGCACGCCGCGACCGACGCCCGCTTCCCGGGTGATCTGCACACCGGTCACGTTCTCGAGCACCTCGGCGAGGTTCTGGTCCGGCAGCTTGCCGATATCCTCTGCCTGGATGACCTCGACGAGGTTGTCGGCGTTTCGCTTCTCGGTCAGGGCGCTCTGGAGCGACGCCCTGATGCCGGTGACGACGATCTCGTCCAGGTTGCTGGCCTGTTCCGGGTCCTGTTGATCCGGTTGGGCCTCCTGGGCCGCCGCCGGAACGGCGATCGACATGGCCGTGGTGGCCAACAGAACGGATAGCAACCGGTGTGACGTGCGCGATCCGCGCAGCGTGAGCTTCATCTGCCGCATGTGTATTCCTCCCGGCCTGAGTCTCCGCCCAAGCTTCGGGCAGGACGGTGGTACAGGTCTGGCAGGCGTGTCAACCCATTGGTCCGCGAACTGGTATGGACCTTTGTCGTAGGGTACCTCCCTCTCTGCCTGCGCGCAGGGTGGTGAATGGCGGATTCGTCCGAGAAATCAGCGATTATCGCTGCTTTGCTTCATCGAACGACGCCTTCAGTGCAAATTGGTCAACCAATTTGAGAAGGTTTTGCGCCTTAATTGGTTTGACATGTTGGATTGTGTCGGCGAATTCTGACCCCAAGCCCGATCAAAAACGGGCAAGGGAGGTACCATGCGTGAATATTCGAGGACGGCGCCGTGCGCCGGCCGCCGCGCGATGCGTTTGAAGGCGGCGCTGCTGGGCGGTCTGGCCCTGCCATTGCTCGCCGGGCCGGTCTTGGCCCAGTCCGCACCCGCTCAGGATCAGGATGCCCAGGCGCTGGATGAGGTGATCGTCACCGGTATCCGCGCCTCGATCCAGTCATCGATCGACCGCAAGCGCGACGAGACCGTCGTCGCCGACGTCCTTTCTGCGGAAGACATCGGCGACCTTCCCGCCCTGTCGATCGGCGAAGCCATCGAGACCATCACCGGCGCCTCGACCCATCGCGAGAAGGGCGGCGCCTCGGAGATTTCGATTCGCGGTCTGGGCCCCTTCCTCGGCGCCGCCACCTTCAACGGTCGGGAGGCCTCGAACGGCTCGGGCGACCGGTCGGTGAACTTCAACCAGTTCCCGTCGGAGCTGATCAACACCGTCGCCATCTACAAGACCCAGCGCGCGGACTTCGTCGAGGGCGGCGTGGCCGGCATCGTCAACATGGAGACGCTGCGTCCGCTCGATTTCGGCCGCCAGCGCTTCCAGCTGGAAGGAAGGGGTCTGTATTCGGCGTATGATGATCGGCTGTTGGACGGCGCGGGCGTCGGCTGGCGCGGGACCGCCAGCTATGTCGACCAGTTCGATCTGGGCGAAGCGGGGCGGCTCGGCATCTCGCTGGGCGTCCAGAGCCTCGAAACCTCCAACCCCGAGGAGATGTTCACCTCGTCGTCGACCTGGGTGGCCTGCAACGCCAATCAGGTTGTGGCGGTCGGATCGAACTGCTCGCCGGTGACGGCGGCCCAGGTGAATACCGGGACGCCCTACTATCTGACGGCGGGCAGCCGCACCTATCGGCAGTTCGTCGAACACGACGCGCGCGACGCCTACTTCGGCTCGATCCAGTGGCGTCCAAGCGACAGCCTCGAGATCGTCCTCGACTATCAGAACTCGCGCCGGACCTATACCGAGGAGCGCAATGATCTGAACTTCTCCGAGACCATGCGCGGCGTTAACAACCGCGTGGTGGCCGAGAACGGCGCCCTGCTGGCCTACAGCGGCAACTCGACCATCGAGTCGACGCCGACCTATCGCATCCGCGATGAACAGTACGAAGGCGGCGGGCTGACGCTGGAATGGCGTCCCACCGACCGGCTGGAGATCACCACCGATTTCTCGATCTCCACGACCTATCGCAGCGAGATGGATCGTCAGGTCCGGATGCGGTCGAACATCCGCGACATCAATGGCGTCGTGGTGCCGGGGGTGATCCCCGGCAACGCCGGCCAGACCAGTGGTCAGCGCGTCAACTACACCTTTGATGCACGCGGCAACGACATCCCGGCCATTGTCGTCGATCCGGCTTTCGACCTGAACCGGTGGGAGAATTTCTCGGCAGCCGCCCGCGTGCGGCGCGACGAGGTCATCCGCGACAACCAGATCAAGGCCCTGCGCAGCGATCTGGCCTATGACCTCGATGAGGGCGTCTTCACGACTGTTCGTGCGGGTCTGCGCTTCTCCGAGCTGACCTATACCGACAGCGATACCCGGGTGGAGCAGAACATTACGACGGCGGCGACCATCGCCGCCGCCAACGTCGCCTGCCGCCGTCCGTTCGCGCAGGACAGCTTCCTCGACAACGCCTCCGGCAACACGATCACCAGCTGGGCGACCTTTGACGCCCGCTGCCTGTTCTCCGCCTTCACCGGCGTGGACGATACCGGTCCGCCGGCGGACATCCGGGCGATCGGCAACCGCGACGTGACCGAAGAGACGTCGGCTGCCTATCTGATGGGCGAGTTCGACACGACCCTGTTCAACCTGCCGGTCACCGGCAACGTCGGTCTGCGCTATGTGAAGACCGACGTCACCTCGATCGGCCTGCGCGGCGCGCTCGACGTCATCGACAACGGCGACGGCACGATCCGCCTGCAGCCGGTCCCCGGGCAGTTCGACGAGGTGGTGATCGAGGGCAGTTCGGAAGCCTGGCTGCCCAGTTTCAACGCTGCGTTCGAGCTGGACGAGCAACGCGTGCTTCGCGTCGGCCTGTTCCGAGCCATGTCGCGGCCGGACCCGGCGGCCTTGGGCGCGGGACGCACGTTCACGCTCGAGTCGGGCGCCTCGTTCGGATCGGTCGCCGACGCCATCGCCAGCATCAGCGCCAACGGCAATCCGCGGACCGAGCCGCTGCTGTCCTGGAACGCCGACCTGTCATGGGAATGGTACGCCAACCCGGACTCGATGCTGAGCGCAGCGGTCTACTACAAGGTGTTCAACGGCGGCTTCATCCCGACCGTGCTGGACGAGACCTTCGTCATCGATGGCCAGTCGGTCGTGGTTCCGGTGGTGCAGGACATTACGACGGACGAGGACAGCCATCTGTACGGCTTCGAGCTGACGGCGGCGCACCGGTTCTCGAACCTGCCGGCTCCGTTCGATGGTCTGGGCTTCAAGGCCAGCTACAACTATGCCGACGCCGACTACGAGACGCATGACCTGCGTCTGGGCGACCAGATCGATCCGGACACGGGCGTGGTCACCCCGGGGATCGTCGACCCGGCCGGCATCTTCGGCCTGTCGCAGCACGTCTTCTCGGGCTCGCTCTACTACGAGATCGGACCGTTCGAGGTTCAGGGCATCTACAAGTACCGGACCGAGTACTATCAGAAGTTCGTCGGCGCCCCGTCGCAGAACCGCTACGTCCGCGACACCGCCACCGTGGACTTCCGGGCGTCGTACCGCGTCAACCGGAACCTGTCGTTCAGCTTCGAGGGCTCGAATCTGACCGACGAGCCGCGCTACAGCGACATGCCGGTGCCTGGCTCGTTCCGCGAGTACACCAGCTATGGCGCGCGCTACTATCTGGGAGCGCGCTACCGGTTCTGATGTCCGAAGCGAACCGGATCCTGGTGCTTGCCAGGGTCCGGTCCGCCGGGCTCTACTGCACCTCCCGCGCGAGTGACCGGGTTCGAGAATGTCCGAAAAGCGTTTGTATCAAGCCATCGCAGCCCAGATCGAAGGGCTCATCGAATCGGGAGATTTCCCGGCGGGCACGCGCTTGCCCGGAGAGCGGGATCTGGCTGAGCGCTTCGGCGTCAGCCGCGTGACCATCCGCGAGGCCGAGATCGCGCTCGAGGCCCGGGGGCGGATCGCCATCCGGACCGGCTCGGGCGTCTATGTCCTGCCACGTCAGCCGGCGGCCCAGGACGGCGCGTTGCCGGACGTCAGCGCCTTTGACCTGACCGCCGCCCGCGCCGTGATCGAGGCCGAGGCCGCGGCTCTTGCGGCGGCCAACGTCACGGACGAGGACATCGCACATCTGCAGGCGCTGCTGGTCCAGATGTCGGACGTCCACGCGTCTGATGACGCGACACTTGAAGCCGATCGCCAGTTCCACCTCACCATCGCCTGCATCGCCGGCAATCCGGTGATCGAGCACTGTATCCAGCTGATCTGGCGGATGCGGCGCGAGCTGCCGCGCGTGGCCCAGGTCTATTCGCGGGTCTGTCATCATGACGGCGACGCGCGCGCCGACGAACACGAAGTCATCCTCGATGCGCTGCGTCGCCGCGATCCGGCCGGCGCCCGCACGGCGATGCGCGAGCATTTCCATCGTCTGTTCGAGGCCATGCTCCAGGCCGCCGAGAATGACGCCCTCGCCGAGGTCCGGCGGCGTACCGCCCACGACCGTGAGCGCTTCCTGGTCACGACCCGGATCTGACAGGGCTGGGGGCGATTGCCTCAGCGATCGACCACGTTGTGGCCTGTCGATGTTATTGTGATTGAGAGCCCGTGGCGGACAGAGAGGCTGCGCAACCCTCCTGCTGGCAAGTCCACTGCCATTCTCAAGTCATTGATTGTTTACGAAATCATCCACGGCTGAGTCCACGGACAGCCTGTCCGATCCACCGCATTCGACAGGCGAAGTAGGGACTGGAGTAGGGACCGAATGCCACGCCATCTTCATCGTCTGCCGCCACGCGCGGCGGCGGCAATCTCACAGGTCGGGCGCCATAGCGACGGCGGCGGCCTGTACCTCGTCGTTTCAAAGACCGGCTCTCGCAAATGGGTGTTTCGCTACCGCTGGCGAGGCCGTCTCTCTGATATGGGTCTGGGGTCCGCGTCGGTCGTGCCATTGACCCGCGCGAGAGAGCGCGCGGCGGCCGCGCGGCTCCAGATATCGGAAGGGATCGATCCTTTGGCCCAGAAGCGGGCAGCGAAAGCCGTTCCGACTTTCGGCGAGTTCGCCGACGCTACCGTCGCCACAATGTCCAGTCAGTGGCGCAATGCCAAACACGCCGTACAGGTGCAGCGGACGCTGGAAATCTATGCCGCGGACTTGCGCCGCCAGCCCGTAGATCAGATCGACACCGCCGCCGTTCTCGCTGTCCTGAAGCCAATCTGGACCGAGAAGTCCGAGACGGCGAGCCGTGTCCGCAACCGGATCGAGATGGTTCTGGATGCCGCCAAGGCGCAAGGACATCGGTCGGGCGATAACCCCGCGCGTTGGAAGGGACATCTCGACAAACTGCTGCCCAAACGGGCCAAACTCACCCGAGGGCATCACGCTGCTCTTCCGTTCGCCGATGTTGCAGAGTTCATTCGTCAGCTTCGCCAACGACCGGCGACCGCTGCACTGGATCTCGAGTTCGCCATCCTGACCGCTGCGAGGTCAGGGGAGGTGAGGGGGGCGACCTGGCGAGAGATTGATATCGCTGCAGCGCTCTGGACGGTTCCGGCTACGCGGATGAAAGCCGGACGCGAGCACCGGGTCCCACTCTCGCCTCGCGCCATCGAGTTGCTCAAGATGGTCGCGCCACTCGGAAGTGACGACCCGGACGCGTTCGTGTTCCCCGGACCCAAGGGCAGCGAGACGATGCTGTCCGACGCGGCGTTCAGCGCCTTGCTCAAACGGATGGGGCGCGATGGTGAGCTGACCCCTCACGGGTTCCGATCAAGCTTCCGCGACTGGGCCGGCGAGATGACGAACTTCCCGCGCGACGTGGCCGAGATGTGCCTGGCGCACACGGTCGGGAACATGACCGAGCGAGCCTATCGACGGGGTGATGCGCTCAACAAGCGACGCGAACTGATCGAGGCATGGGGCCAGTACTGCGAGAAGGAAGAGGACGTCTAAGCCACTGTTTTACATAAGTCGTGACGCGATTTTGAAGTCTGAAACTCCGCCTGCAAGACGTTTTTCTCAAGTGATGACGCCCCCGCTCACCAAGTCGTGACGACACGCTGGCCTCCAGCCCGAGCAACCCGCTCCGGAATTCAGGAGGACCCGATGTCTCTATCAAACCGACGTCTCGAACGTCTGCCATCTGTGATGGCTCGCACCGGTATGAGCCGGTCGTGGATTTACAAGGCTGCCGCAGAGGGGCGCTTTCCCAAGCCCGTGAAGATCGGATCTGCCAGCGGCTGGTGCGCTGACGCCGTTGATCGGTGGCTGTCGGATCTCGTCAGCGGCTCGGAAAGCGGGCGCTGACATGGCCAGGACCGACCCGAAACTGCCTCGGCTCCTGTCGATCGATCAGGTCTCAGACCTGCTCGGGGTGTCCACCAAAACCGTCCAGCGATTGATCCGGAACGGGGAGCTGCCCCGTCACAAGATCGGCTCGCGCGTCGCGATCTCCGAGCACACTATCGCGCTTTCGTGGCGCTGCGACGTGACCTTTGAGGTCGCCGTAAGTCCCTGTGAGTCCAGCATTTTTTCGGAACAATTGACTGCTCCGGGACTGGACCGACCCGCATTTGCGATGGCAGCTATGTCCGGAGCCCCGTCTCTAAGTTCACCAGCATTGCGGAGTTTCTTGACCTGCCCGACACGGGAGAGGCGACTTCCGAAGCTGGGCGGACCGGCGGGGTTGATCGCCCCAAGATTGACATGCCCGCAACCGAGCCAACGTCCGCAATGGGTCGAAGGCGGACATCTCCGATTAGTCGGTCGTAGTGGTTGGAAGGATCACGCCCTGCCGGTAGGCCGTCTTATATCGTTTCCACCTGCCGCTTGGTCCTGAAGCATCCAGACGGATTTCATCGCGGACAATCTCACACATGAGCAGTCCGAGACATTCGTAGCGGTCGAGGCCGATATCCCGGTCGCTTTCAACATGAAGCATTAGGCGGCGGGGATTTGGTCCCCAGTTTCGAACCACGGCGTCATTTCCGTAGTAAGCCCGGATGGTCTCCAGAACATACTGCTCTTCCTCGGCTGTCAGAGGAGCGGGTTCTTCGAGCAGTAGCGGAGGATGAGCCTTCGGCATGGCTTGAGGTTGGTGCCTTTCACCAACGACCGCAACGGGTTGTTTGCGGACATTGCGTGCCGAATGTCGCCGCGCCAAGATATCGCCATGGGCAGGGGCGTCGAGGACTGGGCGGAGGTGAAGCGGGCTGTTGCTGAGGTGGTAGCTGCTCGTCCGGACGAGTATGAGGTCTCAGTCGTTCGTAACCTGGATGATCTGCTCGCTCACATTCAAAAGTCCAATCGACCTGCTCCGTCCATCTCGGCGGGCTATTGGCCTACCTTCCTTGTGGAATGGGAGGCCGAGGAATTGAAGAACCTCCAGATCGAAGTCTTTGAAGACCGATACGAGGTTTCCCGGTTCTTCGATGGCAGGACCGATATCTGGTACGAGCCCCACGCGCACGGAGACACCTTCTCCGACCAGTTGATCGCTGAGCTACCCAAAGCGGGGTGAACGTCCGGAATGGGTGGTAAGCGGACACCGATTTGAGGAAGCTCCCGCCATGATCATTCGCCGAGGCTGTCCGACCATTTCTCTCCTCGCCGCGGTTTTTGTGTTGTCCGGAGTGTCCGCCTGCGGCGCACCCCCGCCGATGTCAGCCGCAGATCACGCCTTCGACAAGGCAATCTCAGCGGCATTGGCGAGAGGCCAATCCATCGCCATCACCTCCATTGAGCCGGGCGGCTGGAGTATGGTCTGCGTGGTTGGGGAGCAACGACCAGCGAACATGTTGCCCGGGCACACCGCTCGTCCCGGCGAAGAGGCGTTTGAGAGCTTGTTTGATGCAGCGGCCTACTGGCCCGGGCCGAGCTCCGCTTTCGCGTTCCTCTATGACGAGGGTGTCGAAGTGCGGCCAGTGAACGGTCTCCATGTGAACATGGGCCGACCCATCAACAGGTGCGTATCGAAGGCGGAGGCCATCCTTGTCCGGGATGAAGAAGGCGAATGGCGGTTCCGGGATTTCCCGACTGAGAGCTAGGGCCGGCCAATGTCGGCAACGGGTCGTTAGCGGACGTCCATCCATTCGCCCCGTCAATGTCTGCTTCCGAGCGGCGGTTCAATATCCGGTCTTGGCGCTGTGCTGTCCCGGAGCAGGCCGGCGCACCGGTCGTCCGCAATGGGTGGAAAGCAGACGTTCTCCCTCTTAGGCTCGACATACAGGAGAACTCTGTCATGGCCTACTTGGTCGCCGTGCAAGTCGCCAACGGTGACTGGCACGCCCATATCGTCGCTCATGCCTCTCAGCGATATCGAGGCGACATTGATGTCCTTGGGAGGACGGTCCCGGCCTATTGCTTCGTCGAAGTTTGGGAGGGCGTCCGAAGAGAGGATGCAGTACGCTTGGCCCACACCCTGAGGGGCGTCCCGAAGGGGAGGCGGCGAGACGCGATCTTGGAGGCGGCTCGCCCTCTGCGGCTTTCGGCAAGGGGTGGGACCATCCGGAACGACTGATGCGCAGCGGGCCTAGCACAGTCCCAGCTGTTGGGGCCGAAACTGGACACTGGCCAGCCGAACCCTGAAGCGGTCGCTTCCAGATCAATCCAGGCCGTCATTGGCATTGCCGCGAAGAACCGGAAACCTGCGGATGTGTTTGAAGGTGACGCGTAACGTTCGAGGGGCCATTTGACCATGACACCGCCGTCCGCAGAGGGTTCAGCTCAAGCAGAACAGGACGCGGAACGTATCGCCGGGGCTGTCCTGGGCCTGGACAACTCGACGGACCCCTTCGTCGCCGCGGTGCGCGCCACGCGGATGCCGATGATCATCACCGACCCCCGCCAAGACGACAATCCGGTGGTGTTCGCCAACGACTCGTTCTGCCAACTGACGGGCTATCCCCGTTCGGAAATCCTCGGGCGGAACTGCCGCTTCCTGCAGGGGCCGGAAACCGATCCCGAAACGACCCGCCGGATCCATGAGGCGGTTAAGGCGGTTGAACCCATCGAGATCGACATCCGGAACTACCGAAAGAACGGGCAGCCGTTCTGGAACCGCCTGCTGCTCGCTCCGGTGTTCGATGCGAACGGGAAGCTCGCCTACTTCTTCGCCAGCCAGGTCGATGTCACTCTCGAACGGGAACGACTGGAAGGACTTCAGTCAGACAATGCTGCGCTCAACGCAGAGCTCACGGCGCGCCTACACATCGACCACGAGCGGGAGCGGGAATTGGATCTCGCCATGCGCGCGGGCGGACTCGGCGCCTGGAGCGTCGATGTGCGAACTCGCACTCTGGTGGCGTCGGAGGCCTACAAGACGCTCATGGGTTGGCCTGCGGATCAGGTTTTCACCTACGAGGATCGTCAGAGCCTCATCCATCCGGAAGATCGGGACGCGGTGCGCGCCCAGAGTGACGCGACGATAGGCGCGGGTGCCGATTACCATATCGTCCACCGGGTCGTCACGCCGACCGGCATGACCCGTTGGATGGAGGCCCGCGGGCTCCTGATCCACGATGCCTCGGGCGAACCTCTGCGCATCGCCGGAGTTACAACCGACATCACCGAGCGGGTCCGCGCCGAGCGGCTCCGATCCGCCCTGATGGAGCTCGCGGACGCCCTGCGGGACACCGCCGATCCGGACGACCTGACGCACGCGGCCTGCACGATCGTCGGCCGGACCCTGGAGGTCGATCGCGTGGGCTTCGGCATGGTGGACCGCCGCGCCGAGACCATCACCATCCAGAGAGACTGGAACGCGCCGGGTATCCAGAGCTTGGCGGGCACGCTCAACTTCCGGGATTATGGCAGCTATATCGAGGACTTGAAGCGGGGCGAGACGGTGGTGTTTGACGACGCTCGCCTCGATCCGCGGACGCGGGAGACGGCGGCCGCGCTGGAGGCCATTTCGGCCTTGGCGGTCGTCAACATGCCGCTGCAGGAGCAGGGTGAGACCGTCGCCCTGTTCTACGCCAACAACGCCATGCCCCGCATCTGGCTGGAGGATGAACTGACCTTCCTGCGCGATGTCGGCGAGCGGACGCTGGCGGCGCGCGAACGGCGCAGGGCGGAGAGACATCTCGCGCGCCTCGCCGAGTCTCTGGAGCGCACTGTCGAAGAGAGGACGGCCGAGCTGATGGCCAGCGAGGCGGCCCTGCGCCAGGCCCAGAAGATGGAGGCGGTGGGGCAACTCACCGGCGGTATCGCGCACGACTTCAATAACCTCCTCACGGCCGTCGCCGGAAGTCTGGAAATGGTCGTCAAGCGGGCGGATCAGGGCCGAACGGAGGATGTGAAGCGGTTCGTCGAGGTCGCACGAACCGCGACCGAGCGCGCGACGGCCCTGACCCACCGCTTGCTGGCCTTTTCGCGTCGGCAGACCCTGGAACCCAAGGCGACAGACGTCCTCGCCCTCACCAAGGGCATGGAGGATCTGGTGCGACGCACCGTGGGGCCGGGCATCGAACTCCGCACGGTCGCCGTCGATCCGCCTTGGCCGGTGTTGGTCGATCCCCATCAGCTTGAGAATGCGCTGCTCAACCTGTGCATCAACGCCCGGGACGCCATGCCCGATGGCGGCGCATTGACGATCGGAATCGATAATCTCTCGCTCGGAGATCGAACCCTCCTCGGACCGGACTGTGCACCCGGCGACTATGTGCGGATCAGCGTCACCGATACGGGGGTGGGCATGTCTCAAGAGACGATCGCTCGCGCGTTCGACCCCTTCTTCACCACCAAGCCGCTCGGCCAGGGCACCGGCCTCGGCCTGTCCATGATCTACGGCTTCGTGCGTCAATCCAGCGGACAGGTGAGTATCAGCTCGCGGCCGGGTGAGGGGACCCACGTTTGCATCTATCTCCCCCGACATCACGGTGTTGTGGAGCCTGTACACAGACGAGGCGAGCCCCCCCTGAACCACGACGAGGTGGCTGAAAGCCGGGGCACGGTTGTAATCGTCGATGACGAACCGGATATCCGTATGTTGGCGGCCGAAGCCCTGACGGACGCCGGCTACGACTTCGTTGCTGCCGAAGACGGGCGATCGGGCCTTGCCTTGCTCAGGACCACGCCAGGGGCGGTGCTGCTGATCACCGATGTCGGCCTGCCGGGCGGGATGAACGGGCGACAGCTGGCAGATGCGGCCCGCAGCGAACGCCCCGACCTCAAGGTGCTCTTTGTCACCGGTTACGCAGAGAGCGCCGTGCTGAGCGGTCGCAATCTGGAACCGGGTATGCACATCCTCACCAAGCCGTTCGAGCTGGCGACCCTGACCCGGCGGGTCACGGACATCCTGCGCCCTGACCTCTCGCCGAAGACGCTTGCCGTTGACGAGCAATGACTTGAAACAGTTGAGGGGCGCGGTCCGAGAACTATTCTCTGGTGCATGACATTCCGTATCGAAGACGGCTTCCCGGGCTCCAAGGCCTTTCTCAACATGCCGGCGCTGCGCATCCCCTCCGGCTGGCGAGTCGGCTGGAATGTCCTCTGTTCGGAGATGGAGCACGACCTCACGGGCATTGGAGGCTCCACGCTCTACAACGCCACCAATGAGAGCCGGCGCTTTAACATCGACGTCGCCTTCCGCCCCGAGTTCGATCCCGAGGGCCACTTCGAACTCACCGTCGTCTACTGCCCCTGGCCACGCTCGGAGCGAGGACGGCGTATCAAGGACCAGCCGCTGTCACTCCTAGAAGGGCAAGTCGTACATTCGTTCGAGACCCGATCCTACAGCCGTTTGGTTGACGAGCTCGAGCACTGGATTGCTCGCTGCAGCGTCTGGGAGATCGAGGGCAACTGATAACAAAGCCCTAGGAGTTCTTGGAAGTCGTCCAGCCCAACATCCGCAACTTGTCGGGAGCCGAACTTCGCTCAAGGGTGGAAAGCGGACGGGCATAAGGTAGGCTCGGCGACATGACAAAACCCGTCCGCATTCGGCTGCACCGTTCTGTCTTGATCGATCTTCCAGACTTCGATGTGGGGGACTTGGGCCCGGTCGAGCATGCCCTGCTCGGACTCGGAGCGGAGAAGTTATCGTCGGTTGGAGAGCCGTGGGAAGAAACGCGGCGCTATTGCCTCGGGGGATGTGAGATCATTCTGGACTGGGACGGCTATACGTCCGGCTTGCGGACGACCGACCCGGCACAGCTCGCGGCCCTCTTCAAGGCCCTGTCTCAATCTCCGCTGTTCGAAGGCGCCGAACAGAACAGCTGACAAGGGTGTCCGCAAGGGTCGGGAGCCGAACTTCGCCTAAGGGTGTAAAGCGGACGTTCGACTTCGACAACCGGCATCATAACCGGCCGTTTATCAGAAGCAGTCACGCTCGCTGGGTTTTCTGGAGGTTGCGAATGCGTGGGCTCTTCGTTGTTCTGTTGGGCTCCCTGGTCGCAAGTTGCGGCGGTGCAGACCAGCTGGACGTGCGCTGCTACGCGGCAGCGTCGGTGAACTTGGCTGCCAGCCGTGGCAACGGTGACGCCGCGACGCTGATGTCCTATTACCTTGGACGGGTCGACGCGGTAGACCCCAGCGGCGGCTGGGCTGAAGCCGCTGGGAAACAGATTGGTGAGTTCAATCGGGACCCGTCTCAAATGGAGAACCTGTTGACGTCTTGCGTTGATCGGATGAGGTCGAGCATGGCGAAACAGCGCACCGCGATTGAGGCGACCAAGGCTGACAGGTGATTGTCCGCCATAGGTCGGGAGGCGAAGTTCGCCTGGGGCTGGGCAGGGGACTTTGCGCTTGAGCGTGTTGCGGTCCTGGTGATGATCGGAGCTTGAGGCATCGGCCTCGGTCGAGGCTCCCGAATGGTCGATCTTGAACTCAGCGAAGCGTGCCCGCCCCGGTTAAGTCTGACGGCACTCTTCCTGCGCTTCATGCGGTTTGGCGTTCTCGCGTTCGGAGGACCAGTCGCGCAGATCGCCATGATCCGGCGCGAGTTGGTCGAAGAGGAGCGGTGGATCGACAGCAGCCGATTCAATCGTCTGCTTGCCGTCATGCAGGTGCTACCCGGACCAGAAGCGCACGAACTTTGCGTTCACATGGGCATCAGGGCTCGCGGTCGCCTTGGAGGGCTGCTCGCCGGACTCGGGTTCATGCTCCCTGGCCTTGTTCTGATGCTGCTGGCTGCTTGGGCTTACTCCGAACTGGCGGGGCAATCCCCGATTCTTGCAGCGGTCTTCGTGGGCGTCCAAGCCGCTGTCCTCGCGATCATTGCCCGAGCCGTGCATCGCATCGGTGAACACATCCTCACGTCGCTTTCGCTATGGATCATTATGGGAGCGACGGCGGTCGCCACCATTGGGGGCGTCAGCTTCTGGATCGTCCTACCGGCAGCGGGATTGACCTACGCTGGTGTGAGATCCGGTCGCTGGTGGCTTGTCGCCGTCGCGCTGTCTGCGGCGATTGCGATGGGGCTCGTCACGCAGTTGAACGCAACCGGGTTTGCTCCGCCGCCGACCGCTGCGATGGCAGCGACAACCTTCGCCCTTTTTCTGGCCGGGTTAAAAGGCGGGCTGCTGACCTTCGGCGGTGCCTACACCGCTATCCCGTTCGTGAAGGCGGATACCGTCGATCGTGGATGGGCCACCGATGCGCAGTTTCTGGATGGGGTGGGGTTGGCGAACGTGCTGCCCGCCCCTCTGGTCATCTTCGCCACTTTCGTCGGGTGGATGAGCAGTGGTCTTCTTGGGGCATTGGCGACCACCGCCGGCGTGTTCCTCCCCGCCTTCGCCTTCTCCATGATTTTTTATGAGCGACTTGAACGCGTCGTGGAGGACGAACGCCTTCAAGCGTTCCTGACAGGAGTCGCCGCCGCCGTGGTTGGCGTCATCGTCGTCACCGCGTTCCAGCTTGCGGAAGCGGCTTTGGCGAACACCCCAAACCTTCCTCTTACAGCCACGCTCTTCCTCTTCGGCGCGGCGGTCGTCTACTTCTGGAAAAGCCGATACAACGCACCGGTCGTGCTTGTGACCGGAGCGATCGTTGCCGCGGCATGGCTCAGACGAGTCGGCAACGTCCGCAACGGGTCGAAGGCGAACATAGAAATTCGGGCTGTCCGAACGTCCGCTCGAGGGTCGCCCGCCGATATCCGTAGTTGGCGCATGGCGGCTCTCATCGGCGAGTTACTGTGCGACTGAAGAAGTCAGCTAGCCGCCCGATGGCGATCGCAACCGGATCCGACTTATAATAGAGATCGTAGTGACCAGCGCCCTCCACGACGAAGAGGTGCTTGTCGGTCGCGGGCGAGAGGTCGTGGAGCAGGACGCCAGCTTCGTACTGGCCCGTAGCGCCTCTGCGGCCCCCGACGATTACCTGTAAGGGCAGGGTCATGAGGTCGGGGACCAGATGGAAGCTGTCGAAGCCGAGAATCTCTCCGTAGCTGGTGAACAGCAGGCGGTTGGTTGAGTTTGGATGTCGAAACTCAGACTCCCGGTAGAAGGCGATCGCTTCGAGAACCTCCGGGTCTGTCACGCCCGTGTCCTTAGCCTCCCGCAGGCTGTCGGGGATCCAAGGGTCTCGTCGCAGCGGCTCGCCGCGGGCCTCGGCGGGTCCGTTGAGAGGCGACGGCCTCCAGCGTCTCCTCGACGTTCACCATGCGCCGGAACGCCCGTCCGAGGTCGCTCGCCACGACCGTGCCGAGCGCCCTGAAGCGCCGTTCGGTTAGGGCCGCCTGGATGGCGTAGCCGCCGCCGGCGCAGATGCCGAGCATGCCCAGCCGATCCTCATCCACAAACGTCAAGGTGGTCAGGAAGTCGACGGCTGAGTGGATGTCCTGTTTGGGCCGCGGGGCTTTCCAGATCCCGACGCTCGCCGGCGCTTTCGCCCTGATAGGTCGGGTCGAAGGTCAAGGCGACGAAGCCGTGCTCAGCGAGCCGGGACGCGTAGATGCCGCCGATCTGTTCCTTGACGCTGCTGCCGGGTGTCGAAAGCACGAGAGCGGGATAGCGACCGGTCTCATCGAAATCGGGCGGCAGATGAAGATGGCCCACGACGTCCAGTGCGCAGAGCGCTGAGATCACCGAGGCGATGTCCTCCGGCAGCCCGATCCGGCCATGGGGCGTCATGGCCGGGATGCCGGCCAAGGCCGTATCACCATGCTGGCGCAACAATTGGGTGTCCACCGCACCGGGCGCCACCGCGTTGACGGAAATGTTCCGGCCCGCGAGCTCCTTGGCGAGCGCGCTGGTGTAGAGATCCTGGGCGCTTTTGCTGGCGGCGTAGGGGCCGGCGCTCGGCGGTCTTTGCAGGGTGATGCTTGAGCTCAGGCTGATGATGCGTCCGCCGTCCCTCGTGCGGTTCGCCGCCTCGCGCAGCACGTTGAAGCTGCCCTTGATGTTGGTCGCCATCATCCGGTCGAACGCGTCGTCGGTCATCCGGGCGAACGGAGCGACGTTCATTGCGCCGGCGTCGTTGACGACGACATCAACGCCGCCGAAGGCCTCCTCGTGCTCATGGAACAGGGCGCGAACCGCCGCAGGATCGGCGACGTCCGCCTGGCGATAGATGGCGCGGCCCCCGCCGGCCTCGATCTCGCGCACGACCTGGGCGGCGAGGTCGCGGTTGGTGAAATAGTTGACGGTGACGGCGAAGCCGTCGCGCGCCAGGCGTTTGGCGGTCGCGGCGCCGATCCCTCGCGACGAGCCGGTGACCAGGGCGGACCGCCCGGCGTTGGCGTGAGGCTGGGGCGACGTTGACGCGCTTTGGGACAAGACCGGGCCGGCGGTCAGGGCAGCGGCTCCGGCGGCGGTGATCGCCAGCAGGCTGCGGCGGTTGGTGTCGGACATGAAGACCTCCTTAGGTACGAGGGGGGAGCAGTGGGGCCAGCCACATGCGGCGCCCTGCGGCGATCAATGCGAGCGCCGTTAGAACCGAGAACGCGGGACCGATCAGCAGCCCCAGTCCCAAGCCGTTGGACAAGCCGGCGTTAGCGGCCCCGTCGCTGATCAGGCCGACCAGCACAGGCGCCAGGGCAGGGCCGAACAATCCGGAAGCGACCAGGCCGAGACTGGAGGCGAGCGCCTCTTTCCCGGGACCGGCGATCCGGTGCCCCGCGCCGAACACCCACGGCAGGAGGAAGGCGAAGCCGAGCATGGCGGGGACGAACAGGGCGATCGCCATCCACCCGGCCGGCGCGAACAGGGCCACCGTGGTGGACACGGCGCCGACGATCAGCATGACCGCCGGCGCCAGCAGAGGGTGGCGGGCGCCGCCCCGCACGGCGCGGTCGAACATCCGGCCCCCGATCAGGGCGCCGATCACGCCGGTCGAGCCTTGCAACAGCCCGAAGGACAGGCCGACCTGAGCCGTCGTGAATCCATGGGTCCGGATCAGGAAGGGTGAGGTGAAGGTGTAGAAGGGCGCGGTGGCGAACCCGACGGCCAGCGCCCCGAACATCAGCCAACGGAAGGCGGGAACCGACAGAAGGCGCAACGCGGCGCGAACGAACGGTTCGGTCTGTTCGACCGGACGCCGAACCGGCGGCGTCGGTCCAGCCGCCAGCCAGGCCAGTAGCGCCACGGTCAGGCCGAGCGCGCCGGCGCCGAGGAAGGCCGCGCGCCAGCCGAAGGCTTGGTCGATCAGGCCGCCGCCGATGAATCCGACCATGGTGCCCAGTGGAATGCCCATGGCGAACAGGCCGATGGCGATCCCGCGCCGCTCCGGTTCGATCCGACGGGCGATCAGGGCATGGGCGGACGGTGTGCCGCCGGCTTCCCCCAGGGCGACGCCCAACCGGGTCAGGGCCAGGACGATGAAGCCGCCGGCCAAGCCGCCCAGTCCGGTCATCAGGCTCCAGACCAGCAGGCAGGCCAGGAGCACGAGCCTTGGCGATCCGCGATCCGCCGCCCGCGCGAGGGGCAGGGAGAACAGGGTGTAGCAGACCGCGAACGCCAGACCGGTGATCAGGCCGATCTGGGTGTCGCTCAGCCCCAGTTCCGTGCGGATGGACTCCGCCAGGATGTAGGGCAGGATCCGGTCGATCTGGCTGAAGATGCTGACCAGCGTCAGGGCGGCCAGCAGGACCCAGGCGCGTGGACCCCGCACGATCTCTCCGCTGGCCACGCTCATGGGAAGCGCACGCCGGTGAGGTCTTCGGACACCGTCCACAAGCGCGCGGCGGCGGCATCATCCAGGGCCGCGGGAGGAAGGCGCGCCTCGCCGGGATGCCCCCGGGTCTCGGCCATTCCGTTTGGCCCATAGTATCCGCCCGGCGTCGCGCCGGCATCGGTCGCCGCGTACAGGGTCGGCAGGGCGCCCTGCGACGGTGGTTGCATCATCACCGCGCGCACGACGCGATAGACCAGTGGAACGCGTCGGCCAGCGCCAGGCGCGTTGTCCAGCAGTTCGGTGCTGGACAAGCCAGGGTGGGCGCCCAGGCTGGCGACACCCCATCCTTGGGCCGCGCTGCGTCGCTGGAGCTCAAGCGCGAACATCAGACAGGCCAGTTTGGACTGGCTGTAAGCCGCCATCGAATCGTAGGCCTTGCGGCTCGCCTGCAGGTCATCGAAATCAATCGATCCTCCACGGGCGGCGACGCTGGACAGGGTCACCACACGTGACCCGCCGGTCGCCTTCAGGAGCGGCATCAGCCTTCCGGTGAGGGCAAAATGCCCGAGGTGGTTCGTGCCGAGCTGGAGCTCGAAGCCGTCGACGGTCTCCATGCGACGGACGGGCCGCATGACGCCCGCGTTGTTGATCAGAAGATCCAGTCTGGAGATCTGGTCCGTCATCCGCGCCGTGAAGGCCTCGACCGACGTCAGGTCCGCTAGGTCCAGAGCTTCGAACCGAATCCGGGCCAACGGGACCTCCCGCCGTATCCGCTCGACGCTGATCGCGCCCTTCTCCGGATTGCGGCTGGCGAGGACCACCTCGGCTCCGGCCCGCGCCAACTCGAGCGCGTCTTCGAACCCCAGACCGCCGGCGCCGGTGACGATCGCGGTTCGCCCGTTCTGGGAGGGGATGTCACGGGTTGTCCACTGGGTCATGGCTTCGGGTCTCCTTGGTATGGCGTCTGTCAGCGCCCCAAGCCTGTCGCCTCGGCCTCAGCTTGCGAATGTCGGAACCCTCAAGTTTTTTGCCTGATCCTCCAGCTTGTGTTGGCGCCCGCCCGAGCCTCGACTAGCTTGCGCCATCGCCCGTCGAGGACTTGCTGACATGTCGAACCCCCTCACGATCGCCATCTGCGCCCTTCTGGATGATCAGAAGATCGTCGACGGCGCGTTCGAGACCCCGGTGCCGGGATTCCGTGTTCTGAGGACGCATACGGGGGTGCCGCCACGCCACATGGGATATCGCCCGTCGCTTTGCGTCGTCGCCCAGGGCGCCAAGGAGATGCTCGTCGGCGACACCACGGTCAGCTATGGCGAGATGCAATGCCTTGTCGTGACGATCGAGGCACCTGTGCTCAGTCAGATCGTTCGGGCGTCGCCCGAGCTGCCGTTCGCGGGATGCGTGCTGAATCTGGATCCGGACATCCTGTTCGACGTCGCGTCTCGGCTTGAGAGGATGCCAGCGCGCGCGGCCTCCGACTTCGGCATGACGGTCACCGATCTGGATGATCGGATTACCTCTTCCTTGATCCGGTTGCTGGAGATCGCCAATCAGCCGGATGCCGTCGAGATTCTCTATCCGGGCGTGATGCGGGAGATCGCCTACTGGCTTTTGACCGGGCCGGCCGGTCGAAACATCGCCCGGATGGTTCTGCCGGACGGACCTTCACAGAAGATCGTTCGCGCGATCCATCATATGCGCGACCACTTCGAAACGCCGCTCAGTGTCGCTCAACTGGCAGGGACCGCAGGGATGAGTCCGTCGGCCTTCCACCAGCATTTCAAGGCCATGACCTCCATGGCGCCACTTCAGTATCAGAAGCATCTGCGGCTCCTTGAAGCGCGCCGCCGCATGCTGACGGATGGCGAGAAGGCAGGCGCCGCCGCCCATTCGGTCGGGTACGAGAGCGTTTCCCAGTTCAGTCGAGAATACGCTCGCATGTTCGGATCGCCGCCCAGGCGGGAGACGCGGGCCGCACGAGCAGCCGCCGCGGAAATTCAGTCCGTTCACTAGAGTGTCTTGGTGCATGCGCGTCGGACGACCAGCGACATCAGCCTCGCATGTGGCTCGTCGAAAGTCGGCTTTCCGGCTTGAGACCAATGTCCGCCGCTGGCGCAAAGCCGCCAAGGCGTTTGTGACCCGTTAGGCCATATGCTCGGCCGGGCTGGACTTGGGTTAAATTGCTAGCCGACGATCCTGACCGCCACGCCGTCCGACTTGCGGCGGGTGAGGGCGACGGTGTGCGTGCCCATCTGCTGGAACGCCAGATCGACCGCGCCGGCGCCAACCTGCAGCCCGGTCACGTTCAGCCGCTCGATGCCGGCTGGCAAAACCGGATCGTCGACCTCCACGACGCCGCGCAGGGCGTCGATGTTCACGCCCAGTGAGGCCTGCAGCATCAGGAACACCGATCCGGCGGCCCAGGCCTGCGGCAGGCAGGCGACCGGATAGGCGATCGGCGCCTCGCCCGGAGCCCGCTCGAAACCACAGAACAGTTCCGGCAAACGCAGATGGAAATGGGCCGCTGCGGCGTAGATCTCGCCCAGCAGCAACGCCACCGCCCGCCGCTCGCCGTATCGCGCCATGCCCGCGGCCGCCATTGCCGTGTCGTGCGGCCAGACGGAGCCGTCATGATAGCTCATCGGATTGAACCGGGCCTGCCCGGTCGCCAGGGTGCGTACCCCCCAGCCGGAGCGGAACTCCCTGGACAGCAGGCGCTTCGTCACCCGCCGGGCGCGCTCCGGCGAGGGCAGGCCGGTGAACAGCAGGTGGCCGGCGTTGGATGCGATCGACCGGCAGCACTCGCCGTCGCCGTCCAGCGCGATGGCGTAGAAGCCCTCGTCCTCCATCCAGAACCGGTCTTCCACCAGACTGCGAACCGTCTCGGCCCGCGTCGCCCATTGCTCGTGACCCGGTTCGCCCAGCGCCTGCGCCAGATCCGCCATCGCCTGCCAGGCGGCGAAGGCATACCCCTGCACCTCCAGCAGTGCGACCGGCCCCTTCGGGAAGCGACCGTCGCGATGGAAGATGGAGTCCTCGCTGTCCTTCCAGCCCTGGTTTGACAGGCCGGTGTCCGCCCCGCGCTGATAGCTGATCAGCCCGTCCTTCCGGATGTCGCCATAGTCGGTCATCCACTGTGTGGCCGCGATCAGGTTCGGCCACAGCGCGCGGATCGTCTCCAGATCGCCGGTGCGTCGCGCATAGGCGCCGGCCAGAGCGACGAACAGGCAGGTGGTGTCGACGCCGCCGTAGTAGAGGCCGAACGGGACCTCGCCGAGCGCGCTCATCTCGCCGCCGCGCGTCTCGTGCATGATCTTGCCGGGCGCGCTGTCCTTGAACGCCGAGACCTCGGTCGCCTGTCGTTTCGCCAGATAGGTCAGCACCCCGCGCGCCAGCGAAGGGTCCAGCCACAGCATCTGCCAGGCGGTGATGATCCCGTCCCGGCCGAACGGCGTCGAGAACCATGGCACGCCGGCATAGGGATAGGGACCTGTCGGCAGGTCGGTCGTCAGCAAGGCTACGTCCGCCCGGCTCTGGTCCAGCCAGTCGTTGAAGCGCGGGCTTCGCGGACCACGCACCGAGGCGCCGCGCCGTCGACGCCGACGCATCGCCAGTCGCGCCTCGACGGCGTTGCGCCGGAACCGGCCTTCGTCCGGCGCCTCGCATCGTTCCGGACCGCACTCGATATAGAGGTCGACGCGGCGCCCGGTCGGCAGGCTGAACATGAACTCGGCCCGCGATCCGCTGATGCGGGCGGGCGGCTCGGAGAAGGCGAGGCAGCTGACCCGTTCGACGTCGTCCAGCCCGCGATAGGTGAAGGTCACGCGCCGTCCGTCGTGCGTCGGCGCTGCGATCTCGCCGCGCTTCGCCCGGAACGTCCCGCGCACCTGGAAGATGTCGGCGAAATCGGCGCCATAATCGAAGGCGAGGGGGACCAGCACATCCTCGATGCCGTGGTTGTGCAGGCGGATTCGTTCGAACAGACGGCGGTTCCAGATGAAGCGACGACGCTCGATGTGCAGCACGCCCGCCGGCGCCGACCGTCCGCCCATGGGGGGCAGGGGACGATTGGTCGTATGGGCGCTGAAGAAGACATTGTCCTGGCTGACGCCGGAGCTGAGGCGCGACGGACGCGCGCCGCCGACGGTCAGGACGAACCGCGACAACAGCCGGGTGTCGTTGTCGAACAACCCGTCGGCTCCGCCTTTCAGATCGCCCCACTGATCGGCGACGCAGAAGGTATCCGCGTCCTTCAGCGCCATCAGTTGTTCGAGACCGTCGGCTTCGGCGGTCTCCGCGGCGGTGGTCTGGACCGAGTAGGCGTCGTCCATGAGGCTCCTCGACGGCGTTCAGGTCAGCCCTGAGTCTTCGCTCCCGAATGCGGACGCTTGATGGCCGCCTCGTACGGTAATGGACGAAGCGTTGGCCGGTTCAGGCGATCGCCGCGAACGACCGGTCCTCGGCGGGCCGAAGCGGCGTCACGACATCCGCCAGCGGCGCTTCGGCGAACGGACGGCGCGCGAGCAGATCGCCGTAGACGTCGAGATAGCGTCGGGCCATCGCGGTCGCCGAGAACCGCAGTTCGAAATGGGCGCGGATCGCCTCGCGGTCCATCAGGTGCGCGCGCCCCGCGGCGGCGATCGCCTGTTCGATCGTATCGACCAGCAGGCCGGTCTCGCCGTCCTCGATCACCTCGGTGGTCGAGCCGCAGCGGAAGGCCACCACGGGCGTCCCGCAGGCCATGGCCTCGATCATCACCAGACCGAAGGGCTCGGGCCAGTCGATGGGGAACAGCAGGGCTTCTGCTCCGCCGAGGAAGTCCGACTTCTGGTGGTCGCCGATCTCGCCGATGAACTCGACCAGCGGATTGCCCTCGACCATCGGACGGATCACCGTTTCCCAGTAGGTCTTGTCCGCCGCATCGACCTTGGCGGCGATTTTCAGCGGCTTGCCCAGCGCCGTGGCGATCTCGATCGCCCGGTCCGGCCGCTTCTCCGGCGAGATGCGGCCCAGGAAGGCCAGATAGCCCTCGGAGCGGGGGCTGAAGCGGTACAGGTCCGAGGGCATGCCGTGGTGGACGGTCGACTTCCAGTTGGCGAAGGGCAGGGGGCGGCGCTGGTCGTCCGAGATCGACACCAGTCCGTACTGCGGCCAGCGCTCATAGACGCCCGGCAGGTCCTTCAGGTCGAGCCGCCCGTGCAGGGTCGTGATCGTCTTGTCCGCATACCGTTCGAAGAACGGGAAGTGGATCATGTCGGTGTGGAAGTGGATGACGTCGAACTCGTCCGCCCGCTTCATCACCTCGGCCATCAGCGTCATGTGTGCGGCCAGGTCGGACTTCAGTAGCGCCGGGTCCAGCCGGATCGCCTGATCCCTGACCGGGACCAGTCGCGCCCGCGTCTCGGCATCGGCGCTGGCGAACAGAGTCACCTCATGACCGAGATCGACAAGCGCGTCGGTCAGATGCGCGACTACCCGTTCGGTCCCCCCGTACAGCCTCGGTGGGACGGCCTCGTAGAGCGGGGTGATCTGGGCGATCTTCATGGCGGCTGCTCCTGACGCGCGCCAACGCGCCGCGTCCGGAATCGCCAACCATCTCGCAAGTGCGAAGTTCCGCGAGCGTCGGTATTTTTGTTTTACGGCAAGGATTTACAGCGTCGGCTTGCCGACACAGGGGTCGCGAGTTTCCGGGGTAAAACAACGTGCACGCTCGGTGTCTGGAACGTCACATCCGTGTCAGACCCGGAACGTGGAAAGGACGAAACCGGTTGGCTCTCTGTAACCAGGAGTAGATCGATGACCGACACAACCAAGCCGACACCGCAAGACCAGCAGGGTGACAATGCCGGCGTCAAGCGTCCCGACCAGGGCGGTACGACCCAGCCGGGCCAGAAACCGCAAAAGCCGAGCACGGGCGGCGCAGGGTCCGCCGGCAGCGGCAGCGACAAGGGCTTCGGTCGAGGTTGAGGGCAGGCATCATGACAGACACCAACAACTCTGATCCCATCCCGCAGGATGATGATACAGCGTGGCCGGAACACGACGACGCCGATCCGAAGCGAAATGAAAGCGATCAGCGTGAGAAGGACGCTGCAATCGACAGGGACACGGCCGTGATCGGATCTCCGGACTAGCCGGAACCATCGCGATCGCACGCAGTTGGTCCCTCAACTCCGCTGCCTTGCCCCCGACCAGCGGAGAGGGCCGGCCACATGCAGGTCCTGAAGAGCCCCGGCCGAAAGGTCGGGGCTTGTGCTTGGGCTGGTCGTCCATGCCGGACGTGCCGTGCCCCCGCCCGTGTTACGGCGACGCTGAACCCATGGTCAATCCCGCCGTTCGCTTCTGATGCGGATCGCCACCTTCAACATCAACGGCGTCAACACCCGCCTCGCCAACCTGCTGGACTGGCTGGGCGACATGCATCCTGACGTGGCCTGCCTTCAGGAGCTCAAGGCGACCGACAACCAGTTCCCGGCTGCGGCGATCCGCGAGGCCGGATACGACGCGGTGTGGAAAGGCGAGCATCGCTGGAACGGCGTGGCCATACTCTCCCGGATCGGAGAGCCCGTGGTCACGCGCCGCAACTTGCCAGGCGAGCGTGCGGACAGCCAGAGCCGCTATCTCGAGGCCGCCGTCAATGGCGTCCTGATCGCCTGCCTGTACCTGCCCAATGGCAATCCCAGGCCGGGCCCGAAGTTCGACTACAAGCTCGCATGGTTCGAGCGGCTCATCGCCCATGCCGGCGATCTTCTGAAGACGGGCGCGCCCGTCGTTCTCGCCGGCGACTACAACGTCGTCCCGACAGAGGCGGACATCTACAACAGTCGCTCCTGGAAGAAGGATGCCTTGCTGCAGCCCGAGAGCCGCGCTGCCTTTGCCCGCCTGCTGGAACAGGGCTGGGTGGATGCCCTGCGCGAGAGCTACCCCGCAGATCCGCCGCCTTGGACTTTCTGGCAGTATTTCCGACAGGCGTGGGAGCGCGATGCCGGTCTGCGCATCGACCACCTGCTGCTCAGCCCGACGCTGGCCGAACGCCTGACAGATGCGGGCGTCGATCGCGACGTTCGCGGTTGTGAGCGGGCCAGCGATCACGCGCCTGCATGGATTGAACTCTCATGACCCGCACCGTCTTCACCATCGGCTACGAAGCCGCCACCCTGGGAAACGTGATCGAGCGGCTCAAGGCCGCTGGCGTGAAGACCTTGGTCGATGTCCGCGCGATTGCGGCGTCCCGACGGGCAGGGTTCTCCAAGACGATCCTTGGCGCCAGTCTCGATGCCGAAGGAATCTCCTACGCCCATCTCAGGGATCTCGGCACCCCCAAGGCGGGCCGGGAGGCAGCGCGAAAGGGACGGGTCGGCGAGATGCGCGCGATCTTTGCGGAGCATATGCAGGAACCAGCAGCACAGCTTCAGTTTGAGCGCCTCAAGGCCTTGGCCGCCGACAAGCCCGCAGCACTCCTCTGCTATGAAGCCGAGGCCTGCGGCTGCCATCGCGCGGTTCTCGCCGAGCGGCTGGCGGAGGAGGCGGGCTTCAGGGTCGTGAACCTCTAGATTGCTTCGGTCGGGTCGGCAGGACCGGCGCCGGCCTTGAGCATCAGGACTCGGCTGCGGAGTTCACGAGCGGTTGCGGCGTCTTCCTCGGCGGCGGCGATCGGTGCGATGGCGTCCGGGTCCAGAGGATCAACATCGGACAGGGCGACCTCTGCTGCTGGCGTCAGTGGCGGGATGTCGTGCTCAGCGCCGGGGATCGGCTGGATCTCTGTCATGCATGCGCTCCTTGTCTCCCCCAACAAGCGCGCCCGCACCCCGTTCCGTCGGATTCGGAGATCGTCCTGTGTCTGAAACCGGACGGAACAGGCGAGGACAGGGACGCTTCCCTTCAGACAGTCAAGGAGAAGCTCCCATGAAAGCGTTGTGCTGGCACGGCAAGGAAAACATCCGCTGCGAAGAGGTCCCGGACCCCGAGATCAAGGATGGCCGCGACGCCATCATTCGCGTGACCAGCTGCGCCATCTGCGGCTCTGACCTGCATCTGTATGGCGGCTTCGTCCCTGGCATGAAGCACGGCGACGTCATGGGCCACGAGACCATGGGCGAGGTCGTCGCGGTCGGTAAGGACAACAAGAAGCTCAAGGTTGGCGATCGCGTGGTGGTGCCCTTCACCATCAGCTGTGGTGACTGCGAGTTCTGCCGCCGCAGCCTCTTCAGCCTGTGCGAGGTCTCCAATCCGGCGGGGGCAGAGCAGGCGAAGATGATCGGTTACCCGACCGCAGCCCTGTTCGGCTACACCCACACCTATGGCGGCTTCCCCGGCGGACAGGCCGAGTATCTGCGCGTGCCGTTCGCCGATGTCGGTCCGATCAAGGTGCCGGAGGGGCTGACCGACGATCAGGTCCTGTTCCTGTCGGACATCTTCCCGACCGGCTGGATGGCGGCGGAGAATGCGGACATTCAGCCGGGCCACACGGTCCTGGTGTTCGGCTGCGGTCCGGTGGGCCAATTCGCGATCCGCAGCGCCTTCATGATGGGCGCCGAGCGGGTCATCGCTGTCGATCAGGTGGCCGAGCGGCTGCAGATGGCGCGCGACGGCGGGGCGGAGACGATCGATTTCTCGCAGCATGAGGGCGACCTTCAGGCGCAGATCCTGGACATGACCCGCGGTCGCGGCCCGGACTCGGTGATCGAGGCTGTAGGCCTTGAAAGCCACGGCTCCGGCAGCCTGATCGAGAAGGTGCAGGAAACGGTCGCCGGCAAGATGGAGCGCTCCTACGCCTTCAACCAGGCCATTGTCGCCTGCCGACCGGGCGGGACGATCAGCCTTCCGGGCGTCTTCGTCGGCGGCGTGCCGGTGATGATGGGGGCCTTCGTCGGCAAGGGCCTGACCCTGAAGACGGGACAGACCCATGTGCAGCGCTACCTCGAACCGCTGATGCGCAAGATCGAGGAAGGGGCGATCGATCCAAGCTTCCTGATCACGCACAAGATCGGGCTGGAGGACGGCCCTGACATGTACAAGACCTTCCAGGAGAAGAAGGACGGTTGCGTGAAGATCGTCATTAATCCCTGACGCTGTTGAACGCCTGCCCGCGCGATGCGGGCAGGCGCCCACACATCACCGATCAAAGAGGCGGGCTGGCGTCGCCTGAGGCGCGGCGCGTGTCGGCTCCGAGCGACTGCATGACGTCCAGCGCCCATTCCAGCCGCTCCGGCTTGGCCGCGACCACGGCATTGGCCGGCACCCGAACCTGGTAGTCACGCATGAAGGCGTCGGCCGCGGTGAACAGCACGCAGAATTCGGCCGCCAGCCCGGTGAGCACCAGCCTTCGCGCGCCGATGTTTGGCAGAAGCACGGGCAGGCTCGTGCCGTAGAAGCCGGAATGCTGCGGCTTGACGATGAAGATATCCCGGTCCCGCGGTTCGAGCCGTTTGCTGATGCGGCTTACGGGGCCGGAGGTGGCTGCCGCGCGGGCGATGATCTCGCGCCGGTCATCGCTCCAGCATCCGAAGTTGTCGTTCACATAGACGACCGGTGCTCTGGCGGCATCTGCTCGGTTCCGGAGCCTCAGGATGACCTCGGCGGCGGCTTCGACATCACCGGTGATCCGATCCGCCCCGTCGAAGGACAGGGGATTGATCATGTCGATGATCAGGAGCGCCGTGTCCGCCCAGACCGGATCACCGTCCATCCTGACCCGGAGGCTGTTTGAAGGTGTCGCCCACCTCCCGGGCGTCCGGGCCATCGGGCCCGGCCGTTCCGGTTTCCTTGCGTCCCACCTTCATCACCTCGTCCTGTGGTGTGGTCTGGTCGGGTTTGCCGCCGGGCTCGGCGCCGTTCTTGCGCCGGCCCTCGCTTTGCCGTTCAGTCATTGCCCTTCCTCCGACGGGTTTCCCACCCTTTCTTCGCGGCCGCCGAGCGGTCTGCCTTCGAGCGAGAGGCGGAGGCAGCGCCGCCCTTGCGACCGCCCTTCTGCGCGGCTGGATGGCCGGTGGACTTGCCCCGGCCGGATCCGGATTTCTTGCCGCCGCCGTCGTCCTTGTTGACGGTGGCCCAGGCGCGGCGCTCGGCTTCCTTCGTCGACACACCCCTCTCCTTGTAGCCCTCGGCGATGTGGTCCGCCTTGCGCTGCTGCTTGTCGGTGTAGGCCGACTTCTCTCCTCTGGGCATGACGGACTCCTATCGCACCGCGTCGGCGCCCTGCGCCTTGGCATTGGCGGCGGCGTCGGCCAGCGCCGTCAGGCTCTCGTCGGTCTTCGACTCCTCCCTCAGCGTCTCGTCCAGCAGACGTGCGGCGTCGTCGAAGCCCAGCAGGGTGGCCCAGCGTTTCAGCGTGCCGTAGCGGGTGATCTCATAGTGTTCGACGGCCTGCGCGGCAGCGATTAGCCCGGCGTCGAGAGCGTCAGTGTCCTTGTATTCCTCGAGGATTTCATCGCCCTCGGCGAGGATGCCCTCGATGGCGTCGCAGGTCTTGCCCATGGCGCGCTTGCCGATGATCTCGAACACCTGCTGCAGGCGTTCGATCTGACCTTCTGTTTCCTCGCGATGCTTCTCGAAGGCCGCCTTCAACTCCGCCGACTGCGCGCCCCGCGCCATCTTCGGCAGCGACTTCACGATCTTGCGTTCGGCGTAATAGATGTCCTTCAGCGTGTCGTAGAACAGGTTGTCGAGCGTCTTCTCGGCCATGATCGGTCTCCGGTGCAGGCATTTCGAAAGCGGTGATCCGCGTCGGTAGAAATGTCGCGAAGCCGGCTGGTTCCTGTGTCGAACCTCGACGCAGCGAGCCGCGACCCTGCTGGATTTTTCCCACGTGCCTGTCGGTTTCCGACATAGGAACGGCACAGTCAGCTTGACGTTGGATCGGGCCTGGGAGGTCCAACGATGCTCAAGGAAAAGACGGTTCTCGAACGCGCATTCGAACTGGCGCGCACCGGCGAATTCGCGACGCGGTCCCAGATTGGTCGCGCGCTCGAGAAGGAGGGGTACACCATCGCCGACGTCTCCCAACTGGCGGGCGTCGGCATCACCCGACAGCTTAACGCCCTGTGCCGTCTGGCCCGGACGGGCGAAGCCGCGTGATCCGCTCCCCCCTGTCCCTCGAGCGGGTGGCCTACTGCAGTAGCGCCGTCCGGCCCGAGCTGGCGCTCGTGACGCTGGCCGAAATCCTCGCGGTGTCGGATCGCAACAACCGGCGCGACAACCTGACCGGAGTGCTCCTGATCAGTCGCGGCCGTTTCTTCCAGGTTCTCGAGGGCGCGGCTCAGGACGTCGAACGAACGCTAGCGAGGATCGGGCGTGATCCGCGGCATACGCACCTGAGTGTCGTGATGCGCCGACCCGTAAAGGATCGGCTGTTCGGGCAATGGGCCATGGTCGCGGCCCGGATTACGCCCCGCCAGCAGCCGACAATCGATCAGGTCATCGACAACTGCCACGACGATCCGGATCTGGCGGTCCATTCGGCGCTGGAACTGCTGCGCGCCCAACTCGCAGCCTGAGAACCACGCGCCGGAGGAGATCAGTCACCTCTGGAGGCGGCGACGGGGTCGTTGCGGGCGATTGACGGCTCGGCATTCTGCGTGCGCAGGAAAGCCGTTGCCCCGGTGGCGATGTAGATCACGCCGAAGAGGACAACGATCAGCACCAGCAGCAGGGCCACACCTCGCCGGCTGCGAAGGATACTCGGCTTCGGGGTTGGCTTCGGTTCCATTGAGGGACAACACCTGCGGGAGGGGATGGATGCGAGGTTACGACCTCACGTCGCTCCGCAGCGTCAGCCTGAAAATGTCGACCGAGTTCACACCACTGACAACCTGGCGGGGCGCGGACTCATGTCCCGCGCCTCCACTTCGATGACCGTTCGACCTTCGCAGTCCACGACAACGCGAACGGACCCGTCCTGCCAGAAACGCTCAGATCGGGCGTTCAGAATTTCCCCCAGTATCAGCAGTGCGCTGCGACGCGCGGCAGCGAAATCCGGAAGCTGCTCGCCGACTTCGTCGCGAATGTCGGAGCCGTCGATCAGGTGGAAAAAATAGCGGGGCATGACCGCAGAACCGTCCGGAATTGCCCGGGTTCCTGCTGATTGAACCGCGGGCATTTTTTGGACCTTCCGATGAACCTTCCATGTGCGGGGTGGTTCGACCAAGCAACCGGAGCTTCGCCATGCGACGCGAAAACCACCGATTACTGGCGCGAGTGTCATTAGCCTGGATTGAGGCCGGGTATCCCTGATGTCCGCCGATCTCGAACTCGGGGAAGATACCGGCTTTCAGAGGCGGTTCTGGCGGATCCAGCGCATCGCGTGGGCAGGCTTCGCTCTGGTCATCGTCGCGGCCCTGCTCGGCCTCACAGGCGCCGGAGGACCGCTGTCGCGCTCTGTCGTGCGGACTCCGGACGGCCTGATCGACAGCCCTCGCATCAGCCGCTGGAGCGCGGCCGAGGAGTTGAGGTTTGAACTGTCTGGCCGTGACGGCGCCCGCATTGACCTGTCGCCGGGCTTCGCCACCCATTTCTAGCTCGAGGACATGCAGCCCGCGCCGGACCGGGTCGTCGCGTCCGCCCGTGGACAGAGCCTGTTCTTCGAGACGGCGGGCGACGGCAAGATCACCGTCGTGCTCCATGTGACTCCTGAGAATCCGGGCCTCGCCCGGTTCACCGCAAGCCTGAACGGCGGGGCGCCGCAGGCCGTCACCTCCGTCATTCTTCCCTGAGGAGCCGACGATGGAATCCGTCATCCGCGGCGCGGCGATCTATGTCGTTCTCCTGATTATCATCCGACTGTCGGGCCGGCGCACCCTGGCCCAGATGACGCCCTTCGATCTGGTGTTGATCCTGATCGTGGCGGAGACGACGCAGCAGGCGCTGCTGGGCGACGACTTCTCGATCATCAACTCCATCGTGCTGATCCTGACCCTGTTCGTCGTCGACATCGGTCTGTCCTTCGTCAAGCAGCGGGTCGGGCCGCTGGAAAAGTGGCTGGATGGCCAACCGACCCTGCTTCTCAGTCATGGTCAGCCGGATCTGAAGGCGCTGTCCCGAACAAGACTGTCCGTGGAGGACATCATGGAAGCCGCTCGCTCCCGGCAGGGCATCGACAGGCTCGACCGGATCCGTTTCGCGGTCCTCGAGACGACCGGGGAGATCAGTATCATCCCGGAGAGGGGATGAATCTGGGGGTCTATGTCCGTTTCCCGACAGTTTCGCGCTACCCGATCCGCTATCAGGACCTATCGCGGGCCGTGACACGGGCGCCCGGGACTGAGAGAGACCGGTAGCGCGCGCCGTACACTCCCGCCCTGAAGGCGACAGGAGTAGGTCGTGGTTTACACGTGCTTTGTTGAATCCAGTATCCTGACGACGCCGAGGACGCAGCCTCTCGCGGCCCGGTGCGAGGACGACGCCCGTCGCGAGGCAGAGGAACTGTTGTCCCTGCACAGTGACGGCATCGCAGCTCATGTTTTCGAAGGACAGCGACGGGTCTGCTCCATTCGATCGCGTGCGACGCGATGACGGGGAACCTGTTCATCGACAGGCTCGACACGGGCGACCGGGACGCGCTTGCGCCCCTGCTGATGCCAACAGAGGTCGTCGCCGGCGAGACCCTGATCGATCAGGGCGCGCCGGTTATCACGGTGCATTTTCCGACCACGGCCTATCTGACCAATATCACCCTGACGCCGGCCGGGCGTCGGCTGCAGACGGCGCTGATCGGCGCCGAGGGCATGTCGGGTCTGGCGCCTTTCATGGCCGACGTGGACTGCGCGTGGCAGGTCAGCTCGCCATCCGGAGGTCAGGTGCTCGCAGCCCCGGCGGATCGACTGCGGGCGCTCATGGACGAGCGCCCGAGCTTCCGGCGCCGCCTGCTGGCCCTGACCCATTTCTATCAGGCCCAGGCCAACCAGCTGGCGGTCTGCAACGCCTTCCACCGGATCGAGCCGCGCGTGGCCCGCTGGATACTGACGACCGAGGATCTGACGGGTCATCGGATCCATGACGTCACCCAGGATGAAATCGCGGGCTACCTCGGGGTACAGCGAACATCCGTCGTCACGGCCTTCGTGGATCTGAAGGCATCTGGGCTGATCGCTCATCGACGGGGATGGCTGGAGATCCGGGACCGGTCCGGCCTCGAGGCCCACGCCTGCAGCTGTTATCGCCAGCTCCGCCAGCTTGGCGTAGACGTGGGCGTTCTGCCGGAGATCGAGGTCGCCCCTATTCGCCGGCTCAGATCACGTCCTGGATAAGGCCACGGGCCTTGGCCTCCTGGGCCTCGAGATACCAGTTCTCCGGCGCGTGCTTCAGCACCTCGTCCATGGTGATGTCCGAGCCGCGAATGAGGTTCTCGAACCCTTCGTTCTGGATGGCGATGGAATGCTCAAGCTCATGCAGCACCGCCTTGATCGAGGCGATGCAGGTCGTGAGCGGGCCGGTGATGTGCAGCGGCTTGTCCATCTTGCGCTCATGGATCATGACCCGGGCGCCTCGCGTGAGGTAGCGGTTGTGCCGCGCGAAGAAGCTCATGAAGGTCGCGCCTGCCGAATAGATGGCCGCCTTGCCGAGAAAGACGAACCGGCGACGCGGGCCGATATCGCTGTGGAAGCGAATGTCCTCGCCCATCATGCGCGCCACCTCCGGGTCGCCCCCGAGGGTCGACAGCTCGGTGACGATCAACCCTTCAGCCGGCGCCTGCGCCAACTGCTGTCGGAACCGCTCGTACATGGCGTAATCGACCGTCCCGGCCAGCATGATCCGGGGCGCGTCGAAGTCTCGCGGGGTCAGGACGCGGGCCGTTTCGGCGCCGGCGGCGTCCTGCCGAAGCTCACCGTCAGCGGGCGTCAATCGCGCACCTCATAGCCTTCGCCCTGCGCCCACGAGCGCGCTTCGGACACGCTCCAGAACGGTCGCATCGGGTGGCTCTCGTGACCGTCGGCGTGATGGAGTTCACACTCCCACCAGCGAAGGTTTCGGCGGTCCGGAGTGGTGCGGGAGTGGGGCACGATAACAGCGTAGGGGATCATGGGATTCGACCAACGCCGACCCGGGTGCGCCGTTCCTGTGTCGGGAAGCCGGCGGTCTGACCGGTCGACAGGATCGGCTGGAGCGGACCGGTCGAACGCCTTGCCCGATCAGGCACAGCTTCTTTCGGTCACGGCCGGAACTGGATCGTGCGCGCGAACTGAATGTCCCGAAGACCCGGCTCGACCCGCGCGTCCTGCATCAGGGCGATGGCGGCTTCGCCGAAGCCCATGCCCGGATGGGTCTCGCCGAGCACCTGACAGTGCGTTACCCGGCCGTCCGCACGAGCGGTGCATTCCAGGGTGACCGCGACGCCCGACATCTGTCTGGGCGTCTCACGAACAGGCGCTGCCGGGGCAGCAGCAGGGGGCGCTGGCGAGGCGACTCTGATCGTGGAGACGGGGTCAAACGTCAGGACAGCGGCGAGAACGAACGTCAGCATCGGAATCCTCCGGCATCATTCGTTAATCGCCGGAAGCGTCGCCCGTTCCCGGTCCATGCGGTGAACCCTGACGATGCGGGTCGGTTGGCTCCGTACACATATCAGGAGACCACGATGAAGATTTCCGACTTCGCTGGAACCACGCCCGTTTATCGCCCCGAGGAGTTTCTGGCTGGCGAGCTGGAAGGCTGGGGCATTCTCGAGCGGGTGACTGGCGGCCTGCAGCAGTGCTTCACTGTGCGCGCCACTGGGCATCACGACGGAGACGCACTGGCGTTCACCGAGACCTGGACCTTCGACGATGGTCATGTCGACACCTTGCGGTGGCGCATCAGGTCTCTTGGCGACGGTCGTTATGAAGGCGACGAGGATCGGCTGGACGGCCGGGCCGAGGGCGATCAGGCCGGCTGCGCCTTCCACTGGCGCTACAGTCGCGACGTGCCCCAGAAGGACGGGTCGTCGACACGCCTGAACTTCAACGACTGGTTCTATCGGATCGACAACCAGGTCGTGATGGCCAAGGGGACGGCGGGGCGGATGGGTGTCCCGTTCGCCACAGCGCATGTTCTGTATCGACGCCTCGTCTGAAAGCCGGGCAGGCGTGTCGGCTGCCGGGCAGACAGCCGCATGCACATCGTGAAACTGGCCCCGTTCCCCTGCTGGCGGAACAGGCGTCGCCGTCTTCGCAATACCTTCCCCCCGAAGATGGCGGCGCCATTGGCATGCGGATGTGTCCAATCCTGAACACAGGAACTGGCATGGTCGCCGTCTGTTGATCCGACGTCATCAGGAGGGTCCAGAATGAAATCCGCCGCCATCATCGCAATCGCCGCCGCCGCTGCTACGCTGGCGGCCTGCAACTCCGAAAACGCCTCAGAGCCGATCGACAAGGCGCAGGACGCCGTCGCCGCCCCCGTCGGTCAGGTCTCCGCCGCCACCATGGGGTCGAACATGGTCTCGGCCTATGTGCCCAATGCAGCGATGGGCGACATGTACGAGATCCAAGCCGCCGACCTCGCTATCGAGCGGTCGCAGAACGCGGACGTCAAGGCCCTCGCGAACATGATCAAGACCGATCACACGGCTGCATCGAACGCGATGAAAGCCATGCTTCCGCAGGCCGCGCCCGATGTCACCCCGCCGACCTCGCTGGATCAACGCCGTCAGGGCCTGATCGACAACCTGCGCTCGGCCTCCGCGGCCAACTTCGACATGGTCTGGATCGATCAACAGATCGCGGCCCACAACGAGGCGCTGACCCTGCACCGCGGCTTCTCTGATCAGGACTCGCCGCTCTCGGGGCACGCCCGCAGCGTCGTTCCCAAGATCGAGGCCCACCTTCGTGAGGCCGAGCGCATCAAGGCCGCGATGTAGGGAACCAACGGGCGTCGGGACAGCTCCCCATAAGGAGTGAAACCCAGACGCTCATTCAGAAGGTGAAGCCCGCGGTGCGCATGGCCGCGGGCTTCATTTTGTTTGGTCGTCTAGGAGCGAAGAGGGCGACACCCGCAGCGCAATCGCAAGGCGTGCGATCGCCTTCACGCTGGGGTTGCGAGTGCCACGCTCCAGGTCGCTGACGTAGCTGCGCTTCATCTCTGCTTCAAACGCCAACTGCTCTTGTGACAGGCCTCGCTCCAATCGGGCTTTCCGCACATTTCGGCCGAGTATTGCAGGCAGATCCATTGCCCCAATTCACGCGGGGAGGGTGCTGGACGCTGTCCCCTAATCGTGTCATTTCGCGTGCGGAACTGGATGGGGCCGTCATGCACGCATTTCCCTCAGATCGTTGGTGCCGCATCGCCTGCGTACTCGCGGCTCTAACGAGTGAAGCCTGCTCAGCAGAGGACCTTGCGGCCCGGGCCGAGGCTGGCGCGGAGCGACGAACGACCCAAGGTATCTCGCGCCTTATCTCGGCTTGGGACGAGGCCAACGATAGCTGTCGGGACAAGGCTCTATCCGAAGGCTCGCTGAGCTGTGCTCGCCGGGATCAGCTTGATCAGCAGTTGGCCTATCTGGGCTTCTGCTACGGAGAAGGCGTCGAGTATGGCTACCAAGCCGAATGGGCCAGATGCCAAAGTGCGTTGGGTAATCACGGTTCCTCAGGGAGCACCCACGCTGACAACGGGCTGACCGCCACTGAGCACGAAAAAGCTGACCAAATAGCGGCTGCATACGCTCGCGACGCTCTGGTCCAGGCAGAGGTTGAACGGCAGCTGAGCGAAAAGCGGCTCAGTGATGAGCGTCGCGCCCGTCAGGCCTTGGAACTGATTCAGTAGGCTTGAGCTTTTCCAGAGTCTGTTGGTACCAAAGTATGGTCCGGCACTTGTGCCGCTATGTAGGTGTTGGATTCAAAGAAAAAATCTGCGGCCGTGGCGGACAGAGAGGGATTCGAACCCTCGGTACGCTTTCACGTACACACGCTTTCCAAGCGTGCGCGATCGACCACTCCGCCACCTGTCCGTTTCCACGACGCGCGTGAACCGCCGGACGGTCGATCCGGCGAGGGGCGCTGATTAGAACAGTCGAACCCCCTCGGCAAGCGCCGTCTGAAGCCCCATATGGGGCAGGACGATTTCGCCGGAGTTCTCCCATGCTGAGCCAGAAGACCACCATGCCCGCGCCGGACGCCGCCCTGCCGGGTCGCGCCACGCCGCTGCACACCGACGAAGTGCATTTCGTCAGCGGTCGCCCGCTCAAAGGACCGCATCCGGAAGGCTTCCAGACCGCCATCTTCGGCATGGGCTGCTTCTGGGGCGTCGAGCGGGTGTTCTGGCAGCTGCCGGGCGTCTGGGTGACCTCGGTCGGCTATTCGGGCGGCTACACCCCCAACCCGACCTATGAGGAGACCTGCACCGGCCGCACCGGCCATGCCGAGGTTGTGCAGGTGGTCTTCAATCCGGCCGAGATCAGCTACGGCGAGCTGCTGAAGGCCTTCTGGGAGAATCACGACCCGACCCAAGGCATGCGTCAGGGCAACGACATCGGCACCACCTATCGTTCGGCCATCTATTATCTGAACGACGAACAGAAGGCCGAGGCCGAGGCGTCGCGCGACGCCTATCAGGCCGCGCTGTCCAAGGCGGGCGAGGGCGAGATCACCACCGAGATCGCCCCGGCCGGCCCCTACTATTTCGCCGAGGACTATCACCAGGGCTATCTCGCCAAGAACCCGGCCGGCTACTGCGGCATCGGCGGGACGGGCGTGACCTGCCCGAACGGCGTCGGCGTAGAGGCCTGACCATGGACCGGGAGGGCATTCGCAAGGCCTGCATGGCCCTTCCGGACGTGACCCAGGACCACCCGTTCGGCGATGACCACGACGCCTACAAGGTCGGCGGCAAGATGTTCGCCATCGTCGGCGGCGAGGGCGGGGTCTCGTTCAAGGTCTCGGACATCGCCTTCGAGGTCCTGACCGAAGAAGGTCGCGCTCGTCCGGCGCCCTATCTGGCGCGGGCGAAATGGGTGAACCTGCCCGATCCCGCCGCCTGGGCCGACGATGAACTGGCCGAGCATTTCGCCATCGCCCATTCGATCATCGCGGCGAAGCTGACGAAAAAGCAGAGGGCAGAGCTGGGTCTCGCCTGACGCCGGATCCGGCACTCCGGAAAACGTCGGTTTTTGAACTGGCGGGATTTGCAACCTGATGTTCTCCTTCGCGTGTCGAGGGAGAACGTCATGATCGCCAAACATCTCACCCTTTTCGCCATTGGCGCGGCCGGGCTGGCCGGCTGCAATCAGGCCGAGGTCAAGGCCGACGCGGACGAGGGGCCACGCGTCGTGGCGGTGACCGATATCGAGGCCGGCCGCTATCTGGTTCTGACGGGCGGCTGCAACGACTGTCACACGCCCAACTATCCGCAGACCGGCGGACGCGTGCCGGAATCCGAATGGCTGAAAGGTTCGGGCACAGGCTTCAAGGGGCCGTGGGGCACGACCTATCCGCACAATCTGCGTCGAAGCTTCGCGGCCATGAGCGAGGACGACTGGGTCGAAATGGCCTCAACCCGCGAGGCTCTGCCGCCCATGCCCTGGCCCAGCGTGCGGGCCATGAGCGAGGCCGACAAACGGGCGATCTATCGCTACATCCGCTCGCTGCCGGTCGAGGGCGACGTCGCGCCGACGGCCCTGCCGCCCGGCCAGATGCCCACGACCCCTTATGAGGACATGGGCACGAAGCAGCCCGAGGCCTAACGCGCCTTTTCGTCCGCGATCCAGCGGTCCATCCGCTGGTCCAGCAGGGCCAGTGGCAGGGGGCCGTCGACCAGCAGGGCGTCGTGGAAGCGGCGGACGTCGAAGCGGTCGCCCAGCTCCTGTTCCGCGCGGGTGCGGATGGCGCGCAGCCGGATCTCGCCGACCTTGTAGGCGGTCGCCTGACCCGGCCAGCCGATGTAGCGCTGCAGCTCGGTCTCGATGTTGTGCGGGGCGAGCGCCGAGTTGTCGCGGAAGCAGGCGCGGGCCTGTTCGATGTCCCAGCCCAGCCAGTGGATGCCGGTGTCGGCCACCAGACGGCAGGCGCGCCACATCTCGTAGCTGAGGCGGCCGAACCGCTCATAGGGCGTGCGATAGAAGCGCATCTCCTCGCCCAGGAACTCGGCGTACAGGCCCCAGCCCTCGGTGAAGGCGGTCACATCGACGCCGCGACGGAAGTAGGGACCTTCCTCGGCCTCCTGCTGCAGGGCGATCTGGATGTGGTGGCCCGGCGCCGCCTCGTGCAGCGTCAGGGCGGGCAGTTCATACAGCGGGCGCTGGTCCAGCCGGCCGGTGTTGACCAGATAACCGCCGGCAACGCCGTTCTCCATCGAACCGGGGGAGTAACGGCCAGTGGTGTAGTTGGCCTCGATCTCGCGAGGCACCTCGCGCACGCCATAGGGGGTGCGAGGCAGGGTGCCGAACAGGGCCGGCAGGCCGTCGTCGGCGCGCTTGGCCATTTCGGAAGCCTTCTCCATCAGGCCTTCGCGCGTGGTGGCGTAAAACTGAGGATCGGTGCGCAGGAAGTTCAGGAAGCCGGCGAAGTCACCGGTCCAGCCGGCCGCCTGCATCTCCTGATCCATCCGGGCGCGGATGCGGGCGACCTCCTGACGGCCCAGCGCGTGGACCTCGTCGGGAGTCATCTCCGTCGAGGTGAAGCCACGCACCAGATAGGCATAGAGGTCGCGTCCGCCCGGCCGATGCACAAGGCCCAGCGTCTCTGGCGCGACTGGCAGATAGTCCTCGCGCAGGAACCGGACCCACTCACGCCGCTGCGGTATGATCCGGTCGGCGACAACGGCGGCCGCGCGGGCGCGCAGCTCGGCCTGGCGGTCGGCGGGGATGGAGGCGGGCAAGGTCGTGAACGGTTTCAGCAGCGGATCGGCGTCGGGCGCCATGGCCGCCTCGGGCTCCATCAGCGACAGCGCGTTCTCGACGATGGAGCGCGGCTGGACCAGGCCGCTCTCCAGCCCGCGACGGGCGTTGGCCAGCTGATCCGTGTAGACCTTGGGCATGGCTTCCAGCCGGGCGATCCAGGCCTCGGCGTCGGCGGTGTTGGTGATGCGGGTGATGCTGGCGAGGTAGCTGAGGCCCTGACCCGGCCCGCCCTCCGAACTGAAGGCGTCGATCCGGCCGGTGTCCAGCGGGATGCGATCCACCGATCGCTTCAGCACATAGGCGAGGAAGGTGTGGTTCAGGCTGTCGTCGGGTGACAGCGTCGTCGGGTCGATGCCCTCGAGGCGCTCGGCAAATCTCCGGAGAACCGGCTCCTGCGCCAGCTCGAAAGCGCGGGAGGCGTCATAGAGGCGCGACTGGGCGGCGCGGTCGCCTTCCATGCCTGCCGTGACCGGATCGACCGATCGCAGATATGCTTCGTAGTCCGCGAGTATGGAGGCCAGTGCAGGGTCATCGGCCTGCGCCCGGACCGCGACGGGCGGCGCTGCCTGCGCCAGAACGGGCGTGGCGGCGGCGCAGAGCAGGGCGGCCAGACTGGCGGCGACGACGGTTTTCATTGGGTCCCTCCCGGATCGGACGGGACTGCACCCCGGCCGGGAGCGACCGTCAACCGCAGAAGGCGAAGAAGCGCTCGATTCTGTCGATGGACCCGGGATGGGGTGCGTAGGCGTCGCGGTTCTGACCATGCCACACGGCGAGCCAGCCGACACTACGGAAGCGCTGGAACACCGGCTCGCTGGTTCGGGCTTCAGCGGTCAGGAAAAGGCCGTCATGAAGTTCGGAAGGCTCGCTCTGCGCTGGATAGCGCTCGGTGTCGCCGCCGGATTCCAGATGGATTTCGGGGCTTGCTCCGGCTTTGGCGATGGCGCTGAGGTCGAGCTTCCCGGAGGCGCGGCGGCAGTCCAGGCCGATGCGCAGGTCGTCGCTTTCCTCCAGACCGTAGGCGAGACGCGCCTCGTCGCCGTCCTGGTGCAGGAACCAGTCGTAGTTCTCGACTGGCGCGGGAGCGCCCGAGCTGGTCGACGGCATGGATGGCGCCGGCGCGGTGGCGCAGGCCGCTGCGGTCAGTGACAGGCTGGACAGGGCCAGCAGGGTGATCAGGCGCATCCGTCGCTCCGGCGCATCAACCCGAGCACAGTTCTGCGAAGCGGCGCAGCTTGGCAAGGTGGGGCTGGGCGATCTCGACCGAGCGGCGTTGCTCGCCGATGGCCACGCCGAGGCGTCCGGTCGTCCCGAAGGCGGCGAAGGCCGGATGGTCAGTGCGCAGGGTCAGCTTGAGGCCGCCGCCGCGAGCCGGCTCCGCCGCGCCCATGGCGGAGGCCTCACCGGCGGTCACGCGCGCCGTGCCGGTCGCACCCTCTCCGCCATACAGCGTCAAATTGGCGACGTTTGATCCGCGGTCGCACTGGAGCGTGCTGCGCAGATTGGCCGTGTCCGGCACCTCATTGGCCAGGACGATCGGGTCGTCCTCGTAGAGGGTCCAGGTCCAGCTGGCTTCGGCCGGAGCGTCCTGAACGACGGTCGCCAGCAGGCTTGCGGCGGCGATAGCGATCAACATTGGGTCAGCCCCCGCTGATGGTCCGGACAGGATATCTGATCAGGCCCGGCCGCTTGCGCAATAGGCGAAGAAGGCATTGATCGCCTCTCGCTCGGCGCGATTGGCCCTGAGCTCGAACTGGCCGGCCTCGCCCTCGACCTGCAAGCGTCCACCTGTTTTCAGGCGTTGCAGGGCCGGAGACGTGGTCGACATGCTGACCTCCTCGGCCAAGCCACCACTCAGCGGATCGATAGGAACCATCATCGAGGCGCGCACCATCTGCGGTCCCACGGGCTTGACCTCGCCGTAGACCGCAGCCTGCGCGGAGCCACGCTCGCAGGTCATCAGAAGGGCCAACTGGTCTGAGTTGGCGACGCCATAGGCCAGCTTCGCCAGACCGGGCTCCTCGCTGAGGTGCCAGCCCATGCCTCCGAGGCGCGTGTCGTCGTTCTGATCTGTCGCGCTGGATTGGGCGGCGACGGCGATCAGGGCGAGGGCGGCGGTGGCGGGCAGGGCGAACTTCAGCATGGGACAGAACTCACATCTGTCCGGCTAACGCCGTTGCCCCGTTAACGGTTCAAGTTTCGTCCAGAATTGTCGCCACGCGGACGAATTCGGGCGGCGGCCCCGGCCGTCAGAACGGGCTGAACCGCTCGACCAGCGACTGGGCCGCCGGCGTGGCCTGCATCCGGCTGATGTCGCCACGACCGCCGTAGGAGATGCGGGCTTCCGCAATCTGGGTGTGGGCGATGGTGTTGGCCGAGGAAATATCTTCCGGGCGGACGATGCCGGCCACGGTCAGCTCGCGCACCTCGCGGTTGGTGCGCACTTCCTGCCGACCCTGGATGACCAGATTGCCGTTGGACAGCACTTCGGTGACGACGGCGGCGATGGTCAGGTTGACCCGCTCGGCCCGGCTGACCGAGCCCTGGCCGCTGGCGTTGGATTGGCCTTCCATACCGATCATGTTCGAGGGGTCGAAGCCGCCCGGGAAGGCGCGACCGAGGCTGCCTTCCAGTCCGAACAGGTTGCTGACCCCGCCGGAGATGTCGTTCGAGCGGCTGCGGTTGGTCGAGTTCTGCGTCTCGGCGCGGTCGTCGATGTCGATGTTCACCGTCAGGATGTCGCCGATGCGGCGGGCGCGCTGGTCGCCGAAGAAGGTCCGCGAGCCGACGCGCCACAGGCTGTTGGCGCTGGCGGCGCGGGCTGCGGCCTGTTCCTCCGGCGTCGGCAGATAGACCTGGCTGGTCGGCACCAGGGCCGCCGGATAGCCGATCGGAGCCAGTTCGGGACCACGCACGGCCTCCACGGCCGTGGAGCAGGCAGTCAGGGACAGGGCGGCGGCGGAGACGATCAGGGCGGTACGCATGGTGGGGTTCCCTCTTATCGGGCGGCGAACTGTTGGGCGCGAAGCGCCTGTGCGGCAGGGCCGGCGACGGCCATGCCGGGTGCGGTGGCGACCGCGTCGATGACGCGGTTGGACTGCAGGTTACGAATGGCGATCCGCTGGCCTTCGGTCGCATTGCCTTCGGCGCGGCCGGAGATGGTCAGGCGAACGCCGCCGACCTCATAGGCCACCTCGACGATGTCGTTACGGCTGATGATGCGCTGCCCGGCGGCCGAAGCGCGCGGGGCAGGGGCCAGCGACGCCATGGCGGGGACAGCGGCCGGTGCGGCTGCGCCCTCGACGGTCGGGGCCGCCGACGCAGCGCGCACCACGACCCGGCGCAACCCGGTCGGATTTGCCCAGCTCAGTCCGGCCTGCCGGGCCATGCCCTGAAGTTGACCGGCCTCGAACACCAGCGAGGGACCGCCGCGCTGGCCGACGACCACATTGGCGGCGGCACCGGCGCCGTCGAAGATGTCGCCCAGGGTAACCTGGCCGTCGTGGTCGACGGGATTGCTCTTCAGCGTCACCGGTCCTGCGAAGGCGGGCGAGGCGACGAACAGGGCCGCGACGGCGGCGAGGATCAGGGACCTCACGACTTCACCTGCGCGCTGACCGACAGCATCTGGTCGGCGGTGGTGATGACCTTGGAGTTCATCTCGTAGGCGCGCTGGGCGATGATCAGGGCGCTGATCTCGGCCACGGCGTCGACGTTCGAGGCTTCGGTGAAGCCATGCAGGATCTCGCCGAAACCGACCTCGCCGGGCGAGCCGATGTTGGCCGGGCCCGAGGCGGTGGTCTCCAGCAGCAGGTTGTCGCCGATGGCTTCCAGACCCGCTTCGTTGAAGAAGGTCGCCAGTTCCAGCTGACCCACGATGGTCGGCTCGGTCTGGCCGGCGGTGATCACCTGCACCTGACCCGATTTGGAGATCGAGACGTCGACTGTGTCCTGCGGCACCGAGATGTTCGGCTGGACCGGGTAGCCGTCGTCGGTGACCAGCTGGCCCTCGCCGTTGACGGCGAAGTTGCCGGCGCGGGTGTAGGCGGTCTCGCCCGACGGCATCAGGATCTGGAAATAGCCCTTGCCCTCGATCGCCATGTCGTAGCGACCGCCGGTCTGGGTCGGGGTGCCCTGTTCGGTGATGCGATAGACGGCCCCGGCCTTCACACCGGCGCCGATCTGGATGCCCGTCGGAACCACAGTGCCCTGGGTCGACGACTGAGCGCCCATCCGTTCGACGTTGTGGTACAGCAGGTCCTGGAACTCGGCCCGTTGGCGCTTGTAGCCCACGGTGTTCATGTTCGCGATGTTGTTCGAGATGACCTCGACGTTCAGCTGCTGTGCAGCCATGCCCGAGGCGGCGGTTCTGAGCGCGCGCATGTTCCGGCTCTCCCTTAGGCGGCCCGGCCGAGGCGCTCGACGGCGCGACGGGACAGGTCGGTGTTGCCCTCGATCATCCGCGTCACGCTTTCGTAGGCGCGCTGGATCTCGATGAGGTTGGTGATCTCGAGGATCGGATTGACGTTGGAGCCCTCCAGCATCCCCTGACGGACGCGGGCGTCGGGCGCTTCCTGCGCCACGGCGTTGGAGGCGTTGCGATACAGGCCGTCGCCGCTCTTCTCGAGCACGCCCAGCGAGTCGAAGCGGACGACTGACAGCCGGCCGATGGTCTCGCCGTCCTGGCTGATTGTGCCGTCGGCGCCGACGGAGACCTGACCCAGTTCCGGGTTGAGGATAATCTCGCCGCCGTCGCCCATCACGGGATGTCCGCCTTCGGTCATCAGGCGGCCCTGGGCGTCGACCGTGAACGAGCCGTCGCGGGTGTAGGCCTCGGCAGCGCCGTCCTGAACGCGGAAGAAGGCGCCTTCGCCCTCGATGGCGAAGTCCAGCGTCCGGCCCGTCTGGCTCAGCACGCCTTGGCTGAAATCGCGGCCGACCCCGTTGTCCATGACGAAGCTGACGCCCGGACGAACGAAGGCATTGCGGGCGCGCTGGCCCACTTCCTCGCCGACCAGCAGCTGTTCGACCTTGAAGCCGGTCGTGTCCGCATTGGCGATGTTGTTCGCCACGATATCCAGCTCCCGGCGCAGGGTCATCTGGCGTGACAGTCCGACGTAGGCGGCGTTTTCCACGGGCGGCTCCTTTCGCCGCTCCGTGTCGCAACGGTCGTGCCAACAGGGTTAATCCAGTGCTGGTGGGCGTTCTTCCGGTTAAGCTTGCTTCGGAACCCGGCAGGATTTGCCGGTTCTAAACGCCTCGTTAACCAAAAAACGCTGGAATGGCCGTCGAGATTCTCGGGGCCTCGGCATGTTGAAGTTCGGCAAGAAAAAGAAGGACGACGCGGCGCCCTCGGACGCTGAATCGACCGCCGTGGCCGTATCGGAAGGCGGGGAGGGCGACGCGCCGCCCGCCAAGAAGAAACTCCCGCTGCTCTTCATCATCATCCCCGCCGCGCTGGTCGTGGTCGGCGGCGGCGGCGGGGCGGCTTTCATGCTGATGCAGCCCAAGCCTGCGGCGGCCGAGGGCGGACACGGCGCCGAGAAGAAGGGCGGCCACGGCGAGAAGAAAGGTGGCGGCCACGGCGAGAAGAAGGGCGGCGGCGGACATGGCGGCGGCGCTGAGGGCGAAGCCAACCCCGCGCTGGGCGTCATCGCCGAGGGGCCGGATGGCGTGACCTTCTACACCCTGCCCGACATGGTGGTGAACATCCAGGGCGCGGCCGGACGGCCGACGCTGCTGAAGCTGAAGCTCACCCTCGAGATGAAGGATGCGGCGATCGCCGAGCATCTGCAGGCCGAGATGCCGCGGGTCCAGGACATGTTCCAGGGTTTCCTGCGCGAACTGCGTCCCGAGGACCTCGCCGGATCGGCCGGGACCTTCCAGCTGCGCGCCGAGATCCTGCGCCGCGTCAATCTGATCGCCGCGCCGGGCAAGGTAGATGCGGTGCTGATCGAAGAAATGCTGGTGCATAACGGATGACGGACGCCGCCTTCGCCGAAAGCGCGGATCCGTTCGCCGAGCCGGAGGAGGCGGCGGACGACCGCTCGGCCGTCTCGGAGCGCGTTCTCAGCCAGGACGAGATCGACAATCTCCTTGGCTTCGACCTGGGCGACGACGACGGCTCCGAGCGCTCGGGCATCAGGGCGATCATCAACTCGGCGCTGGTGTCCTACGAGCGTCTGCCGATGCTCGAGATCGTCTTCGACCGCCTCGTGCGGCTGATGACGACGTCGCTGCGGAACTTCACCAGCGACAACGTCGAGGTCAGCCTCGACAACATCTCGTCGATCCGCTTCGGCGACTATCTGAACTCGATCCCCCTGCCGGCCATCCTCGCCGTGTTCCGCGCAGAGGAGCTGGATAACTACGGCCTGCTGACGGTCGACTCCAACCTGATCTACTCGATCGTCGACGTGCTGCTGGGCGGCCGTCGGGGAACCGCGGCGCTGCGTATCGAGGGCCGGCCCTACACCACGATCGAGCGGGTGCTGGTCCAGCGCATGATCGAGGTCGTGCTGGCCGACGCCCAGGCTGCATTCGAGCCGCTGACGCCGGTCCATTTCAATCTGGATCGTCTGGAGACGAACCCGCGCTTCGCCGCCATTGCCCGGCCGGCCAATGCCGCGATCCTCGTGAAGCTGCGCATCGACATGGAAGACCGCGGCGGCCGTGTCGAGCTGTTGCTGCCCTATGCCACGCTCGAGCCTATCCGGAAGATGCTGCTGCAGCAGTTCATGGGTGAGAAGTTCGGTCGCGACAACATCTGGGAAGGCCACCTTGCCACCGAGCTCTGGACCACCGAGACCGAGGTCCGCGCCGTGCTGGACGAGCAGCAGGTGCCGCTGTCGCAGGTGCTGAATCTGAAGGTCGGCGACACCCTGATGCTGAACGCCACGCCGGACTCCGAGATCACCGTCCGCGCCGGCGCCATTCCGCTGACCGTCGGCCGCATGGGCCGCAAGGGCCAGCACATCGCCGTGCGGGTCGAGGCCCCGGTCAACGTCGAAGCCGCCGCCCACCTGTCGAAAGGGAAACGCTGATGACCGGTATGATCCTCGACGGCGTACTGATGCTGCTGCTGGTCGCGGCCCTGGGCTACGGCGTGCGGCTGGAGCGCAAGCTGACGGCCCTGCGCGCCGGACAGCTGGCCTTTGCCTCGGCTGTGAATGACCTGAACCAGGCCGCCGGCCGCGCCGAGGCCGCCATGGCCTCGCTCCGCGCCTCGGGCCAGGAGACCGACCTGCTGCACGACCGCATCATCAAGGCCCGCGAGGTGAAGACCCAGCTGGAAGCCCTGATCGCCCGCGCCCCCTCTGCCCCGGCCCCCCGCGCCGTCGAGCCGGTTCGCGAGGCGCCTCGCCCCACGCCGGCCCCCGCCGCTTCGGTCGCCGAGACCGAAGACGACGAGCGCGCCCTGCGAATGGCTGCGCTGGCCGAGCGCATCCAGGGCCTGTCCACGCCCGCCCGCGCACCGGAAGGGCGCGACAATGTCCGCGCCATCCTCGGCGCCCTGACCGCTAACCAGTCTGCGAAGCAAAGCCTCAACCAGGCGCGCCGCAGACTGGACGACGACCTGTTCGCCGCCTGAGCCCCGTTCGAGTAACGCCATGCGCAAGATCCCCCGCCTTCTTCCCCTGATCGCCGTCGCCATCGGCGGCGTCGTGGTGGTCCGCGCCATCGGCGTCGCGCCCGGCCTGTTCGAGGGGGCCCGCGCCTGGGCCGAGGAAGCCGTCCCGGCCGCCGCCCCGTCGGCCCCGCCCGCCGCCGTCTGCGCCCTGACGCCCGAGCAGCTCGCCCAGCAGGCGGGCATCTCGCCGGCCGAGCTGCGGGTCATCCAGTCGCTGTCGCAGCGCCGCACCGAGCTGGACGCCCGCGATCAGGATCTGGCCGCCATGCTGCCGCTGATGACCGCCGCCGAGCAGAAACTGGACGCCAAGGTCGCCGCGCTGGAGGCTGTGAAGGCCGAGGTCGCCGCCATGCTCGGCCAGGTCAGCGAGCGGGAGCAGCAGGAACTCGACCGGCTGGTCGCCGTCTATTCCGCCATGCGTCCCAAGGAAGCCGCCCGCGTCTTCGCCACTCTGGACGACGATGTGCGCCTGCCGGTCGCCGCCGCCATGCGTCCGCGCTCGCTGGCCGCCGTCATGGCCCAGATGGACCCCGCCGCCGCCCGGGTCCTGACCGAGCGTCTGGCCCGCCGCTTCGAGGCCCAGCAGCGTCTGGCCGCCCGCGCTGCGGCTGCGGCCGCGGACACTGCTGCTCCTGCCGCCGCAACGACCGAAACT
>JACVCC010000003.1 GCA_016742215.1 Brevundimonas sp.
CATCACGCCCGCCCCAGCCCCCTCCACCATGCTTCGCATGGTCCCCCTCCCCCGAAGGGGAGGATTTAGACGGCGCTACCCCTCAATCCGGCGCCCGCAAGGCCGACGCCTCCTCCCCGATCAGCCGATCGATCTTCCGATCCGCCTCATCCTTCTCCGGCGCCTCGCCGTCCCGCTCCGGCCCGACCGGATCCGGCCACGCGGTATCGTCATCCTCCACCGGCACGGGATCAGGGCTGTTGGTCGCATCCGTCATGTCGCTCTCCTCTGCAGATGAAGAGACAACCGGCCCCGCCAGAGACCCGTTCCCACCCCGGCCGGCGCGCCCCGCGCCCGACCCGCCGAGCCCCGACCATCCGCGCCACCCCGGGGTCAAGGACGGGCCGCCCCGGCCCGCCGCGCGAGCGGCGCGCAGCGTCCTTGAGGCGAGGCGAGGCGGGTGGCTGTTGGCAAATCGGTGGATTGCGAGAGCACCACCTTGCGTTGCCGTCTCAATTCGACATGTTGGCGTTATGCAAGAGGTTTTTATCGGTTTCCCGGAGCATCCCGCCGACGTCGTTGACAGCATCAACGCCGGAATCGGACTCTATCGTGCCGGGCGAGCTTCAAAGAAAATCGTGCCTTGGACGGATCTGGACGGTTTCTCTGTCCACATAATCGACAGCATAAGAGAAGCGATATCTCGGTGTTCACACGCGATGTTCGACATAACTACGTTGAACGCCAATGTTTGCTATGAGATTGGCTACGCGGCCGGGCTAGGGAAGCCTCTCTCCCTTCTTCTAAATTCATCCGTCAAAGACGCGCTTCTTGTCCAATCGCAGTTTGGAATCTTCGATACCCAGCGCCTTAAACTATATCGAAACGGCGGTGATGTTTCGAAGCTCATCGATCAAACCCAAGACCCTTACTACCAAGCCCCCCCTCCGGTCGCTCTCATCCACGAAGCTCCGGTCTACTTCCAAGACTTCGCTGCCAAGACTGAGTTTGCCATGGCCTATGCGACCTCAGTCGCAGGTGCTGGCTTCCACAGCCGCACACATGACCCAGAGGAAGAGGTCCGGCTGCCTCTTCACAGGGCTCACCGCGAAGTTGCGTCATCGGCCGGCGTTTTTCTGTCGTTGATCCCCCACCACATCATTGATTCTGACCATCACAACCTCCGAGCTTATCTGCTTGCAGGCTTGGCGGATGGCCTCGGCATTCCGCGACTGATGATCGGTTACGGCGACATTATCCCGCCGTTCGACTTGCGTGACGACATCGTCGCCATTTCCGACCTCAATGAGCTCGAATCGAAAGTCGAAGATTTCAAGCCAGCGATCCTAGAGGCGCTTCAAAAATATCGAGCGCCAAAAAGGACCTTCTCGAGCAGCTACCTGACCCAACTCTCGTTGGGAGCGAGCGTCGCCGAGAACGAGTTTCGGCGCTTGGACAGCTATTTCTTGGAGACCAGAGAGTATTTCCGAGCTCTAAGGGGGGAGGCCCAGCTTGTCGTTGGCAGGAAGGGAACCGGCAAAACCGCGATTTTCTGGCAACTAAAAGAACGACTTCAGTCGGATCGGGCTCACGTTGTTTTGGATCTTCGTCCAGACGGGTTCCACCTCAGGAAACTGAATGAACTCGTTTCCGTGCATTTTTCGGAAGCAACCCACTCTCACACAATGACTGCGTTCTGGGAGTATGTCCTCCTCCTAGAGTTGGCTCATAGACTTTTGGAGGAAGACGAGTTCCTTCTTGGAAGAGATGCTCGGATAGTCGCGCCATATGAGCGACTACAAGCCGCCTACAAAGATTGGGATGAGGCGCGGGAGGGAGATTTTCCCGAGCGCCTGCTGAGACTTATCAAACGACTGAGAACCGATCTTGGCGTTCACATGCAGGATGGCGAGAAGCACATTCTTACCACCCCTCAAATCACCGAGATTGTATTTAAACACGACATCAGAGAACTTAGACAAGCTACATTTTCATACCTAGAGCTAAAGAAAAGATCATACATACTTGTCGACAATTTGGACAAAGGATGGAACGCGAGCGGAGTTACGAGCTCGGACACTATGCTCGTCCAATCTTTGATCGATGCTGGACGAAAGATCCAACGTGACGCACTCCGCAAGGACAACCAGATCAATGTATGCTTGTTTTTAAGAGACGATGTTTATGAGTTCTTGGTCAGAGATGCATCAGATCGAGGCAAAGAGAACCCAATCAGGATTGTCTGGAACGATCCATCATCACTACTAAAAATGATCAACATGCGCCTGGCGGTGAGCAGTGCTGAGCTGGGCGTCGACCCCCCTCTGCAATGGGAAAACATTGCGACGCCGTTTATCGCAGGAACTAGCAGTTTCGAATATCTGGTTCGCCACGCGATGCACCGCCCGCGCGCGCTGATCGACATTATCGATCTGGCGTTGAGCTACGCTGCGCAGTCAGGTCACACCGCAATCGCATCTGAAGACGTGATGAAGGCGACTGCCTCGTATTCGACTGAACTGCTTCAGAATTTTAACTTTGAGGTTGCCGATGTTTTCCCTTCCGGCGACCGGGTGGTTTACAAGTTTGTTGGGCCAGATAGCACCATTGACGCAGAGGCCGCAGCTTCAGTGATCGCAGACCACATTGGCCCCGACGCCGACGTCCAAGGTCTTTTCGACGTCCTTCTCTGGTTCGGCTTTTTCGGAGTCTTAGACCGTCACAACAAGCCCGTTTACATCTTTGACGTAGGCGAAAGCCTCGACCTGTTGAAAGCGCAGTCCCCGAAGAACAACCAGCGAGTAGTCATTCACCCAATGTTCCGGTTAGCGCTCCAAAAATAGTTTTTAGTGCGCCTCATCCGAGTTCCCCGCCGCCCTCGCGTCGACCACCAGCGGCACGGGCAGCGCCGCCGCCAGTTCCGCTGCCGCCTCCATCACTCGCTTGATCACCACCATGGCGCGTCGTTCGGCGGCTAGTTCTTTCCCTAAACAAAGGGCAAGCGGATGTCGGGCCCGTATATCCACCCGTCTTTTATGAAATACCCAGTCATGATCGCGGGACTGCCGACCGGTCCCCATATCCAACCGTCCGCTATCCAATGCTTGGTGTTGACGTCCGGATTGCCCACCGGGCCCCAAATCCAATCGGCGTCAATCCAGTACCTAGCGTGTTGATCTGCTCGCTGGCTGTATATCCAGCCTTCGCTGATCCAAGCTGCAGCGACGGTCATTGTACCTGCCCCCTAATGCGCCTCATCCCAGTTCCCCGCCGCCCGCGCATCGACGACCAGCGGCACCGTCAGCGCGACGGCCGGTTCCGCCGCTCCCTCCATCACCCGCTTGATCACCGCGATCGCCTTGTCGGCCAGACCCTCCGGGGCCTCGAAGACCAGTTCGTCGTGGACCTGCAGCAGCATCTTCACGTCTGACAGGCCGGCGTCGGTCAGGGCGGCGGGCATGCGGATCATGGCGCGGCGGATGATGTCGGCGGCGGCGCCCTGGATGGGGGCGTTGATGGCGGCGCGTTCGCCGAAGCTGCGCTCGGCGGCGGATCTGGAGTGGATGGCCGGGATGTGGATGCGGCGGCCGAACAGGGTGGAGACCTGGCCGGTCTCGCGCACCTGGGCCTTGGTGGCGTCCATGTATGAGCGGATGCCGGGGAAGCGCTCGAAATAGGTCTTGATGTAGGCGCCGGCCTCGCCCTGGTCGATGCCCAGCTGATTGGCCAGGCCGAAGGCGCTGATGCCGTAGACGATGCCGAAATTGATGGCCTTGGCCCGGCGGCGGGTCTCGGGGTCCATCTGGTCCAGCGGCACGTTGAACATCTCGCTGGCGGTGGCGGCGTGGATGTCCTGCCCCGCCTTGAAGGCGCGCTTCAGCTCGGGGATGTCGCCGATGTGGGCCAGCAGGCGCAGCTCGATCTGGCTGTAGTCGGCGCTGATCAGGACGTTGCCCGGGCCGGCGATGAAGGCCTGCCGGATCTGGCGGCCGGTGCCGGTGCGGATCGGGATGTTCTGCAGGTTGGGGTCGCTGGAGGCCAGGCGGCCGGTGGTGGCGGCGGCCAGCTGGTAGGAGGTGTGGACGCGGTCGGTGGTCGGGTCGGCGGCCTCGATCAGGGCGTCGGTATAGGTGCCCTTCAGCTTGCTGAGCTGGCGCCAGTCCAGCAGGACGCGGGGCAGTTCGTGGGTCTCGGCCAGGGTCTCCAGCGTCGAGGCCTCGGTGCCCCACTGGCCCGAGGCGGTCTTCCTGCCGCCGGGCAGGTTCATCTCGCCGAACAGGATGTCGCCGATCTGGCGGGGGCTGCCGACGTTGAACGGGCGGCCGGCCAGGGCGTGGGCCTTTTCCTCCAGCTCGGCCATGCGCATGCCGAACTCGCTGCTGAGGCGGCGCAGGCGGTCGGGGTCGACGCGGACGCCCTCGCGCTCCATGCCGGCCAGGGTCGCGGGCATGCCGCGCTCCAGGGTCTCATAGACGGTGACGAGGCCCTGTTCCGCCAGTTGGGGCTTCAGGATGCGCCACAGGCGCAGGGTCACGTCGGCGTCCTCGGCGGCGTAGGACGTGGCCGGTTTCAGCTCGACATGCTTGAAGCTCTTCTGGCTCTTGCCCGTGCCCGCCACGGTCTTGAACGGGATCGGCTCGTGCCCCAGATGCAGGCGGGCCAGTTCGTCCATGCCATGCCCGTGCAGCCCGCCCTCCAGGACGTAGCTGATCAGCATGGTGTCGTCGTAGGGGGCCACGGTGATGCCCCGTCGGGCCATCACGGCGATGTCGTACTTTCCGTTCTGCATCACTTTCAGAACGGCCGGATTTTCCAACAAATTACGCAGGCGCGACAGGGCGGTCGCCTTGTCGATCTGGGTCAGGGGCTCCCGGGTATCCGGCTGGTCCCCGAAATCCAGACCGCCCCGGCCCGCCGCCGGCTCCCACTCATGGGTCAGGGGCACATAGCACGCGTCGTTCGGCCCGATGGCCAGGGAGACCCCGCACAGGCCGGCATGGGTGGCGCTGAGCGCGTCCGTCTCGGTGTCGAACCCGACCACCCCCGCCTCGGTCGCCCTCGCGATCCAGCGATCGAGCTCGTCCAGCGTCTGCACGCAGACATAGGCCTCGTGGTCGAAGGTCTGGGCCTCCACCGAAGCCGTCGGCTCGGACGGGGCATAGCGCGGGGTCAGCACCGGGGCTGTGAAGGCCGCCGGCCGCTTGGGCGCAAAGGCCGAGGTCTCGCTGGCCAGCGCCTTGCCGTCCCCGACCCGGTTGCGCAGCGAGCGGAACTCCATCTTCTCCAGGAAGGCGCCCAGCGCCTCCGGATCCGGATCGCGCACGGCGAAGTCCTCGATCGGCTCGGGCGCCGGGGCGTCGCAGGTCAGCCTGACCAGCTCGCGGCTCAGCCGGATCTGATCGGCGAAATTGATCAGGGTCTCGCGTCGCTTGGGCTGTTTGATCTCACCGGCGCGCTCCAGAAGCGTGTCCAGATCGCCGTACTCGTCCAGCAGCTGGGCCGCCGTCTTGGGGCCGATGCCGGGCGCGCCGGGGACGTTGTCGACGCTGTCGCCGATCAGCGCCTGCAGGTCGATCATCTTCTCGGGGCCCACGCCGAACTTCTCGAACACCTCCGGCTCGGCGAGGCGGCGGTCCTTCATCGGGTCCCACATCACCACCGACGGGCCGATCAGCTGCATCAGGTCCTTGTCGCTGGAGACGATGACCGCCTCGCCGCCCGCGTCACGCGCCCGACAGGCATAGGTCGCGATCAGGTCGTCGGCCTCGTAGCCCGGCAGCTCGACGCAGTGCACGCCGAACGCGGCCGTGGCCTCGCGCACCAGCGGGAACTGGGGCACCAGATCCTCCGGCGCCGGTGGCCGGTGCGCCTTGTACTGGTCGTAGAGGTCGTTGCGGAACGTCTTCTCGGAGTGGTCGAAGATGGCCACAAGATGGGTCGGCCCGTCCGCGCCCTTCATGTCGCGCAGGAGCTTCCACAGCATGTTGCAATAGCCCTGCACGGCGCCGACCGGCAGGCCATCCGACTTGCGCGTCAGGGGCGGCAGGGCGTGGTAGGCCCGGAAGATGTAGGCCGAGGCGTCGATCATCCAGAGGCGCACGGCGGGCCCGTCCTGGGTGAGCGGGCGATCTTCGGCTTCGGGCGCTGCGTCGGTCATGCGGCGAACATAGGCGGGCGAACCGCCGTCGTCACCGCCCCGATGTCAGGAGATCCAGGTGTTCCGGCACTGGCCCGCGAGGGTCCAGCCGGCGATGCCAGAGACCACGCGGCATTCCACGCCCATGCCCGCCAGCGGACCGTGCAGGATGCCGGCCTCGATGGTCGCGCCATTGCCGTCGTAGACCGGCTTGCGGAACTGCACCCACTGCACGCGCTCGCCCGGCCGGTGCTGGCGGTCGGGGTCGTAGGTGGTCGGGAAGTTCAGGCCGTAGCGGCTCCAGTCGCAGCGGGGCGACCAGTCGCCGGCCTCGCTGAACAGCCACAGCGGCGGCGGGACATTGTTCGCCCGATCAAACTCGTAATGCCCCTTCGCCACGGCCGCGATCACCGCGCAGTCATTCTGGTTCGTCGCCTGCCCGTCACCGCCGCCCGGACCCGGCCCCGGCGCGCTGGCGCAGGCGGTCAGCGCAAGGGCGGAGCAGGCGAGGGCGACGACGCGCATGGGGAAAATCCTGTTACGAGCGCAGGCCGGTGATGGTGCGCAGGGGTGCGATATCCTCGGCCGAGGTGATCAGGTGAACGACCGCGGGCCGTCCGGCGTTCCGGGCGGCCTCCAGCGCAGCGGGGAAGTCCTCGGTCCGCTCGCAGCGGATGCCGAAGGCGCCGAAGGCCTCGGCATACTTCACGAAATCGGGGTTCTTCAGGTCCGTGGCGATCACCCGCTGGGCGCCCGGATAGTGTGTCTCCTGATGCATGCGGATGGTGCCGTAGGTGCCGTTGTCGACAATCACAACGACAGCGTTGATGCCGTACTGGACCGCCGTGGCGATCTCCTGCCCGGTCATCAGATAGTCGCCGTCGCCGGCGATGCAGATAACGTCCGCATCCGGATGAACGCTCTTGGCCGCCAGCGCCGCGGGATAGCCGTAGCCCATGGCGCCTGAGGTCGGGGCCAGCTGGGTGCGGCAGGCGCGGTGGCGATAGAAGCGGTGCAGCCAGGCGGCGAAGTTTCCGGCCCCGTTGGTGACGATGGCGGTGGGCGGCAGAATTTCGCCGAGATGCGCCATGCACTCGCTCATGTTCACCGCGCCGGTCACGGACACGGGCGTCGAGAAGGCCTGATAGTCGGCATGGGCCTGATCGGCCTCGGCCTTCCAGTTGCGACCCGGATCGATGGAGGCGAGAGCGAGCGCGGCCAGCGAGTTGTCGGCCGTGGCGCTCAGCAGCGGCGCCCAGACACGGCCCAGCTCTTCCGCGCCCGGATGAATGTGGATCAGGGTCTCGGCCGTCTTCGTGCGGTCCAGCAGGGTGTAGCCCTGGGTCGGGTTCTCGCCCAGCCGCGCACCGATGGCGATGATCAGGTCCGCCGCCTTCGCCCGCGCGGTCAGCTTCGGATTGCAGCCGAGGCCGAGGTCGCCGGCGTAGTTCGGGCGGTCGTTCGACAGGATGTCCTTGCGGCGGAACGACAGGGAGACCGGCAGGCCGATCCGCTCGGCCCAGTCGCCGATCGCGCCGGCGGCCTCGTCGGTCCAGCCCGAACCGCCCAGCACCAGCAGCGGCCGCTCGGCCTTCGACAGGCGCTCGCGCACCTGTTCAACGAAGGCGGCGTCCAGCGCGGCCTTCGCCGGAACCACCGGACGCACGGGGGCCGGGCCGCCGTCATCGTGCAGGATGTCCTCGGGCAGGGCCACGACCACCGGCCCCATGCGCCCCTGCAGCGCCGTGGCGAAGGCGCGTTCGACCACCTCGACGGTGCGCGACGGGCTCTCCAGCTCGGTCGACCATTTGGCCAGGCCGCCGAACACCTCGCGGTAGTCGACCTCCTGGAAGGCGCCGCGGCCGCGGTCGGTCAGGGCGATCTGGCCGACGAACAGGATCATCGGCGTGGAGTCCTGATGGGCGGTATGCACGCCGATCGAGGCGTGGGTGGCGCCCGGCCCGCGGGTGACCATGCAGACGCCCGGCTTGCCCGTCAGCTTGCCATAGGCCTCGGCCATGTTGGCGGCGCCGGCCTCGTGACGACAGGCGATGACCTGGATTTGGTCGCGGACATCGGCCAGCGCGTCCAGCACCGCCAGATAGCTTTCGCCCGGAACGCAGAAGACGCGATCGACTCCGTTGATGACGAGGGTTTCGACGAGACGGCGGGCGGCGGTGTTCGCGGGCTGGGTCATGCCAGCGACCTAGCAGAACCGACCGTGACCTGGCTATGCAACCGCACGGCCACGCTTGCGTTTACCGCCAAGGTTCACTGCAGAAACGGGGATAGCCCTATGAAGAAGATCATCACCCTGACCCTGGTCGCCGCCGCCCTGGCCGTTTCGGCCTGCAACACCGTGGCCGGCGTCGGCCGCGACGTCTCGGCCGCCGGCGACGCCGTCACCGGCGCCTCGAACGAAGCCCGCCGCTAAGGCCGGATCGAGAAGACGAAGGGCCCGCCGGTTCCACCGGCGGGCCTTTTCGCGTCAGTAGGTCACGCCGGTCAGATAGAGGCCATCGGAGGGCGCGACCGGGCCGCAGGCGGACCGGTCGCGCGCCTCCAGAGCGGCCCTCAGATCGCCGGCCGACCACCGGCCCAGCCCCACCTCGACCAGCGAGCCGGTCATCGAGCGGACCTGCCGATGCAGGAAGCTGCGGGCCTCGAACACCAGATGGACCTCCTCGCCGACGTGTGTGACGCGGGCGACGTCCAGCGTCTTTTCCGGCGACTTGGACTGGCAGTTCACGTCCCGGAAGGTGGTGAAGTCGTGCAGGCCGACCAGCGCCTGGGCCGCCTCATGCATGGCGTCGGCGTCCAGCGCCTTCTTCATGTGCCAGACCCGGCCCAGATCCAGCGCCGGGCGACCCGGCCGGTTCAGGATGCGGTACAGGTATTTGCGCCCGGTCGCCGAGAAGCGCGCATGCCACTCCGGATCGACCTCGGCGCAGTCCAGCACCGAGACCTCCTCCTCGATCAGATGGGCGTTCAGGGCGTTCATCACGGTGCGCGACGGCCATGCCTTTTCCAGATCGAAGCTGACCACCTGACCGGTCGCATGCACGCCGGTGTCGGTGCGCCCGGCGGCGGCGATGCGGATGCTGTCGCCGCAGAAGGCCTTCAGCGCCCCCTCGATGGCGCCCTGCACGGTCGGCTGGCCGGCCTGGGTCTGGAAGCCGTTATAGCCAGAGCCGTCGTACTCGATGGTCAGCCGGTACCGGGGCATCAGGCCAGCACGGTTCCGGCCGGCAGGGGGAAGCCGCGCAGCATCTCGTCCGGCGTCTGCGCCGCCTTGCCTGCGCGCTGGACCCGGATCAACTGGACCGCGCCGTCGCCGCAGGCGATGCGCAGGGCGCCGTCCAGCACCTGACCCGGCGCGCCCGATCCCTCTGCCACGCGCGACATCAGCGCCTTGACCCGCACCGGGCCATCCGCCGAGGCGACCTCGAACCAGGCGCCGGGGAAGGGCGACAGGCCGCGGATATGAGCGTCGACCTCGGCCGCCGGACGGCTCCAGTTGATGCGGGCCTCGGCCGGGGTGATCTTGCGGGCATAGGTCGGCTCTCCGGCCTGCTCCGTACCCTCGGCCCCGCCGCGCTCGATGGCAGCAAGGGCGCGCGGCCACAGGCTGGCGCCGGTGTGCGACATGCGCTCGGACAGGGTGGCGGCGGTGTCGTCGGGGCGGATGTCCATGATCTCGGACAGCAGGATGGCGCCCTCGTCCAGACCCTCGGACATGCGCATGATCTGCACGCCGGTCTGTTTGTCGCCAGCCATGATCGCCCGCTGGATCGGAGCCGCCCCGCGCCAGCGCGGCAGCAGGGAGCCGTGCAGGTTGAAGCAGCCCAGATGCGGCGCCTCCAGCACCTCGGCCTTGAGGATCTGGCCATAGGCGACGACGCAGGCGGCATCGACGTCCAGCGACCGGAACGTCTCGATCGCCTCGGGCGACTTCATCGATTCCGGCGTGAACACAGGCAGGCCCATGGTCTCGGCGAAGGCGTGGACCGGCGACGGCGTCAGCTTCTGCCCCCGGCCCTTGGGCCGCGGCGGCTGCGAATAGACGGCCACGACCTCGTGCCCGCTGGCGATCAGTTCGGCCAGCGACGGCACGGCGAAGTCGGGGGTACCCATGAAGGCGAGGCGCATCCGGGCGCATTAGCCCTATGCGAGCGTCGGCGACAAGGCGGGGGCCGTTTCTGGATCCTGAGGATGGCTGTCGTCGGCTGATTTCGTCTCAACGGGAAGCGGACATCTTCCGGGCAGCCGCGACCAGTATCGCCTTGTGAAACTGAAATATCAGCCAGCACACCAACGCTGAGAACGGAACCACGATCAGATCACTGATCTGTTGCGGGGGAGCGACGATCAGGAAAAGGAGGATCCAAAGCCCCCAGAACAGCCTGAAAAACCAGGTCATGATCTGGATGGAGAGCCTGGTTCGAGGGCCCAATTCGGCTTTTGGCGGCCGTTCCGCTCTGGCGGGAAGCACTGGCGGCGCTACCTGCTGATCCAGCCGGTCTATCGCCGTCGCGAGTTCGCGAAGCTTTTCGTCACTGGATGGCAGCGAGTTGCTCATGGTCGGCGTCCGATTTTCTCTGATTCCGCCGACTGGTCCGAACCTCAATCCCAGCGCGTGAACACTCCGCCGCCCTCGTCCCATTCGCCGCCGGCGTCCAGCGCGTCGTCGAAGTCGAGCAGGCGGTCCAGCAGGACGCCGGCGATCACGCCGATGGCGGCCACGCCGACGATGGTGGCGACCGAGGCGACGCCCACCTTCTCGTTGCGGGTCAGGCGGCGGCGGCCCTGCGGGTCGATGATGCGATCGCGGTTGCGCTTGAGACGGGCCATCAGGCGGCCATCCTCGCGGCCTTCTTCACCTTGGCCACGGCGCGCTCGCGGCGCAGGCGCGACAGGTGGTCGATAAACAGTACGCCGTTCAGATGGTCCATCTCGTGCTGGATGCAGACGGCGTAGAGGCCGTCGGCCTCTTCCTCGATCGTCTCGCCGTTGTAGCCCAGATACTTGATCCGGCAGCGGGCGGGACGCTCGACGGAATCGAAATACTCCGGGATCGACAGACAGCCTTCCTCGTAGGGGCAGGTGTCGTCCGAGGTCCACAGGATCTCCGGATTGACGAAATAGCGCGGGTTGCGACGCTCGGCGTCCCACTTCTCGCGCTCTTCCTTCGACATCGTCGAGGGGTCGACGTCGTCGACGTCGCCGTTCTTGTCGCCCAGGTCCATGACGATGACCCGACGCGTGTCGCCGATCTGCACGGCGGCCAGGCCGATGCCCGGGGCGGCGTACATGGTCTCGAGCATGTCATCCATGAGCGTGCGCAGCTCGTCGGTGACCGGGCCTTCGACCGGGGTCGAGACCTGCTTCAGGATCGCCAGATCGGCGGCGTTATCGATGGTGAGGATGCGACGGATGGCCATGCCCGCGAGGTAGTCTCCGCGGGCCCAAAGGTCAAGATTTCCGACTGTTCCGAAGGGTTATTGCGACGATCAGCCCTCGACGCCCGGAAGCAGGCGCGGCTTGCGGTTCTGGTCGATGGCCACATAGGTGAAGACGCCCTCGGTCACCCGAACCGACTCCGCCTGGGCGTCGCGCCGCGGGCGCTTCCACGCCTCGACATGGACCCGGATCGAGGTGCGGCCGGTCTTGATGACCTTTGCGTAGATCGACACCTCGTCGCCCACCGACACCGGCTGGTGGAAGACCATGGCGTCCAGCGCCACGGTGGCGCAGCGCCCTTGCGCATATTCGAACGCCGGCGTCGCGCCGGCCAGGTCCATCTGGGCCAGCAGCCAGCCGCCGAAGATGTCGCCTTCCGGATTGGTGTCCGCGGGCATGGCGATCACGCGCCCGACGGGCTGGCCGGTCGGATGGGCGGGCAGATCTGTGTGGGTCATGACGCGGCTTTCAACGGACTTGGGCCCGCTGCCTAGCCCTTCCGCACGCCGCCTTCCAGTCCGCTCACTTCTTTCGCGCGGACATCCAACCCAGGAACGCGAGGGTCGCCAGCGCAGGCGCCGCAATGAGCGCGAACACGGCCATCGGGTCCAACGTCGTCATCCGATCCTCCCCCGGTTACACGGTCATTACATCGCAACCATGGAGCGAGTCGAGAGGCGGGCCGAAAACAGCCGTGAGAGCCGATCATCAAGCCTGCAATCAGGAGAAGTGGCGCACCCGACACGATTCGAACGTGTGACCTTTGCCTTCGGAGGGCAACGCTCTATCCAGCTGAGCTACGGGTGCGTCTGTCGGCGAGGGCGCCGGGACGAAGGCCTCTACAGCAGGACAGGCCCGCCCTCAATCCCGAATGCGTGACGTCCGTCGCAACCTCTGACGCGCCGTTCTGGACGGGCGCGGGGTTTTGGTCGAAGACTTCGGCCGTCCGGGCGCGGGGAGCGTCCGTCGAAGGAGTGTCCCGATGCGCGTGCTCGCCCTTGCCCTCGCCCTGCTGGTCGCCGCCTGTGCGGCGCCGCCGTCCGACGGGACCCGGACCGGCCCGCGCCGCGACACCCTCGACGGCATCGCGCGCGACTATGTCGGCCTGATCCTGGAGATCGGCGAGCACGAGGATGGCTATGTCGACGCCTACTACGGTCCGCCGGAATGGCGGGAAGAGGCGAAGGCGAACCTGCGCACCCTGCCGCAACTGGCGGAGGAGGCGACCGGTCTGACCGCCCGCCTGAACGCCATCTCCACCGACGGCCAGGACGCCGCCATCGTCCAGCGCCGGAAATACCTGCTGGCCCACGTCTCGGCCGCCGGAGCGCGCGTGCGGATGCTGTCGGGCGAGCGCATGAGCTTCGCCGACGAGGCCGAGGCCCTGTTCGGCATCCGGCCGGACCTGCGTCCCCTGTCGAGCTTCGACCCGGTGCTGGCGCAGATCGACGCCCTGGTGCCCGGCGAGGGTTCGCTGACGGACCGCGTGACCGAGTTCCGGTCGCACTACGTTATCCCGCGCGACCGCCTTCAGCCCGTCATGGACGCGGCCATCGCCGAGTGCCGTCGCCGCACGCTGCAACACATCCAGCTGCCCTCGAACGAGAGCTTCACCCTCGCCTTCGTCGGCGACAAGCCGTGGTCGGGCTACAATTATTACCAAGGAAATTCAGCGTCCAAGATCGAGATCAATGCCGACTTCCCGATCTACACCGAGCGGGCGATCGATCTGGGCTGCCACGAGGGCTACCCCGGCCACCACGTCTACAACGCCCTGCTGGAACGCACCTTCGTGCGCGAGCGCGGCTGGATGGAGATGAGCGTCTATCCGCTGTTCAGCCCGATGAGCTTCGTGGCCGAGGGCAGCGCCAACTACGGCATCGACCTGGCCTTCCCGGGCGACGAGGGCACGCGGTTCGAGCGCGAGGTCCTGTTCCCGCTGGCCGGACTGGACCCGGCGACGGCCGAGCGGAAGGCGCAACTGGGCGCCCTGACCCGTCAGCTGGCGCGAGCCGAATACACCATTGCGGACGCCTATCTGGCCGGCCGCATCAACCGCGACATCGCCATCGAACAGCTGATGAAATACTCGCTGGCCGACCGCGCCAAGGCCACCCAACGCCTGCGCTTCATCGACACCTATCGCAGCTACATCATCAACTACGGCCTCGGCCGCGACGTGGTGCAGGCCTGGGTCGAACGCCGTGGTGGAAACCACTGGGACGGGATGGAGACGCTGCTGTCGAGCCAGATACTGCCGACGGATCTGCGATAGGCGCTCACCTCTCCATTCCCCCAGGAATGGAGAGGCGATGGAGAGGTGAACTCACTGCGCCAGCATGCCGCCGTCGATGACGAACTCGGAGCCGGTGATGAATTTGCTCTCGTCCGAGGCGAGGTAGACCACGCACCAGGCCACGTCGTCCGGCTCGCCGATCCGCTTCAGCGGGATGCCGCGCGACAGGCGCTCGTGGGCCTTGCCCTCGTCCCCGCCGGCCATGGCGACGAAGGGGTCGAGGATCGGGGTCTTGATGAAGACGGGATGCACCGAGTTGGAGCGGACGTTCCATTCCATCTTCGCAGCTTCCAGGGCGATGGTCTTGGAGTACATCCACACCCCGGCCTTGGTGGCGTTGTAGGCGCCCATGCCCGGCGCGGCGGCCAGGCCGGCCACCGACGAGATGTTGATGATCGAACCCGGCGCCGAGGCGCGCAGGTGCGGCATGGCGTGCTTGCAGCCGAACATGATCGAGCGGAGATTGATCTCGTACTGGCGCTGCCAGTTCTCTGCCGTGTCGGCCTCGACGAACATCAGCGGGCCGCCGATGCCGGCGTTGTTCACCAGCACGGACAGGCCGCCCATGTCCTCGCTGGCGCGGCCCAGCACGTCGATCCATTGCTCTTCCGACGTCACGTCGTGGGCATAGGCGAAGGCGGCGCCGGGGTGAGCCGCATTGATCTCGTCCGCCAGCGACTGGACAGCCTCGGCATTGACGTCGGTCAGGGCCAGCTTGCAGCCCTCGGCCGCCATGATGCGGGCCATGGCCGCGCCCAGCCCCCCGGCCGCACCGGTGATCAGGGCCTGTTTGTTCGCCAGACGTCCGGCCATCACTCGCCTCCCATCGCCGCAGCGGCTTCATCGATGAAGCGGGCCATATCGAGATCACGCTGCGTCACGCCACCGGCGTCGTGTGTGGTCAGCAGCACCTCGACGCGATTGTAGACGTTCGACCATTCCGGATGGTGGTCGACCTTGTCCGCCAGCAGGGCCACGCGGGTCATGAAGCCGAAGGCGGCGTTGAAGTCGGCGAACTTCAGATCGCGCTGGATCGCCGGCCGGTCGCCGCCCGGATTACGCCATTTCGGCAGGGCCTTCAGGGCTTCCGCAAGGTCAATCGTCTGCATCGGGGCGTCCTCCTCCATCCGGCGTATCGCGCACCGCGTCCGGCCACAAGTCGGCGAGCGGCGCCGGAACAACGGCAAAGCTCCGCGCGTTTACAAGCGTCGCCATTCCTCAGGGAGAGACGCCGTGAACAATCTCTGGATCGAGGCCCTCGACGCGGGGGACCGCAAGCGGATCGAACCGCATCTGGTCGAGCGCCCCTTCGCCCAGGGGCAGATGCTCTATGACGCCGGCGAGGAGGTGGATGTGGTCTGGTTCCCGCTGACCGGCGTGGTGTCCCTGATGACCGTCCTGCCCGAGGACCGGATGATCGAGACCGCCGCCATCGGTCGCGAGGGGCTGGTCGGCGTCACCTGCGGACCGATGAACGCCCGCGCTTCCAGCCGCGCCATCGCCCAGATCGAGGGCGCCGCCGCCTGCTGCCCGGCGGACGTCTTCTCCGATGCGTTGGGCGACAGCCCGGCCATGCGCAACGCCCTGTCGCGCTTCACGGAAGGCCTGTTCGCCCAGGTCCAGCAGACCGCCGCCTGCAACGCCCAGCACCGGCTGGACGAGCGGCTGGCCCGCTGGCTGCTGACCCTGCACGACCGCGCCGGCGACGACCGCTTCAAACTGACCCAGGCGGGCATCGCCGGAATGCTGGGTGTCCGTCGCGCGACCGTGTCCGAGGTCGGCTCGGTGCTGGAGGGCCAGGCGCTGATCCGCCGCGGCCGCGGCTGGGTCGAGGTGCTGGACCGTCCGGGCCTCGAAGACGCCGCCTGCGGCTGCTACGGCCTGATGCGCAACGTCATGAAGGATCTGGGGCTGCCGCGTCCGCGCCCGGCGCACTGAGATCATCCTCGTGCGGCTTCACGGATGGATGACGCAGGCCCGGCGACGCGCTAGACCGCCGTCATGACAGACGCCGCCTCCCCTTCCGGCAAGACCTCGCCTTTCGGCTTTCGCGACGTGGACGCGAAGGAGAAGGTCCGCATGGTGCGCGGCGTGTTCGACAGCGTGGCGTCGAACTACGACCTGATGAATGACCTGATGAGCGCGGGCGTGCACCGGCTCTGGAAGGACGCGGCGGCGGCCAAGCTGAACCCGCGCCCGGGCGAGACCATTCTCGACGTGGCCGGCGGCACCGGCGACATGGCGCGCCGCTACTCGAAGATGGCCCGCGCGGCGCAGGAAAGGCGCGGCGGAGACGACGCCTCGGTCATCGTGCTGGACTACAACGCCGAGATGATCATGGCCGGGGTGCACAAGGGTGGCGAGCCCGAGATGAGCTGGACCGTCGGCGATGCGATGAACCTGCCGCTGCCGGACGCATCGGTGGACGCCTATTCGATCAGCTTCGGCATCCGCAATGTGGCCGATGTCGATGCCGCCCTGCGCGAGGCGCGACGGGTGCTGAAGCCGGGCGGCCGCTTCCTGTGCCTGGAATTCTCGCGGCCGATCGCCGGCCCGATCCGTGCGGCCTATGACGCCTGGTCCTTCCACGCCATCCCGCGCATCGGCGAGTGGGTGGCGAAGGATCGCGACAGCTACCAGTATCTGGTCGAAAGCATCCGTCGCTTCCCCGACCAGCCGACCTTCAAGCGGATGATCGAGACCGCCGGCTTCAGCCGCGTCACGGTCAGCAACCTGTCGGGCGGTGTGGCCGCCATCCACCACGGGTGGGCGATCTGACCCGACGGATCGATCCCGCGACGCCTCCGCCGCCTCCGGCGACCGTTCCGGTCAACAATCCGGTCGGCGCGTCGCTGCGCCTGCTGGGCTGGCTGGGCGTGCTGGTCCGTCACGACGCCCTGGTTCCGCGCGAGATCACGCCTCTTCTGCCGGTCTGGGCGCGCTGGATCGCCAGCCTGCTGCACCTGTTCGCCGGCCGCGAGGGCCGCGCCGGCCGTCCCGGTCAGCGGCTGGGCAAGGCCTTCGAGCATCTGGGACCCGTGGCGATCAAGCTGGGTCAGGTGCTGGCCACCCGCGCCGACATCTTCGGCGTCGAGTTCGCCCGCGACCTCGGCCGGCTGAAGGATGCCCTGCCGGCCTTTCCGGTCGAACAGGCCCGACGCGAGGTCGAACGCTCGCTGGGCCGTCCGGCCGAAGCCATGTTCACTGACTTCGGCCCGCCGGTAGCGGCCGCCTCACTGGCCCAGGCCCATCCGGCGTATCTGGCCGACGGTCGCAAGGTCGCGGTCAAGGTGCTGCGTCCGGGCGTCGAGCGTCGCGTGGCGCTGGGTCTCGACGCCATGCGTCTGGCCGCCCGGCTCGCGGTGAAGTTCGTGCCGCTGGCCCGCCGTCTGGAGCCCTCGGCCTTCGTCGAGACCATCGCCCGCGCCCTGCAGCTGGAACTGGACATGCGGCTGGAGGCCGCCGCCTGCTCCGAGCTGGGCGAGATCATGCGCAAGGGCGCCGGCGACCTCGGCGGCCACATGACCGCGCCCGCCGTCATCTGGGACGGGGTCGGCAAGCGGGTCCTGACGCTGGAATGGGCTCCGGGCCTGCCCCTGACCGATCCCGCCGCGGTCGCCCAGCCGGGTCTGGACGTAAACGCCCTGGCCGACAATGTCGTGCGCTCCTTCCTCAGCCAGGCGCTGGATCACGGCGCCTTCCACGCTGACCTGCACGAGGGCAATCTCTTCTGCCATGCCCCGGCCGAGCTGACGGCGATCGACTTCGGCATCGTCGGCCGTCTCGGCCCCGCCGAGCGCCGCTACCTCGCCGAGATCCTGTGGGGCTTCATCAGCCGCGACTACGACCGCATCGCCATGGTCCATTTCGAGGCTGGCTATGTGCCGAAGGAGCATTCGGTCGAGGCCTTCGCCCAGGCCCTGCGCGCGGTCGGCGAGCCGGTCATCGGCAAACAGGCCTCGCAGGTCTCGATGGGCCGTTTGCTGGGCCAGCTGTTCGAGATCACCGACCTGTTCGACATGCATCTGCGGCCCGAGCTGATCCTGCTGCAGAAGACCATGGTCTCGGTCGAGGGCGTGGCGCGTCGTCTGAACCCTGACCACGACCTGTGGGCTGCGGCCCAGCCGGTGGTCGAGCGCTGGATCCGCCGCGAACTGGGGCCCCAGGCCCAGATCCGCGACGCCATCGATGAGCTGCGCGCGACGCTGAAGGCGCTGTCGAAACTGGCGCAGAACCCTCCGGCGGCCTCGACCGTTATCGTGCGCGAAGCCCGCACGCCCGTGTGGGCCATCGTCGGGATTACGGTCGCGGTCTGCGCCTCCGTCGCCGCCCTTGTTCTGTCGCTTTGGCCCGCCATCGTCTGAGCCTCACGCTGGAGACTACCTGTATGAAGTCCGCCCTGATCGCCCTGGCCCTGCTGGCCGCCCCGGCCGCCGCCCACGCCCAGGTGGCCGCCGCGACGATGCCCAACACCTTCGACGGCCCCGCCCGCGGCGCCCCGGTCCAGCCCGTCCAGCCGGCGGCTCCGGTTGTCGCGGCGACGCCGGCCAATCCGCAGTCCGAGGCGACGGTCCGCAAGATCATCGCCGACGCCCAGGCCGGCACGATGGACTACTCCATCATGACCGACACCCTCGCCGACCGGATCCGCCCGCAGGCCGCACAGGTGACCCCGATCATCCAGAGCCTCGGCGCCATCCAGACCTTCGAGTTCGCCGGCAGCCAGGAGGGCGCGGACATGTTCCTCGTCCGCTTCGCCAATGCCGCGACCCAGTGGATCATCGGCTTCGACGACGCCGGCAAGGTCGACGCCCTGCTGTTCCGCCCGGCCGAGTAGGTCGTTCTCTCAGTCGTGATGGCCGGACGGCCGCGACCGTCCGGACTTGATGGATGACCGGTGCGCCTTGCCCTCGAGTCGGCGCTGCTTCGAGGCGCGCGTCGGCTTCGTCGGCACGCGAAAGACCGGGCGGATCGAGGCCTCGGCCACCAGGGCCTGCAACCGTTCGATGGCATCCGCGCGATTGCGTTCCTGGGTGCGATAGCGGACGGCGGTGATCAGGATCTCGCCGTTCTGGGTCGCCCGACTGCCGGCCAGCTTCAGCAGCCGCTCGCGCACGGAATCGCTCAGCGACGGCGAATTGGCCGCGTCGAACCTCAGTTGCACGCTGGTCGAGACCTTGTTGACGTTCTGCCCGCCCGGTCCGCCGGCGCGGAAGAAGCGGAACTCCATCTCGCTTTCGGGAATGACGGTCACGCCAGAGCCCGCTTCGCCACAACCACCGCCCGGTCCAGCGCCTGCAGGAAGTTCGAGCGGTCCTTCGGACCGAACGGCGGCGGGCCCGAGGTCTGCAGGCCCATGGAGCGCATATGCTCGCCCACCATCCGCCCGGCCAGGGCCGAGCCGATGGAGTCCGGGGTGAACGGGGTACCGTTGGATTTCAGCGCCTGGGCTCCGGCCTGAAGACAGCGATCGGCCAGCGGGATGTCCTGCGTGACCACGATGTCGCCCTTGCCCGCCCGCTCGGCGATCCAGTCGTCGGCCACGTCCGGCCCCTCGTCGACCACCACCTGCTCGATCCACGGATCGCGGCGGGTATTGATCCAGCCGTTCGAGACCACGAACACCTTCAGCCCGTAGCGCTCGGCCACCCGATAGACCTCGTCCTTCACCGGACAGGCGTCGGCGTCGATGAAGATGCGAGGGGACATTAGGGGCTAGGGGCTAGGTTTTAGGGGCTAGGTAAGGACGCGTCCGCTGCTCCACCCTAGCCCCTAACCCCTATAACCTCGACCCTATCGCGTATAGGCCGGCGGCATCGCGCCTTCGCCGCCGTCACGATAACGATCCCGCAGCAGGAACTGACGGCTGGTCGGGGCCTGCTCCTGACCATTGACGAAGATCGTCTCGGCGATCGACAGAGGCTCCAGCGGATCGCCGGACCAGACGACCACATCGGCCGCCGCCCCGGCGCGCAACTCGCCGAACTGGCCGGCCATGCCGAAGATCCGCGCCGGATTGACGGTGATCGCCTCGATCGCAGCGTCGTAGGGCAGGCCGTGCGAGACGGCGTTGCCGGCGTTGTAGCGGGTCTCGCGGGCGCGGTGGACCGATCCCTCATTGCCCTTGATCGCGATCACCACCCCGGCGGCGTCCAGCGCCGCGGCGTTCTGCATCCGCGTGGCGCGCGTCTCCAGATTGCCCGGCAGGTTGGAGATCGGGTTCAGCAGCACCGGCACGCCGGCGGCCGCGATCTGGTCGGCGACCAGCCAGCCCTCCTCGGCCCCGTCGAGGATAATCTTCAGATTCTCCTCACGCGCCAGACGCAGCACCTGCTGGATGTCCGAGGCGCGGCGGGCGGTGACGATCAGCGGCATCGTCCCGTTCGCCACCGGGATCAGAGCCTCCAGATCGGCGCGCGACAGGCTGAGATCCCGAATATCGCCCCGGTCGTAGGCCGCCCGGTTGCGGGCGAACAGTCGGACCTCGGCCAGGGTCTCGCGGAACTGGGTGAACTCGGCCCCGCGGGCGCCGCCGGCGACCCCGGCTCCGGCCTCACCGAAGGGCGCGACCTGGGCGACGCGCGGCTTGACGAGGATGTCGTTGCCGGCCGCCAGATGGATGATCGCCGCCTGGCCCGCGAACAGGCTGGGCGATTGCAGGCCCGCATGGCCGACGCCGGCAAAGTCGGAATCGTCATGGGTATGCCCGCCCCCGCCGCCGCCCGGATGGGTCGGCACGACGATGGCGCGGGTGATGCCGCCGAGGCGGGCCACCGGCAGGGTGAAGGACCACGGATCGAGGCCGTAGCTGACGTCGAAGGCGGCGCTGATGGTGTTGGCGCCGTTGCGCAGGTCGTCCGACCCGCCGACCGACGAGATCTCCGAACCGCCGAGGCCGGAATCGACCGCGACAAAGCCCGGGGCCACCACCTTGCCGCGCGCGTCGATCACGCGGGCGCCGGACGGAGCCGCGGCGGTCCCGACCGAAACGACCCGGCCGTTCTGGATCACGACCGTGCCGTTCTCGATCACGGTGGTGCCGGTCAGGACCCGGCCGCCGGTGATGGCGGTCAGCTCCTGAGCCAGCGCGGGCGAGGCGAGGGCGACCAGCGAGGCCGCGCCGAGGATGAGGCTCTTGAGGCGCATCAGCGGGCTCCCTGCTGGACGTTGGCGGCCGGAACCCCGAAGCCGGGCTGGCCCAGCTCGTAGTCGGACAGCGGCTGGTAGGCCGGGTTGTTGCGATCGAAGGCCAGACCGCCGTCGATGAAGACCTGATCGGCGCGGGCGTAGACCGAGAACGGATTGGCGCTCCAGATCACCACATCGGCGCGCTTGCCGGCTTCCAGCGAGCCCGTCTGGTCGGCGATGCCCAGCGAGCGGGCGGCGTTGAGCGTGATCCAGCTGATGGCGCGCTCCTCGGGGATGTTCATGCCGATGCGACGGCCGGCGGCCAGGGCGGCGGCGGCTTCCTGATTGAGACGCTGGGTCAGTTCGGCGTCGTCCGAGTGGATGACGGCGCAGCTGTTGGGGTGGGCGTCGACCAGGGCGGCATTGGCCTCGACCGCGTCCAGGGCCTCCATCTTGAAGCCCCACCAGCCGGTCCACATGTCGGCGCAGATACCCTCGCGGGCCAGCGTCGGCGCCAGCTTGTAGGCCTCGATGGCGTGGTGGAAGGCGGTGATCCGGAAGCCGAACTCACGCGACAGGTCGATCATCATCGCCATTTCATCGGCGCGGTAGCAGTGGTTCTGCACCAGGATCGAACCGTCCAGCACGCCGGCGATGGTTTCCAGCTGCAGGTTGCGGGTCGGCGGCGTTCCCTCGCCGTCCTGACGGTATTTGTCCCACTTGGCGCGGTAGTCCTGCGCGGCGATGAAGGCGGCGCGATAGCCGGCCATATTGCCCATGCCCGTCGCGGGCGAGCTGTTGCGCCCGCCATAGACGCGCGACGGATTCTCGCCGCAGGCCATCTTCAGGCCGTAGGGCGCGCCCGGCATCTTCATGCCCTGCATCGTCACCGACGGAATGTTGCGGACGGTCACGCCGCGGCCGCCGAACAGGTTGGCCGAGCCGGGGAGGATCTGCAGCGTGGTCACCCCGCCGGCGCGGGCGGTGTTGAAGCCCGGGTCCTGCGGCCACAGGCTGTGCTCGGCCCAGACCTGCGCCGTGTTCGGGTTGGTCGCCTCATTGCCGTCGCTCATGCCCGTCACGCCCGGCGACGGATAGACGCCCAGGTGCGAGTGCACGTCGATGATGCCCGGGGTCACATAGCGACCGTTGGCCTGCACCGTGCGGTGGCCGGCCGGGATGGCGGTCGAGGCATCGCCGACGGCGGTCACGCGCCCGTCGGTGATCACCACAACGCCGTTGTCGATCCGCTGTCCGGCGCCGGTGAAGACCGTGCCGCCGACGATGGCCATGTTCTCGCGCGGCAGGCCGCGATAGGTCGAGGGGAAGGGATCGGGCCGCGCCGCGGCATCCAGACCCGGCGCCATCGCCGCCCGCTCGCGGGTCGACGAGCCGTCGGTCGAGGGTTCGTCCGTCGAACCGGTGGTGGCGCAGGCCCCGAGGGCCAGTACGGCGAGGGCGGCGAGGCCCGGCGCGAGGCGTGCGCCCCGCAGGCGGCGAAGTCTCATGAAAAGCTCCCCTTGTGCGCCATGTCCGGAATGAGGGGCGGCGCGAACTCGGCGGGGATTAAGGGGTCAGTCGCCCGATCCGTCAAAGGGCGATTTCATCCCGAAACGGAAAGTCGCAGGCGAAGCGCAAGATCGGTCGGGCGCGCCACGCCCGTCCGGGTCAGGCTAGGATGGTCACGACGGAACAAGGACGATGACGGCGGCGCTCGACAACTATCATGCCCGGATGCGCAGGGTGCTGGATCACATCGACCGGCATCTGGACGACGCCCTGGGGCTGGATGCGGTCAGCAACGTCGCCGCCTTCTCCAAATTCCACTTCCATCGGCAGTTCACGGCGACCTTTGGCCTGTCCCTGCATCGCTATGTCCAGCTCGCCCGAATGCGCCGGGCCTCCAAACAGCTGGCCGGCGAGGGGCAGAGCATCACGGACATCGCCATGGACGCCGGTTACGAGACGCCCGACGCCTTCGCGCGCGCCTTCCGCCAGCGCTTCCGGCAGTCGCCGTCGGATTTCCGGAAGTCTCCCGACTGGGAGCCGTGGCTCCGGGCCTTCGGGCCCCTCAACGCCGCCAGGAGCAAACTCATGCCGACCACCTTCACCCCCGACCAGGTCTCCATCCGCGATGTGCTTCCCACCCGTGTGGCCATGTTCGAGCACAGGGGCGATCCCGCCACGCTTGAGGTCACCATCCAGCGGTTCATCGCATGGCGAAAGGCCGCCGGCCTGACGCCGAAGACCAGCCCGACTTTCAACATCTGGTACACCGAGCGCCGCCCCGTGAACCCGGCCGACTACCGGATGGACCTGTGCGTCGGCATCGGTCCGGATCAGGTCGTCGATGGCGAGGGCGTCCGCACCGGCGAAATCCCCGGCGGCCGCTGCGCTGTCCTGCGGGTCACCGGCGACACCCACAATCTCGAACCCGCCGCCCTCTATCTCTACCGCGACTGGCTGCCGGCCAGTGGCGAGGAGATGCGCGACTTCCCCATCTACTGCCAGCGCTTCTTCCTCGACGACCCGGCAGAAGGCACGGCCGCGGAGCTCCACCTGCCGCTGAGGTGAGGCCGCCTATTCCGGCAGAACCGAGGTCAGCCTCTGCCTCAGCTCATCATCGACGCCGAGCAGGGGCAGGGGCAGGCTGGCGGTCGTCAGACCCTTGATCCGCGCCGCCTCGTGAACCAGCCGCAGGCCGCCGTGCGCGCGGAACAGCTCCCACAGACCGGCGAAGGCGGCGTCCAGCCTGTTCGCCTCGGCCCGGTCTCCCGCCATCGCGGCCCGGGCCAGGGCGGACGCCGTCTTCGGGAACAGGCCGCCGGCGACACTGAACCAGCAATCGGCGCCGGCGAGCAGCGCGTCCTTGCAGCCCCAGTCCCCGCTGTAGCCGATCGACAGTCCGGGCGCGGCCGCCCGGAACGCAGCCAGGTCGGCGGGCAGGTCCGTCGCCGGCAGCGGCAGCTTGATCGCCGCGATCGTGGGCACAGCGGCCAGTCGCGAGACCAGCGCAGGGGTGAAGGTGAATTTGGTCGTGCCCGGGTTGCTGTAGATGCACAGCGGCAGATCGGTGGCCGAGGCGACGGCGACGAAATGCCGATAGACCTCTTCCTCGAGCAGGGGCGTGTAGCTGACTGGAGCCAGCAGCAGCCCGGCGGCGCCCTCGGCGGCGGCGTCCTTGGCGAGAGCGATGGCCTCGTCCGTCCGCAGGGCGCCGACACCGACGATCACCGGGATCGAGCTTGCAGCCTCGACCGCAGCCGCGACCGCCCGTCGCCGCTCCGCGCGGCTGATGAACATATAGGTCCCGGTGCTGCCCAGCAGACCGACGCTGTCGGCCCCGCCTGCCTCGATGCGACGGACGAGGCGCGCCAGATCGTCCGTGATGACCTGCCCCTCGGGGGTCAGGGGCGTGATCGGAAAGGCGGACAGTCCGGTGAAAAGGCGCATCACCGGACCAGACAGCCGCCCCGGCTCAAGCTCAAATCAGGATTGGCTTCGCTTTGTGTCAGCCGCCATCGGTCGCTCGGGCGAGACGCTCCCGGGCCTCGTCCTCCGACAGCCCCTCCACCGCGATCCGTTTGCTCCGCGACTGCCCGCCGCGCTCCAGCGTCACCGCCGACTTCGGCACACCGAGCGTCTTCGCCATCAGTTTCAACAAGGCCGCATTCGCTTCGCCCTCGACCGGCCGGGCCCGCACCCGGACCCTCAGCACCGGTCGGCCGTCAGCGTCCACATCCCAGCCGTCGATGCGATCGGCGGAAGCTCCGGGGGTGAGACGGATGGGGAGCGTGGTCATGGCTGATTCAAAGGAAAAGGCGCGGCCCCGTTAGGAGCCGCGCCCTGTTCAGTCCGTCATTCCGAACCGCTTACCCCAGAGCCTTCATCAGCTCCGGCACGGCGGTCTTGTAGTCGGCGACCAGGCCGTAGTCGGCGACCTGGAAGATCGGGGCGTCGGCGTCCTTGTTGATCGCGACGATCACCTTGGAGTCCTTCATGCCAGCCAGGTGCTGGATGGCGCCCGAGATGCCGATGGCGATGTAGAGCTGCGGGGCGACGACCTTGCCGGTCTGGCCGACCTGATAGTCGTTCGGCGCATAGCCGGCGTCCACGGCCGCGCGCGAGGCCCCGACGGCGGCGCCGAGCTTGTCGGCCAGCGGGTCCATGACCGCGTGGAACTCCTCGGCCGAGCCCAGGGCGCGACCGCCCGAGACGACGATCTTGGCGGCGCCCAGTTCCGGACGGTCCGACTTGACCATTTCCTCGCTGACGAAGGCCGTCTTCGAGGCGTCGCCGCCCGAGATGGTCTCGACGGAGGCCGAGCCGCCCTCTGCGGCCGCGGCGAAGGCCGTCGGACGCACGGTGATGACCTTCTTCGCGTCCGACGACTGGACGGTCTCCAGCGCGTTGCCGGCGTAAATCGGGCGCACGAAGGTGTCCGGCGAGACGACCTCGACGATGTCCGACACCGGCGCGACGTCCAGCCTGGCGGCGATGCGCGGGGCGAAATTCTTGCCGTCGGTGTTGGCCGGGGCGAGGATCGCGTCGTAGCCCGAGGCGAGCGGCAGGACGGTGGCCTCGACGGCCTCCGCCAGCGTCTTGCCCAGGCCGGCGCTCTCGGCCAGCAACACCTTGCGGACGCCCGAGATCTTCGCGGCGCTGTCGGCGGCGGCCTTGGCGCCCTGACCCACGACCAGGATGTCGACGTCGCCCCCGATGGCGGCGGCGGCCGTCACGGTCTTGGCGGTTGTTTCGCGGACGGTCGAGCCGTCGTGATCGGCGATGACGAGAACGGCCATCAGAGAGCTCCCGCGGCTTTCAGTTTCGAGACGAGTTCGGCGGCGTCAGCCACCTTGACGCCGGCCGAGCGCTTGGGCGGCTCGGTGACCTTCTGCACCTTCAGGCGTGGCGCGACATCGACGCCGTAGCCGGCGACCGCCTTCGTGGCGATCTCCTTCTTCTTGGCCTTCATGATGTTCGGCAGCGAGGCGTAGCGCGGCGTGTTCAGGCGCAGGTCGACGGTGACCACCGCCGGCAGGTTCACGGCCAGGGTCTGCAGACCGCCGTCGACCTCGCGGGTCACGGTGGCCTTGCCGCCGCCGATCTCGACCTTCGAGGCGAAGGTCGCCTGCGGCCAGTCCAGCAGGGCGGCCAGCATCTGGCCCACGGCGTTGTTGTCGCCGTCGATCGCCTGCTTGCCCATCAGCACCAGGTCCGGCTTCTCCTCGTCGACCACCGCCTTCAGCAGCTTGGCGACGGCCAGCGGCTCGAGGTCGGTATCCGACTGGATCAGGATGCCGCGGTCGGCGCCGATGGCCAGGGCGTTGCGGATCGTCTCCTGCGCCTGGGCCGGGCCGATCGAGACGACGACCACCTCGCTGGCCGTCCCGGCCGCGTGATGCTCCTTGCCTTCCTTCATGCGCACCGCTTCCTCGACTGCGATCTCGCAGAAGGGATTGATGCTCATTTTGACGTTGGCGAGATCGACGCCCGACTGGTCCGCTTTCACACGGGCCTTGACGTTCGAGTCGATCACCCGCTTGACGGGGACGAGAACCTTCATTTCGCTATCCACAAAGTCGCCGGAATGTTGGGTCAGGCAATAGGTACCCGACGCCCGGCCTGTCAACGTAACGTCGCGTCAACGCATCAACCCACGGAACGCCTCAAATGCATCGTCTCCTGACCATGAAGCGGCTCAGCGTGCTGTTCCTGTGCACCTTCGCGGTGCTTGTGGGCGCCACCTTCGCCTGGCAGGCCCTGGTCAAGGCGCCGGGCGATCGCTGCGAGGCCGCCGGCATGTGGTGGGACCCCGAAGGCCGCGTCTGCGCCCAACCGCTGTCGATCGCCGAGATCACCGGCCGCCCGAACGGCCAGTCCCGCGCCGAGGCCTCTGACGCCAAGAACCGCGAACTGATCGCCATCGAGGATCAGCTGGCGGCCCGGCAGGAAGCTCGCGACGCCGACGCCGACCGCCAGCGCGCGGCCTTGGCGGCCCAACGAGGGCAGTAGCCTCGGAAAACCCTAGCGCGTCGCGCCCGGCTTCCATTTGATATCGCCCGCGCCGTTGGCGTTGGCCCGGCGCGCGGCGCAGAACAGGTGGTCGGACAGACGGTTCAAATAGCGCACCGCCGCGCCGTTCACGCTCTCGCCGGTCTCGACCAGCCGCACCGCCTCGCGCTCGGCCCGGCGCGCAACTGTGCGGGCCTGATGCAGATGCGCCGACAGGGGCGCCCCGCCCGGCAGGATGAAGCTGTCCAGCGGCTTCAGGCTCTCGTTCATCCAGTCGATTTCCTGCTCCAGTCGCTCGACCTGGCTGTCGAGGATGCGCAGGGCCTCCCACTTCGGCTCGGGCTCCAGCGGCGTCGCCAGATCGGCGCCGAGGTCGAACAGCTCGTTTTGTATGCGGCCGAGCATGGCGTCGATGCGGTCGTTCTGGCCCGAGTGCAGTCGCGCCACGCCGATCACGGCGTTCAGCTCGTCCACCGCGCCATAGGCCTCGACCCGGCGATCGCTCTTGGACACCGGCGCGCCCGAGGCCAGTCGCGTCTGACCGCCGTCGCCCGTCTTCGTATAGATGCGGTTCAGGACGACCATGGCTTCAGGCTCCGTGCGTGGACTTCCACCACATGCCGACCACCAGCAGGACGATTGCGATCGCCTGCAGCAGCACCCGCAGGCGCATCAGCTTGTTGGAATACGACCGGGCGAAGTCGCCACCGCGATAAAGCGAATACAGGCCCAGACCCAGGGTGATCGCCACGGCGGCGATGGCCAGCAGGATCAGGATATCGAGAACATTGCTCATGCGGTCCTTCTAGGCCCGGCCCCGATCGTGCGCCATAGCGCGTGGCCATGCAGAGCCGCGCCTGCGATTGCGACGGATTCGCACACCCTCCTTGCGGCGCAGCTTGAGAAGCGATTGAGAGGCGCTCGCAACTAAGGGGCTGCCATGTTTTCTCGTTCTCGTCTTCGTTCTGTTTCGACCCTGGCCTCCGTCGCCGCCCTGCTGACAGCCGCCGGCCCGGCGCTGGCGCAGGAAGCCGACTCCAGCCGTCTGGACGACGTCGTCGTCACCGCCGCCGGGTTTGAACAGAAGATCGTCGACGCCCCGGCCAGCATCAGCGTGATCACCGTCGAGGAGCTGCAGACGCGGCCCTACATGACCCTGCTGGACGCCGTGCGTGATCTGGAAGGCGTCGACATCGGCGAGACCCGCGACAAGACCGGCCAGGGCACCATCTCCATGCGCGGCATGGGTTCGGACTACACCCTGATCCTGATCAACGGCCGTCGCCAGAACAACCACGGCGACATCTATCCGAATAATTTCGGCGGCAACCAGTTCAACCACATCCCGCCGCTGGACTCGATCGAACGCATCGAGGTCATCCGCGGCCCGGCCTCGACCCTCTACGGCGCCGACGCCATGGGCGGGGTGATCAACATCATCACCAAACGCAATCTGGACCGCTGGGCCGGATCGATTACCACCGCCCGAACCTTCGAGACGAATGACGAGTACGGCGACGACACCACCCTGGACTTCTACGCCAGCGGACCGCTCGTTCGGGGCCTGCTGAACCTCAGTGTCCGCGGCAGCCGCTACAATCGCGACGCCTCCAACCCGGCCTACGAAACGGTCACCGACCCGGCCGGCTTCGAGCATGTCCGCTCGCTGGGCTTCGGCGGCGGCGGCAAGACGGTCGACAACGAGAACATCGCCGGCGGCCTGACCCTGACCTGGACGCCGACGGCGACCCAGACGGTGACGTTCGATTACGACACCTCGCGTCAGGAGTATAACAACGCCATCCAGATCAATGACGCCGGCCAGCCGGAGTACCCGGTCGGCACCGTCGACAACATCGACAGCATCTGGAGCGCCGGAAACTTCTGTCTCGGCGGGACGGGCTCCAACGCGGCCGCCTGCGGCGCCTCGGGCGGCGTCTGGTCGCGCCGCGCCAACCCTCGCGCCGGCTACGCCCCGGCCCAGGAGTTCACCCGCGACGCCTGGACGGTGACCCACGACGGCGACTGGGGCTTCGGCACGACGCGCGTGTCGCTGTCGCATGTGGCCACCAACAATGACGGCCGCACCCTGCCGTTCACGGTCGCCGAGCGCGAGCTGCTGCTGACCATGATCGACGGCACGGGGGCCTATGCCGGCCAGTCGCTGGCCCAGCGCCGCGCCGCGGCCGAGGCGACCTTCCTGCCGCGCCCGAAACGGACGCTGGAGAGCGCCCAGTATACCCTCGACGCCCAGATGACCGTGCCCTTCGAGATGTCCGGCGAACATACCGTCGTGGCCGGGCTGCAGGTCATTCGCGGCGAGCTGACCGACGGCGTCTTCGGCATGGAGGCCGGCACGCCGGGCCAGAAGCAGGAGCACAACATGTGGTCGCTGTTCGCCGAGGACACCTGGCGGATTGTCGAGCCCTTCGCCCTGACGGCCGGCATCCGCTACGACGACCATGAAGTGTTCGGCGACCACTTCAGCCCGCGCCTGTACGGTGTCTACAGCCTGAACGACCAGTGGACGGTGAAGGGCGGGGTCTCGACCGGCTTCAAGACGCCCAAGACCACCCAGCTGTACGACGGCATCACCGGCTTCGGCGGCCAGGGCACCTCGCCCATGTTCGGCAACCCCGACCTGCAGCCCGAGACCAGCGTCAGCACCGAACTGGCCGTCTATTGGGAAGCCCCGGCCGGCCATAACTTCAACATCACCGCCTTCCGCAACACCTTCGAGGACAAGATCGCCAACCAGCCTTGCGGCGGCGGCACGGCCCTGCCCTGCGCCGCCAGCGGCGAGTATGCGGATCTCGGCTATGGCAGCAGCAACCGCGCCACCAACATCGACGAGGTCGAGATCCTCGGGGTCGAGGTCGCCGGTCGCTGGCGGATCCTGGACACCCTCAGCCTGCGCGGGAACTACACCTGGACCGACAGCGAGCAGAAGAGCGGCGCGGAGATCGGCCGTCCGCTGGGCAACAGCGCCCGGCACATGGCCAACGCCTCGCTGGACTGGCAGGTCACCGACCGGCTCAACCTGCTGCTGACGGGCGAGACCCGTTCGGACCGCTACCGCGGCCTGCACGCCATCACCGGCGAGGAGCTGTTCTACGAGAGCTACAGCGTCTTCCACCTCGGCGGCTCGTTCGAGCTGACCTCGTGGCTGACCCTGAACGGCCGGGTGAACAACCTGCTGGACGAGGACTTCACCGCCTATGACGCCGAGTTCCGCGACCTGAACAGCGACGGCGACTTCCGCGACACCAACGAGGCCCTGTTCCTCGATCACTACAACAACAAGGACAAGGGCCGCAGCTTCTGGCTGGGCCTGAACGCCCGCTTCTGACCGGGTCACGCCGGGGGCGTCCTGCGACGCTCCCGGTAATCCGTGACAACCAGGCTAAGCGGTTGGTTATCTTTTTCAGGTTGTATGGCGTCTTCCGAGGGGCCCGATGACCGACCGTGCGATCCGAAATCTGGCCCACCTCCGCAAGTCGGCGTCGACGGCGCGCGTGCTCAATCTGCTGAAGGTCTACAACGACCACCGACGCGACCCGGAGTACGCGCAGAAGCCGATCTTCCGCACCGTGGCGCTCAACCGCGCCCTGATCATCAAGCATCGCCTGCGTCGCAACGAGTTCGACAGCTTCCATCTGCGGCGACAGGTGGCGACGAAGGTGGTCATTCCCATCGACAGCGACGACCTGAAGACCGGCGGCCGCTACGTCTTCGTCGACCAGCGCAATTTCGAGCGGCTGATGCAGGAGACCTTCGGCATCGAGCCGGGGCATCCGGATTTGACGACCTTGCGCCTGATGGATGCCCTGCCCTCGCTCGATCCCTTCTTGCTGCGCGAGCAGCTGAAGCGTGGCGGGATCGAGCCCGCGGCCTGCTACTTCTCCATCAGCGACGCCGACCTCGACCGGATGCTGGCCTTCGTCGAGGGCGAGATCCGCCCGCTTGTCACTCTCAGCCTCGGTGACGACATCGAGACTGTCGGCTCGACCCGTAGGCTGGCCGGGAAGATCCTCGCGAGCGACCCGGGCGACCGTATGGAGGCGCTGCGCGAGACTCTGCAGTTGCACCCGGACGAATACCAGGAGGGCGTCTTCTGCTGGAAGGGCTTCCTCTATTACAAATGGGTCCTGTCCAGCCTGATGGCGGATGTCGCGGCCGTGGCCGATGCGGTGGCCACCGTGACCCCGCTGGGCAAGGTCGACCGCACCTCGCGCGAGTATCTGGACCGCGGCAGACGGGTTCTGCACGAGCGGATCATGAAGACCTGCGAGGAGGTCTCGGGCACCTTGCGCATCTATGACGACGCCTACGCCGACCTGACGGTCAACGGAAAGCCCGCCGCCTTCCGCGACTTCCTGCTGAAAGCCCCGCGCCTGTTCACCCGGCTGGGGGAGCAGCTGGGGGCAGTGCAGCACGTGATCAGCTTCTGGCGTTTCCGCTTCGCCCCCGGCGCACCCCCGGTCAGCGTCGACGAGCTGATCGACGTCTTCATGGACTTCGAGACCGGTCTGGCCGACCGGGATCAGGAACTCGGCCAGCGAATGGTGGCCTGAACGAAAAAGGCCCGGCGGATTGCTCCGCCGGGCCTTCCCGTCTCCGCCTTCAGGCGAGGATCAATAGCGGTAGTGCGAGGGCTTGAACGGGCCTTCGGTCGGCACGCCGATGTAGTCGGCCTGTTCCTTCTTCAGCACGGTCAGCTGGGCGCCCAGCTTGGCCAGGTGCAGGAAGGCGACCTTCTCGTCCAGGTGCTTGGGCAGGGTGTAGACGTTGTTGTCGTACGCCTTGATGTTGGTCCACAGCTCGATCTGGGCCAGCGTCTGGTTGGTGAACGAGGCCGACATCACGAACGACGGGTGGCCCGTGGCGTTGCCCAGGTTCACCAGACGGCCTTCCGACAGCAGGATGATCTTCTTGCCGTCCGGGAACTCGATGTGGTGCACCTGCGGCTTGATCTCGTCCCACTTGAAGTTCTTCAGGCCGGCGACCTGAATCTCCGAGTCGAAGTGACCGATGTTGCAGACGATGGCGTTGTTCCGCATCGCGCGCATGTGCTCGACGGTGATGACGTCCTTGTTGCCCGTCGCGGTGACGAAGATGTCGGCCTTGTCGGCGACGTCGTCGAGGGTCTGGACCTCATAGCCTTCCATCGCCGCCTGCAGGGCGCAGATCGGGTCGATCTCGGTGACGATCACGCGGGCGCCGCCCTGGCGCAGCGAGGCGGCCGAGCCCTTGCCCACGTCGCCGTAGCCGCAGACCACCGCGACCTTGCCGGACAGCATGACGTCGGTGCCGCGACGGATCGCGTCCACCAGCGATTCACGGCAGCCGTACAGGTTGTCGAACTTCGACTTGGTGACGCTGTCGTTGACGTTGATCGCCGGGAACGGCAGTTCGCCGCGCTCGGCCATCTGGTACAGGCGGTGCACGCCGGTGGTGGTCTCTTCCGACACGCCGCCGATCGCGTCGCGGATGGCCGAATAGAAGCCCGGCTTCTCCTTCAGGTACCGCTTCATGACCTTGTAGAGGGCTTCCTCTTCCTCATTGGTCGGGTTGTCGAGGACCGAGGCGTCCTTCTCGGCCTTCGGGCCGAGCACGCACAGCAGGGTCGCGTCGCCGCCGTCGTCGAGGATCAGGTTCGGGTAGCCGCCGTCGGCCCACTCGAAGATCTTGTGGGCGTAGTCCCAGTACTCTTCCAGCGTCTCGCCCTTGACGGCGAACACCGGGGTCTTGTTGGCGGCGATGGCGGCCGCGGCGTGGTCCTGGGTCGAGAAGATGTTGCACGAGGCCCAGCGGACTTCGGCGCCCAGGGCTTCCAGCGTCTGGATCAGCACGGCGGTCTGGATCGTCATGTGCAGCGAACCGGCGATCCGCGCGCCCTTCAGCGGCTGCGCCTTGCCGTATTCGGCGCGCAGAGCCATCAGGCCGGGCATCTCGGTTTCGGCGATCGCGATTTCCTTGTTGCCGAAGTCGGCAAGCGAGATGTCGCGGACGATGTAGTCGGTCATGGATCTGTTCCCGGTCCGTGGTTTGGCGCGCGTATAGACCGCCGCAGCCCGAACCGCAAGAAACCCATAAAGACATCCTTATATGATTGCCCGCTGGCGGAGCGGCGCGATCTGCGCTCTGGTGGCGGCTTTCGGACGTTCGGGGAGGAATGGATGAAGCGGATTGCGATGGGCGCGGCGGCGCTGGCGCTGATGGCGACGCCGGTGTGGGCGCAGACCCCCGCCTCGGAAGCCGGACCGGTCACCCTGATCCAGGCCGGCCGCCTGCTGGATCGACCCGGCCAGGCCCCGCGCGGCCCATCGACCGTGGTCGTTCGCGACGGGCTGGTTGTCGAGGTCCGCGACGGCTTCGTGGACGCCTCGGCCTTCCCCGGCGCGACCGTGATCGACCAGCGGGACCGTTTCGTCCTGCCGGGCCTGATCGACAGCCATGTGCATCTGGTCTCGGACTTCGGCGGTCAGGCCGGTCTGGTGTCCGAGATGACAGAGAACCTTCCGGCCCACGCCTTCCGGGCCGCCGACAACGCCCGCAAGACCCTAATGGCCGGCTTCACCACGGTCCGGAATCTCGGCGACAGCGGCGGCGTCACCCTGGCGCTCGCCGACGAGACCGCCGCCCACCGCCTGCCCGGGCCGCGCATCATCGATTCCGGCAACAGCATCTCCACCACCTCCGGCCATATGGATGGCCGCCTCGGCTTCAACGACGACCTGCGCGAGGTCCTGCCCCACGACAACGTCTGCAATGGCGTCGAAAGCTGCCGCGAGGCTGTTCGTATCCAGGTCGGCCGGGGCGCCCGGGTCATCAAGATCGCCACCACCGGCGGGGTGAACAGCCGCATCGGCGCCGGGCTGGGCGCGCAGATGTTCGAGGACGAGGCCCGCGCCCTGATCGACACGGCCCACCTGTACGGTCTGCGCGTCGCCGTCCACGCCCACGGGGCGGACGGGATCAACATGGCCCTGCGTCTGGGCGCCGACTCCATCGAGCACGGCACCATCTTCGACGACGAGACCCTGCGCCTGTTCCGTCAGTCGGGAGCCTACTATGTCCCGACCCTGTCGACCGTGAACGGCTACATCGAGCGGCTGGCCGCCGATCCGAACGCCTATTCGGCCGAGGTCCTGCCCAAGATCCGCTGGCGCATCGAGATTACCGGGCAATCGCTGCGCCGCGCCGTCCCGGCCGGCGTCCGCATCGCCTTCGGCACCGACGCGGGGGTGTCGAAGCACGGCCGCAACGCCGACGAGTTCGCCCTGATGGTCCAGCACGGCATGACGCCGATGCAGGCGATCCAGGCCGCGACCGTCAATGCCGCGGATCTTCTGGGTCTGGCGCAGGAGGTCGGCTCCATCGAGCCCGGCAAGCGCGCCGACATCATCGCCGTGGACGGCGACCCGCTGACGGATGTCGCCGTCCTGACCTCGATGGACTTCGTCATGCGCGACGGCCGGGTGTATCGCGACGAGGAGTGATCCGGCTTGGCGGTTAGCGCGGGCAGGGCTAGGACACCCGCCCATGACCCTCGACCTCGCCACGCCCCGCCACAACTGGACGCTCGAAGAGGTGGAGGCGCTGTTCGCCCGGCCCTTCATGGAACTGGTGTTCGACGCCGCGACCGTGCACCGCCGCTGGTTTGATCCGTCCGAGGTGCAGAAGAGCCAGCTGCTGTCCATCAAGACCGGCGGCTGCGCCGAGAACTGCGGCTACTGCTCACAATCCGCCAGCTTCCGCACCGGCTTGAAGGCCGAGAAGCTGATGGACACCTCGGCGGTGCTGGCCGAGGCGATGGCGGCGCGGGCTGGCGGCGCCTCCCGCTTCTGCATGGGCGCGGCCTGGCGGGAGCTGAAGGATCGCGATACGCCGAAGCTGGCCGCGATGATTTCCGGGGTCAAGGCGCTTGGGCTGGAGACCTGTGCGACGCTGGGGATGCTGACCGCCGATCAGGCGAAGCAGCTGAAGGCCGCGGGCCTCGACTATTACAATCACAACCTCGACACTGGCCCGGACTATTACGCCGAGGTCGTCACCACCCGCACCTGGGACGACCGCATCGACACCCTGCGGCACGTCCGCGAGGCGGGCATGGCCACCTGCTGCGGCGGCATCGTCGGCATGGGAGAGGCCCGGCGCGACCGGGCGGGCCTGCTGCACGCCCTGGCGACCCTGCCCGAGCACCCCGACAGCCTGCCGGTCAACGCCCTGGTGCCGGTCACCGGCACGCCGCTGGGCGAGCGGGTGCTGAAGGAGGGCCAGATCGATCCGATCGAGTTCGTCCGCACGGTCGCGGTCGCCCGTCTGGTCTGTCCGAAGGCCATGGTGCGGCTGTCCGCCGGTCGCGAGACCATGAGCCCGGAGATGCAGGCGCTCTGCTTCCTCGCCGGCGCCAATTCGATCTTCGTGGGCGGCAAGCTGCTGACAACCCCGAACCCCGAGCAGGACGAGGACGCCCGCCTTTTCGCCCTGCTGGACCTGCGCCCGCTGGAGCCCCGGGCGGTCGAGGCCGTGGCCTGAAGCGAAAACCGCCTCCCCGCTTGCGCCGGAAGGCGGCTCTCTCATCCGCCGACTACGGAATCAGCGGGTGTAGTAGTAGTCCGCGATCTGGCAGACGTTGACGCCGAAGCGGGTCAGCTCCTGGCCATTGGTGAAGCGGGCCTTGAAGTCGTACATGCAGGCGCCCGAGCCATCGTCGATGTTCATCATCACGCTGCGGCCGACGGACAGGACGCTGGAACCCAGCATGTCTTCCTGCCAGCTGTTGACCCGGCTGTCCGAGGCATAGAAGTGGGTCATCGTCCAGCCGGTCTGGTTATGGATTCGGACCCGGCGGTTCAGACCGTCACGCGACTGGATGGTGATGGTCGTCACCTTCTCGGCCGCGATCAGCGGCTCGGCGGCGGTGGCGATGGAGGCGGTCCCCAGGGCGGCGGCGATCAACGCGGCGCGGGCGACGGTCTTGAAAGCAATCATGTCTGTTCTCCCCAGCCGGCGTGATTGTCGGCTCCTTCGATGACGCTGTTATGCGGGACGGGAGAGGGTGAGTCTTCTGACGAGGTCTGACGAGGAATCTCGTCTGCGGGACAATAGGGGCTTGCAGGGCCGGGGGTGTTTCCCATATCGGCGACAACCCGTCGAAAACCCCGCAACCCGTGGGGGCTTCGACATCCTCAAACGACCAGAACCGGAAAACGGGGGCGGTCACGCGCGGCGCTTCGCTTTAAAAGGCCGCCGCATCGCCCGCTGTATGGAGTGAAAAGACAAAGCCCATGGCCAAGATCATCGGCATCGACCTCGGCACCACCAACTCGTGCGTGGCCGTCATGGACGGCAAGAACCCCAAGGTCATCGAGAACGCGGAAGGCAACCGCACGACCCCGTCGGTCGTCGCCATCCAGGACGGCGGCGAAGTGCTGGTCGGCCAGCCCGCCAAACGTCAGGCCGTCACCAACCCGGCCAATACCTTCTTCGCCATCAAGCGCCTGATCGGCCGCAACTACGACGATCCCGTCGTGGCGAAGGACAAGGGCATGGTGCCCTATGAGATTTCCAAGGGCCCGACCGGCGACGCCTGGGTGAAAGCCCACGGCAAGGACTACTCGCCGCAGCAGATCAGCGCCTTCACCCTGGGCAAGATGAAGGAGGCCGCCGAGGCCTATCTGGGCGAGAAGGTCACCCAGGCCGTCATCACCGTCCCGGCCTACTTCAACGACGCCCAGCGTCAGGCGACCAAGGACGCCGGCAAGATCGCCGGCCTCGAAGTCCTGCGCATCATCAACGAGCCGACCGCGGCCGCCCTGGCCTATGGCCTGGACAAGAACGACGGTCAGAAGATCGCCGTCTACGACCTCGGCGGTGGGACCTTCGACGTCTCGATCCTCGAGATCGGCGACGGCGTGTTCGAGGTGAAGTCGACCAACGGCGACACCTTCCTCGGCGGTGAGGACTTCGACCTGCGTCTGGTCGACTACCTGGCCGACGAGTTCAAGAAGGAGCAGGGCGTCGATCTGCGGACCGACAAGCTGGCCCTGCAGCGCCTGAAGGAAGAGGCCGAAAAGGCCAAGAAGGAGCTGTCCTCGACCACCCAGTACGAGGTCAACCTGCCGTTCATCACCATGAACGCCTCGGGCCCTCTGCACCTGAACATCAAGCTGTCGCGCGCCAAGCTGGAAGCCCTCGTGGAGGATCTGGTCCAGCGCACGATCGAGCCCTGCGCCAAGGCCCTGAAGGACGCCGGTCTCAAGGCCTCGGACATCGACGAGGTCGTCCTCGTCGGCGGCATGACCCGCATGCCCAAGGTCGTCGAGGCCGTGAAGGCCTTCTTCGGCAAGGAGCCGCACAAGGGCGTGAACCCCGATGAAGTCGTGGCGCTGGGCGCGGCCGTTCAGGCCGGCGTGCTGCAGGGCGACGTCAAGGACGTGCTGCTGCTGGACGTGACCCCGCTGACCTTGGGCATCGAGACCCTCGGCGGCGTCTTCACCCCGCTGATCGAACGCAACACGACGATCCCGACCAAGAAGAGCCAGGTCTTCTCGACCGCCGACGACAACCAGTCGGCCGTGACGATCCGCGTCTTCCAGGGCGAGCGTCCGATGGCCGCCGACAACAAGGTGCTGGGCCAGTTCGACCTGATGGGCATTCCGCCGGCGCCGCGCGGCATGCCGCAGATCGAGGTCGCCTTCGACATCGACGCCAACGGCATCGTGCACGTCACCGCCAAGGACAAGGCGACCAACAAGGAACAGTCGATCCGCATCCAGGCCAACGGCGGCCTGTCGGACGCCGACATCGAGAAGATGGTCAAGGAAGCCGAGGCCAATGCCGCGGCCGACAAGGCCCGCAAGGAACTGGTCGAGGCCCAGAACGGCGCCGACAGCCTGATCCACTCGACCGAGAAGGCCCTGTCCGAGCACGGCGACAAGATCGGCGACACCGAAAAGGCCGCCATCCAGACCGCTCTGGACGATCTGAAGTCGGCCAAGGACGGCTCGGATCCGGAAGCCATCCGCGAGAAGACCAACACCCTGGCCCAGGCCTCGATGAAGCTGGGTGAGGCCATGTACGCCGCCCAGAACGCCGGCGGCGAGGAGGCTTCGGCCGAGCAACCGGCTGACGACGGCGTGGTCGATGCGGAGTTCGAGGAAGTCTCGGACTCGGACGACAAGAAGAACGCGTAAGTCACACCTGACGCGGAAACGATATGGCCCCGCTTGTCCTTCGACGGGCGGGGCCTTTTTGTGAAACTTGCATCATTGGATCGGGCGCCCATGTCAGCCCGGTCAACGCTTCGCTTCAGGCGCCGGGAACAGGGCCGCAGCGAGGGCGAGAGTAAGAGGACGAACGCCGGATGGCGCGTGACTATTACGAGGTTCTGGGTGTCGAACGGACGATCGACGCCGCCGGTCTGAAATCGGCCTATCGCAAGCTGGCGATGCAGCACCATCCTGACCGCAACGGCGGCTCGGAAGAGTCGATGGCGATCTTCAAGGAGATCTCCGAGGCCTACACCGTCCTGTCCGACGAGCAGAAGCGCGCCGCCTACGACCGCTTCGGCCACGCCGGCGTCAACGGCGGCATGGGCGGCGGCGGCCAGGGGCAGGGCTTCCACGACATCAACGACATCTTCTCCCAAGTCTTCGGCGACGCCTTCGGGGACGTCTTCGGCGCCCAGCGTGGCGGCGGCGGACGCCAGTCTGGCCCGCGTCGCGGCTCGGACCTGCGCTACGACCTCGAGATCACGCTGGAGCAGGCCTACAAGGGCGCCGACGTCGAGATTTCCGTCCCGACCACCGCGACCTGCGACACCTGCGAGGGCTCCGGCGCGAAGAAGGGCGCCAAGCCGACCACCTGCTCGACCTGCAATGGCGCCGGACGCGTCCGTCAGGCCAACGGCTTCTTCCAGATGGAGCGCACCTGCCCGCACTGCGGCGGTCAGGGCAGCCGCCTGTCCCAGGCCGACACCTGCACCAGCTGTCTGGGCCACGGTCAGGTCCGCAAGAACCGCGTCCTGAACCTGAAGGTCCCCGCCGGTGTCGACGACGGCTCGCGCATCCGCCTGTCGGGCGAGGGGGACGCCGGTCAGCGCGGCGGTCCGCGCGGCGACCTCTACGTCTTCCTGTCGGTGACCCCGCACGAGCTGTTCGAGCGCGACAACCTCGATCTGCTGGTCACCGTCCCGGTCTCCATGACCACCGCGGCGCTGGGCGGCGAGATCGACGCCCCCTGTCTGGTGTCCGAGGCCTGCGACGGTCGCTGCAAGGCGCCGGTGACGGTCCCCGCGGGAGCCCAGACCGGCAAGACCGTCCGCATCAAGGGCAAGGGCATGCCCCACCTGAACGGTCGCCAGCGCGGCGATCTGGTGGTGGAGCTGTTCGTCGAGACCCCCACCGACCTGACGCCCCGCCAGAAGGAGCTGCTGGAAGAGCTGGCCGCCTCGCTGGGCGACACCCAGACGCCGAAGAACGCCTCCTTCGCCGGCAAGGCCAAACGCTTCTGGGCCGACATTCTGGGTTCGGAGAACGCGCAGTAGCCGCGCCGCAATCTGGTCAAGTTAGCGAATTCATCCATTGTGCGGATGAACTCTTCGAGGGGATCGATTTGAGCGCCATCTTCCACGCCGGTATTTCCGGGGCGCGGGGCCGTATGGGCCGGGCCGTCTCGACCGTTCTGGACGCCCGCGAGGACGTCGTCGTCTCGGCCCGCTTCGATCGCGGCGAAAGCCCCGACCTGTCGCTCTGCGACGTGATCATCGACTTCTCGACCCCGGAGGCCTCGGTCGAGCTGGCCCAGACCTGCGCCGCCCGCGGCGGCCCGGCCCTCGTCATCGGCTCCACCGGGCTGACCGAGGAGCAGGACGCAGAAATCCTGAAGGCCGCCGAGAAGATCGCCATCGTGCGCAGCGGAAATTTCTCGCTGGGCGTCAACATCCTGATCGGACTGGTCGAGCACGCCGCCCAGCGGCTGGACGCCCGCGACTGGGATATCGAGATCTCCGAGGCCCATCACCGCCGCAAGGTGGATGCGCCGTCAGGCACCGCCCTGATGCTGGGAGAGGCCGTCGCCAACGGCCGCGCAGAGGATCTCGAGGACATCCGGATGCCGCCGTGGGACGGCATCACCGGCCCGCGCGAGACCGGCAAGGTCGGCTTCTCCTCGACCCGCGCCGGCGGCATCATCGGCGAGCACACCGTGCTGTTCGCCTCTGACGACGAGGTCCTGACCCTCAGCCACTCGGCCATTGACCGCTCGCTCTTCGCCAAGGGCGCAGTCGCGGCCGCCGCCTGGGTCCGTAGCCGCAAGCCGGGGCTCTACGACATGCAGGATGTGTTGGGATTCAGGCAGGCCTGATCAATGCGCGTGGCGGTGGCGGTGTCCGCCGCCCGTGAACAGCGACTTGATGAAGAAGAACACGGCGATGACGATCGCATAGCCCAGGAACAGGGCCAGCACCGTCATCCAGAAGCCCAGCGTCAGCAGGGGCGGCAGGGCCAGCGACCCGCCGTCCAGCACGGGCCTCAGAACCCCGATCAGGATGTGCACGAAGGCCGCGCCCAGCGCCGTGGCCCACAGCCGGTTCCACGCCGGCATCATCAGGGCTGCGATCACCGCGATCAGCAGGCCCATGACCTGGTTCACGCCGTCGAAGCCGCCCTGCGCCAGCCCGAACAGGGCCGACAGGAAGGTCATGATCGAGTCGATGAGGGAATCCATGCCGCATCCTCTGTCTTCAGTACGGCCGAGCTTGGCCGGGAAGCAGGGTTAACGCGGCTGATCCGGAATCGCTCCCTAGCGCCCCGTCGAGCCGAAGCCGCCGGCGCCGCGCACCGTCTCGTCCAGCGCCTCGACCTCGACGACGGTCGCCTGCTCGTGCCGGGCGATGACCATCTGGGCGATGCGTTCGCCGCGCTGGATCACGAACGGCTCCTGGCCGTGGTTGATCAGGATCACGCCCACCTCGCCGCGATAGTCGCTGTCGACGGTGCCGGGCGAGTTCAGGCAGGTGATGCCGTGCTTCAGCGCCAGACCCGAGCGGGGACGCACCTGAGCCTCATAGCCCGGCTCCAGTGCGATCTTGAGACCGGTCTTCACCAGCGCCCGCGCGCCCGGCGCCAGCGTCAGCGGTTCGCCCTCCGGTACGGCGGCGCGCAGATCCATGCCCGCCGAGCCCGTGGTCTCGTAGGCCGGCAGAGGCAGGCCTTCGGCATGCGGCAGGCGCTCGACGCGGACGGTCGTCATGGGCGGGCTCTTTCTCTCAGGCCTTGAAGTGCTCGGCGATGCGGGCGGCCAGCTTGCGCGCCACCTCGGCCTTGGACTGACGCGGCCAGCTGTCGGCGCCGTCACGGGTGAACAGGGTCACCGCATTGCCGTCAGCGCCGAACACCTCGTCCGAGACGTCATTGCCGACGATCCAGTCGCAGCCCTTGCGCGACAGCTTGGCCCGGGCGTTGGTTTCCAGGTCGCTCGTCTCGGCCGCGAAGCCGACGACCAGCTTCGGTCGGTCCTTCCCGGGCTTGGAGATGTCGGCGAGGATGTCCGGGTTCTCGATCAGCGGCAGGGACGGCGGCCCGCCCGGCGCCTTCTTGATCTTGCCTGAGGCCACGCCGTCCACACGCCAGTCGGCGACCGCGGAGCTCATGACGGCGATGTCGGCGGGGAAGGCGGCCTTCACCGCCGCCTGCATCTCGCGCGCCGTCTCGACCCACACCCGATCGACGCCCACCGGAGCCGGCAGGGCCACGGGGCCGGAGATCAGGGTCACTTTCGCGCCCAGAGCCGCCAGCGCCCCGGCGATCGCATAGCCCTGCTTTCCGCTGGATCGATTGGTCAGGCCGCGCACGGGGTCGATGGGTTCGAAGGTCGGACCGGCGGTCACCACCGCCGAACGCCCGGCCAGGGGGCGGCCGTCCGGCCCGGCCAGCAAGCCGGAGATCGCATCCAGAATAGCGGCCGGCTCGGCCATCCGGCCCGGGCCGAACTCGCCGCAGGCCATCTCGCCCTCATCCGGCCCGACCACCGCCACGCCATGGAATCCGTCAAAGCCCTTCAGCCGCTCGACATTGGCCTGGACCGCCGGATGCAGCCACATCCGCACATTCATCGCAGGGGCCAGCAGCACCCGCTTGTCGGTGGCCAGAAGCGTCGTTGACGCCAGATCGTCGGCGAAGCCGTTGGCGGCCTTGGCGATCAGCCCCGCCGTCGCCGGCGCCACGACCACCAGATCGGCCCAGCGCGACAGCTCGATATGGCCCATGGACGTCTCGTCCTCGGGCATGAACAGCGCCTGCCGCACAGGATGGCCGGTCAGGGCCGCCAGCGACATGGGGGTGACGAACTCGGCTCCGGCGGCGGTCAGCACGCTCATGACCTCGGCGCCCGACTTCTTCAGCAGCCGCACCAGTTCCAGCGCCTTGTAGGCCGCGATGCCGCCGCCCACGATCAGCAGGATTTTCCGTCCGGACAGGGCAGCGGTGCTCATCCTTCCGATCTAGCGATGCGCCCCCCGTCCGTCGAGTGACGCTTCCGCGAACATTGCAGGAACGAACAACCTGTGATTACTTCGCGCCGCTGGAGCGTGTACGGGAGGGCGGAATGTTCAAACCGATGACGCTGGCGACAGCCGGCCTGATGGCGCTGGCGCTCGCCGCATGTGGTGACGGCGGTTCGGCGGTGGAGACGCGGGATCGTGAGGCGGGCGGCGACGCCGTGGAGACGACGAGGGCCGATGTCTCGCCCGACAGGCAGGACGCGCGCGAGAAGGGCGGGGCTGCGCCCGTCCTGACCGCCAACCGCCGCGAGAGCGTGGACGAGAAGGTGGTGCGTCTGTTCGAGCGGAACGGCGCCGATTTCGACGCCCGCACGCCTGAGGACTATCTGCGCAAGGTGCGCGCCTTCACCGGCTCGCCGCCGGCGGGGACGGAGCGCGTCGAGCGCGCGAACGGCGATGTGCTGCTCTATCAGGCCTCGACGAACACCTTCGCGGTGCTGTCGCGCGAGGGCGTGCCCAAGACGATGTTCAAGCCGGACAGCGGCGCGGCCTACTGGGCGGAACAGAAGGAGCGGGCGCCGACCTTTGGTCGCCGCCGTCCGGACCCGGAAAGATCGGAGAACTGAGCGAGGGCGATCAGCCCTCGTCGGCCTCGCCGCGCTCGGACATCTCGCGGATCAGCTCCAGGGCCAGCTTCTGCTGACGGGTCGACAGCTGGGGCGCCAGACGGCTGATCTCGATGGTGTAGCGGGTGGCCGGGAAGTCGTGCTCGAAGGCGGCGACGCCCTCGTTGTAGCCGGCCAGCTGGGCCCCGGTCAGGCCCTCGAAGAAGTAGCCGATGTCGACCTTGAAGAACCGGGCGATGTCCCACAGCTTGGAGGCCGAGATGCGGTTGGCGCCCTTCTCGTACTTCTGGATCTGCTGGAACGTCAGGCCGAGGGCGCGACCGAGATCGCTCTGATTATACCCCAGGGCGAGACGTTTCTCGCATACGCGACGACCCACATGCCGATCTACCGGATGGGGGCCGTCTTCGCCCTTGCCTCTCGCCATCGTCAACCTTGCCTTCGATCTTTGCCGCGCTCGCCTGAATGCGCTTCCGGGCGGCCTATGTCATCCAAAATCAGGCCAAACTGCGCCATTGCAACGCTGAGGTTGCGTCATTGTGACGTTTCCTCTCGCGACAATGGAACTCGTTCTGCGGACTTCCCGCCTGACGGGAGTCACGCAGAGAATGTCATTCGCCTCCGGACGATCCCCGCCCAAGGCACGGCCAGAGCCAGGCCGCTGACGATCGCCAGCCAGAACAGGAGGTCGCCGACGCGGCCGTAGACGGTCACCGCCGCCGGCCGCGGCAGGCGCGCGTCGATCACGCCGCTTTCGCCCGGATCCAGCCGCTGGTCGCCAATGACACGGCCCCAGGGATCGATCATGGCCGAGACGCCGGTCGGCGTGGAGCGGACGATCGGCAGGCCCGTCTCGATCGCGCGATAGCTGGCGAGGTTCAGGTGCTGGCGCGGACCGGACGACCGACCGAACCAGGCGTCATTGGAGATGTTGACGATCCACTCCGGCCGCCCGGTCGAGCCCGCGGTGAAGCCCGGATACAGGCTCTCGTAGCAGATCAGCGGCTGCACCCGCGGCGCGCCCGGAATGTCGATCGGCGCAGGCCGCTCGCCCGGCGTGAAGTCCAGCGGCATGTGAGTCAGGCTGCGTACGCCGATGGCCCCCATCAGGTCACCCAGCGGCATATATTCGCCGAACGGCACCAGCCGGTATTTGTCATAGATGGTCGAGATGCGCAGACCCGGCCCACCCTCGTCCGTCAGCACGAACATGCTGTTGAAGTAGCGCGCCCCCTCGGGAACCGTGGGGTCCGGCACGCCACGGCCCAGGCCGATCAGCAGGCTCTGCCGGGGTTGCAGCGCGTTCGAGATCGCCGCTGCGTCCGGTGAATTGAAGACATCGCCCGCCGAGGCCGGCAGGGCGCCTTCGGGCCAGATGACGATGTCAGGCGTCACCGCGCCGGGCTGCGCCGTCAGGCTCACATAGCGATCGACGATGCTCTGGTAGCTCTCGGGAGACCATTTGGACTCCTGCTTGATGTCGGCCTGAACGATCCGCACCACGGTGGGGGTCAGCTCGACCTGCGCCTGTGACAGCCTCACGGTTCCGCCGATCACAAGCGCTCCGACCGCCAGAACGCCCAGCGCCGCCGTCACGCCCTTCGCCTTCATCGAGCCGCGGCCGACCATGGGCCCAAAGGCCGCGGCCGCCGCCACGGTGACGAAGCCCAGGCCATAGATGCCGGCGACCGAGGCGAACTGGGACGCGGCCGAACCAGCCTTCCAGCTGGCGCCTGCGGGATTCCAGGGGAAGCCGGTCAGCAGGTTTCCACGCAGCCACTCCAACAGGCAGAACAGGGCGGCGAAGACCAGCACCCGCACCATGCCTTCGGGGCTGAACCGGCGATACAGCGCCATGGCCGTGCCCCAGAACAGGCCCAGGCCCGCCGGCAGCAGCGAGGCCGCGAACGGCGCCATCCACGCCTGCGCCGGATCGACGAGGAAGGCCTCGGCCACCCACCAGCAGCTGATGAAGAAGTAGGCGAAGCCCGCCAGCCACCCCATCCAGAAGCCACCTCGCGTCGTCCGCGAGCGCTCGGTCAGGATCATCAACAGCGCATAGCCGAGCAGGCCGGGCAGGATGCCGAAGGGGGGATGGGCCAGGGCCGCGCCGGCGCCCGCCAGCAAGGCCAGGGCGATGCGGCCGAACCGCAGGATCAGCCGCGAACGCAGGCTGCCGTCATCAAGCTTCGCCGAGAGGGTGAACATGGATCTCGTATGGGTCCGCAATGCCGAGGCTGGCAAGGATGGATCGCTCCTCCTGCTCCATCTCCTCCGCCTCTTCGTCGATTTCATGGTCGCGGCCGAGCAGGTGCAGGACCCCGTGCACGACAAGATGGGACAGATGGTCCGCCAGCGACTTGCCCTGCGTCCTCGCCTCCTCAACGCAGACGCCGTGAGCCAGCACCAGATCGCCCAGGTGCGGCATGGCGCTTTCGGCCGCCGGGAAGGACAGGACGTTGGTCGGCTTGTCCTTGTCGCGGAACCGGGCGTTCAGATCGCGGATCGTCGTGTCGTCCGTCAGCAGAACGACCACATCGCCCTCGACGGCGCCCAGTGCTGCTTGCGCCGCGCGTTCGACCACCGCCGCGGCGGTCGGCAGGCTGGTCGCCCACTCCAGATCCTCGAGTTCGACGTCAATCACGCGCGCTCTTCCAGATCGGGGCCGGGCTTCTGCCGCGCCGCGTCGGCGTCGTACGCGCGAACGATCCGCTCGACCATGGCGTGGCGCACCACGTCCTGGGCCGCGAACTTCAGCACGCCGGCGCCCTCGACGCCGTCCAGAATGCTCAGGGCGTGGGACAGGCCGCTGTCGCGGGCGTTCAGCAGGTCGATCTGCGACGGGTCGCCCGTCACCACCATGCGCGCGCCCTCGCCCAGACGGGTAAGGACCATCTTCATCTGCAGTTTCGTGAGGTTCTGCGCCTCGTCGACGATGATGAAGGCATGGGCCAGCGTCCGGCCCCGCATGAAGGCGATCGGCGCGGCCTCGATCTCGCCCTTGTCACGCCGGCGGCGGACATCGTCCGGACCCAGAATATCGTTCAGCGCCTCCCAGATCGGGGCCAGATAGGGGTCGACCTTCTCGTTCAGATCGCCCGGCAGGAAGCCCAGCTTCTCCCCCGCCTCGACCGCTGGCCGGGTGATGACCAGACGGTCCACCTGCCCTCGCCGCAACAGCGAGGCGCCATAGGCGGCCGCCAGAAAGGTCTTGCCCGTCCCCGCCGGACCGACGCCGAAGGTCAGTTCGCAGCGCGACAGCAGCTCCAGATACCGGGCCTGCGCCGCCGTCTTGGGCGCAATGGCCCCGCGACGGCCGACCGGCAGGGCCACGGCGTCAGGCGCAACACTCCCCTGCCCCGCGCGCGGCTGGGCCACGGCGGCGCCCAGGGCCGTACGCACATCGGCCTCGGTGATCTCGGCGCCGGCCTCGGCCCGGTCAGCCAGGGTCTCGATGACCCGCTTGGCCTGTGCCCGATCCCGCGCCGAACCGTTGATCGACACCCCGCCGCCCGGCGTCTCGACCAGCACCTTGAAGCGGTCCTCGATCAGGGCGATGTGCCGGCTGTTCGGGCCGATGACCGCGCGCAGGGCCTCGTCGCCCAGCGCCAGAAACTCACTCTCACGCGCCATCAGGCCGCCTTCTGAAGAAGTCGGCCGCTGAGGGATTTCAGCCCGCCGCTCTCGATCGTCACCGGAACGATCTGGCCGATCAGTTGATCCGCGACGCCATCCACATAGACCGGCTGCAGCCAGGGCGAGCGACCGGTGACGTGGCCGTCGAACTTGCCCGGACGCTCGAACAGCACCGGAATGGTCATGCCCGCACGCGAGGCGTTGAACGCCGTCTGCTGCTCGAACAGCAGGGCCTGAAGCGCCTGCAGCCGCTCGCGCGACACGGCGTCAGGCACCTGGGCGCCCATGGTCGCCGCCGGCGTGCCGGGGCGGGGCGAATACATGAAGGAGAAGGCCGAGGCGTAGGTCACGCGACGGACCAGATCCATCGTGTCCTCAAAATCCTTCTCGGTCTCGCCGGGGAAGCCGACGATGAAATCGCCCGACATCGCCATGTCCGGCCGCGCCTCGCGGATGCGGTCGATCAGGTCGAAATACTTCTGCCGCCCGTGCTTGCGATTCATCAGTCGCAGGATGCGATCCGAACCGGACTGAACCGGCAGATGCAGCCAGGGCATCAGCACGTCCAGATCGCGGTGCGCCTGGATCAGGTCGTCCGACATGTCGTTCGGATGGCTGGTCGTATAGCGGATGCGGTCCAGGCCGGGGATGTCGGCCAGGGCATAGGCCAGCCGCGCCAGGGTCGATGGCTTCCCGTCCGGCCCTTTGCCGTCATAGGCGTTAACGTTCTGGCCCAGTAACGTGACTTCACGCACGCCCTTGGCCGCCAGCTCCCGCGCCTCGGCCAGGATCGCAGCCACCGGCCGCGACCACTCGGCCCCGCGGGTATAGGGCACCACGCAGAAGGTGCAGAACTTGTCGCAGCCCTCCTGCACGGTCAGGAAGGCGGTGAAGCCGTCCACGCCACGCGCGGCGGGCAGGGCGTCAAACTTCTCATCCGGTGCGAAATCGGCGCCGATCCGCTCACCCCGCGCCCGCGCCGTGCGCGTCAGCAGCTCAGGCAACTGGTGATAGGCCTGCGGGCCGACGACCAGATCCACCGCCGGCTGGCGCTTCATGATCTCCTCGCCCTCGGCCTGGGCGACGCAGCCGGCCACGGCGATGGTCATGGCCCCGTTCTTCGCGTCCTTCAGCTCGCGCATCTTGCCGAGCTCGGAATAGACCTTCTCGGCAGCCTTCTCGCGAATGTGGCAGGTGTTCAGGATAACGAAGTCGGCGTCCTCCACGGTGTCCGTGGCGGCATAACCCAGCGGGCGCAGGACATCGGCCATGCGCTCGGAGTCGTACACGTTCATCTGGCAGCCGTAGGTCTTGATGAACAGGCGCTTGGTCGCCTGCTCGCCCTTCGGCGGGACAAGGGTCTCGGTCATCTGCTGATTTTAGAGTGCGGCCGGCGTTTCCGCCACTCCGCGGCGCGGATCAGCTCTCGGCCGATTCCGGAGCGTGGGCGTGGCGCTTGTAGACCAGACCCTCACGGTCCTCGGGCGAGGCGCCGGGGATGGCTTTGCCGTAGAGCTCCAGCTTGTGGCCGACCAGCTCGAAGCCCAGACGCTTGGCGATCTCGGTCTTCAGGCGCTCGATCTCGGCATCGAAGAACTCGATGACCTCACCCGTCCGGGTATCGATCAGGTGATCGTGGTGATCGTCGCCGGCCTCTTCGTAGCGGCTGCGGCCATCGCCGAAATCATGCTTCTCGACGACGCCAGCTTCCTCGAACAGGCGCACGGTCCGATAGACGGTGGCGATCGAGATGTGCGGATCGATGGCGGAGGCGCGGCGGTACAGCTCCTCCACATCCGGGTGATCTTCGGCGGCCGACAGCACGCGCGCGATTACGCGACGCTGTTCGGTCATGCGCATGCCGCGCTCGGCGCAGAGTTTCTCGATCCGGTCCATGGCGGCCGAGAATAGGGGGGCTCGCCCGTTTGGGGAAGCCGTTATGGCGCCGCTCGCGCCAGAAGAATTGCATCGCGCCGTGACCCGTCCGGACGGGCATAGTAGCGCGGCCTGCGGCCCACCTCGGCGAAGCCACCCCGGCGATAGACCGCAAGCGCCGACACATTGTCATCGGCCACCTCGAGGAAGACGCGCTCCGCTCCGCGCGCCGCCGCGCCGGCGACGCCCCCGGCCGTCAGGCGACCGCCCTCCCCTCGCCCACGCGCTTCCGGACGCACGGCCAGGGTCAGGATCTCGGCCTCGTCAGCGACGGCTCGCATCAGGATGAAGCCGTCCGCACTCTCGACAACGAACACCCCCGGCCCGGCCAGCAGATCGTCGAAGGCGGCGGCGTCCCATGGCGCGTCGAAAGCCGTGGCGTGCAGCGCCGCCAGCCGCTCCGCCTGATCGCTCACGCCGGAACCGCCGCTCGAGGCTGACCAGGCAGGCGGGTCGGCGGCGTCGCGTCAGGCGCGCGCAGATACAAGGGCTTTGGCGGGTTCGCCTCCGGATCAAGCGCCGCAGTCAGGCGCGCCAGATCCTCCGGCCGAGCGCCCACGGCCTCCACCACGGTCGCGCCGGGCGCGCTTTCCAGAACCAGACCCGAGCCCGAGCCGATCAGCGCCGGCGCGATCAGTTCGGCCACGCGGCCTTGCGCCTCCTCGATCGACAGGGCCTCGGCCGCCCCCTGCGCCTCGCCGCCCTTCCAGAACCGGGCATAGACCTGCCCCCGCCGGGCATCGATCAGGGCCGCACGATCCGGGGCGTCCGACGCCCCGGCCAAGGCGTCGAGCGTCGACAGCCCGACCACCGGCCTGCCGAGAGCGGCGCCGAGACCGAGCGCGAAGGCCATGCCGACGCGCAGACCGGTGAACGAGCCCGGCCCTACGGTTACGCCGATCCGGTCGACGCCCTCGAAACCGCCCGCATCCTTCGCCGCATCGCGGGCCAGTCCGGCCAGCCGTTCGGAATGGCCCTTGGTCATAGCCTCCGAGCGCAGGCCCAGCGGCCGCACGACTTCGCCATCGACCTCGAACACCCCGGCCGTGCACAGGCCCAGGGCGGTATCGACGACCAGCACCTTCATCGGATCAGAGGACCTGCTCGACGCGGGTCACTTCGGGCACATAGTGTTTCATCATCTGCTCGACGCCGGACTTCAGCGTCGCCGAAGACGACGGACAGCCCGAACAGGCGCCGCGCAGGCGCAGCGACAGCACCCCGGTCTCCTCGTCGAAGGAGTCGAACAGGATGTCGCCTCCGTCCTGCGCCACCGCCGGGCGGATGCGGTTGTCCAGCAGCCCCTTGATCTCGGCCACGATCTCGCTGTCCTCGCCCTCGCCGCCGGCGTGGCTGTCGCCGCCGCCCTCGCGCAGCAGGGGCGCGCCCGAGACGAAATGATCCATGATCGCCGCCAGGATCGGCGCCTTCATCGTTGTCCACTCCGGCCCCTGCGCGTCGCGGGTCACGGAGACATAGTCGTAGCCGAAGAAGACGCTGGTCACGCCTTCCAGCTCGAACAGGGACTCGGCCAGCGGCGAGGCGGTCGCCTCGTCCACATTGACGAAATCGCGCGGATCGTTCGCCACGTCCCGTCCCGGCAGGAACTTCAGGACGTTCGGGTTCGGCGTCGGTTCGGTCTGGATGAACATGGCCGGTAAGTGCGCCTGATGGGGCCGAGGTTCAAGGGAGGGGTGCGCCAACTCACTTCTCCATTCCCTCAGGAATGGAGAGGACAGATCGACGCGCAGCGGCGATCAGGAGAGGGCGACGCCGGCCGTGGCGGTCCGAGCTCCGATGACATCCTCCGCCGTCGCCCTCACCTGACCGCTTCGCGGTCTGTCCTCTCCATCGCCTTGAAGGGGCGATGGAGAGGTGAGGCTAAGCCAGATCCTCGATGTCCTTCTCGGTCAGCTCGCCCGGGACGATCGTCACCGGAAGCTTGCGACCGGTGAAGGCCGCGCCCTGTTTGACGATGGCCGAGACAAGAGGTCCCGGACCGCGGCTGCCTTCGCCGGCGGCCAGCACCAGAATCTTGATCTCGGGATCCTCGCCGACGACCTTGCGGATGCAGGCCTGGGCTTCGCCGCGTTCGATCAGCAGCATGGGGGTGGCGCCCGAGCGTTCCGCCGCCTCGCCCGCCCACTTGTTCAGCGACGCCTCGGCCTCGGCGCGGGTCTGACGCTCGATCTCGTCGCGCACGCCGGCCCAGTGGGCGTCGGACGCCGCCGGGGGGATCACCTGCAGCATGACAACCCGTCCGCCCGTCGAGCGGGCGCGCCGGGCGGCATAGCGGAGCGCGCCCTCGAATTCGGGGCTGTCGTCGACGACGACCAGAAACTTGCGCGGCATTCAGCCTCTCCCTCAGCCGGACACGCTAGCAGATGACGAGGCTGAACGCATACGGCGGTGCAGCGCAGTGGTTAGTGGTCAGTGATGAGTGGTTGGTGCTGCCCCCTTGGAGCGACCAATCACCGACCGCGCCGCAGCGCGGACAACCACTAACCACTCATCACCAACCACTTGCCGCGCTCAGGTCGCCGACGAAGCAATCTCGCGAATGGCGCTGTTCGCGATCGTCAGCTTGGCGAACGTCCAGCCCGAGCCCGAGGACTCAATCTCATCCACCGAGGCGCGGACGCCCTCGACCGTGGCCAGACGCGAGCCGATCCAGGCGTCGACGGCCTTCTCGGCCGTTTCCTCGCTGGCGCCGACCGAGACGTTGGACGCCTTGGCCACCGCTCGGGTCAGGGTCATCTGCTCGGCCATCAGGTCCTGGATCAGGCGACGGACGGCCAGACGGTCGAAGTGATCCGCCGACGGCACGTTGCCGGCGGCCGCGCGCAGGCGGTCGAAGTCGAAGGCCGCGCCGACCTGATGGTACAGCATGGCCATCGCCGGTTCCGGCCAGCCGGCCTCGCGGGCCAGATCGCCGATGTCCGCCGTGGCGACCAGCGGACGCAGCATGGCGAAGTCGCGGGCCATCTCATCCGAGGCGCCCAGAGCCGTGAAGGCCTGGATGCGGGCCTCGAAACGGCCCTGCTCGAACTGCGATAGCACCGAGGCCCCGGCCGAACGCAGGGCGTCGGCGGCCGGGCGATAGGCCGCGATCAGGCTGTCGACCGTCGCGCCCGTCTGCATGGCGCGGCGCGCCAGCCAGAAGGTCTGACGACGCAGGACGGTGGCGATCTCGGTGTAGAGGGCGGTCTGCGCCTCAGCCGGGATCTTCAGGTCAAGCGCCGAAACCGCGTCCCAGGCCTCGTCAAGACGGAAGACCTGACGCGCCGCCTCGAAGGCTATGACCATGGCCCCGGTGTCGCACTGGGCCGAGTGGCGCAGGCGTTCCGGGAAGGTCGCGCCGCACATGTTCACGATCTCGTTCGACAGGATGGTCGAGATGATCTCGCGACGCAGGCGGTGGCGCTGCATGTCGGCCTCGAACTTCGCCAGCGGCGCCGGGAAGTAGCGGACGAGGGTCTGTTTGAAGAAGGCGTCGTCCGGCGCGGCCGAACCGACGATCTCGTCGAACAGCTCCAGCTTGGAATAGGCGGTCAGAACCGCCAGCTCCGGCCGGGTCAGCGGCGTCTGCGACGCCTTCATCTCGGCCAGCTTCAGATCGTCCGGCAGACCCTCGACCTTGCGGTCCAGTTTCCCCTTGCCGCCCAGCCACTGCATGAACCGCTGCTGGGCGTCGAGCGCCGCGGCGCCCTCGGCCTGTTGCAGGCTCAGGGCCAGGGTCTGGTCGTAGTTGTGCACCAGCACCTTCAGCCCGACTTCGTCGGTCATCGAGGCCAGCAGGGCGTTGCGGTCCTCCGATTTCAGCGCCCCCGAGCCAATGGCCGCGCCGGTCAGGATCTTGATGTTCACCTCATGGTCCGAGGAGTCCACGCCGGCCGAGTTGTCGATGGCGTCGGTGTTGATCCGGCCTCCGCTGCGGGCGAAGGCGATACGGCCCGCCTGGGTCAGACCCAGATTGGCGCCCTCGCCGATGACCTTCGCGCGAACTTCGGCGCCGTCGACGCGGATGGCGTCATTGGCCTTGTCGCCGACCTGGGCGTCCGTCTCGTTCGGCGCCTTCACATAGGTGCCGATGCCGCCGAAATAGAGCAGCTCGACCGGCGCCTGCAGGATCGCCTTCATCAGGGTCGCCGGATCGACGACGTCCTCCTGGATGTCCAGGGCCGTCTTGATCTCGGGGCTCAGCTCGATCGACTTGGCCGAGCGCGGGAAGATGCCGCCGCCCTGGGAGATCTTCGACTTGTCGTAGTCCTGCCAGGACGAGCGCGGCATTTTGAACATCCGGTCCCGCTCGACCCACGAGGAGGCGGGGTCCGGGTTCGGATCGATGAAGATGTCGCGGTGGTCGAACGCGGCCACCAGCCTGATGGCCTTCGACAGCAACATGCCGTTTCCGAACACATCGCCCGACATGTCGCCCACCCCGGCCACGGTGAAGGGCTCGGACTGGATGTCCTTGCCCTCCTCGCGGAAGTGCCGCTTCACGGCCTCCCAGGCGCCGCGGGCGGTGATGCCCATGACCTTGTGGTCGTAGCCGACCGAACCGCCCGACGCGAAGGCGTCGTCCAGCCAGAAGCCGTAGGAGGCCGACACGCCGTTGGCGATGTCCGAGAAGGTCGCCGTGCCCTTGTCGGCGGCCACGACCAGATAGGGGTCGTCGCCCTCCCAGCGGACCACGTTCTGCGGCGGAACCACACCGCCGTCCGCGTTGATGTTGTCCGTGATGTCCAGCAGGCCCGACAGGAAGGTCCTGTAGGCGCGGATCGCTTCGGCCTGCTGCGCGTCCCGGTCGCCGCCGGCGCGGACGATGCCGGCCAGCATCTTCGGATAGAAGCCGCCTTTCGACCCGACCGGCACGATGACGGCGTTCTTGACCTGCTGGGCCTTCACCAGACCCAGAACCTCGGTGCGGAAGTCGTCGCGGCGGTCCGACCAGCGCAGGCCGCCGCGGGCGACCGGGCCGAAGCGCAGGTGCACGCCCTCGATGTGCGGCGCCCAGACGAAGATCTCGCGGAACGGCTTGGGCAGGGGCAGATCGGCCAGTTCGCGCGAGGCGATCTTGATCGAGATGTGCGCCTTCGGCTCGCCGTCGACGCGCTGATAGTAGTTGGTCCGCTTGATCGCCTGCACCAGCAGGGCGATGCGGCGCAGCGCCTTGTCGTGGTCGAGGCTCTTCACGTCCTGCAGCAGGTCGTTGATGTGCGTGACCAGATCGGTCACCGCCGCCTCGCGCGCCGCCGCATCACCGGCCTGGGCCGGATCGAACCTGGCGGCGAACAGGGCCAGGATCGCCCGGGCCACAGTCGGATAGTCACGCAGCGCCTCTTCCTGCACCGCCTGCGACGGGTCGAGGCCCGTCTGCTGGCGATAGCGGGCCAGCGTCCGGATCAGGGCCGCCTCGCGCCACTCGACGCCCAGTTCGATGACCAGACGGTTGAAGCCATCGCTCTCGGTCCGGCCGGTCCAGACCGCTTCGAAGGCTGCCTCGAACGGATCACGCACGGCATCGAAGCTCAGGTCGCCGCCGCGCGGGTCCTCCAGCAGGAACTCGTGGACATGGATCTCATCCGCCCCGACAGGCTTGAGCGAGTGACCCCACTCCTCCAGCGTCTTCAGGCCCATGTCCGCCAGGATCGGCAGCACGTCCGACAGCGGCACGGCCGCGCCGCGGCGGTACAGCTTGAAGCGGAAGTTCAGCGGGCCGTCGCGTTCTGACCGGAACGCACGCACCTGGACCGGCTCGCCGCCGTCGTTCTCGCCCGAGGCGTTCAGGCGGTCGGCGGCCATCAGGTCGCGCACGCTCTCGGCGGCGTCGTAGCGGTCGCGATAACCGGCGCCGAAGGCGTCGGCCCAGCGGGCGCTCATCGGGCCGACGGCGACATCGTCGACGTCGGCGGCGCGCAGGGCGCTCTCGAAGCGGTCGATCCAGCTGCGGCCGGCTTCGGCGACCTCGGCCTCCAGCGCGGCATTGTCCGGGCACGGATGATTACCCGGCTCCACGCCGATGATGTAGTGGATCCGCACCAACGGCTGGTCCGACAGCTGCGGATACCAGGCCGACAGGCGGCCGCCCCAGGCGCGGGCCAGGATCGCTCCGATCCGCTCGCGCACGGAGGCCTCGAACCGCTCGCGCGGGATGAAGGCCAGCACCGAGACGAACCGGTCGAACGGGTCCTTGCGGGTGAAGATCTTGATCCGCGGGCGGTCGTTCAGGTGCAGGATGCCCAAGGCGATCTGCAGCAGTTCGTCCTCGCCGATCTGGAAGAGCTCGTCGCGCGGATAGTTCTCGAGGATGTTCTTCAGGCGCTTGTAGCTGTGCGTGCCCTCGACCTTGCCGGCCCGCTCCAGCGCGTTCTTCACCTTGCGGCGGATCAGCGGAACCTCGTGCGCGGCCTTGTCATAGGCCTCGGCGGTGAACAGGCCGACGAACCGGGTCTCGCCCGCCGCGCGGCCGTCCGGGCCGAAGCGCTTGACGCCGACATAGTCCATGTAGGCCCGGCGATGGACGCGCGAGCGGATGTTGGCCTTGGCCACCGTCACCGGCTCGCTGAGGTCCAGCTGGCGCTTCATCTGGCGGGTCAGCACGGCCGGCTCGCTGGCGCGGCGCAGCACGGCCCGCTCCGGATCGACCAGCACGCCCAGCCCCTCGCCCGACTGCGACAGAGGGGCCTCGGCCTCGTAGTCGCCGTCCTTCGTGCGCGGATACTCGTAGTCGCGGGCGCCCAGGAAGACGAAGTGATCCGACGCCAGCCAGCGCAGGAAGGCCAGGTTCTCGGCCCGCACCTCCGGGTCGGCGTCGCCAGTGGACTGCTCGAGGTCCGCAATCGACCTGTCGATCAGCGCCTTCATCGCCGCGTGGTCGGTCACCGCCGAGCGCACGTCGGCCAGGGTCGCCGCCAGGGCCTCGCCGAGGGCGTCGCGGCGCTCCTGCGGCAGGGCGTCCAGCACCACGATGATTATCGATGTCCGCCCCTCGCCGGCATCGACGATCGGGTGGAACATCGCGCGGACGGTCACGCCGGCCTCGGCCAGCTCGCCCATCACACTGTCGACCAGGAAGGGTCGGTCGTCCTGGACCAGGGTCACGACGTCATAGCCAGTCGCGCCGGTCACGGGGCTGACGCTGATCCGCGCCGGCCCGCCGCGCTCGTTCTCACCGGCGGACGCCCAGGCCGAAGCCAGCAGGGCGCCCAGTTCGGCGGCGCCCAGCTCGGGCGTCTCGTCCGCGGCGTAGTCCTCAAAGACCTGGGCGACGAACGCCCCTTCCGCCGTGCCGGGCGGCTTGCCGATTGCGGCTGCGAAGCTGCCTTCCAGCGCCTCCAGGGTGATCACCTGAGGGAGCGGATTGGCTTTATCGCCGGACATGGACAGGTCTCTTGTCGACGCGGTCGCTGATGGACCGCTGGAGGGGTTTCAGACTAGGCGCCTTTGCCATGGGAGCAAGGCGCCCTGTAACGGCCCGTGACTAGGCCAGCCGGAGCGTTGCGGAAACCCCCAAAAGCACAACGCCGGTTCCCATGGGGGAACCGGCGTCGGTTATCACTGATCAGTCAGCGATAGCTGTCAGAAGCGCAGGTTCATGCCGATGCGCAGGGCGTGCATCTCCATATTCCCGTTGCTGCGGGTCATGTCCGTGCCGGCCGTGTTCGGCGGCAGGATGAACGGGTTGGTGGCCGGGGTCGCGCCGGTGTTGCCGACCCGGATGATGTAATCGTCGGCCTGCAGGTCGGTGTACATGTACTCGCCGGTCAGCGAGAGGCCCGGAGCCAGACGCCATTCCACGCCGGCGCCCAGCTGGAAGCCGTCCGCCTTGTCCTCGTTCTGCGTCACGGTGAAGCTGTTGGCGCCGTTGGTCGTGCGGAAGGTGTTGGTCACATCCGCCTGGGCCGCGCCGGCGGTCACATAGTAGAGGCCCGATCCCGCAGCCACGCCCATCCGGGCGCGGATGGCGGCGATGCTGTCGACCTCGCGGCCGAAGACGTAGTTGGCCGGAGTGGTGCTGAACGAGGTCACGGTATCGTTCAGATTGACCGCACTCCACTCGCCGACAACGCCGGCGACCAGGCCGCCGAACTGGAAGTCGTAGCCGAGGCGAACGCCGCCCTCGGGACCGCGGTCATCCTTGTTGCAGCCGCCGGCGGCCAGTTGATTGTTGGCGGCACCGTCACAGGAGCCGGGGCTGAAGGCGTCAGCGCCGGTCGTGGTGACGACGGTGTCGTCGAAGGCGCCATCGAAATCGCGGTCGAAGATCAGCCGTTCACCGGCCTCCTCGTTGCTGTCGATGACACCGCCGTAGATGCCGATGTAGGGACCGGACCAGTCGGGCGAGGACTGGGCGAGGGCGGGAGCGGCGACGCCGGCCATCAGCAGGGCCAGAGAGGCGGCGGGAACGATCTTCATCATGGTGGGGGATCCGATGTCAGTTGCTGCGCTCAAAGACTTGGTACGCGCAGGCGTTCCCGACGGATTTCACCGGATGTCATGATTGTGGCGCCAAAGACGCAATGCCTTGGCAACGAAGAGGAATGTCCGGAAACAACAAAGCCGCCGGACTCGCGTCCGGCGGCCTGCTGAAGTGCGGCGCCCAGGAGGGGGAGGGGTGGCGCCGAACTCTAACGCCACGGCTTGGGGGAGGGGAGGGCCGTGGCGACGAGGGGGAGATAGGCGCCGGTTGTGGCCAATCAAGGGCAGAACACGCCCTCAATCCTCCTTTGTCTGCGGCGGGTTGACGCGGCTACGCTTGGGCGGGGATTTCGCCGCCTTGCGGGCAGGCTTGGCGGGGTCATCCTCGGCATAGGGCTCGCCGTCTCCGGACAGGAGGATGGCCATCCAGCGGGAGCCCCTGAACTCGGCCAGGATGGCCATAGCCATGACCGCCAGCGGCGTCGACAGGAACATGCCGACCACGCCCCAGACCTTGCCCCAGAAGGCGAGGGCCAGCAGCACCACCACCGGATCGATATTCTGGTTGTCGCCCTGCATGCGCGGCTGGATGAAGTTGCCGCTGATGAAGAGGATCGCCTGCAAGCCGCCCAGCAGGATCAGCGCCGGCCAGTAGCTCTCGAACTGCACCAGGGCGAACAGGGGCGGAGCCAGGCCCGCGACCGCACCGCCCAGCACCGGAATGAAACCGACGATGAAGATGACGAAGGTCCAGAACTCGGCGTTCTGCAAACCCACGGCCCGCATCAGGATCCAGGCGGCCGCGCAGATCATCACCCCGGTCACGGTCTGGACCCACAGATAGCCCTCGACCCCGCCGCGGACTCGCTGGAACACCTCCATCGCCTCGCCGCGAGCGGCCCGGTCGGGGAACATGTTGACCAGCTTGCGCCGGAAGCCGTTCTGCGAGGCCAGCAGGAAGCCGAGATAGATCATCACGAAGATGGCGCCGGTCACCACGCCCTGCGCCTGGCCGGCCACCTGCATCAGGTAGCCGCGCACGTCGATCTGGGCGATCAGATCGGTGGTGGTGGGCGGGGTGGTCACGCCAACCAGCCGCGAGGCGTCGGACAGGATCTGGTCAATGCGCGGGCCGATCCGCGTCGACACGCCCGAGGCGTCGCTGAAGAAGCCGTAGGCCCCGTTCACGATGAAGGCGATCGAGGCGATGAAGCCCAGCACAACCACCAGCAGGGCGGCGATGCCCGCCATGTGGTCCGGCATGTTCGTGCGCGTCTCGATCGTGCGCTTCACGCCGTCGGTCATGATCAGCAGGAAGATGGCCATGGCCAGCGGCGTGAGGATGTCCGCCAGCCAGTAAACGGCCGCGCCGACCGCGACGACGGCTATGGCTACCATGGCGTTGCGGGCGACGCTGGAGGTCGGGATCTGGATCGGCGGCTTCATGGGCATATGGTCAAGCTCGCCGAGGGTCCCGTCAATCGCGCCGCCTTCACACTTGAACCGTAAAGCCGGCGGGTAGAGCATGAGCGTCGATCCCCTCACGGAGTTCCCATGACCGAAGCCTCCCCCGGCCTCTTCCTCGGCCAGTCGCTGGACGCAGACGCCGCCGCCCAGACCTTGCTGTTCAAGCGCGCCAACCGCCACGGCGTGGTCGCCGGGGCCACCGGCACCGGGAAGACCGTCACCCTGCAGATCATGGCCCAGGGGTTCTCCGACGCCGGTGTCCCGGTCTTCTGCGCCGACGTGAAGGGCGACCTGTCGGGCATCGCCATGGCCGGCTCGCCGAACGAAAAGCTGCTCGCCCGCGCCGGGTCCATGGGGCTGACCCTGAACCCGAAGCCCGCGCCGGCGGTGTTCTGGGACCTGTACGGCCAGAAGGGACACCCGATCCGCACCACCGTCAGCGAAATCGGCCCGATCCTGCTGGCCCGGATGCTGAACCTCAACGAGGTTCAGGAGGGCGTGCTGTCTGTGGTCTTCCACGTCGCCGACAAGGAAGGCCTGCTGCTTCTGGACCTCGACGATCTGCGCTCGATGCTGGTCTATGTCGGCGAGAACGCCGACCGCATCGGTCGTGAGGTCGGCAATGTCGCGCCAACCTCCATCGCCGCCATCCAGCGCTCTATCCTCCAGCTGGAGCAGCAGGGCGGGGCGGGCTTCTTCGGCGAACCAGCCCTGCGGCTGGAAGACATGATGCGAACCGGCCTCGACGGCCGGGGCCAGGTCAATGTGCTGGACGCCACCCGGCTCATGAACAGCCCGCGTCTGTACGCGGCCTTCCTGTTGTGGCTGCTGTCCGAACTGTTCGAACAACTCCCCGAGGTTGGCGATCCGGACAAACCCCGTCTGGTCTTCTTCTTCGACGAGGCCCACCTGCTGTTCAACGACACGCCGGCCGCCCTGCGCGAGAAGGTCGAGCAGGTCGTGCGGCTGATCCGCTCCAAGGGCGTGGGCGTCTATTTCGTCACCCAGAACCCCGCCGATATTCCCGACAGCGTGCTGGCCCAGCTGGGCAACCGCATCCAGCATGCGCTGCGCGCCTATACCCCCTCCGAACAGAAGGGGCTGAAGGCCGCGTCCGAAAGCTTCCGCGCCAATCCGGCCTTCGACACCGCCGACGCCATCCAGGCGCTGGGCGTAGGCGAGGCCCTGGTCTCGACCCTGGACGACAAGGGCGCCCCGACGGTGGTCGCCCGCACCGCCATCCGTCCGCCGGACAGCCGTCTGGGTCCGGCGACCGACGCCGAGCGCGCCCAGATCATGGGCGCCAGCCCGGTCCGCGGCGTCTACGACACCGTCGTCGACCGCGAATCCGCCGAGGAGATCCTCGCCGCCCGTCGCGGCGAGGCCGACCAGGCCGCCGCCGACGCCAAACTCGCCGAGGCGAAGGCCAAGGCGGACGCCGCCGCTGCAAAGGAGGCCGAGAAGGCCGCCGCAGCCCAGGCGAAGGCCCAGGCCAGAGCCGAGGCCCAGGCCGAACGCGAAGCCGCCCGCGCCCGCGCCCCGGCCCGTCGGTCGACCCGCGAGTCACCGGTGGAGGCCATGACCAAATCCGTCCTGCGCACCGCCGGCTCCACCCTGACCCGGGAGCTGCTGCGCGGTGTGCTGGGGGGACTGCGGCGGCGGTGAGCCTCATACCGGAAGAGCTAGCCAGGGACCTGGAGGATCTGGCGCGGCTCGATCACCGCCATGATCTGCTCTGGCTCGACCGCCTGAACCTCTGGGACGCCCGGCATGACCTGCCGCCATCGAGGACGCTCGACCTCGTCGCGCTCTGGATCTCCCGGGGTTTCGACGGCGACCGCCTGTCGTTCGAGGTCGCCGACGCACTGATCAACGAGCTCTACGCTGCGGTCGTGGTGACCGACCACATGCGGTATCACGGGCTCCGCTCGGTCACGCATCTGAACCGGCCTCCGAAGCGATCTCTCCCCGCCGATGGCGAGGAGCCGCTCTGGTGGCGCGTCTACCTTGCCTTCGACGCCGGTGAGTTCCGTCGCCTGCCCGACAAGGACCCCGTCGAGGCCCATACCCGCCCGCTGATCCGGCAGCTGCTCGCCGACATCTGAGCTGGCGCCCCGATGTCTTTGACAACCTAGCGGGCGACCGGAACCAGCCGCCACATCCGCAGGGGGTGGCGGACGGCGCCGGCTTCCTCGCCCGCGGCGTCGCCCCGGCCCATGTAGAGGTCGGCGCGGACAGGCCCGCGGATCGCGGAACCCGTGTCCAGAGCGACCACCACGCCCTGATAGCTGCCGCGTGCTCCGGCCAGATTGCCGCCGTCGGCGCTGATCCAGACCAGATCGCCATAGCGCCAGTGGCCCGGATCGACCGCGATCGAGCGCCGGGCGGGCAGGGGAATGCCGGCCGCGCCGGACGGATCGCCGCCGTCATCGGCGTCCATCGAGAAGAAGATGTAGCGCGGGTTCAGCGCCATCACGGCCCGGGCCTCGGCCCCGCGATGTGCGGCCAGCCAGCCCCGGATCGCCTCGCCCGAAGTGCCGTTCTGCGGCAGCAGGCCCTGCTGCGCCATCGGCCGGGCGATGCCGACGAAGGTCTGGCCGTTGTCCGCCGCATAGGCGGCCCGGGCCTTGGCTCCGTCCTCGAAGGTCAGATAGCCCGAGCCCTGGATCTGCATGAAGAACAGGTCCTCTGCCCGCATCCAGGCGAGGGTGCGCGTCGGCGGATTGGCCTCGATCTCGGCGCGCGGCGGCAGCGTCTGCCCGCGACGCCAGCCGGCAGGAGCCGCCAGAACCGGAGCGTCGAACTCCGCGGTGCGCACGCGTCGCGCCGGATACTCGGGCGCGAAATAGGAGGTCAGCAGGCCGGGCCGCCCGTCTTCCGTCCGCGCCGGCACGGCGACGAAGCCGTTCTCGAGGAAGGCCCGCGCGAGCGACGGCGTCACCGGCCTGGAGGTCTGCCGGATGTGCTGCGCCTCGCCGCACTGGATCTCGGCCGCTCGATCCCGTGCGATCCGGCAGCTGTCGGCGAAGGCATTGAAGGCGGCGAGGTGATCCTCGTCGTTCCAGCCCGCCAGCGTCGTCAGGCTGACGGAGCCTGACGGCGGCGGCGCAGGCGGCGCGACCACAGGGACGTCCGGTCGGGGCGCTGGCGCGGGAGCTGGGGAAGGAGTCGGAATCGGCGTCGGGGCGGAAGTCGGCGCGGTCGCGCAGGCCGCCAGAAGGGCGGTCAAGGCGACGAGGGCGGCGGAAGAGCGGACGGACAACACTACGCGTCCCTCGGTTCGGATCAGGCCGTGGCGGCTTCGGTGCGGGACAGGACCCAGTTCGGATCGGCGGCGCCCAGCAGGCGCTCGAAGGTCCAGATCTCGGCCACGCGGCGCTCCTCGATCGCCTCCTCGCCCTCGCCCGCCGGCTTCACGCGGTTGCGCAGCTCGGCCAGAAAGCGGACGCGGGTGATGGCGCGGTTCTCGACGGCCGTGGCCTCCTCGAGGTCCGCACGCGGAGCGTGGACGAACTCGGTGATCTCGGTGTCCCCCCGGGCCTCGCGGGCGGCGATGCCGGCCTCGAACGAGGCCATGACGGTCGGGGTCAGCAAGGGCTTCAGCGTTTCGCGATCGCCCTGGGCATAGGCGCTGACGATGGTCTCGTAAGCCTGACGGGCGCCTTCGAGGAACCGGTTCGGGTCGAAGGACGGGTCGCGGGCGCGCAGGCCGGCGATCGAAGCCAGGGTCACGGCATCCAGCACATTGGCGCGTTGGGCTGCAGCGGCTTCGGGCGTGCCGGGCGCCGGAGCGGCGGGGACGGGCTTGGGATTGTCCTCGGGCTGCCGCCCCACCTTCTTGCCCAGCACGTTGTAGAGCTGGAACAGCACGAAGGCGGCGATCACCGCGAAGATGACGATCTGGACCTGGACCGGCACGAGGCATCCCTGACTGGCGCGACCGCGAACGCGCGGCGCGTGATGACGATTACGGGCTGATATAGGGCCGCGCAAGGCGAAGGGGACCCCCGCTTCGGCGAGCGTCGTTGCCGCAGGGGGCCCCGCGTGGTAGTCGCCCCGCCTTCCGGACCGTCCATGGGGGGCCGTCCGAACCCGATTTTTCAGACTGTACTCCGCTCATGACCGACGCCGCTCCTCCCGCCGAAACCAACGCCGAGAACGGCGCCCAGGGTTCCGCCGGCCCCGCGGGCCCGGGCTTCCGCATCGTCGCCCAGTATGTGAAGGACCTGTCCTTCGAGAACCCGAAGGCGCCGGACAGCCTGCGCGTCGACGGCCGCCCGCAGATCGACATGGGCGTCGAGATGAACGCCCAGGGCCGTCAGGACGGCCTGTTCGAGGTCGAGCTGCGCCTGACCATCAAGGCCACCACCGAGGCCATGACCGTCTTCAACGTCGAGCTGGTCTATGGCGGCCTGTTCGCCCTGCAGGGCGTGCAGGAGCAGGACATCGAGCCGCTGCTGCTCATCGAGTGCCCGCGCTACATGTTCCCGTTCGCCCGCGAGATCGTGGCCCGCGCCACCTCGGACGGCGGCTTCTACCCGCCGTTCATGCTCGACCCGATCGACTTCGCCGCCATCTACGTCGCCCGCCAGCAGCAGATCGCCCGCGGCCCGGCTGACACCGGCCAGGCGTAAGCAGACTTCGGCTGTAGAGGTCGCCGACAGGCCCTCAAGCAGCAAGGCACGAAAACGAAGAGGCGTCCGTCAGACGACGGGCGCCTCTTCTGTTTCCAGCTTCAGGCCATACCCTTCCCACAGAGAGCGGTCCTTCAGCGTCTTCAGCAGGAAAGCCGCATGGGCTGCGCGCTCATCCTCGGTCGAGCGGTCGGCCAGCGGACGGGGCCGCGCGCCATAGCCGCCGGACACCGCCGCCACCACGGTCGAGGCAACGCGGGTCGTGGCCAGATCCAGCCGCCGCTCCTTGCCGCCGCGCAGCTCCAGATAGACCTCGGCCAGCAGCCGGGCGTCGATCAGGGCGCCGTGATAGGTCCGGTCCGACAGGCTGATCTTGAAGCGCTTGCACAGCGCGTCCAGCGAGTTGGCCATGCCCGGAAACTTCTTCTGGGCCAGCTGCAGGCTGTCGATCCAGCGCGCCTCTTCCAGCAGCGGATGGCTGCAGCGGGTGCATTCGGCGTCGATGAAGTTGCGGTCGAACTGGGCATTGTGGGCGATCACCGGCGCATCGCCGATGAAGGCCATCAGGTCGCCGACCACCTCGTGGAATTTCGGGGCGTCCTTGACCTTGTCGTCGGTGATGCCGTGCACCCGGATCGCGTCCGGCGGGATCAGTCGTTCGGGGTTCACGTAGGTATGGTAGGTCCGCCCCGTCGGCAGCAGATCCATGATCTCGATACAGCCGACCTCGATCAGACGATCACCGGTCTTCGGGTCGAAGCCGGTGGTTTCGGTATCAAGGACGATCTCGCGGGACATGGCCCCTTAATGGGGTCATTCGGGGCGGTGCGAAAGACCACGCCGGGGCGCCGTCCAGTCCGGCGACAGGACTGTCCCCACGATTTCGACGACCTGGTCCCGCGCCGCCTCCAGACCCCGATCAGTATCGACGACGAAGTCCGCGCGGCGGCGCTTCTCGGCGTCCGGAACCTGCCGGGCGAGGATGGCCTCGAACCGCTCCCGGGTCATGCCGGGCCGGGCCAGTACGCGCCGCGCCTGCACCTCCCTGTCGGCCGTGACCACCACCACCGCGTCCACAGCCACCTCACCGCCGGTCTCGAACAACAGGGGGATGTCCAGTACGGCCAGCTTCACGCCCCGGGCCTCGGCCTCCGCCAGATCCTCCAGCCGGCCCTTCAGCACCAGCGGATGGACGATGGCCTCCAGCTGTCGGAAGGCCTGATCGTCCCGCCCAAGCGCCTCGGCCAGCCGGGTCCGGTCGACGGCGCCGTCCACGACCACGCCGGGGAAGGCCTCGCCGATCGGCGCGACCGCCTCGCCGCCCTCGGCATAGAGCCGGTGCACCGCCTCGTCGGCGTTCCAGGTCAGGGCGCCCGCCTCGGCGAACATCGCCGCCGTAGTCGACTTGCCCATGCCTATCGAGCCGGTCAGTCCCAGAACGATCATCCGGCCTCTCCCAGCACCGCCAGGGCCTTCGCCCGGACATCCACCGCCGGCGGGGTCTGCCCGAAGAAGGCCTCGAACGACGGGACCGCCTGACCGATCAGCATGGCCAGCCCGTCCACGATCGTCAGCCCTCGCGCCCGGGCTTCCGAGAGGAAGGGCGTGATCAGCGGTCGGTAGGTCATGTCCATCACCACCGCATCGGCCGGCAGCACCGCCAGATCGATCTCCGGCCGCACGCTCAGGGCGTTCACGACCAGTGCTGCCTCGTGGAGCGCATCCGCGCCGACAACCGAGACGCCCAGATCGCCCGCCAGCGCGTCGGCTCGCGCCTGCGTCCGGTTCAGGATGCCCACCCGGGCCCCCGCGTCCCGCAGCGCTGCCGCCCCGGCCCGCGCGGCGCCGCCCGCGCCGAGGATCACGACAGGCTTGCCGGCCACGTTCAACTCCGGCGCCTGATCGGCCAAGGCGCCCATCAGGCCTCGTCCGTCGGTGCTGTCTGTCGTCAGACGTCCGGCCTCGAACACCAGAAGATTGGCCGAGCCGCAGTCTCGCGCCGTGGCGCTGACCTCGTCCGCCAGAGCCAGCGCCTGTTCCTTGAACGGCGCCGTCACGTTCAGCCCGCGCAGGCGGCCCGCCCTGACCTCCGCGACCAATGCCGCGAACCCGGCCTCGTCCGCCGGACCAAAGGCCTCATAGGTCGCATCCAGTCCTGTCGCCGCGATCCAGGCGGAGTGGAGCAAGGGGCTCAGGGACTGCGTGATCGGCTGACCGGCGACCCCGGCTCGGATCGTCACGTCGCCAGCACTCCCGCCCGGCGCAGCTCGGCCAGTACCGGCCACAGCGGCAGCCCCAGAACGGTGAAGTAATCGCCGTCCACCGCCTCGAACAGCTGCGAGCCCATGCCCTCCAGCCGGTAGGAACCCACAGAGGTCAACAGCACCTCGCCCTCGGCCGCCAGATAGGCGTCTAGAAAGACGTCGGAGAAGTCCCGCATCCGCATGTCGACGCTGTCGACACCCGACCAGACGATCTGGCCCTTGTGCGCCAGCGCCGCGCCGGAGTGCAGCTGATGGGCCTTGCCGCGCATGGACTGCAGCCGGGTCCGGGCCTCGTCCATCGACTTCGCCTTGGAGATCAGGCCGCCGTCGAAGGCCAGGGTCTGGTCCGCGCCCAGCACCCAGGCGTCGGGGTCGTGCCGCGACACCGCCAGCGCCTTCACGCGCGCCAGCTCGACGGCCAGTCCCGCCGGGTCGGCCGGGTCGTGCACGGCCTTGACCGCGTCCTCATCCACATCGGCGACATGGATGGAGAAGGCCACGCCGGCCCCCTCCAGCATCGCCCGTCTCGCCGCGCTCTTGGACGCCAGAACCAGCCGTTCGCTCACCATGTCGCGGCCATCCGGCGGGTGCGGTTCTCGTTCAGGACGTTGATGATCGCCGCCGCGGTCTCCTCGACCGAGCGACGGGTCACATCGATCACCGGCCAGCCGCGGCGCTCGAACGCCCGGCGCGCCTTGACCGTCTCGTCGCGGACGGCGTCGTGGTCGACATAGTCACTGGCCCGGCTGGCGTTCAGTCCGTCCAGACGGTTGCGGCGGATCTGCACCAGACGGTCAGGCGACACCGTCAGGCCGATGACCAGCGGGTTCTTCAGCGCCGTCAGCCGCTCGCCGTCCTCCTGCCCCGGCACCAGGGGCACATTGGCCGCCCGGATGCCACGGTGGGCCAGATAGATGCAGGTCGGGGTCTTGGACGTCCGCGACACGCCGCACAGGACGACGTCGGCGCCTTCCAGCTGCTCGGTCGTCCCCTGTCCGTCGTCGTGCGCCATGGCGAAGTCCAGCGCGGCGATGCGATTGAAATAGTCGGTGTCCAGCGCGTGCTGGGCGCCGACCCGGGTCGACAGGGCCGCGCCCAGATAGCGGGACAGGGCTCCGACCAGCGGATCCAGCGCCGCGATCTGCGGCATGTCGAGCCGACGACAGCCTTCCTCCAGCTGCTCCCGCAGTTCCCGGTCAACCAGGGTGTGGAGAACCACGCCGGGCGCCGCGGCGATCTCCTCCAGCACCCGCTCCATCTGCCGGTCCGATCGGACCAGGGCGTAGATGTGCTCGATGGGGATGACGCCGTCGAAGCGCGCCACCACGGCCTTGGCCATGGCGTTCAGCGTCTCGCCGGTAGAGTCCGAAACCAGATGCACATGGAAGTAGGTGGCCAGCCGGCCGGCGGGGCGCGGAGTCATGTGGACGGACTCGTCGGCGACCATGGCATGGCGGGAAGACTCCTGTGGACTGCGCCGGGCGCCGTTTGCGGACGACCCTGTGGCCGAACCTATAGCGCCGCCCGGTTTGCGTCGCGAGCGGGGATGAGGGTGGACGATCAGACCCATCATCCGGTCGATCATCCACGGGCGGCGGGCTTGATCCCGATCGACTGTGGAAGAGGCGTCGATCACCCGAACGGCGCCCAGACCCCATGTCTGCCCAAGCCCTTCAGAACATTGGCCTGTTAAGGAGTTGTTAAGGATTATCCCCGGTATCGACAGGGCGTCATCGTTCTGTCGACGAGCCTGTGGTTCGTTGCGGAAATCCGTTGTCGTCGACGGGATGACCGCGAAGTTGTCCCCGCCATCCCCGCCCCAACCCACTACCTTCCAAAAAGATTCAATTCTGTCGATTCAGGGAGAGGGGTGCGACCCGGGCCGGGCTTGAGCGGGTGTCTCCTGACCGGTATGGCCGACGAGGAATGACGAACTCTCCCGACACCCCCCTTTTTCTGCAGTCCCTTGCCGGACAGACGACGCCGCGTCCGCCGGTGTGGTTCATGCGTCAGGCCGGGCGCTACCTGCCGGAATACAGGGCTCTGCGGGCGACGACGTCCGGGTTCATCGATTTCTGCCACGACCCCGAAAAGGCGGCGGAAGCCACTCTCCAGCCGATGCGCCGGTTTGGCTTCGACGCGGCCATCGTCTTCGCCGACATCCTTCTGATCCCGCGAGCGCTGGGGCAGGACGTCTGGTTCGAGGCGGGTGAGGGCCCGCGGCTGGGCGAGATGCCGTCGGTCGAGGCCATGCGGGATCTGGCCGAAGGGGCCGGGGAGAACCTGAAATCGATCGGCCGGACGCTCAGCCTGGTGCGCGAGCAATTGGACCCCTCTAAGGCCCTGATCGGCTTCGCCGGCGCGCCCTGGACCGTCGCCACCTACATGCTGGACGGGGTCGCTCGGACCATCGGCAAGGGCGAGCGGGCACAGGCCCGGACCTATGCCTATGCCGAGCCGGAGAAGGTCGCGGCCCTTCTGGACGTGCTGGTCGAGGCGACGGCCCATTATCTGAAGATGCAGGCCGACGCCGGGGCGCAGACACTGAAGATCTTCGAGAGCTGGGCCGAGGGCCTGCCGGACGATCTGTTCGAGACCCTGGTCCTGCAGCCGCACATCAAACTGGTGAAGAGGGTGCGCGAACTGGGCGTGACCGTGCCCCTGATCGGTTTCCCGCGAGGCTCGGCGGCGCTGGCCGAACGCTATGCCCGCGAGGTCGAGGTTCAGGCCGTGGCGCTGGACACCGCCTGTCCGCTTGAGGTCGGCCAGCGGGTGCAGAAGATCAAGACCATCCAGGGCGCGCTCGATCCCCTGCTGCTGCGCGCCGGCGGCCCGCTGCTGGATCGCCGCGTCGATCAGCTGCTCGAAGCCTGGGGGCAGGGGCCGTGGGTGTTCAACCTCGGTCACGGCATTCTGCCGGACGTGCCGATCGCCCATGTCGAGCAGGTGCTGAAACGGATCGGCGCGCAATGACGACGTTGAAGGGTCGGCGCATCGCGGTCGTCCTGTTCAATCTGGGCGGCCCGGACGAGCAGGCTTCGGTAAAGCCCTTCCTGTTCAACCTGTTCAACGACCCGGCCATCATCGGCCTGCCCGGACTGGTCCGCACGCCGCTGGCGAAGCTGATCTCCAGCCGTCGCGAAACCTCGGCCCAGGCCAATTATGCCCTGATGGGCGGCGGTTCGCCCCTGCTGGCCGAGACCCGCAAGCAGGCCGAGGCGCTCCAGGCGAATCTGACGACCCGCCTGCCTCAGGATGAGGTCAGGACCTTCGTCGCCATGCGCTACTGGCATCCGCTGACCGAGGAGACGGCCGCCGATGTCGCCGCCTGGGGCCCGGACGAGGTGGTTCTTCTGCCGCTCTATCCGCAGTTCTCCACGACGACGACGGAAAGCTCGCTGAAGCGCTGGAATGAGGCCTACGCCGGCTCGGGCGTCAGCCGCACGGTCTGTTGCTGGCCCGAGGCGCCGGGCTGGGTCGAGGCCCAGGCGCGGCTGATCCGGGGCAAGCTGACCGAAGCTGGTGATGCGCCCGTGCGCGTCCTCTTTTCGGCCCACGGCATCCCCTTGGTTCTGGTCGAGAAGAAGGGCGACCCCTATCAGGAGCAGGTCGAGAGCACCTGCGCCGCCGTGGCGGCCGCTGCCGGTCTGCAGGACTGGTCAGTCTGCTACCAGAGCCGGGTCGGACCGATGAAGTGGCTCGGCCCCTCCACCGTCGAGGCGCTGGAGCGGGCGGCGAAGGACGGCGTCGGCGCTGTGGTCGTGCCGATCGCCTTCGTGTCCGAACACGTCGAGACCCTCGTCGAGCTGGACATCGAATACGGCGAGCTGGCGCACAAGGTCGGCGTGAAGCCCTATCTGCGCGTGCCGGCGGTCGGCGTGACGCCCGTCTTCATCGACACCCTCGCCGAAGCGGCCGAACAGGCCCTTGCGCGCAACGACGTCGCGCCGCACGGTCCGGGTTGCCGCGCGGACTGGAAGGCCTGCCCGCGCACCTGCGACCGGAGAGCGGCGTGAACTGGTACGATCTGGCCCGTGGCCTGCACATCCTTGCGGTGATCGCCTGGATGGCCGGCATGCTCTTCCTGCCCCGGCTGTTCGCCTATGACGCCGAGCAGAACGGCAAGCCCGAGCCCCTGCGCTCGGAGATGCAGACCCTGCTGCGCCTGTGGCAGACGCGCCTGCTGCGCATCATCATCAACCCGGCCATGGGCCTGGCCTTCATCTTCGGCGGCTGGCTGCTGTGGCTGCGCAGTGGCGAGGGCGCGGACTGGAGCTTCGCCCACGAACCCTGGCTGGTGACCAAGCTGATCGGCGTCTTCCTTCTGTCCGGCTGGCACGGCTTCCTCGCGGGTCAACGGAAGAAGATCGCCGCCGGGACCTCGAAATACTCGGGCCGCTTCTGGCGCATGACCAACGAGATCCCCTTCGTCCTGGCCATCATCATGGTGCTGTCGGTGACGTTGGAGTGGCGGTTCTGAACCGCGGCGCCGCTTGACCTGACCCCCTGAAGCGTGGTTTCGCTCAAGGCGAACCGCGCCTGGGCATTTCGCCGGCCGGTCCCTCTCTCCTCGCGATGCCTGCCGGATCGACCCGACGGGATTCCATCGCACCTCCTGCCGGCCGCAAGGCCACATATCGTCAGCCGTCCAGACCTCGCCTGTCGCGAGCGTTCCGGCGCGCATGCCTGAAGAAGACTTCCGATGACCGACGTCCGCGACACCGATCCGACCGCCCCCGAGACCGAAACCCTCGACGAAACCTCCACCGAGGTGTCCGCCGCCGATCTGCCGATGGTCGATCAGGAGGCCGACGAGGACGAGGATGACGGCGAACCGATCGTCCCCAACGGCCGCATCACCCTGGCCGAGCTGAACGAGAAGACGCCGGCCGATCTGGTCGCCTTCGCCGAAGGGCTGGAGATCGAGAATGCCTCGAACCTGCGCAAGCAGGACCTGCTGTTCGCCATCCTGAAGGCACTGGCGGACGAGGAAGTCGAGATCATCGCCGACGGCGTGCTGGAAATCCTGCCGGACGGGTTCGGCTTCCTGCGCAGCCCCGACGCCAACTATCTTCCGGGTCCGGACGATATCTATGTCTCGCCGTCGCAGATCCGCCGCTTCGGCCTGCGCTCGGGCGACACCATCCACGGCGCCGTCCGCGGCCCGCGCGAGGGCGAGCGCTACTTCGCCCTGCTGAAGGTCGACACGATCAATCTGGAAGACCCGGAGACGGTCAAGACCAAGGTCCTGTTCGACAACCTGACCCCGCTCTATCCGGAAGAGCGGATCCACATGGAGATCCAGGATCCGACCCTGAAGGACCGGTCGGGCCGGGTCATCGACATCGTCGCCCCGCTTGGCAAGGGCCAGCGCTGCCTGATCGTGGCCCCGCCGCGCGTTGGCAAGACGGTCATGCTGCAGAACATCGCCAAGTCGATCGAGCGCAACCACCCGGAAGTCTTCCTGATCGTTCTGCTGATCGACGAGCGTCCGGAAGAAGTGACGGACATGCAGCGCACGGTGAAGGGCGAGGTCATCGCCTCGACCTTCGACGAGCCGGCCACCCGCCACGTCGCCGTCGCCGAGATGGTGATTGAAAAGGCCAAGCGTCTGGTCGAGCACAAGAAGGACGTGGTCATCCTGCTGGACTCGATCACCCGTCTGGGCCGCGCTTACAACGCGACCGTGCCGTCGTCGGGCAAGGTCCTGACCGGTGGTGTGGACGCCAATGCCCTGCAGCGTCCGAAGCGCTTCTTCGGCGCCGCGCGGAACGTGGAGCAGGGCGGCTCGCTCACCATCATCGCCACCGCCCTGATCGACACGGGCTCGCGCATGGACGAAGTGATCTTCGAGGAGTTCAAGGGCACCGGTAACTCGGAAATCGTCCTGGACCGCAAGGTGGCCGACAAGCGCATCTTCCCGGCCATCGACGTCCTCAAGTCGGGCACCCGCAAGGAAGACCTCATCACGCCGAAGGACCAGCTGGCCAAGACTTATGTCCTGCGCCGCATCCTCAACCCGATGGGCCCGCAGGACGCGATCGAGTTCCTGCTCGACAAGCTGCGCCAGTCCAAGAACAACGGCGACTTCTTCCAGTCGATGAACACCTGAGACCGGGACTGTCCCGGATCAATCGGAGAAGGGCGGGCCTCGGGTCCGCCCTTTTTCGTGGGCCCGTTTCACGTGAAACGTGACCGGCAGGCCGTCGCGTCCAACCCCGACCAAGTGCACAAAGAGCGGGTTTCCTTCGGTCGGCGGATACGCCATCACGGAGCGAACGATTGGAGCCAATCATGAAGATCAATGTCGAGATCGACTGCACCCCGGCGGAGGCCCGGGCCTTCCTCGGCCTGCCCGACGTGACGCCGCTGAACGACGCCATGGTCGCAGAGATGCAGGAGCGGATGAGCGAGAATGTCGCCGCCATGCAGCCCGAGGAACTGATGAAGACCTGGACCAGCTACGGCCTCCAGGCCCAGGACCAGTTCCGCCGCCTGATGGAAGCGGCGGTCAAGCCGTGATCTCGAAGCTCCTCCCCCATCGGGGGAGGGGGACCATGCGAAGCATGGTGGAGGGGCGGATCCGCGCTCGCTCCCGGCGCCCCTCCACCGCTTCGCGGTCCCCCTCCCCCGATGGGGGAGGATTGTATTCATGACCCCCACCATCTTCGCTCTCGCCACCCCGCCGGGACGCGGCGCGATCGCCATCATCCGCCTGTCTGGCCCCGGTACGGACGAGGCGCTCGCCGCGCTCGGCGCGCCGAACCTCAAGCCGCGAATGGCGTCGCTTCGGACGCTGTCTCAAGGCGGACGGATGATCGACCAGGCGCTGGTCCTGCGCTTCCCGGCGCCGAACTCCTACACCGGCGAGGACTGCGCCGAACTGCATCTTCATGGCGGCCGGGCGGTGGTCGAGGCGGCGAGTCAGGCGCTGATTGCTCTCGGCATCCGCCCGGCCGAGCCCGGCGAGTTTACGCGACGGGCCTTCGAGAACGGTCGCATGGATCTGGCCCAGGCCGAGGCCGTCGCGGACCTGATCGATGCGGAAACGACGGCGCAGGCCAGTCAGGCGCTGGGACAGCTCGATGGCGCCCTGAGCCAGACCTACGCCGGTTTCCGCAGGACCCTGCTGACGGCCCTCGCGCTCGTCGAGGCCGAGATCGACTTCCCCGACGAGGAAGTGCCCGACAATCTGGCGCGCACGGCCGGGCCCGTGCTCGATGGACTGATCACCGAGCTGAAGGCCGCGCTGGCCGATGCGGCGCGGGGTGAGCGCGTGCGGGACGGCTATCGCATCGTCCTGATCGGCGAGACCAACGCCGGGAAGTCGTCGCTGTTCAACGCCCTTGTTTCACGTGAAGCGGCGATCGTGACCCCGATCGCCGGCACGACGCGCGACGTGCTGGACGCCGAACTGATCATCAGTGGCTATGCGGTGACCTTGTCGGATACGGCCGGGCTGCGGGAGTCTGACGATGTGGTCGAGGCCGAGGGCATCCGCCGGGCCCAGGCCCGCGCCCGCTCAGCCGATCTCAGACTCTGGGTCAGGGCGCCGGGCGACCCTGATGGTCCGGCGGCCGGGTTCGCCCTGGACACCGACCTTCTTGTCCTCACCAAGGCCGACATCGCCCGCGCCGCGCCGCCTGCGGGCCGTGACGCGATTGTCGTCAGCACCGCGACGGGCGAGGGGATGGGTGCACTCCACGACTGGATCGCGGACCGGCTGGCTCGTGATCTCTCCGGCGCCGATTTCCCGGCAGTCACCCGCGAACGCCACCGCCTCCGGCTGGAAGAGGCGCTGGCTTCGGTCGAGGCCGGGCGGCGAGCGCTGGACCTGGCGCCGGAGATGGCGGGCGACGACCTGCGCCGTGCGGCCGATGCCCTGTCCCGGGTGACCGGGGCGATCGGGGTCGAGGACATTCTGGGCGAGGTCTTCTCGACCTTCTGCATCGGGAAGTGACCCCTCCGTCTCGCCGCGCGAGCGCGTCGAGCCACCTCCCCACCTGCGGCGAGAGGTGAATGCATGCCTCACCTCTCCGCGGAGCGGGGAGGGGGCGCCGGCGAAGCCGGTGGTGGAGGGGTCGTTTCACGTGAAACACCGCATCCACCACAGTGGCGAAAGCGGCCGTTTTCGACTATGTCCCCGCGATGCAATCCTTCGACGTCATTGTCATCGGCGGCGGTCACGCCGGCTGTGAGGCCGCGGCGGCGTCCGCGCGCACGGGCGCGGCCACCCTCCTGCTGACCCAGAAGCTTGAGACCATCGGCGAGATGTCCTGTAACCCGGCCATCGGCGGTCTGGGCAAGGGCCATCTCGTGCGCGAGATCGACGCGCTGGACGGCGTCATGGGGCGACTGGGGGATGTGTCGGGCATCCAGTTCCGCCTGCTGAACCGGTCCAAGGGTGCAGCCGTTCAGGGTCCGCGCAGCCAGATCGACCGTCGCCTGTACCGCGAGGCCATGCAGGCCGAGCTGGCTCAGACGCCGAACCTGTCGCTGATGGCGGGCACGGCTGAGCGTCTGATCCTGGACGGGGATCGGGTTGTCGGTGTCGAGACCGGGGACGGCGTCACCCTTCGCGCCGGCGCGGTCGTGCTGACGACCGGCACCTTCCTGAACGGCGTCATTCACAAGGGGGATGAGCGCATCCCGGCGGGTCGTCATGGCGAGGCGCCATCGACCGGTCTGGCGGCCGATCTCTATGGCGCGGGTCTCCAGATGGGCCGTTTGAAGACCGGCACCCCGGCCCGTCTCGACGGCCGGACCATCGCCTGGGACCAGCTGGAAATGCAGTCGGCGGACGACGAGCCCGTGCCGTTCAGCTTCCTCACCGACCGGATCGACGTGCCCCAGATCGCCTGCGGCATCACCCATACGACCGAGGAAACCCACCGCATCATCGCCGAAAACCTCGGCGAGAGCGCGGTCTATGGCGGTCATCTGTCGGGGCGTGGCCCGCGCTATTGTCCTTCGATCGAGGACAAGGTGGTGCGGTTCGCCGACAAGACCTCGCACCAGATCTTCCTGGAGCCGGAAGGTCTGGATGACCCGACCGTCTATCCGAACGGCATCTCGACCTCGGTGTCGGATGCGACCCAGCTGGCCTTCCTGCGCACCATCCCCGGTCTGGAGCAGGTCGAGGTGTTCCGCTTCGGCTATGCGATCGAATACGACTACGTCGATCCTCGCGAGCTGACCCCGGCGCTTGAAGTGAAGAAGCGCCCGGGCCTTTACCTCGCCGGCCAGATCAATGGCACGACGGGCTATGAGGAGGCTGGCGCCCAGGGCCTGATGGCCGGGCTGAACGCCGCGCGCGCCTCGGCCGGCAAGGCGCCGATCATCTTCGGTCGTGACCAGGCCTATATCGGCGTGATGATCGACGATCTCGTCACCAAGGGTGTGACCGAGCCATACCGGATGTTCACCAGCCGGGCCGAGTACCGGCTTTCCCTGCGTGCCGACAATGCTGATCAACGGCTGACGCCCCTGGGCATTGAGGCGGGCGTGGTCGGTGAGGCTCGAGCTTCTGCCTGGGCGATCAAGGCCGAGGAACTGGCCCGGGCGACCGCTGTTTCACGTGAAACGCTGTTCACACCCAAGGACGCCGGGCTGCTCGGCATCCGGGTCAATGCCGATGGACAGCGCCGCTCAATGCGCGACCTGCTGAGCTTCGACGGGGTGACCCTCGACACCTTCCTGTCGGTCAGGCCGGAGATCGCCGGCTGGTCGAAACAGGTCCGCGAGCAGATCGTGATCGATGCGGGCTATGCCGGATATCTGGATCGCCAGGCCGCCGATGCGGAGGCGCTGCGTCGGGAAGAGGCGCTGGCCCTGCCGGTCGACCTCGACTACGCGGCCGTCGGCGGGCTGTCGAACGAGGTGCGCGAGAAGTTGTCGATGGTGCAGCCGCTGACCCTCGGTCAGGCCGGACGGATCGAGGGCATGACCCCGGGCGCCCTGACGGCCCTGCTGTCCCATGTGAAGCGGACGAAGGTTCCGGCGTGACCCCCTCCGAGTTTCAGGATCTGACCGGCGCGACGCCGGGGCAGATGGCCGACCTGCATGCTTTTGTCGATCACCTCACCGAGGTGAACGCCGTGATGAACCTGATCGGTCCGGATACCCTGCCGGATGTCTGGAACCGCCACTTCTGGGACTCGGCCCAGCTGTTGGCCCATGCGCCGGACGCTGTGACCTGGGCCGATCTTGGCGCCGGCGCCGGCTTTCCGGGCGTGGTCCTGTCGATCCTGCTGAAGGGGCGGGCGGGCGCCAACGTCTGGCTGATCGACAGCCTCGGGAAACGGTGCCGGTTCCTGCAGACCGTGGTCGATGATCTGAAGCTGCCGGCGACGGTCATCAACGGCCGGGCCGAGGACAATGCGGTGAAGGTCGACGTGGTCACCGCTCGCGCGGTCGCGCCGATGGACAAGCTGCTGGGCTATGCACAGCCTTATCTACAACGGGGCGCCCGCGGACTGTTCCTGAAGGGGGAAAAGGCTGAGGTCGAGGTGGCCGAGGCGCGCCGCGTCTGGCATTTTGAATCCGACCTCTCCGTATCGCGCAGCGACCCGCGCGGCCGTATCGTTTCCGTCCGGAGTCTCCGCCGTGCGCGCTGACAAGAAGACCCGCGTCCTCGCCGTTTCCAACCAGAAGGGCGGGGTGGGGAAGACCACCACTGCGATCAACCTCGGCACGGCCCTCGCTGCGATCGGGGAGCGCGTGCTGATCGTCGACATGGATCCGCAGGGCAATGCCTCGACGGGGCTCGGTGTTCCACGTGAAACACGGCGGGTGACCATCTATGACGTGGTCGTCGACGGCCGATCCATCGACGACTCCGCCGTGCAGACCTCGGTCCCGGGACTGTCGATCATCCCGGCGGATGCAGACATGTCGGGCGTCGAGATCGAGCTGAGCCAGGCCGATCGCCGCTCGTTCCGTCTCCGGGACGCGCTCCAGTCCCAGGGGCGGGACGGTCAGCCCCGGTATGACTATGTGCTGATCGACTGCCCGCCGTCGCTGAACCTTCTGACGCTCAACGCCATGGCTGCCGCCGACGCTGTTCTGGTGCCGCTCCAGTGCGAGTTCTTCGCGCTGGAGGGCCTGACGCAGCTGATGAAGACCGTCGACATGGTCCGCCAGAGCCTGAACCCGGCGCTGGAGATCCAGGGCCTGGTCCTGACCATGTACGATCGCCGCAGCGCCCTGTCGGGGCAGGTGGCGAACGATGTCCGCGCCCACTTCGGCGAGAAGGTCTATGACTCGGTCATCCCGCGGAACGTCCGCGTCGCCGAGGCGCCGTCGTTCGGCAAGCCGGCGCTGATCTACGACCTGAAATGTGCCGGCAGCCAGGCCTATCTGCGGCTCGCCCGCGAGGTGGTGGCGCGCGAGAAGAAACGTCGGCTTCAGGCTGCGGCCTGAGTCAATAGAAGAACGGAATCAGTATCTTGAGCGAACGTCAGCGCGGACTGGGCCGGGGCCTTTCGGCTCTTCTGGGTGAACAGGCGACGGAGGCTGTCCCGGTCGACGGAACGGGCGCGCCCACCGGCGTCCGGATCGTGCCGGTCGAAAGCCTGAAGCCCAATCCGGATCAGCCGCGGAAGATTTTCGTGCGCGAGGATCTGGATGAGCTGGCGACCTCTATCCGCGACAAGGGCGTGCTGCAGCCGATCCTGGTGCGCACCCAGCCTGGTCAGGACGGCGTCTGGCAGATCATCGCCGGCGAACGGCGCTGGCGCGCGGCCCAGCAGGCCCGTCTGACCGAGGTGCCGATCGTCGTGCGCGAGATGGACGACGTGGAGGTCTTCGAGGTCGCCATCATCGAGAACGTCCAGCGCGCGGACCTGAACCCGCTGGAAGAGGCTGACGCCTATCGCATGCTGATGGAGCGGTTCGGCCGGACGCAGGACGCGGTGGCGGGCGTGGTCGGCAAGAGCCGGAGCCATGTCGCCAACACCCTGCGCCTGCTCCAGTTGCCGGAAGAAGTTCTGGCCTATGTCCGCGAGGGCAAGCTGTCGGCTGGTCACGCGCGCGCCGTCATCACCGCCCCGAACCCGGTCGAACTGGCCGAACAGGCCTATCGTGAGGGGCTGAACGTCCGCCAGATCGAGGCTCTGGCTCGCCGCGCCGCCGAGGGCCCGAAGCCCGGCAAGGCGAAGGCGACCCGTCCGTCGGGCGAAGGCGACGCCGACGTCGCCGCCCTGGAGCAGGATCTGGCCGACGCCCTCGGCCTCAAGGTCCAGCTCAGCGACAAGGGCGGCAAGGGCGAGCTGACCATCCGCTACGCCACGCTGGAACAGCTGGACGATCTCTGCCGCCGCCTGATGCGGGGTTGAGATGGCCGGGCCGGCTGACGGGATCGTCGATCTCTACAGCCGGCGCGCCGCGGAGTTCGACGCCGATCGCGGCCGCTCGCTAAACGAACAGCCGTGGCTCGACGCCTTTCTGGATCATGTCCCGTCAGCGGGAACTGTGCTCGACCTCGGCTGCGGCTCGGGCGAGCCGATCGCGCGCTACCTGATCGGGCGGGGGCGACAGGTGACCGGCGTGGACGCCTCGCCCGGTCTGATCGCGCTCTGCCGGGAGCGGTTTCCTGAGCAGGACTGGATCGTCGCGGACATGCGGGGGCTGGACCTCGGCCGCACGTTCGACGGCATGATCGCCTGGCACAGCAGCTTCCACCTGACCCGGGCGGACCAGCGCGCCCTGTTTCCGGTTCTGGCGCGTCATCTGAAGCCCGGCGGCGTGCTGATGTTCACCTCGGGCCACGAGGACGGCGAGCGGATCGGCGAATGGCGGGGCGAGCCGCTGTATCATGCCAGCCTGTCGACGGCGGAGTATCGTGAACGGCTGGAGGCCGAGGGCTTCACCATCCTGCGCCACGTCGTCGGCGATTACGACGCAGGCGGGATCACGGTCTGGCTCTGCCGGCGCGGCGATGGCACCATGGGCGTATGACCGACAAGCCCAATCCGACCGCCGAGGCGATGAAGAAGGCGCTGGCCGCCAAAAAGGGCGCCGCCGGTTCGCCAGCCAAGGGCGGCTTCAAACCGGCCCAGCACGCCGAGAAGGCTGTGGCGCATCAGGCGACCGCGCTGAACAAGCCGGCGTTCCGTCGGGCGTCGAAGCGGGGCTAGAGCCCCAGCCGCCGGGCCCTTGCCGAGATCTCCAGCAGTAGCCGTTCCGCGATCAGCTGGTCCGGTGAACCCGTCGTCTTGGTGGCGATGTCGGCGGCGTTGACGCTGTCGAGCACCTTCTCGAGATCGTCCAGCCGCCAGCTGCGCGCCTGACGCAGCATTTCGGCCTCCTGTTTCCAGAACACACCGGCGGCCTTTGCGGCCTCCTTGGCATTGGCGCCGTTGGCCTGAAGCACATTGATCCGCCGCAGCTTGCCCAGATGGATCGACGCCTGTCTCACCGCCATGACAGGGCTCTCTCCCTCGGCCAGAGCTCGCCGCAGACCGGCCTGGGCGGGGGCAGGGCGGCCGCCGAAGGCCTGCAGGGCGGCGTCCTGAAGCGAGGCGTCCGGCTCGACGCCCAGATGCAGGTCCAGTTCGGCGACGTCGATGCTGCGCCCACTGCCGGGGCCGATGTAGAGGATCAGCCGCTCGATCTCCTGCCGCATCAGGCCCCGCTCGCGCGGCAGGCGGCTGACGAAACGATCGAGAGCATCGTTGGTGAGGCCGACCTTGTCCGCGGACAGGGCCTCGCGGGTCATGCGCGCGACGTCGCCGGTCTCGTCCTCGTAGCAGGCGATGCCGACGGCTTCTTTCGCAGCCTCGGCGGCCTTGCGTAGCGCGGAGTCGCGGCCCAGGGCCCCGGCCTCGATCACCAGCATGGCGTCGGGGTTGAAACCGCCCTCGGCATGGCTCTTCAGTGCGGCCGCCAGCATCTTGTCGACGGAGGACTTCTCGGCCGACAGACGCACGCGGACCAGGCGACGGCCGCCGATCATCGACAGTGCGGTCAGGGCCTCTTCCAGCCGGGCTTCGTCGCCGTCGATGTCGCTGTCCGTCAGGACGGTGACGTTGAAGGGGTCGTTCAGATCAGGCGTGATCGCCTTGCACAGGATTTCGGCGCGCTCGGCGACGCCCGAGCGGTCCTTGCCGTGGATCACGGCGGCGCGGACGCCCCGGTCCGGAGACTTCAGGAAGCGATCGACCTCTGGCCGCTTCGAGAGGATCACCGGTCGCTCAGGGCTCGCAGGAGGTCCAGGCGGATCAGACGCGCCAGTTCGGCCGCTGCGCGCTCCTCGCCGTCCTGCTGGGCGGCGATGGCGGCGTATGGCTGGTCGGCGGCGGCATAGGTCGTGGTGACCGTCTCGACGCCGGTCATGACCGGTCCGCCGGCGACGGGGTTCAGGGTCCACTGGCCACGCACCGTCAGCTCATAGCGCACAGCGGTGTCGTCGATCCGGCGGCCCAGCGGGCGACGGCTCTGGGTGATCTGCGTCTCGAGGCGATAGAGCGGGGTCTGGGCCCCGTCACGGCCTAGGGCGTCCTCGAGTTGCTCGCGGACGCGGTAGCCCAGCCGGTCGTCCTGGGTGGACACCGAGATGCGCGACAGGCTGCCGCCCGCGCCGGCGTCGCCATAAAGGGGGGTGAAGCCACAGGCGGAAAGTCCCACGACCGAGACCGAAGCCAGAGCGAGGGCGGCGAGGCGGCGCATCAGGCGACCACCACGTTCACGATGCGATCCTTGACCACCACGATCTTCCTCACCGTCAGACCTTCCAGCCGCGCCTGCACTTCCGGGTCGGCCATGACGATAGCTTCCACCTCGGCCGGCTCCAGCCCGCGGGCGACGCGGATTTCGCCGCGGCGCTTGCCATTGACCTGGATCGGCAGGGTGACCTCGTCGTCGGCCGCCAGAGCCGGATCGTAGACCGGCCAGGGCGCGTCCAGCACCATCCCCTCTTCGCCCAGCCGCGTCCAGCATTCCTCGGCCAGGTGCGGAGTGAAGGGGGCGATCAGGCGGGCCATGGCCGACAGGGTCTCGCGCTTCGCCGCGCCGCCGGCCTTGCCGTGATCGCGCACGGTGGCGACGAAGGCGTAGAGCTTGGCGATGGCCGAGTTGAAGCGGAAGCCCGAGACGCCTTCGGTCACCGCCTTGATGGCCTTGTGCGTCTCGCGCAGCAGCGAGGCGTTGGCGGCCTCGTCGCCTTCGACGGCCGGATCGAATCCGTCGAACTCGTTCCAGACGCGCTGGACGAAACGGCTGGCCCCCTCGACGCCGCCAGGGGTCCATTGCACGTCCCGCTCGGGCGGGCTGTCCGACAGGACGAACAGGCGGCCGGCATCGACGCCATAGGTGTCGACGATCTCCTGCGGGGCCACGACGTTCTTCTTCGACTTGGACATCTTCTCGATGTCGCCGATCGACAGGACCTTGCCGTCCGACAGGCGGGTGGCGACGCGCTTGCCGTCCACCGTCTCGATGCGGACGTCTGCGGGCTCGACCCAGGCCGGTTTGCCGACGCTGTCGACGCCGTCGAAATAGGTCTCGTGGACCACCATCCCCTGGGTGAACAGGCCGGCGAACGGCTCCTTCACATTCATCAGGCCCGCGTCGCTCAGGGCGCGGCTGATGAAGCGGGCGTAGAGCAGGTGGAGGACGGCATGCTCGACGCCGCCGATGTACTGGTCAACCGGCAGCCAGTGATCCGCGGCCTCGCGCGAGATCGGCTCGTCCGCCGTCGGATCGGCGAAGCGGGCGAAGTACCAGCTGGAGTCCACGAAGGTGTCGAGCGTGTCTGTTTCGCGCGTCGCATCACCGTGACACGACGGGCATTTGACGTGCTTCCACGTCGGGTGACGGTCCAGCGGATTGCCCGGAGTGTCGAAGGTGACGTCCTTGGGCAGTTCGACCGGCAGCTGATCCGCCGGCTGGGCGCCGCAGGTCGGGCAGTGGATGACCGGGATCGGGCAACCCCAGTAGCGCTGGCGGCTGACGCCCCAGTCGCGCAGGCGATAGATGGTCGCGCCCTGACCTTGACCGGCCGCCTCGATGCGGGCGATGGCCTCGGCCTTGGCCGCCTCGATCTCCAGACCGTTCAGGAAGTCCGAATGGAAGATCGTGCCAGGACCGGTATAGGCCTCGGATTCGACGGCGAAATCATCGCCGGTGCCGTCAGGTCTCACGACCGGGATAATCGGCAGCTCGTACTTGGTGGCGAACTCGAAGTCGCGCTGGTCATGGGCGGGACATCCGAAGATGGCCCCCGTGCCGTACTCCGACAGGATGAAGTTGGCCATCCAGACGCTGACCTCGCGGCCGTCGAACGGGTGAACGACCTTCAGGCCGGTGTCGAAGCCGACCTTCTCGGCCTGGTCGATCTCGGCCTGGGTCGAACCGCCCTTGCGGCACTCGGCGATGAAGGCGGCCGCGGCCGGGTTGCTCTCGGCCAGGGCGCGGGCGACCGGGTGGTCGGCGGCGATGCCCATGAAGCTGGCGCCGAACAGGGTGTCGGGGCGGGTGGTGTAGATTTCCAGACCGTCGGGCGCGCCGGCGGGCGCAGCGCCGGCCCAGGCCCAGGTCATCTGCAGGCCCTTGGAACGGCCGATCCAGTTCTCCTGCATCAGGCGGACCTTGTCGGGCCAGCGGCCTTCCAGTTCCTTCAGGCCCTCGATCAGGTCGTCGGCATAGTCGGTGATCCGCAGGAACCACTGATTCAGCTTGCGCTTCTCGACGATCGCGCCCGAGCGCCAGCCGCGGCCATCGACCACCTGCTCATTGGCCAGCACAGTGTTGTCGACCGGGTCCCAGTTGACGACCGAGTCCTTGCGATAGACCAGGCCACGCTTGAACAGCTCCAGGAACCAGGCCTGCTGCTTGCCGTAGTAGGCCGGATCGCAGGTGGCGAACTCGCGGCTCCAATCCAGCGACAGGCCCAGCAGCTTCAGCTGGTCGCGCATGTTGGCGATGTTGGACCAGGTCCAGTCGCCGGGATGGATGCCGCGCTCGATGGCGGCGTTCTCCGCCGGCAGGCCGAAGGCGTCCCAGCCCATGGGATGCAGGACGTCGAAGCCCTGCGCCCGCTTCGAGCGGGCGACGACGTCGCCCATCACATAGTTGCGGGCGTGGCCCATGTGGATGTTCCCGGACGGGTAGGGGAACATCTCCAGCACATAGTATTTCGGCCGGCCCGTGCCGGTCGTCGGCATGCGGAAGGCGTCTGCAGCCGCCCAGCGGGCCTGCTGGCGTGGTTCGGCGGTCTTGGGCTCGTAGCGGGCCACGGCAATCCTTGAGGCGTCGCTCCTGAAGGGCGAGCCTTGAGGAGGCTTATGGTCGGGAGGCGGGTTTAGCGGCGGGTCGGCGTGTTCTGGAGATTGAGCTGACGCGCCTTGGTCAGGATCGCGTTCTCAAGGTCCGTCTCGGTCTGGGCCGCCACAGGGGCGCCGACCCAGTTGCCGGTCGCGTCGCGCACTTCCTTGGTGATCGACACGTTCAGCGCATCGGCCCGAAGTCGGGTGTCGAGGATGAACACGGTCGCCTTGAAGCGCTCGTTCGGCGTCTGGGGGTCGGTGTACCAGTCGTAGTTGATCACGCCGCCCCAAGGATCGGCGTTGGCCAGCGGCATGAAGCTCAGGGTGTCCAGGCTGGCGCGCCACAGGAAGGCGTTGACGCCGATGCCGGTCTGAGCGGCAGCGGCGCGAGCCGCCGGAGAGGTCGTGTTGCCGCCGCCGAAGACGTCACCAACGGTGGGTCCGAACGGACGGTCCGAAGAGCAGGCGCCCAGCACCAGGCCCGAGGCGATCAGGGCGAGCGTCGCACCGCGAACCAGCACCATCGAGAGTTCTCCATTCATCGAGCCATGCGGCGGACCTTCCGACGCACGCGCCGGCGCGCCCGAACCCGGGTCGCTGCCGAAGCGATGCTCTATAACACGGCGAAAAGGGGCGATGACAAGGCGAAGACGACGAACCCTGACGGTTCGTGTCAAAGGCGAGGCGAGGGGAAGGCGGGAGGGCTGCCCGGCCGTGACGCTCGCGCCACAGGAGTCTTCAGAGTCGCGCGGAACCTGCATCGAGCGCCGCAGTTACGTTGACCGGGCTGACCAGCGGTGTCTACTTGCTGGAGAACAAGACTGCGACGGGATCTCCGACGCGGCGAGAAGGGCAGGATATGCGCAAGAGCGCTGTCATCGCTGGAATGATTGCAGGCGTCGCCCTGATCGGCCTTGCCGATACGGCGGCCGCCCAGTCGCGCACCCGTGCGCCCGCCGTTTCGCTGAACGACGCCCAATCCGCCCGCACCACCGCGCCCTCCGGCCAGAGCCGCATGCGGTTCACCGAGCGCGGTCGCTGGGGCCTGGATCTGAACATGAGCCAGCCCGTCGGTCGTGAGGACAGCCTCGCCGACGTCGAGGCCGGCGCCTACTACCGGGTCAATCCGCGTCTGCGCGTCGGCGCCGCCGCTGGTCTGGCCTCGCCGGAACAGGATCCGGCCCGCGCCCCGCAGACCGACCAGCGCACCGCTCCGCGCTTCCGTCTGGAATCGATCTTCCGCTTCTGATCGATCACTTCGGCCCGTACGCCGCCCGGATCGCTTCCACACCTGCCAGCCCGCACGCGCCCGAGCCGATGAGCTCGCGCGCATTTCCTGCATGGACGCCGCCCAGCGCATAGACGGGGCAGGGAGCGGAACGCACCAGTTGAGCGAACCGGTCGACGCCCAGCTCAGGTCTGGCGGCCGAGGCTCCTCCGGCCGCGAAGGCGGGCGAAACGATCGCTGCGTCGAGGACTGACGCGAGGGCCAGCGCCTCGGCCGAGTGCGCCGCGCCTGTCAGGAGCCATTCCGGACGCTCCGGACGCAATCTCTCCGCCTGTTCAAGCGCCCGCTCCGGCAAATGGATTCCATCGGCTTCGACAGATTCCGCCAGGGCTGTGTCGAGACCGATCAGCAGGCGGACGCCCGCAACCGCGGTTGCGTCCCTCAGCCGGCGGGCGGTCAAGGCCGCGTCTCCCGAACCGAAATGTCGGAAGATCACAGCCGATCCGGGCGGCAGGGCCGTAGCCGTCTCCCAAGGCCGCGGCGTCCGCTCGGGGTCGGTGAAGAACAGCAGCGGCGGCAGCGGACGCGGCGGGCGGCTGACTTCGGCGGCAGCGCGGGCTAGACCGCTGGCCACCTCCCACAGGATTTCGGCATCCGGACGCATGACGACCTCTTCTCCCGATCAAGCCCCGACGTCCAGCCCGGTTTCAGAGCGGATAGAGGCGGCGCGCCGGAAGATCGTCCGCGCCTGCAGGATCGCCGGGCGCGAGGTGGCCGGGGTGACCCTGACGGCCGTGACCAAGACCCAGACTGACCCGGTAATCCGCGATGCGCTCGATGTCGGTCAGCGCGTATTCGGCGAGAACCGCGTGCAGGAGGCGCAGGCGCACTGGGCGACGCTGCGAGCGGAGGTTCCGGATCTCGAGCTGCGGCTGATCGGTCCCCTTCAGACGAACAAGGTCGCCGACGCGGTCGCCCTGTTCGATGTCATCGAGACGGTGGACCGTCCGAAGCTGGCCGAGGCGCTGGCGGTCGAGACGGGGAAGCATGGGCGGGCGCTGCGGGTCCTGGTGCAGGTCAACACGGGAGAGGAACCGCAGAAGGCCGGCGTCCTGCCTTCCGATGCCGATGCGCTGATTGAAAAGGCGCGGGCGCTCGGTCTGAAGGTCGAGGGGCTGATGTGCATTCCTCCGGTCGACGAAGCGCCCGGCCTGCACTTCGCCCTGCTCCGCAAGATCGCGCGGCGGAACGGCCTGTCGGTGCTCTCGATGGGCATGAGCGACGATTTCGATGTCGCCATTCGCTTCGGCGCGACCCATGTGCGGCTTGGATCGGCGTTGTTCGGGGAACGAAAACCCGCCTGAACGTCCTCTATTGGACTGAAAACCGCGGCCAATCGGCCTGCCGCCCTTGGCGGATCGCCCAAGCCTCGCCATTCTTGCACACATGCCCACGCCCAAGACGATCCTGATCATCGACGACGACGACGACCTGCGCGAGGCGCTGGCCGAGCAGCTGGCGCTGCACGAGGCCTTCCGCCCGTTGCAGGCCTCGACCGCAACGGAAGGCGTCAAGCTGGGTCGCGAGACCCGTGCCGATCTGATCCTGCTGGACGTCGACCTGCCCGACATGGACGGCCGCGAGGCCTGCCGCCTTCTGCGCAAGGACGGCGTTTCGACCCCGATCATCATGCTGACGGGGCAGTCCTCGGACGCCGATACAGTGCTGGGGCTCGAGTCGGGCGCCAACGACTATGTGACCAAGCCCTTCCGGTTCGCGGTCCTGCTGGCGCGCATTCGCGCCCATCTGCGCAGCCACGAACAGTCGGAAGACGCCGTCTTCCGCATCGGACCCTATGAGTTCCGCCCGGCGGCCAAGATTCTGGTCGACGACAAGGCCCGAAAGATCCGTCTGACGGAAAAAGAGACCAACATCCTGAAGTACCTCTACCGCGCCGGGGCCAAGGCCGTGTCGCGCGAGGAACTGCTGACCGAGGTCTGGGGCTACAATGCGGGGGTCACGACCCACACGCTGGAAACCCACATCTACCGCCTGCGGCAGAAGATCGAGCCCGAGCCCGGTCAGGCGCGTCTGCTTCTGACCGACGCCGGCGGATACCGCCTTCAACCCTGATTGGGCCGCCATTCGCTGAGGCGTTCTCCGGTCGGCGTCTCGAAGGCGATCAGGTCCAGGGCCACGGCCGCGATGCAGGTCGGGGCGCGATCCGCACCGTTCGAGGTGCAGCGCACCGGTCGTCCGTCCGGGAAGGCGGAGATACGCCCCTCCAGAAGCAGCCGGTAGCCGCCGTTCGGGCGAATCGCGGGACTCCCCTCCTCACTCCGCACCACGAACCGGTACGACTCTCCCGGTCGGCCGAGGCGCGACCCGCCCGCGGGCCGGATCGCCGCCAGCCCCATCGTCGGAACGGGCGCGGGGCCGGCAATCTGGACGTCTGACGACGAAGCGCAGTCCTCGGACCGGATCCACGGGCGGGAGACCCAGTATCCTTCCACGCCATCCCACGTCGGTGGATCGGCGGCATCGACGAGGGTGGAGCGGGTCCAGTCGGCAGGAAGGACTTCCAGCGTGATGCCTGCGTCGGTCGCCGTCGCCGTCGCCACCCCTCGGGGCGCGGGCGCTGGCGCAACGTCTTCAACAGCCTCGCTGACGGGTGAGGTCCCACCGCAGGCGAAGGGGATCCTGATCGAGAAGGTGCGGTTGGCCAGCGTCGCGGTCGTGATCGGACGATTGGTGGCGAAGTCCGACGCTGCGACGGCGAGGCCATCCACCAGCGCAGCCCTTCCCATCGGCGCGACCGTCACCACGGGCGGTGGTTCGGACGACACGGGCGCCGGAGCATCGGCCGGCTCGCTCCTGTCGCAGGCCGCCAGCAGGGCCAGAACCGCCGGCACGCCGGCCCGACAGATCGATCTCGCCGTCATCGTCATGGAACCGTCGCCCCCCGTCGCTCGCTACACACCCAAGCTTTAGCGCACGAAAGCCGAGGGGGTTCATGAACTTCGACCAGATCGCCGCCCTTGTGGTGCTCGCGGGCGTCATTGTGGCGCTCGTGCATGGCAAGTTGCGGGCGGACGTCGTGGCCCTGACGGGCGCCGCCCTGCTGCTCATGCTGGGCGTGGTCCGGCCGGTCGAGGTCCAGGGCGCCTTCGCGAGCCCGGCGGTCATCGCCCTGGCCGGCCTGTTCGTCATCGCCTATGCGATCGAGCTGTCGGGTCTCCTGGCCTGGCTGATCCGCAAGGCGCAGGGCCTCACCCGCGTTATGGGCTCGCAGGCGATCTGGATGGTGATCGCGGCCTGCGGTTCGGTGGGCGGCTTCCTGAACAATACGCCGGTGGTGGTGTTGGCCGCGCCCGTGGTGCGTGACATGGCGACATCGCTGAACCTGTCGCCCAAGCGGTTCCTGATGCCCCTGAGCTATGTCGTCGTGCTGGGCGGGCTGCTGACCCTGATCGGCACCTCGACCAACCTGCTGGTCAACGACATGGCGCGAAACGCCGGCCAGCCGGTCTTCGGTCTGTTCGACATCACCGGCGTGGGTTTGATCATCGCCCTGGCCGGGGGGCTCTACCTCTACTTCGTGGGCGCCAGGCAGCTCGATCGGCCGGCGCGGTTCGACGAGGTGCGGATGCGTCGTCGCCAGCTCGCAGCAGAACGGGTGCAGGCGCGTGCGGCCGCCAGCCAGAGGTCGGCCGGATGGCTTGGGCGGCTCTTCCGCCAGGCCGTTCCGGTGTATCGGCCCGATGGCTCCGGCGATGCGGTGCTGGGGGACGTGGCTCTCTATGAGGAGGGGGCTCACAAGCCGCTGCAGCCGATGCAGGCGGCGGTGTCGATCGTCATCTTCCTTGGCGTGATCCTGGTCTCCGCCCTCAATATCGCACCGATCGCCGCGGCGGCCTTTGCAGGGGCGGTGCTGCTGATCCTCCTGCGGGTCATCACGGCGGATGAGGCCTATGCAGGGCTTCGGCCTGAGATCCTGTTGCTGATCGCCGGCATGGTCGTGGTCGGCATGGCGATCGAGGTCACCGGCTTGGCGTCCGCCGCGGCCTCCGGCCTGATCGACATCGTCCGGCCTCTGGGACCGATGGGGGCGCTGATCATCTTCTACGGCGTGACCCTGTTCGCGACCGAACTGTTGTCCAACGCGACGGTGGCCGTGCTGATCACGCCGGTGGCCGTGGCGCTGGCGGAGAGTCTGGGCGTCGATCCGCGGCCGTTCCTGGTGGCGGTGATGATGGCCGCCTCGGCCGCGTTCGCCACACCGTTCGGCTATCAGACCAATGTTCTGGTCTTCAACATGGCTGGCTACAGCTATCTGGATTTCGTCCGGGTCGGTGTGCCGCTGAACCTGGTGACCTGGGCGGCCGCCATGGTCGCGATCCCGATCTTCTTCCCGTTCTAGACGTCGAGGTCCATCGTCACCGGGGCGTGGTCCGAGGGCTGCTCCCAGGCGCGGACGTCGTCGTGGATACGGGCGGAGCCCGGCTTCACCGCCGGCGTCAGGCCGGGCGAGGTCCACAGATGGTCGAGGCGCAGGCCGCGGTTGGACTTGCGGAAGTCTGCGGCGCGGTAGCTCCACCAGCTGGCCAGCTTGGTCGGTTCAGGGATCTGCTCGCGAACCACGTCGGCGAAGCCGCCGGCTTCCTGCAGCCGACGCAAGGTCTCGACCTCGATCGGCGTGTGGCTGACGACCTTTGACATGTAGCGATGGTTCCAGACGTCGTTCTCGCCCGGCGCGATGTTGAAGTCCCCGGCAAGGATCAGCGGGCGCTGGCGGTCGCGGCCGGCCATCTCGGCCGTGAGGCGCTCGTAGAAGTCCAGCTTGTGATCGAACTTGGGGTTCAGCGCGCGGTCGGGCAGGTCGCCGCCGGCCGGGATGTAGAAGTTCTGGATCTCGACCCCGTCGACCAGGACGCCGACGCAGCGGGCGTGCTTCTCGCGGCAGACATCGAGGACGGGAGCTTCGCTGATCGGCTTGCGGCTGGCGATGGCCACGCCGTGCCAGCCCTTCTGGCCGCCGATCTTCAGGTGCGGCAGGCCCATGGCCTCGAAGGCGGCCCGGGGGAACTGGTCCTCGAGGCATTTGATCTCCTGCAGGCACAGGACATCGGTTCCGCTCTCCGCGACGAAGCGGGAGACCTGATCGATCCGCAGGCGGACGGAGTTGATGTTCCAGGTGGCGACGCGAAGCATGGGTGGATCCCTCGAAGACGCCACGCCCTAGCACGCGGCGACGCTCAGCGCAGTTCGGGAAGGCGGCGCTGGACCGAGATCGCCAGCCGTTTGCGGCGATCGCTGAAGGTTTTCTTGCGCGCTTCGACCACACAATGTTCGGCCCTGCCCCAGCGGAGGCGCACGCCGTCCGCCAGATGCGGGTGGCGGTCGTACTGGTGGACGATCGGGCTGACGCCGCCGTCCGGGTTGATGATCACTCCGTCGTCCCGCCAGATCAGGCCCGCGCCGTCGTCCTCGCCGATGGTGGCGACCCGGCCGTAGTTCGGCTGGATCCGGGCCGGGACGAGGCCCAGGTGGACGGCGATGTTGCAGGCGGCCTGGTCGGCGCCGAAGGCTCCGCCGACGTCCGAGCGGGGCACGGCCGCCAGCATCAGCATCGTCCGGCACAGGCGAGCCGCCTCGGCGGCGGGGCCCAGCACCGTGCCGACGCACAGGCAAGGGCGATCCATCAGCCGGGCCGCCAGCTCGGGGCCGACGAGGGCGGTGATGTGCTTCCGGTTGAAGGCGTGTTCGGCCAGCGTGTCGCCCTCGCGCTCGACATAGACCTCCAGCTCTCCGGCGGGTCGGGCGAAGGGGTCGCCCTGGAAGATGACGTCGCGGACGTCGGTCAGCAGAACCTGCGTCAGCCATGGCCGGCTGCGGATCCAGGCGTCATAGGCGGCGAAGCGCTCCATGACGGGGTGGGGGCTCCACTCCGGGGGCTGGACCGGGGTGACGGCCGTGACCTGGAAGGCGTCGAGGAACGCCCGGACGTCCGGATCGTCGTCCACCGCGAGGATGATCTCGCCGTCGAACCTGTCACGGAGGGAGCGGACGAAGGGCTCCAGGGCAGCCGCTGGATAGCCGGTGGCGAAGCCCATGACCGCCCGGCGGTGGCGGCGGGGAGCCGGGACGTCGGAGGTGGCCGCGAGAGACGCCGCGAGCCAGCCCAGGTACCGCGATACAAACACTGGAAATCCGAAACTGAGCGCTTCGGGCGCAGAGGTCCGGGAGCTCGATGGCGGAATTTCGGCAGGCGGACGGAAATGCGACGAAACGAAAAAAGCGCCCGGTCCGGGGGGACCAGGCGCTCGAAGGTTCGTCTCTCTCGCCGCCGGGAAGGGGATGAAATCCGTAGCGGTTCAGATCGGCTCGCGCCGACCTGTTGCGAAAGTGCCACGGACGGAAGAAAAAGTCAAATCGCCCGTGTGGGGAATAACGACCTTTAGTTGCGGCCCGGACGGCGGGTCGGATCGCGCAGCTGGAACAGGCTGGCGGACAGGCCCGAGGCGGGCTCGAGCGTGGTCAGACGGGTGGTGGTCGAGCCGCCCTGGGCGTCGCGGATCGTCCATTCGCGCAGGCGCAGCGGGCTGCCGGCGAAGGACAGGATCACATAGCCGTCGTTGGGGCGGCGCGAGTCCCGCACGGTGACGGCGAAGGCGCCCGACTGCATCCGGGTGACGCGGTCGATGCGCACGCCCTGGTCCAGACGGACGTTGCGAGCGAGGAAGGTGGACAGCGGGGTCTGGCCCAGCGGCACCTGACGGAAATTGTTCAGGCGCGGGTCCCAGCGCTTCACGTTCGAGCCGTCCGAGACGACCAGCAGGCCCTCGGGGTTGGTGTACTCGAAGCGCATCCGGCCCGGACGCTGCAGATAGAAGCGGCCGGCGCGGGTCTGCGGGCCCGACACCTCGGTGAAGGTGCCCCGGGCAGAGGTCAGACCCTGAAGATAGGTCTGGGCCTGTTGCAGGACGGCGCGGTCCTCGGCCGACAGGTTCGCCTGGGCTGCGGCGGGCAGGGCGGCGAGGCCGGCGACGGCGGCGGTCCCCAGCGCGAAGGCGCGGCGCGAGAGGTTGGGCGAGACAGTCATGCAGTTCTCCCGTTCGGGATGGTTGTCGATCCCGCCGTCATGCCGAACCGGTCTGTCAGGGGCGTGACCCCAGCCTGACCATATTCCGGCGCTCCGATGAAGCCCTGTTCAGCTTCGCCGTGCCGACGACGGCCACAACGAACGCGGCCGGAGCCTCGCCGTTGCAGGCCCGGATCGAGGTTTTCGCCCCAAGGACCAGGATCTCCGCAGACACGACAGATGCGATCGATGCAATTGATGCATTCGATGAAACGGCGATGTTCGGCGCGGGCGATCGTCATCCCGACATCATAGATGCGGTTCGGGACGGTGTTGCTTCATGACGCTACCCCGGCCCGAACAGACAGCATAAACAACGGTCTGGCCCGGAGGGAGTCGCTGACAATCCGCGCCCGGCGTTACACCATCGGCGGCGGACCGGCGAGGATATCGCGCTTGCCCGCGTGGTTGGCCGGGCTGACGACGCCTTCCTGCTCCATGCGTTCGATCAGTGAGGCGGCGCGGTTGTAGCCGATCTGCAGACGGCGCTGGATGTAGCTGGTCGAGGCCTTGCGGTCGCGGGTGACCACGGCCACGGCGCGGTCGTACAGGTCGTCGCCCGAACCGCCGCCGTCATCGCCGCCGAAGGCGTTGTCGCCATCGCCGTCCGGATCGTCGGTGATCAGGTCCAGATAGTCCGGCTCGGCCTGCATCTTCAGGTGATTGCAGACGGCCTCGACTTCCTTGTCGTCCACGAACGGGCCGTGCAGGCGGGTGATGCGGCCGCCGCCGGCCATGTAGAGCATGTCGCCCTGGCCCAGCAGCTGCTCGCCACCCTGTTCGCCCAGGATGGTTCGGCTGTCGATCTTTGACGTGACCTGGAAGGAGATCCGGGTCGGGAAGTTGGCCTTGATGGTGCCGGTGATGACGTCGACCGACGGGCGCTGGGTGGCCATGATCAGGTGGATGCCGGCGGCGCGGGCCATCTGGGCCAGACGCTGGACGGCGCCTTCCACATCCTTGCCGGCGACCAGCATCAGGTCGGCCATCTCGTCCATGACCACGACCAGATAGGGCATGGGCTCGGGACGGATCTTCTCGCTCTCGTAGACCGGCCGGCCCTGCTCGTCGAAGCCGGTCTGGACGGTGCGTTCGAAATGCTCCCCCTTGGCCTGGGCCTCGCGGGCGCGGTCGTTGTAGCTGGCGATGTTGCGCACGCCGAGCTTGGACATCCGGCGATAGCGGTCCTCCATCTCTCGCACGGTCCACTTCAGGGCGACCACGGCCTTCTTCGGATCGGTGACGACCGGGGCCAGCAGGTGCGGGATGCCGTCGTAGACGCTGAGCTCCAGCATCTTCGGGTCGATCATGATGAAGCGGCACTGTTCGGGCGTGAGCTTGTACAGGATCGACAGGATCATGGCGTTCACGCCAACCGACTTGCCCGAGCCGGTGGTGCCGGCGATCAGCAGGTGGGGCATGCGGGCCAGGTCGGCGACATAGGGTTCGCCGCCGATGGTCTCGCCGAGCGCCAGAGGCAGCAGGTGCGAGGGCTTGTCGTATTCGCCGGACGCCAGCAGGTCGCGCAGATAGACGGTCTCGCGACGGGCGTTGGGCAGTTCGATGCCGATGGCGTTGCGACCCTGAACCACACTGATGCGGCAGGCGCGGGCGCTCATCGAGCGGGCGATGTCGTCGGCGAGCGCCACGACGCGGCCGTGCTTCACGCCGGGGGCGGGGACCAGTTCGTACAGGGTGACGACCGGGCCGGGACGGATCTGGTCGATCACCCCGCGTACGCCGAACTCCTGCAGCACGCCTTCCAGCATCTTGGCGTTCTGCTTCAGCGCCTCCTCGTCGACCGAGGCGACGCGCTTCTCGGGCTTGGACAGCATGCCCAGCGGGGGCAGGTCGAAGCCGCCCTCGGGGCGCTCGAAGTCGAAGGTGGCCTGGCTGTCGTCCAGCTCGCGCTTCGAGGCCTTGGGCGCCTTGACCGCAGCGACCTTGGGCTCGGGCGCAGCGCGGGCCGGGGCGGGCGCCGGCTCGTCCCACGGAGGGGTGTCATCGTCGTCGAGGCTGACCGGCGAATAGGCGGCCTCGGCGGCGGCGCGGGGTTCAGGCTCGAACTCGGGTTCCGGCTCGGGGCGGGGGCGGGGCGTCCGCACGGGCACCTCGCGGCGGGCCGCTTTCGCGACCGGGCGCGGCGCGGCGCGGCCGCGGCTCCAGGCGAAGGCCTCGCCCAGATCGGCGAGGCGCAGGCCGATGGCGTAACCGATGCCCCACAGCGCCAGCGGCAGGAAGAGGACGGCGGCGATGATCGGCGCGCCGGGAATCCGGATCGCATCGCAGGCCATGCGGATCAGGCCGACGATGGCGTCGCCCCACAGGCCGCCGAGGCCCGAGGCCAGAGGCCAGGCGGCGGGCTGGGCCAGAGCCGAGAGTGCGGCGGACAGGGCGAGAACCCCGCCGGTCGCAGCGAGCGCCTTGAGCGGCGTGGGTTTCAGCCGCTGCTGAATGGCGTCGCCGATAGCGCCGGCCAGACCGAAGGCGATCAGCAGAAGCACGGCCGGCCAGGCGGCGAGTCCGAGCGACTGCATGAAAAGGTCGGCGAACAGCGCGCCGTTCAGACCCAGCCAGTTGGTCGGCGCCAACGACGACGAGGCGTTGAGGCTGGGGTCCGCCGGATTCCACGAGATCAGGGCGACCACCAGCAGGGCCGCCAGCAGGGCCTGCAGCACGCCGCGGAAGCGCACGACGAACGGCGCGTCCCACAGGATGCGGGCGCTGACCCAGGCGCGTTGGCCGATGGCGAGGGCGGCGGACATGCGGATGCATTCTCCGGAAGGCGGTTACTCGACCGCCATTGTCGCGCGCGCAGGGTTAAAGGGCTGTTTACCAGCGCGGCCGTTCGACGGGTCGCGCGACGTCCGGGCGCTGGACGGCGCGGGCCGGAAGCGCGACAAGCGGGGCATGAGCTCGACCGATCGTCCCGACATCCTGATCGCCGGTGCCGGCATGGCCGGGGCGACGTTCGCCCTGGCCGCCGCGCAGGGCGGGTTGAGGGTGGTGCTGGTCGATCCGCAGCCGTTCGACGCCCAGCTGGCGCCGACGTTCGACGGACGGTCGACGGCAATCGCCTTCTCGACCTTCCGAATGTTCGACGCCCTTGGCGTGGGCGAGGGACTGCGCCCGCACGCGTGTCGGATGGATCATATTCTGGTGACCGACGGACGGCGGCCGGGCGCGGCGTCGCGGGCGCCATCGTCGGCCTTCCTGCGCTTCGACGCGGACGAGATCGCCGACCGGACCGGCGGCGAGCCGCTGGGATACATGGTCGAGAACCGGCGCATCCGGTCGGCCCTGGCCGAGGCGGTGACGGCGGCGGGTATCGAGGTTCTGGCGCCGGCCAGCGTCATGTCGGTGGAGACCGGTCCGGCGCGGGCACGGGTCACGCTGAAGGACGGCCGGGTCATCGAGCCGACGCTGGTGGTCGGCGCCGAGGGACGCGGGTCGACCGTGCGCTCGGCGGCCCGGATCGACACCGTGGGCTGGGGCTATGGCCAGAGCGGCGTCGTCGCCACGGTCGCCATGGGCAAGGACCACGGAAACGTCGCCCACGAATACTTCCTGCCGGACGGACCCTTCGCCATCCTGCCCCTGACCGAGCAGCGGGCCAGTCTGGTGTGGACCGAGACCACGCGCCGGGGCGAAGCGCTGAGGACGGCGTCGGACGCGGCCTTCCACGCCCATCTGATGCGGCGGTTCGGCGAGTATCTGGATGACGTCACGGTGGTGGGACCGCGCTTCGTCTATCCTCTTTCCCTGCAGCTGGCCGAACAGCTGGTCGCGCCGCGCACGGCCCTGATCGGGGATGCGGCCCATGCGGTCCACCCGGTCGCCGGGCAGGGGCTGAATATGGGGCTGAAGGACGCCGCCGCCCTGTCCGAGGTGCTGATCGAGGCCCTGCGTCTGGGCGAGGACATCGGCTCGGAGATCGTGCTGGACCGCTACGCTCGCTGGCGCCGGTTCGACAATGTCGCCCTGACGGCCGGCTTCGACGGCTTCGTGCGCCTGTTCTCGAACGACCTGCCGCCGGTGCGGCTGGCGCGGGATATCGGCATCGCGGCGGTCAACCGCATCCCGGCCCTGCGCCGCGCCTTCATGCACGAGGCCGGCGGGGCGACGGGGGATCTGCCCAAGCTGCTGCGCGGCGAGCTGGTCTGACCGGACCTAGTCGAGCTTACGGGCTTCCTCGGCCAGCATGATCGGCACGCCCTCGCGGACGGGGAAGGCCAGTTTCGCGCCCTTCGACACCAGTTCCTGACGCTCGCTGTCCCACGTCAGCTTGCCGCGGGTGACCGGGCAGACGAGGACCTCGAGCAGGCGCGGGTCGACGGTGTTGGGGGTGTTGAAGGCGTCGGACATTCTTTGAGGTTATAGGGATTGGGTTCGAGGTTCTAGGGATACCCTAGCCCCTAGCCCCTAGCCCCTGGCCCCTAGCCCCTAGTCCCTGGTCCCTACTGGATGACCGGCCCGTCCTCGTTGTCACCGGCGGCGTCGATGCGCATCAGGGCGGTGAGGACAAGGGCGCGTTCGTCGAGGTCGGCGGCCTCGAGCAGGGCCTGTTTCTCGGGCGGGTCGAAGGGCAGGGCCATGGCCAGGCTGTTGACCAGGGCCTCGGGCGGGGCGGTCTCGGCGCTCTCCCAGTCGATGTCGAGGCCGCGGGTGGTCAGATAGGCCTTCAGCGCCTCCAGCAGGCTGTCGCGGTCCAGCTGGCCCTCGCCCGACGGCGGGGCGGTCAGGTCGGCCTCATAGGGACCGAAGTGGGCGCGGACCTGACGGTAGGGGGCCTGGGCCGGCAACTCCGAGGCGATGCGGAAGCGCGAGCAGCCGGTCAGGGTGATCAGGTAGCGGCCGTCCGAGGTCTCGGCGAAGCTGGTGATCCGGCCGACGCAGCCGATCTGGGACAGGCGCGGCAGGCTGGCGGCGCCGCCCGAGGGCTGGACCATGCCGATCAGGCGATCCCCGGCCATGGCGTCGTCGACCATGTTCAGATAGCGCGGCTCGAAGATGTTCAGCGGCAGCTGGCCGCGCGGCAGCAGCAGGACGCCGGACAGGGGGAAGACCGGGATGACCTGGGGCAGGTCGGCAGCCTTGACGTAACTCTGGGCCACCGTCCGGCCTCCCTATGCGAACAGCAGCGACGACAGGCGGCGGCGGCCATCCTTCGCCACGTCCGAGGTCGCACCGGCGGCGTCGAAGACCGTCAGCAACTGCTTGCGGGCGGCCTGCTCGTTCCAGTCGCGGTCGGCGGCGACGATCTTCAGCAGGTGATCGACTGCGCCCTTCAGATCGCCCGAGGCGGCCAGAGCACCGGCCAGATCGAAGCGGGCCTGATGGTCGTTCGGATCGGCGGCGACCTTGGCTTCCAGCTCGGCGTCGGCGCCGGAGGGGCTGGCCGAGGACAGGGACAGGCGGGCGCGGATCGACTGGACGGTGGGGTCCTTCGAGTCCTCCGGGGCCATGGCGATGGTCTGGCGGGCCTGCTCGACGTCGCCGTCGGCCAGATAGACCTGGGCCATGCCGGCGATGGCCTTCTCGTGGCCGGGTTCCAGCGTCAGCACATGGGCGAAGGCCTGGGCCGCGCCGCCGAGGTCGTTCAGCGACAGGGATTCCTCACCCAGCGCCAGCAGCTGCTCGACGTCGGAGTTGACGCTCTCACCGCCGGTCAGCTTCTCGATGAAGGCCTTCAGCTGGCTGTCGGGCACGGCGCCCTGGAAGCCGTCGACCGGCTGGCCGTTGACGAAGGCGTAGACGGTCGGGATCGACTGGACCCGCAGCTGGCCAGCGTAGGCCGGGTTCTTGTCGACGTCGATCTTGACCAGTTTCACAGCCCCGCCGGCGGCGCGGACGGCCTTCTCCAGCGCAGGCGTCAGCTGACGGCACGGGCCGCACCAGGTGGCCCAGAAGTCGACCAGCACCGGCTGGGTCTTCGACGCCTCGACCACGTCGGCCATGAAGCCGGCGTCGGAGCCTTCCTTGATCAGGTCGTTCGGCAAGTCGGTCGGGTCGGCGAAGGTCATGAGGGTCCTGTGTCCGGATCAGTCGTAACGCGGAAGCCGACAGATGGTCCCCCGCAGCCTTCGCCTCAAGTAGCGCGAAGCGTCGCAGCCGACCACGGCCTCCGGCCTCTTCGGCCTCAAGTAGCCCGAAGGGCGATAGGCCAGGGATTTGGCCTCAAGTAGCCCGAAGGGCGGTAGGCCAAGAGTTATGTCGGATCGGCGCCGGCGCCGGCGGGGCTGAGCTTCCAGCGGATGCGGGTTTCGGAATCGGTGCGGGCCGAGCCGCGCACCACGATCTGCAGCGAGCGGCGGGTCAGGCCCTCGTCGACATGGACCGAGGGCTCGATGGCGACGTCCGGGCCGTCCGTGCGGAACCACCAGCCGCGCCCCGAATGGCCGCGCAGCAGGATGGAGCGGCGGTCGCGGGCCAGCGAGGCCTGGACGCCGGGCTCCAGCTGGAAGCGGACGGCATAGGGGGCGGCGATGGCGCGCACGACGTCCTTCTGGCCCGGGGCGGGGTGCAGCCGTTCCTCGGCGCGGAGCTCGTCCAGACGCTGGTCCAGATAGAGGCGGCGCTGGTGCAGCAGGCCGAAGTCGTGGACCCAGCCGTCGTGCTCCAGCTCGAGCCAGACCGCGCCCTCGCCGTCGCGGCGGTCCGAGGTCACATGAACGGGACGTCCGACGAGGCGGGCGCCGAGCAGGTCGCCCTTCCAGCCGCCCAGCGGTTCGCCGGTCGAGGTCTCGCCCAGGGTCAGGGTCGAGTGGCCGGGCGTCAGGCGCAGGCCCTGCCGGTCGGCGGCGCGGGGCGTCCAGCCGCAGCCGGTCACCAGACGATCGCGGCCGCAGAGGATTTCGACCGCCAGCGGCTGGGCGCAGGCGCGGGCCGACCAGGCGCCCTGGGCCGGCGGGGCGGCGTCGGCCACGACGGTCAGCAGGGGGCTGCGGATGCGGGTGACGCCGGCCACCGCGCCGGAGATCTCGGCGTCCTTGCGACCCTCCTCGTCCTGCCCGCGCGCGGCGGCGACGCGCTCGGCGGTCGAGGGGCCGCCGCCCTGCATGGTGGCCAGACGGCCGTCGGGCAGGGTCAGGATCTCGAGCGCCGCCTCCAGACGACGGGCGGCGCCGCCGAGGGCCTCAGGCGGGGCCTCGGACAGCTGGCCGAGGGCGTCCTCCAGCGTCAGCAGGTCGAGCAGCAGCTCCAGCCCGGCTTCCGGCGAGCGGGTGGCGTGGCCGCCGTCGGCGCCGACGGCGCGGTCCAGCGCGTTGCCGAGACGGCCGAGCGCGGCCTTGCGGACCCGGGCTCCGGCCGGGCCGGCGAGGGCGCAGCCGACCGTGGCGGCGGCGACCAGACGCTCGGCCCGGGTGGCCGTGCCGCCGGGGGGACGCAACAGCTGGCGGGCCTGCCGCGCGACGACGTCGGCGAGGCGCAGGCGCTCGTCCTCGGTCGCGATCTGGCCCATGCGGCGGGCGGCGCAGGCGAGGTTGAAGGCGCGGCGGGCGAGGATGTCCGGGTCCCAGGCGAACGGCGACCAGCGGGCGAAGATGCGGGCCCAGGCGAGGGTCAGCCGAACCGCCTCGCGGGCCCCGCGCTCGCCCTGCAGCATCAGCGAGGGCAGCCAGGCGAAGCTGTGCAGGTCGATGGCGAAGGCGCGGTTGGGGCTGGCGCGGTTGAAGGGATCCTCGTCCGCGGCGATCTCGAGGCTCGCGCCGGCGAGGATGAAGCGGCCGGACAGGATGTTCTTGCCGACGGTCGGGTCGACCGGCCGGAAGTCCCGCGGCGTGCAGGCGAAGCCGGTCGCCTTTGAGCCCTTCAGCGTCAGCGAATAGCCGGGCAGGCCGTACAGCTCGATCCAGACCTGACGGGTGACCAGCCGGCCGGCGATGGCGGGCCAGAGCGAGGGGCCGGTCTTCGCGCCCGTGCCGCGCACAGGGGTGCGCACGGGCGCGCCGCGCAGGCCGGGAATCTCGCCCTGCGCCGGGCCGTCCGTTTCGGGACGGGAGAAGGGGCCGATCGGGCTCATCAGGCCTTCAGGGCCGCGATGTTGGCGGCATAGGCGTCCGGCCCGCCCTTGAAGACGAAGGAGCCGGCGACCAGGGCGTCGGCGCCCGCGGCCACGCAGGCGGCGGCATTGGCCGAGGTCACGCCGCCGTCGACCTGCAGGTGCGCCTTCGAGCCGGCGGCGTCCAGCAGGGCGCGGGCGCGCTCGATCTTGCGCAGCGAAGTGTCGATGAAGGACTGGCCGCCGAAGCCCGGATTGACCGACATCAGCAGGACCAGATCTACCAGCTCGACCACCTCTTCCAGCACGGTCAGGGGGGTGCCGGGGTTCAGCACCACGCCGGCCCTGGCGCCCAGCTGGCGGATGCGTCCCAAGGTGCGGTGGAGATGCGGGCCGCTCTCGGGGTGGACGGTCAGGATGTCGGCGCCAGCGTCGCGATAGGCCTCCAGCCACGGGTCGACCGGGGCGACCATCAGGTGGACGTCGAAGGTCAGCTTCGTGTGCGGCCGGATCGACTTCACGATGTCGGGACCCAGGGTGATGTTGGGCACGAAATGCCCGTCCATGACGTCGATGTGGATCCAGTCGGCGCCGGCGGCGTCGAGGGCGCGGACCTCCTCGCCCAGCTTCGAGAAATCGCTGGCGAGGATGGAGGGGCAGATCAGGGGGGCGGCCATGCCCCCGGATAAGGCGGGTCGCGGGCGCGGGCAAGCGGAGGCTGGGTTCCCGGCGCGGGGCGGGTTACACGGTTTGGTCATCGCAGCCGGGAGCTCTCGCATGGCCGAATATGTCGCCACCATCGAATGGAGCCGGGGCGACCAGTCCTTCCTGGACCAGAAATACAGCCGGGTTCACGACTGGCGCTTCGACGGCGGGGCGGTGGTGAAGGGTTCGCCGGCCCCGACCAGCGTGCCGGCGCCGATGTCCGATCCCTCGGCCGTGGACCCGGAGGAGGCCCTGGTGGCCGCCGTGTCCAGTTGTCACATGCTGTTCTTCCTCGCCTTCGCGGCGAAGGCCGGCTTCGTCGTCGACCGGTATCGGGACGACGCGGTCGGCACCATGAGCCGGGACGACCGGGGGAAGACGGCGATCACCGAGGTGGTGCTGCGCCCGGATATCGCCTTCTCCGGCGCCGGCCCGGACGCGGCGGCGCTGACGGACCTGCACCATCGGGCGCACGAGGCCTGTTACATCGCCAATTCGATCCGGGGCGAGGTGCGGGTGGAAAGCCGCTAGGCGGCGTCCTCCTCGACCAGCGATCGGTGCAGGGCGATGCCGGCCATCATGCCGTCGGCGGCGGCGAAGGTGACGTTGGACATGGCGCGGGCGGCGTCACCGGCGGCGAAGACGCCGGGAACCGAGGTCTGCTTCATCATGTCGGTGCGGATCAGCATGCCCATCGGGGTTTCCTCGAGCTCGCAGCCCAGCCGGTCGGCCAGGCAACCGGTCAGGCTGACCCGGGCGCCGATGAAGATCGCCTTCAGCGGCACGAGACGGCCGTCCGTCAGGCGCGCGCCATCGAGCGTGGCGCCGGGCCCTTCCAATGCGGCGACGCGGGTTCTCTCGATGGTCACGCCGCGTCGGGCCAGCATGGCTTCATCGTCGGGCGAGAAAGACAGGCCCTCTGCAAGCAGGATCGTCTGGCCCCAGTCGGCGATCAGGCCTGCCTGATGAACGGACATCGGCCCCGAGCCCAGAACCCCGATCGGACCGCCGCCGACTTCGTAGCCGTGGCAGTATGGGCAATGCAGGACCGTCCGGCCCCAGCGTTCCTTGACGCCCGGGAGGTCGGGCGTCGCGTCCTGAACGCCCGAAGCGAGAACGACACGACGGCCGAGGGCGGTCGAGCCGTCCGCCAGACGAACCTCGAAGCCGCGATCCACCGGCCTGATGTCAACGGCCTCGCCGGAGCGGAAGACGGCGGTGGGATAGGCGGCGACCTGGGCGCGCGCCTCGGCGGCGATCTCTGAGCCCGCCACGCCGTCGCGGCCCATTACCCCGTGGGCGTGGCTGGCGAAGCGGTTGCGCGGCCGCCGGTCGTCGATGACCAGAACCCGACGACGGGCGCGGGCCAGCGGCATCGCCGCGTTCAGGCCGGCGTAGGAGCCGCCGATGATCACGGCGTCATGCATGTTGGCGTCCATGGGAGCCTCCGATGTTCAGGTCTTTCGCCCGGTCCGCGAAGTCTGCGGCCAGGTCGGCGAGGGTGATGCGGGCGAGCCGCGCCTCGATGAGGGCGCGGGCCTCGGCATAGGCGCCGGCCAGAGCGTTGTTGACGGCGGCCTCGACCAGACAGCCCGGGCTCTCCGCCGGCGGGGTCTCGGGAACCAGCGACGGCTCGCCCAGCGCTTCATGGATTTCCCGCAGGGTGATGGCCTCAAGAGGACGCCCCAGCCGCCAGCCGCCGCCGTGTCCCTTCTCCGAGACAACCAGCCCACGTTCCCGCAGCCCGGCCATGGTGCGGCGGACGACGACGGGGTTGGTGTGCAGGCAGGCGGCCAGCTGGTCCGAGGTCATGGGGCCGTCGTTCTGGCCCATGTGGAGCAGGGCATGGAGAACGCCGGACAGGCGGGAGTCGCGTTTCATGTAACTTCAATTGTTACGTGATGGGGCGAACGTCAAGAGCGGTCTGGTAGATTCTCTTGCATCAGGCCGGAGGCGCCGCCGCGACGTCCGTGAGGAGGGCGGAGAAGCGGCGCAGGGCTTCGGCGGTCAGTTCCGGATGGTAGCGCATCGGTGGAGCGGTCATGGGCTCGTCGAAGCTGTGGGTGCCCTCGGCGATCCAGGTCTCAACCTCGACGCCGCAGTTCCGGACCATGGCGTGAACCTTTTCCGCGTTCCGCACCGTCGTCAGGTGGTCGGTCCGGGCGATGACGGCGAGGGTGCGCGGGCAGTGCTTCCACGGCCGCATCCGGTTCAGGGCGGCGACGCCGATGTAGGGGTAGGCGAGGTAGGCCCCGATCACGCCTTTCAGGCTGATGCCGTCGGGGTCCGCTACGCCGAGCATGCCCGGCTTCCGGTCCGAGCTCATCGCTTCCATAATGCCCCAGCCGCCGTGGCTCCAGCCGGCCAGGACGATCTTGTCGGACGAGACATCCGGCCTGCGGGATATTCCATCCAGCGCCGCGAGGACGTCGCCGGCGCGTTGCCATCCCCTGAGGATCAGACCTGTGCAGACCGTCGCCATTGCGAACTGACGGCTCCAGCCACGCGGTCCGTAGGAATCGACGATGAAGGCGCGCCATCCGGCGACCTTCGCCGCCTCGGCATAGCGGGGCAGGTGGCCGCGCAAGCCGCCGCAGCCGTGGAACAGGATCACCGCCGGGCGGGGGCGGTCGTCATCAGGGCCGACGACGGTCATGCCGCGTTCGAGCAAGGTCCAGCGCTGGGCGAGGGTTTGCATGGGTGGAGCTTAACCGGGAGGGCCGGAGGGTCGAAGTGATTAGTGATTAGTGGCTAGTGATTGCCGGTTCGGCCCTCGCGCCACGGAAGGCGAGCGCCGGCGCCGGCTGCAGCTGGCCACCAATCACCAACCACCAATCACTTTCCGCCCCGGTCGGCGGCCGGGCGGGCTCAGTGCCTGAAGACGCGGACCCCGGTGAAGGCCATGGCGATGCCCTTCTCGTCGGCGGCGGCGATGACCTCGGCGTCGCGCATGGAGCCGCCCGGCTGGATCACGGCGGCGGCACCGGCGGCGACCGCTTCCAGCAGACCGTCGGCGAACGGGAAGAAGGCTTCCGAGGCGCAGGCCGAGCCTTCGGCCAGAGAGGTGGTCAGACCCTTGGCCTGACCGGCTTCCTTCGCGCGAATGGCGGCGATGCGGGCGCTGTCGCGGCGGTTCATCTGGCCGGCGCCGATGCCGGCGGTCTGGCCGTCCTTCGCATAGACGATGGCGTTGGACTTCACGTGCTTGGCCACGGTGAAGGCGAACAGCATGTCCTGGATCTCGGTCGGCGTCGGCTGGCGCTTCGTGACGATCTTCAGGTCCGAAGGCTTGATCAGGGACCGGTCGCGGGACTGGACCAGGAAGCCGCCGGCGACCGAGCGGAAGACCTCGCCCGCGCCGTGCGGATCGGGCAGGCCGTCGGTGATCAGCAGGCGCAGGTTCTTCTTGGCGGCGAAGACGGCCTTCGCCTCGTCGTCGGCGCCCGGGGCGATGACGACCTCGGTGAAGATGCCGGTGATGGCGCGGGCGTCGTCGCCGTTCAGCGGGCGGTTGACGGCGATGACTCCGCCGAAGGCCGAGACGGCGTCGCATTCCAGCGCGCGGGCATAGGCTTCCGACAGGTCCTTGCCGACCGCGACGCCGCAGGGGTTGGCGTGTTTGACGATTACGACGGCCGGCTGCTCGAACTCGGCGACCAGCTCATAGGCGGCGTCGGCGTCGGCGATGTTGTTGTAGCCCAGCTCCTTGCCCTGCACCTGCTCGGCCCAGGCCACCCCGGGTCGTAGTTCCCCGGTGCGGTAGAAGGCGCCCGTCTGATGCGGGTTCTCGCCGTAGCGCAGGGTCTGGGCCAGCGAGCCGGCGATCGACTTGCGGGCCGGGGCGGCGTCCTCCAGCTGGCCGGCGAACCAGCCCGAGACCGCGGCGTCATAGGCGGCGGTGCGGGCGAAGGCGCGGGCGGCGAGGCGTTTGCGCAGGGCCATGGTGGTGGTCCCGTCGGCCTTCAGGGCCTCCAGCAGTTCGGCCACGGCGGTCTGGTCGACGCAGACGGCGACATAGCCGTGGTTCTTGGAGCCCGAGCGGATCATGGCCGGGCCGCCGATGTCGATGTTTTCGACTACGGCGTCGAAGCCGCCGCCCGAGGCCACGGTGGCCTCGAAGGGATAGAGGTCGACCCAGACGATATCGATCGGGCCGATGTCGTGGGTGGTCATGGCCTCGGCGTGATGGGCCGCGTCGCGCACGCCCAGCAGGCCGCCGTGGACCACCGGGTGCAGGGTCTTGACCCGGCCATCCATCATCTCGGGGAAGCCGGTCAGGTCGGCGACGTCCTTCACCGGCAGGCCGAAGCCGGCGATGGCGGCGCGGGTGCCGCCGGTCGAGACCAGTTCGACGCCCAGGTCGTGCAGGGTGCGTGCCGCATCCTCCAGCCCCGTCTTGTCGCTGAGCGAGATCAGGGCGCGCTTCGGCGCCACGCGGTCGGGCGCGGGGGGAAAGTCGGGAGCGGCGGGCATGGCGGCGTCCGTGGGCTGGAATGGGTCGGGGAGACGCGCGGGGCTCTAGCACGGGCACGGACGGAAAGTCAGCCGCGGCGGGCGCGAAACCATGCGGCTTGACTCATTTCGATGTTTAGCTAATTGTCGCAATATGAGTTCGGTCTTCAGAGCCCTTTCCGATCCCACGCGCCGCCGGGTGCTGCAGCTGTTGCGGCAGGGCCCGATGAGCGCGGGCGAACTGAGCGACCGGTTCGATGTCTCCAGACCGACGATGTCGGCGCATTTCGCGGTGCTGAAGGAGGCCGATCTGGTCCACGCGGAGAAGGCGGGGAAGTCCGTCATCTATCATTTGAAGCTGTCGGTGCTGGAGGAGGCGCTGCTGGGCTTCGTTCATTCGTTCGGGACGGGCGCCGAGGCGCCGGAGCCCGGCAAGGAGACGGCGAAATGAAAAAGGATCTGATCCCGAGCCTCATTCTGGCCGGCGGCATGATCGGCATCGCCCTGGCGGCGAGCCTGGCGCGACAGCAGGGCTGGCTGGACAGCGAGGCGGTCAACCGGATCGTCATGGGGACCATCGGACTGATGCTGGTCTGGGTCGGCAACCGAATGCCCAAGACCTTCGTCCCGGCCGCGGCCGCCCGGGAGGTCAACCGCATCGGCGGCTGGTCGATGGTGCTGAGCGGACTGGTCTACGCCGGCCTGTGGGCCTTCGCCCCGACCGATGTGGCGGTGATCGGCGGCTGCGCGGCGGTGATCGTCGGCATCGCGGTGACGGTGGGGACCTGCCTGTCGCTGCGGGCGAAGGCGCCGGCGGCCTAGGGATCAGTCCAGCGCCCCGAAATCCACCACCTGCACCGGATCCCGGCCGATCAGCGTCAGGAACCGCCGGAACTCGGCCTGCGCCATCGCCGTGGTGGCCGTATTGGTCAGGGGGTGGAAGTTGACGATGTCGGCGTCCCACAGGGCCTTGTCGAGGATGAAGGTCGCCCGCCGGTCGGGGTCGTTGATCAGGCCCAAGGCCGTGACCGAGCCGGGGCGCACGCCGAGCGTCTCGTACAGCAGGGTCTCGTTGCCGAAGGACAGGCGGTCCGAGCCGATGGTCTTCGGCGCGCGCTTCAGGTCGACGACTGTGTCCTGACGGGCGGAGATCAGCCAGAGCTGTCCCTTCTTGTCCTTGAGGAAGAGGTTCTTGGTGTGGGCGCCGGGCATGGAGGCCTTGAGCTCCAGCCCCTCCTCGACGCGGAAGACGGCCGGGTGCTCGTGATTGTCGAAGGCGAGGCCCTGATCGGTCATCCAGGCCAGCAGGCGGGCGGAGTCGAACGGAGGCAGGGTCACTGGTTCGGGCGTCTTGTCTTCGGTCATGCCGCGAAGCTAGGGAAGATGACCTGCCCCGACCAGTGCCGGAGACCGCCTCGTGGAACTCGAATGCTATCCGATGACGCAAACGCCGCCGGACCTGGTGCCCGGTCGTCAGTCGCGCAACTGGATGGACGCCTTCGCCAGCCGGCATCCCTATCGCTGCCTGCCGCTGAACATGGCCAATACGACGGGCTGGGAGATCCTTTGCCCCTTCACCTTCACCGCTGAATGGAACGGCGGGCCGCGGCAAGAAGACATCGTCATCACGCCGGAGCGGCCGCAGCCGAACATCACCCACGTTGTCACGTCGCACTTCTCGCGCGGGGTGCTGACCATGCACCCGCAGTATCTGTTCCGGACGCCGCCGGGCTGGGGCCTGCTGGCGGGCGGGTCGCCGAACCATGTGAAGGACGGCATCCAGCCGCTGGTCGGGCTGATCGAGACCGACTGGCTGCCCTTCCCCTTCACGATGAACTGGATCTTCACGCGGCCGGGCCGGGTCAAGTTCGAGAAGGGCGAGCCGTTCTGCTTCATCACCCCGATCGAGCACCGCAAGGCCGAGGTGTTCCAGCCGGTGATCCGGACGCTGGAATCCAATCCTAACATGGCCGGGCAGTTCGAGGCCTGGAACCGGGCGCGGACCGACTTCAACAAGCGGCTGGCGTCGGGCGATCCGGACGCGGCCAAGGAGGCGTGGCAGCGCTTCTACTTCAAGGGCGAGATCCCCGAGGACCTGGGCACCGCGCCGGACACGCATGCGAACAAGCGGCGGCTGAAGAGCCCACGGATCGGATAGAACACGGAGCGTGGATCAGTGATTGGTGGTTAGTGATGAGTGGTTGTCCGCGCTCGCGGACTCCATCGACACTAACCACTAACCACTCACATCGACCGCGGGACCCGCGAGCCGAGGTTGTCGATGACTTCGCGGGCGTCGAAGGCGTTCGGATCGTTGGCCGGCTTGGCGCCGCGGCCCATGACGATCTCGGACGAGGCCTCGTAGCGCTCGATCTGGCGGACATCGAAGTCCGGTCCGAACGGATCGCGCCACGGGCTCCAGTAGCCGCTGCGATAGTAGCGCCACGACGGGCCCCAGAACGGACGGTACCGGTCGTAGTAGAACGGATCGCGGATGCCCTGCAGGCGGACGTCACGGTCGGTGGCCCGGTTCACGGTGGCGAACCAGTCATAGCCGTTCTCGCGCGTCAGCTCGGCGGCGCGCAGGAGCAGGGACATCTCGACCTGGTCGCGCGAGGTGACCGAGTTGCCGGCGAAGTTGATGCGATAGCGGTCGGAATCGATCCGCTGTTCGGAATAGCCGTAGCGGCTGTCCGGGCCGGCCGGGCCGTAGGGGGTGGCCGTGGCGCAGGCCGACAGGGCCAGCGCGGCCGCCGCCGCCAGCAGGACAGGCTTCAGAAGGCGGGTGTTCATGGGAGTACTCCTTGACGCGCCACAACGCGCCCTGTCGGCTGAACGAGACATGAACAAACCGGTTCCCCGGCCGAACAAGCTCTTATAATCGCGAGAGAATAAGCACGGCCGCAGCCAGCAGCAGGGCGCCGGTCAGCAGGGCGAACCCGCGACGAAAGCGGGGCTCGGACATGCGCCGGGCCAGGGCGGCTCCACCCAGACCGTAGGCGGACATGCTCAGCACGTCCATGCCGATGGTGGCCAGGGCGAACAGGGCCAACTGCGGCGCGGCGGGTCGGTTCACGTCCAGAAAGGGCGGAAGCACGGCGGTGAAGAACAGCACGGCCTTGGGATTGGCGATCTGCACCATGAAGCCGTCGACGATCGCGCTACGGCCCATCTTCACCGCCGGAGCGTGAGGATCAGCGGCGGTCGCAAAGGCCCCGCGCAGGGCCTGGACGCCGAGCCAGCCGACATACAGGGCGCCGCCGATGGAGATCAGGCGGAAGACTTGCGGAAAGGCGACGACGAGGGCGCCGAGGCCGAGAGCCGCCGCGCCGAACCAGACCAGGGTGGCCGAGTTCATGCCGACGACGCCCAGCAGCGCGCCGGCGGGACCGCGCTGAACGCCGTTGGCGACCGAAAAGACATTGGCCGGCCCCGGCGTGATCGCCATGACGGCCATCACGCCCAGGAAGGTCGCGTAGAGATGCGGATCGACAGGAAACTGCGCCATTCGCCCCTGTCGGGCGACAGGGGCTGTCGGTCAAGATGTCGCAGGCGCCTATGCGACGGATGCGATCAGGCGCCGGTCTTTGCCGCGGGGGCCGGGGTGGCGATCTCGACCGCGACGGCGTCGACGGCCTCGACCTCGTTCATGGCCTCGTCGACCTCGTCCATCGCCTCGCCGATCGCATACTGGGCCATCAGGGCGTAGGTCTGCATGTGCTCCGGGTCCTGCGAGGCCCAGGCGCCGTTCATGGCCATGCCCTGACCGACGGCGAGGGCGCCGGACAGATCGACGTCCGTCATGGCCGCGGTGATCAGGCCTTCCAGATCAATGTTGGCCAGGGCCTCGCCGGCGATGGCGGAGGCGTGCTCGGTCACCTCGGCGGTGAAGGCCTCGACGTCCGGGGCGTATTCGCTCCAGAGGGCGGCGATGCGCGCCTCCTTCTGCTGTTCGGACAGGCTGGCGTCGTCGCCGATGGCCTCGGCGCGCTCGCCGAAGGCCTCCATGCGGGCCTCGAACCGCTCGGCGGCGGCCTCGATGGCGGTCTCGGCGTCGGACTTCTGCGGATCGGCGACGGCCTGCGACAGGGGCAGCAGGGCGAGGGCGGCGGCGAGGGAGAGGGCCTTGATCATGGTCGGGCTCCTGAAAAAGCTGCCCGGAAGGTCCGCCCAACGCCCCGCGACCTCAAGTGAAATCGCGGTAAGGCGGGATCACTCGCCGTCGTCGTCGGGCCGCTCACCGGTGATCAGCATCTGTGCGAGGCGCTCGGGGAGGACGTCGCGCACCATGGCCGCGGCCTGGGCGGCCTGTTCGGCGGTCGCGCCCTCCGAGGTCGCCTGCATCATGATCATGGCCTCGAGCGCCGCGCTGAACTCGTCGAGCACGGGCTGCTTCTCGGCCAGCAGGGCGCGGATGCGGGCGTCCTTGTCGGCGGCCGGCAGGGCGGCGTCGGTGCGGATCGCAGCGGCGCGCGGCTCCAGCTCTTCCATGGTGGCCTCGAGCGCCTCGCCGGCGGCCTGGATGCGGGTGATGACCGCCATCTGCTCGGGCGTCGGACCGGCGGGCTGGGCGGGAGCGGCCGGCGGCGCGTGCGGCGCGGCGGGCGCGTCCTGCGGCGAGGCAAACAGGGCGGCGGCGATGATCAGGGAAGCCAGCACGGAAACCTCGGAAGGCGGGTGAAAGGAATTACAATCCTGCCTCACCCGCCCGCCGAACGCGAGCTTTGCTTCAGCCCTTGTCGCGGGCGTCCCGCTTGCCCAGCACGCGCAGGCGCAGGGCGTTCAGCTTGATGAAGCCGGCGGCGTCGCGGTGGTCATAGGCCACGGCGCCCTCCTCGAAGGTCACGAGATCCTGGTCGTACAGGCTGTTCGGGCTCTCGCGGCCGATGATGGTGACATTGCCCTTGTAGAGCTTCACCCGCACCGTGCCCGAGACCTTGGTCTGCGAGTGGTCGATGGCGGCCTGCAGCATCTCGCGCTCGGGCGAGAACCAGAAGCCGTTGTAGATCAGGTGGGCGTACTTGACCGCCAGCTCGTCCTTCAGGTGCATGGCGCCGCGGTCGAGCGTGATCGACTCGATGCCACGGTGGGCTGCCAGCAGGATCGTGCCGCCCGGGGTCTCGTAGACGCCGCGCGACTTCATGCCGACGAAGCGGTTCTCGACCAGGTCGAGGCGGCCGACGCCGTTGTCGTGGCCCAGCTCATTCAGCTTCGTCAGGATGGTCGCCGGGCTCATGGCCACGCCGTCGATCGAGACCGCGTCGCCCTTCTCGAAGCCGAGGGTGAAGACGGTCGGCGTGTCCGGCGCGTCTTCCGGCGATATGGTGCGCTGGTGGACGAACTCGGGCGCCTCGACGGCCGGGTCCTCCAGGACCTTACCTTCGGACGACGAGTGCAGCAGGTTTGCGTCGACCGAGAACGGGGCCTCGCCGCGCTTGTCCTTGGCGATCGGAATCTGGTGCTTCTCGGCGAAGTCCAGCAGCGCCTCGCGGCTGCGGAACTCCCACTCGCGCCACGGGGCGATGACGTGAATGTCCGGCTCCAGCGCGTAGTAGCCGAGCTCGAAACGGACCTGGTCGTTCCCCTTGCCGGTGGCGCCGTGGCAGACGGCGTCGGCGCCGACCTGACGGGCGATCTCGATCTGGCGCTTGGCGATCAGCGGCCGCGCGATCGAGGTGCCGAGCAGGTACTGGCCCTCGTACACGGTGTTGGCGCGGAACATCGGGAAGACGAAGTCTCGCACGAACTCCTCGCGCAGGTCGTCGATGAAGATGTTCTCGGGCTTGATGCCCATCTTCAGCGCCTTCTCGCGCGCCGGCCCGAGCTCCTCGCCCTGGCCCAGATCGGCGGTAAAGGTGACGACCTCGGCGTTATACTCGGTCTGCAGCCATTTCAGGATGATCGAGGTGTCCAGGCCGCCCGAATAGGCGAGCACGACTTTCTTGACGGGCTTGTCAGCGGCTTGGGTCATCAGCGGGTCCTTGAACCGACGCGGGGAGGCGTTTCTGGCGGCGCTTAAAGGGCCAGATGACCTGCGATGCAAGGGCAGGAATGCGGCGTGGATCCGAATGACCCGATCAGGGCGACCGATGTTCGACGGGTAAGGATTGCTCAACGTCCTGGAAGGGCCGTCTTAAACATTGCCGGTCATGCTCCGTGGGTGAACCTGAATCGCGCCCAGTCTCCGGTCGAAAAACTCGCCGTGGCCATCGTGCATGAGCCGACCCGCGCGTCGCCGCCGCACGCGGGCGCGCGCGAGGAATCGCTGCGCATCCTGCTGCAGACGGCGGGCGACGCGGGCGTCACCCTGATCGCCACCCAGCCGGGCGGAGACGGCGAGCGACTGCTGGGTCAGGCCTGGCCCTTCCCTTCGCCCTTCCAGGTTTCTGTTCGGACCGTTTCGATCGCCGACGGCGTGGATCGCGTCGAGGCGCGCGCGCGCCGCTCGCTGGAGCGACTGGGCCTGCCCCGCGGCGACGTACTGCTGGCCTCGTCGGCGTCGGACCTCGCCGGAGCGGAGGGTCGCGCCCTGTGGGACCGGATGCTGGCGCTGAAGGCGCGCGGCCTGTTCCGACGCATCGGCTTCCGCGCAACGATGGAGGACGGCCCGGCCCTGCTGGCGCGCCGCTATCAGCCCGATGTGGTGCAGATGCCCTGCAACCTGCTGGATCAGCGGCCGCATCGGACCGGCGTGCTGGACGAGCTGGCCGCGCTGGGCGTGGACATTCACGCCTCGTCGGTTTTCGCCGACGGCGCCCTGTTCATGAGCGGCGACGTCCTGCCGCCCGAGATGGCCGGTCAGGCCCATCAGCTGTCGCGCATCCGTCGCCGTCTGGCCGAGGCGCGCGTCGATCCGATGCAGGCGACCCTGGCCTATACGCTGAACCTGCCGCAGGTGACCGCCGTGGTGGCCAGCGTGGCTTCTGCGGCGGAACTGCGCGCCATGCTGGCGGCGGCCCATGCCCCGGCGCCCGCCCTGGACTGGGAGGCGCTCCAGCTGGAGCAGCCGGCCGTCCTGACGACGGCCGGCGCCCGCAACCGGATCAGTAGCGCAGCCTGATCCCGACGTAGCCGGAACGTCCCGGCTCTCCGTAACCCAGCACCTGCTGATAGTGCTCGTCCGCGAGGTTCTCGACGCGCGCCGTCAGGGTGACGTTGTCGTTGAGTTCGTATGCGGCGTTCAGGTTGGCTGTGACGAAGCTGTCGCGGACCGGGGCCGTGGCCGAGTTGGTGTCCCGCTGGTCGCCCTCGGCGCGGACCGTCAGGGCGCCGGACAGGCGGTCGCCGGTCCAGCCCAGGGCCGCCGAGCCGGCATGCTCGGGGATGCGGGCCAGGGCGATGCCCGTGGTCTCGTCCTGCGCGTCGGTCCAGCTGTAAGCCAGGCTCAGGTCGAAGCCGCCGCCCAGGATGGCGCGGCCTTCCAGCTCGACGCCGTCCGTCGCCGTCTCGGCGATGTTGACGTAGTAGCTGTCGAAGGTCGTCGTATCGAAGAAGTAGGTGATCTGGTCCTCGACGCCGAGGTGGTAGATCGTGGCGCGGGCCTCGATCCGGTCGTCCGACGAGCGCCAGCCGATGGCCGCTTCATAGCCCTCGGCCTTTTCGGGACGCAGGGTCGGGAAGGGGACCGACGAGAAGCAGAAGTCGCAGACGGCCTGGCTGACCGACGGCGCCTTGAACCCCGTGCCGTACGCGCCCGACAGGGTGAAGCCGTAGCCAAGCTCGTAGGCCGCCGAGATCCGGCCGGTGGCCTTCGAGCCGAAGTCGTCGGTGTCGTCGAAGCGCAGGCCGCCGGTGACGCTCAGGGCGTCGCTGACCTGATAGCGGCCGGTGGCGAAGACCGAGGACGTGCCGAGATCGACGCTGTCGCCGGTCGAGATGCTGCCGCTGCTTTCCTCGCGCTCGGCGCCGAAGGCATAGGTCGCCGCTCCGGTCTCGCCATTGGCCTGCCAGCGATACGCCTGACGATCAGCCTCGAAGACCGAGCCGAAGGCGCTGAAGGTCTCGCGCTCGATGTCCGAGGCCGAGACGCTGAACTGGTGCTCCAGACCCAGGGCCTGAACCGTGGCGCGGGCGAAGCCGGACCACTGTTCCGACCCGGAGCGGTCGGCGTTGTCCTGCACCGGGAAGCCGTTATCGAGGTCGGCCTCGCTCTGCGACCAGCGGGCCGAACCGTCGAAGCGGACGCCGGGCGAAACGGAATAGCGGCCGCGAACGCCGACGGTGGTGTTCTCGAAGCCGTCGGCCTCGGGGTTGCCGTTGGCCTCGTCGGCGACCGAGATGCCGTTGGTGTCGAAGCGCGAGACATAGCCGCCCAGCGCCCATGTCTCGTTGGCCGTGCCGACGGCGACGCGGCCGCGGACGGTGTCGAAGCTGCCGGTCTCGGCCTCGGCGCGCAGGCCGTCGATCTCCTTGGTAGTGAAGGCGATCACGCCGCCGATGGCGTCCGAACCCCACAGCGAGGACTGCGGGCCCGACAGGACCTCGATGCGTTCGATGTCGCCCAGGTCGAAGCCCGAGAAGTCATAGGCGCCGTTGGGCTCGGCGGCGTCGTTGACCGGGGCGCCGTCGACGAGGACCAGGGTCTTGCCCGGCGTCGCGCCGCGCATGCGGACCTGGGCCACGCCGCCGAACGCGCCCGAACGGGTCACGGACAGGCCGGGCACGTCGGCCAAGATGTCGGCGGCGAAGACCGCGCCGCGCTGTTCGATGGTCGCCGCGTCGATGACGCGGGCGCCGGGAGTGTCCTCGACGATGGCCGGAATGCGGGTGGCGGTGACCACCACTTCGGGAAGGGCAGCATCCTGCGCCTGCTGGGCGAGGGCGGACGAGGGGACGAGCACGGCCGCGGCCGTGGCGAGAAGAAGGGATCGCGTCATTTGCGAAACTCCGTCGGGCCACCGCGCGAACGCGTCGCGGTGGCGTGAATGGCGACCGACCTCGCCCGGAAGGGGCGGCGCAGGGGTCGGGTCGCCTCGACGGAACACCGCGTCTCTGTCTGGTCCCGGACAGCGGACGGACGACGTCGGCGGCCAGGTCTCCTGGCTTGCGGGTCAATGATGGACGATCACGCCTTCCCGGGGGCTCCCAGTGGCGCCGGAGCGGATGCTCCGGATCGATCGGCCGTCTCGCCGCCTACAGTTGCGGGCACAGCCGCGGTTTCGCACCGCGTTCCCTTAACCGCCTGCGCCGCCTATCGCAGCGCAGCGAAGCTTGTGCAAGACGAACGGATCGCGCTTGAGACGTCGGCTTCGATCCGTCACCCTGCCGACACGCATGAACGCCCCCGTCGCCCATCCCCCGCAAGCCGAGCCGGTTCCGTCCATGGAGGGCGTGACGCCGTTCATGGCGCAGTATCTGACGGCCAAGGCCAGCGTGCCGGACGCCATCCTGTTCTTCCGCATGGGCGACTTCTACGAGCTGTTCTTCAAGGACGCCGAGATCGCGGCGGCGGCGCTGGGCATCACCCTGACGAAGCGCGGCAAGCATCAGGGCGACGACATCCCGATGGCCGGCGTGCCGGTGCATGCGCTGGAAGGCTATCTGGCGCGGCTGATCCGGCAGGGGTTCAAGGCGGCCATCTGCGAGCAGATGGAGGATCCGGCCGAGGCCAAGAAGCGTGGCTCCAAGGCCGTGGTCCGGCGCGACATCGTGCGGGTGGTCACGCCCGGCACCCTGACCGAGGACAGCCTGCTGGACGCGCGGGGCGCGAACCGGCTGGCGGCCGTGGCGATCCGCAAGGGACGGGCGGCGGTGGCGGTGGTCGAGCTGGCCGGAGGGGTGGTCGATGTGGTCGCCTGCGCGCTGGAGGATCTGGGCGCGACGCTGTCGTCGTTCCGGCCGTCCGAGGTGCTGGTCCCCGACCGCCTGTTCTCCGACGAGGCGGCCAAGGATGCGCTGGATGGATCCGGCGGCGTGCTGCAGGCCCTGCCGCAGGCGCTGTCCGAACCGGTCGGGGCGCGGGTGCGGGTCGAGCGGCTTTACGGCGTGGCCGCGCTGGACGGCTTCGGCGCCTTCGAGGAGGCCGAGGTTTCGGCGCTCGGCCTGATCGCGGCCTATCTGGAGACGACCCAGGCCGGGAAGATCCCGGCGCTGGCGCCGCCGCGGCGGTCGGGCGACACGGGCTTTCTGGCCATCGACCCGGCGACGCGGCTGAGCCTTGAGATCGACCGGACGCAGCGGGGCGAGCGCGAGGGCTCGCTTCTGGCCTCGATCGACCGGACGGTGACCTCGGGCGGGGCGCGGGCGCTGGCCGAGCGGATCGCCCGGCCGCTGCGCGATCCGGCGCGGATCAACGAGGGTCTGGACGCGGTCGAATGGCTGCTGGAGCGGCGGGACCTCAGGCGCGATCTGCGCGACGGCCTGCGGGCCTCCTCGGACGTGGCGCGGGCGGTGTCGCGGCTGGCGCTGGGCCGGGGCGGTCCGCGCGATCTGGCGGCGATCCGCGGCGGGCTGTCGATCGCGGGCGGGCTGGTCAGCCTGTTCCCGACGCCGGACGAGACGCTGGACGGACTGCCGGCGCGGATTACGGCCTGTCTGGATCGGCTGACCCTGTCGCCGGAGCTGGGCGGCCTGCTGTCGGGTCTGGCCGAGGGTCTGGCCGCCGAGCCGCCGCATCTGGCGCGCGACGGCGGTTTCGTGAACCCCGGCTTCCGGCCCGAGCTGGACGAGGCGCGGCAGTTGCGGGACGACAGCCGCCGGGTGGTCGCCGACCTTGAGGCGCGCGCGGTCACCCAAAGCGGGGTGCCGTTCAAGATCAAACACAATGCGGTGCTGGGCTATTTCCTTGAAGCCACCGCGAAGACGGCCGAGCCCCTGCTGAGGCCCAGCGAGGACAGCCCTTTCATCCATCGCCAGACCCTGGCCAATCAGGTGCGCTTCACGACGGTGGAGCTGTCGGAGCTGGACGCCAAGATCAGCCAGGCCGGACACCGGGCGCTGGCCATCGAGGGCGAGACTTTCGAGACGTGGCGACGCACGGTGCAGGCGCTGGCCCAGCCGCTGCAGGCGGTGGCCGAGGCGCTGGCAGAACTGGACGCCCACGGCGCCCTGGCCGAATGGGCCGAGGAGGTCGGGGCCGTACGGCCGCAGGTCGACGATACGACCTGTTTCGAGGTCAGCGCCGGCCGCCATCCGGTGGTCGAGGCGGCGGTGAAGGCGGCCGGCGATCCCTATACGCCGAACGACTGCCGGCTGGACGGATCGGGCGCCAGTTGCGCCCGTCTGTCGATCGTCACCGGTCCGAACATGGCGGGTAAGTCGACCTTCCTGCGCCAGAACGCCCTGCTGGTGGTGCTGGCCCAGGCCGGCGCCTTCGTGCCGGCGAAGGCCATGCGGCTGGGGGCGGTGGACCGGCTGTTCTCGCGCGTCGGGGCGGGAGACGATCTGGCGCGGGGCCGCTCGACCTTCATGATGGAGATGGTCGAGACCGCCGCCATCCTGACCCAGGCGACGGAGCGCAGCTTCGTGGTGCTGGATGAGATCGGGCGGGGCACGGCGACCTATGACGGTCTGGCCATCGCCTGGGCCGTGGCCGAGGCCCTGCACAATCACAATCAGGCACGGACCCTGTTCGCCACACATTATCACGAGCTGGCGGCGCTGGAGACGCGGCTGGCCCACGTCTGCAATCTTTCGATGCGGGCCAGGGAGTGGAACGGGGAGCTGGTCTTCCTGCACGAGGCCGCGCCGGGCGCCGCCGATCGCTCCTATGGCGTGCAGGTGGCCAAGCTGGCGGGCGTGCCGGGGGCGGTGGTCAGCCGGGCGCGCGAGGTGCTGGACCGGCTGGAGGGGGAGACTTCGGCCGCCGCCAATCTGAACGACCTGCCGCTGTTCGCCGCCGCAGAGCCGGCCGCGCCGCTGATCACTCCGCCGTCCTCCGCCGTCGATGACGCGTTGCAGGGCATCGAGCCGGACGAGCTGACGCCGCGCGAGGCGCTGGAGGCGCTGTACCGGCTGAAGGGGCTGGCGAAGCGGTGACCTCGCCTCTGGCCGAGCGGCTGGGGGAGGCGGCGTCCGCTACGGACGTGCGCAAGGCGGTCGCGTCGGCGCTGCGCGAGCACTGGGACGCCGATCGGGCGAAGGCGGCGCGGAAGCTGGAAGGCGGGGCGGACGGCGTGGCCGTGGCGCGGCTCTATTCGGTCGCCGCCGACGAGATGCTGATGGCGCTGTGGAACTTCACCACCGGCGTCCTCTATCCGGCCCCCAATCCGACGGAAGCCGAACGGCTGAGCCTGATCGCCGTAGGCGGTTATGGCCGGGGCGTGCTGGCCCCGTTCTCGGATCTGGACCTGCTGTTCCTGCGGCCGTGGAAGTCGAGCCCGCGCACCGAGCAGGTGATCGAGTTCATGCTCTATGTCCTGTGGGATCTGGGCGTGAAGGTCGGGCAGGCGGCGCGGTCGGTGGACGAGTGTCTGGCGCTGGCGAAGACCGACATGACGGTGCGCACCACCCTGCTGGAGGCGCGGCCTCTGGCTGGCGACGCGGCCTTGTCCGAAGACTTCATCGCCCGCTTCCAGGCGCAGGTGACGAAGGCCGACCCGCGCGCCTTCATCGCCGCCAAGCTGGAGGAGCGGGACGTCCGGCACCAGAAGACGGGCGCCGTGCGCTATCGGGTCGAGCCCAACGTCAAGGACGGCAAGGGGGGACTGCGCGACCTGAACACCCTGTTCTGGATCGCCAGGTCGCTGGCGCCGGACAGCCCGCTGGGCGAACGGGTGCTGGACGACCTTCTGACCCCGCGCGAGCGGCGCAGCTTCGAGGAGGCGTTCGACTTCCTGTGGCGGACGCGGGCGCACATGCATCTGATCGCCGGGCGGGCCGAGGAGAAGCTGACCTTCGACCTTCAGCCCGAGGTGGCCAGGCGGATGGGTTGGCGGGGTCGGGGCGACGAGCCGGCGGTCGAGCGCTTCATGCGCCGCTACTTCCTTGTGGCCCGGGACGTCGGCGGCCTGACCCGCGCCCTGTCGGCCAAGCTGGAGGGGCGCCACCAGAAGCCGACCATGAGTCTGTCGCGCTTGATCCCGGGGCGGAAGCGCAAGCTGGGCGTCGAGGGCTTCGTCGAGGCGTCGGGCCGTCTGTCGGTGACCGGGCCGGAGGTTTTCGCCGGGGCGCCGGAGAAGCTGCTGATCCTGTTCCGGACGGCGGACCAGCATGACCTGGACCTGCATCCGGACGCCTTCTCGGCGGTGACGCGGTCGCTGTCGCTGGTGACGCCGTCGCTGCGGCGCGATCCGGAGGCGACGCGGGCCTTCCTCGACATTCTCGCGCACGGGCAGCGGCCGTACCGGGTGCTGACCCTGATGAACGAGACCGGTCTGCTGGGCCGGTTCCTGCCCGAGTGGGGGCGGATCGTCGGCCAGACCCAGTTCAACATGTACCACGCCTATACGGTGGATGAGCACACCCTGCAGGCCATCGGCATCATCAACGATCTGTGGCGCGGCAAGCTGGGTGAGGAGCATCCGGTGGCGACGGAGATCGTGCACCGGATCGACGACTTCGAGGCCCTGATGCTGGCCATGCTGCTGCACGACGTCGGCAAGGGCGGCGACCGGGGGCAGCTCGAGGACGGCGCCATCGCCGCGCGGAGAGCCTGCGACCGTCTGGGGCTGGACTCGCGACGGATCGAGTTCGTGGTCTGGCTGGTGCGCAACCATCTGGCGCTCAGCGACTATGCGCAGAAGCGGGATGTGTCCGACCCCGCGACGGTACGGGCCTTCGCCGATCTGGTTGGCGACCCGGAACGGCTGCGAACCCTGCTGATCCTCACGGTGGCCGACATCCGGGCTGTCGGGCCGGGGGTCTGGAACAGCTGGAAGGGCCGGCTGATGCGCGACCTGTACCAGCGCACAGAGGCGGTGTTCCGGGGCGAGGATGTGGTGCGGACGGATCCGCGCGACGAGTTTCCCGATCTGGCCGCGCGAGCGGCGAAGACGGGTGCGGCGGCCGAGTCCGTGGCCGACTGGCTGGGCGACGCCGGGCAGCGGTCGGTCGCCTCGACGCGGGTGGCCATCGCGGCGCGGGACCGGCCGGGCCTGTTCGCCGATCTGGCCTCGACTTTGGCGGCGGCGGGCGCGGACATCGTCGGCGCGCGGGTTGCGACGGCCGAGGACGGCATGGCGCTGGACGTGTTCGACCTGCAAGACGGGGTCGGCGCGCCCTATGGCCGGGACGAACCGCGCCGACTGACGCAACTGGTCGGCGCGCTGGAACAGGCGGCGAAGGGCGGCACGCCGCGCAAGCCGCCGCCAGCCCAACCCAACCCGCGGCGCGCCGCCTTCGACGTGCGTCCCGTGGCGCTGATCGATCTGGATGAGAGCCCGGACGCGGCGGTGATCGAGGTGTCCGGCGCCGACCGGCCGGGCTTGCTGGCTGATCTGGCGCGGGTGCTGGCGGACCACGGCCTGTCGATCCGCTCTGCCCATATCGCCGGCTTCGGCGAACGGGCCGTCGACAGCTTCTATGTGACCGACGCCGAGGGCGCGAAGCCCGGTGCGGGCGAGGCGCTGGAGACGGTGCGGGCCGCGTTGGAGGGGGTGCTGGATCGCCGAGCCGCGCCCGGCGGATCGGTCTCGACACCGGTGCGGGCCAGCCAGCGCGACGTGACCGAGATAGGCCGACGTCGTCCGCGCGCAACGGCCGTATCGCCGACCCCGGAAGCACGCTAAGCGTCGGACAAATCCGACTTTCGAGATCTTGATGAGCCTCGCCCGCAACACGATCGTCCAGGCCACCCTGACCCTGGGCAGCCGCATCCTCGGCTTCGTCCGCGATCTCGCCCTGTCGGCCCGCTTCGGCCAGGGCCCGATGATGGACGCGTTCACGACGGCGTTGATGCTGCCCAACATGTTCCGCCGCCTGTTCGCCGAGGGCGCCTTCGCCCAGGCCTTTGTGCCGGTCTATGGCGGGGTGCGGGCGCGCGAGGGCGATGAGGCCGCGGCGGTCACGGCCTCCGAAGCCATGTCCTTCATGCTGGCGGTGGTGGCCGGGTTCTGCATCCTGCTGCAGGTGCTGATGCCCTTCATCATGCCGTGGCTGCTGTCGGCCTATCGCGGCGATGAGGCGGTGCTGCGGGTGGCGGTGACGGCGACCCAGCTGGCCATGCCCTACCTCGCCTGCATGACCGTGGCCTCGCTGCTGTCGGGCGTGCTGAACACGGCCGGAAAGTTCGCCCTTTCGGCGGCGGCGCCGGTGTTCCTGAACCTGTGCACCCTCGCGCCCCTTCTGGCCGCCTATGTCGTGCCGGCCAGCCAGCCGACGGTGCTGATGTGGGTGACGGCGGCGGTGACCGTGTCGGGCTTCATCCAGGCGGGCCTGTTGTGGTGGGGCGTGCGGCGACTGGGTGTGGCGGTCCGGCTGTCCATGCCGCGCCTGACGCCGAACGTGAAGCGGGCGCTGGCCCTGGCTGTGCCTGGCGCGCTGGCGGGCGGCGCCATGCAGGTGAACTCGCTGGTCAGCCAGATGCTGGCGGGCTCGGACGAGGGCGCGCGATCGGTGATCTACAATGCCGACCGGCTGTACCAGCTGCCGCTGGGCCTGATCGGGGTGGCCATCGGTCTGGCGCTGGTGCCGCGCCTGACCAAGGCCTTCGTCTCCGGGGATCACGAGGGCGGTCGCAAGACGCTGGACGATGGCATCACCCTGGCCATGGCCTTCACCCTGCCGGCGGCGGTGGCCCTGTTCGTCATTCCCTTCTTCATCATCGACGCGACCGTGACGCGCGGCGCCTTCACCAGCGCCGACGCCGCGCGGACGGCCGATGTGCTGCGCCAGTTCGCCTGGGGCGTGCCGGCCTTCGTGCTGGCCAAGGTGCTGACGCCGCCCTTCTTCGCCCGTGAGGATACCCGTCGGCCGATGATCTATGCGGTCTCGGCGGTCGTCTTCACCATCGTCGTCGGCTCGGGCCTGTTCTTCTGGCTGTCGTCGCGGGGGATGGACGGGGTGCTGGGTCTGGCCATCGCCACCAGCCTGTCGGCCTGGATCAACGTCGCCCTGCTGGGCGGGACCCTGATCCGCGAGAAGGCGTGGGAGGCGTCGGGCGCCTTCATCTCGCGCATCGCCCGCGTGCTGCTGGCCAGCGGGGTGATGGCCGGCGCGCTGCTGGCGGCGGGGATCCACTACGAGACGCTGAGCCGGATTTTCCTCGCCAAGGAGATCGCCGTGCTGGTGGTCTGCGGTGTGGGCGCCGCCCTGTACGGCGTCTGCCTGCTGGCCTTCCGCGCCGTCACGATCCGCGAGCTGAAGGCCGTGCTTCGTCGCGAGCCGGGCGCTTCGGTCTCGTCCGGTCTGGACTGACCGCCAGCGAGACGATATCGCGTCTGGCATGACGATTTCGGGACTGAACGCCGCCGGCCGGCGATGGCGCGGCTGATTTCTCCAGCACCTTCTCCGTGCGGGCCTCCGCACGCCTGATCACAGCCTTCCTCCCGAGTATCCGACCATGACCGATTCCACCCCGGCTCCGGCCGCCCCGGCCTACGACGGCCCGCGCCGCATCCTGTCCGGCATCCAGGCCTCCGGCGCCCTGCATCTGGGCAACTACCTCGGCGCCCTGAAGCGCTTCACCCAGCTGCAGGACCAGGGCGCGCCCTGCTTCCTGTTCGTCGCCGACATGCACGCCATCACCGTGTGGCAGGACCCGGCCCTGCTGACCGCCCAGACGCGCGAGATCGCGGCGGCCTATCTGGCCTCGGGTCTGGACCCGGCGAGGTCGGTGATCTTCCCGCAGTCGGCCGTGCGCGCCCACGCCGACCTGGCCTGGATCTTCAACTGCGTCGCCCGCCTCGGCTGGCTCGACCGGATGACCCAGTTCAAGGAGAAGTCGGGCAAGCACAAGGAGCGCTCGTCGGTCGGCCTGTACACCTATCCGGTACTGCAGGCGGCGGACATCCTGCTGTACAAGGCCACCGAGGTGCCGACCGGCGAGGACCAGAAGCAGCACCTGGAGCTGACCCGCGACATCGCCCAGAAGTTCAACAACGACTTCGGAGTGCCCGGCTTCTTCCCCCTGCCCGAGCCGCTGACGCAGGGGCCGGCCCCGCGCGTGATGAGCCTGCGCGACGGTGCGGCCAAGATGTCAAAGTCGGATCCGTCTGACGCCTCGCGCATCAACCTGACGGACGACGCCGACACCATCATGGCCAAGGTCCGCAAGGCCAAGACGGATCCGGGCAATCTGCCGGAGACGGTCGAGGAGCTGAACGACCGCCCCGAGGCGAAGAACCTCGTGACCATCTACGCCGCTCTGGCGGACATCAGCCGCGAGCAGGTGCTGGCGCAGTTCGGCGGTCAGGGCTTCGGCGCCTTCAAGCCGGCGCTGGCCGAGCTGGCGGTCGAGTCGATGGCTCCGGTCACCGCCGAGATGCGCCGTCTGATGGCCGACACGGCCGAGATCGACCGCGTGCTGAAGGACGGCGCCGAGCGCGCCGCGGCCGTGGCCGATCCGGTGGTGGAAGAGGTCAAGAAGATCGTCGGCTTCTGGCAGGCGTGAGCTGTCAGGTGGCGGGGGGTCATCCTCTCGACCGCGCCGTCCGCAACGCCCTGACCGGGCGGCAAGCGGGCCTGTCCGTCCGCTCCGGCGACGTGCTGCGCTTCGATCCGGCCTATGCCCTGTTCGCGGCGGCGGGACCGGAGGGGACCGATGACGACTGGGTCGCGCTGGCCCGGGCGACCGGGCCGGTGGCCCTGTTCGAGACCGATCCGGTCGTGCCGGAAGGCCTGCGCGAGATCGACCGCATCGACTGCCTGCAGATGGTGGCGACGGAGATCACGTCCGGCGGGCGCGAGGTCGCCTGGGAGGTTCTGACCGATGCCGACGGGCCGGAGATGCTGGCGCTGGCGACCCTGACCAAGCCCGGGCCCTTCTATGCCAGGACTCACCTGCTGGGGCCGTTCATCGGCGTGCGCCACGAGGGGCGGCTGGTGGCCATGGCGGGCGAACGGCTGAGCCTCGACGGCTTCGGCGAGGTCAGCGGCGTCTGCACCCATCCCGACTGGCGCGGACACGGCTATGCCGGGGCTCTGATGCGGGTCGTGGCGCGACGCATTCTGGCGCGCGGCGACGCGGTCTTCCTGCACGCCCGCATCGGCCACGCGGACACCATCGCCTTCTACGAGACGCTGGGCTTCCGGCCGCGCGCGACGCCGAGCTATGCGGTGATGGATCTGGCCTAGGAGACGCGGTCGAGACGGGCGACGAAGAAGCCGTCGACGCCGCCCTTTTCGGCCCACATCGAGGGCAGGATGCGCAGCCAGCCTTCGGGGGTCAGGGCCTCGTCCGGCGCGCCGATTTCGGCGGGGACGGCGGGCGCCGTCCTGAACGCCGGGTTGCGGCGCAGGAAGGCGATGATCTGGGTCTCGCCCTCTTCGCGCTCCATCGAGCAGACGCAGTAGACCAGACGGCCGCCCGGCTTCACGCGTGCCGCTGCTGTGTCGAGCAGGCGGTGCTGGACGTCGGCCAGCTTGGCGACGTCGGCGGGCTTGGTGGCGCGCAGGACTTCCGGATTGCGACGGAAGGTGCCAGTGGCGGTGCACGGTGCGTCCAGCAGGACGGCGTCGAAGGCGCGGTCGTCCTCCCAGTCCTCGGCCGGGGTGACCACGACCTCGGCGCTCAGGCCGGTGCGCTCCAGATTGGCGCGCAGGCGCTTCAGGCGGGTGTCCGAGCGATCCAGGGCGACGACGTCGGCGCCCGAGGCGGCCAGCTGCAGGGTCTTGCCGCCCGGGGCGGCGCAAAGATCGGCGACGGTCTCGCCGGCCTTCGGGGCCAGCAGGCGGGCGGGGACGGCGGCGGCGGCGTCCTGCACCCACCAGCTCCCATCCTCGAAGCCGGGCCAGGTCGCCACGTCGCCGCGGCGACCGGTGCGGACCGTGCCGCCCGGCAGGGCCTCGCCCTCGACGGCGGTCGCGAGGGCCGCGAGGTCGGTATCGGGTTTGGCGCTGAGGTCGGTGGCGGGCTCCTCGCGGGCGGCGAGGGCCAGGGCGGTCAGGGCGGCCTCGCCATAGGTCGCGCGCCAGCGGGCGGCCAGCCAGTCGGGCAGGTTGCTCTCGGCGGTGGTCAGGCCGGGACCGTCGCGGCCGACGCCGCGCAGAACGGCGTTGACGAGGTTCTTGTAGGGCCGTGTCTTGGTATCGCGCTCGGCCAGTTTCACAGCCGTGGAGACGGCGGCGAAGGCGGGCGTCTCGAGCACGAGGATCTGGGCCAGGGCGATGCGCAGGATGGTGCGCACGGCCAGCGGCGGGGCCTTCTGCAGGCGGCGGTCGAGGATCTGGTCGATCTCGCCCAGACGACGCAGGGCGGCCATGGCCACGGCGCGGGCGAAGGCGCGGTCGGGGCCGGGCAGGGCGGCGACCTCTCGGAACGACAGGGCGGCGTCCAGACCGCCCCGGCCCTCCAGCGCGGCGTTCAGCAGGACTCCGGCGGCCAGACGGGCCTCGACGCCGATGTCGGCGGACTCGTCACGCGGCTGCTCGACGCGCGGCGAGCGCGGGCCGCGCGCCTTGTCAGCCATGCGGCGACCGCGAGCGGCGGAGTTCCGGCCTGCGCCGTTGCGTTCGTTCATACGGAAACCTGCGTGCCCAGTTCGACCACGCGGCCGGGAGGAATGTGGAAGAAGTCGGTCGGGTTGGCGGCGTTGCGCATCAGGAAGATGAACAGCCGGTCCTGCCACATCGGCATGCCCTCGGTGGCCGAGGCCACGACCGAGCGGCGGCCGAGGAAGAAGCTGGTCGACATGATGTCGAACTTCAGCCCCTGCTTGCGGCACACCCCCAGCGCCTTGGGCACATTGGGCTGCTCCATGAAGCCGTAGGAGATGGTCAGTTTCTTGAAGTCGTCCGAGATCGGCTCGATGGCCACGCGCTCGCTGTCGGGCACGCGCGGGCGGTCGCTGGTGCGGACCGTCAGGATGACGTTCTTCTCGTGCAGCACCTTGTTGTGCTTGAGATTGTGCATCAGGGCGACCGGGGCGATGTCCGGGTCCGAGGTCAGGAAGATGGCCGTGCCCGGGGCGCGGTGCGGCGGACGGGCGCGCAGCATCTCGATCAGATCGTTCAGCGGCAGGCTGTCCTTGCGGGTCTTGGCGGTCAGGATCTGCGTCCCGCGCACCCAGGTCCACATCAGCAGCACAAGGGCGGCGCCCAGCACCAGCGGCATCCAGGCGCCGTCCGGAATCTTCAGCAGGTTGGACGTCAGGAAGACGGTGTCGATGAAGCCGAACGGGATCAGGGTCCCCAGCACGGCCCACAGCGGCCACTTCCACTTATGGGTGATGACAAACCAGGCCATGAGGGTGTTGATCAGCATGACCCCGGTGACGGCCACGCCATAGGCGGCCGTGAGGTTGTGCGAGCTCTGGAACATGACCAGCAGCACCAGCACCCCGACCATCAGGAAGGTGTTGACCGCAGGGACGAAGATCTGGCCGGCCTGGGTCTCCGACGTGTTGCGGATGTCGATGCGGGGCAGGAGGCCTAGCTGGACGGCCTGCTGGGTCACCGAGAAGGCGCCGGTGATCACGGCCTGCGAGGCGATGACGGTGGCGGCCGTCGCCAGCGCCAGCATCGGCCAGTAGATGACCTGGGGCACCATGCTCCAGAACGGGTTCTCGGAGGCGCCGGGGTTGTCGAGGATCATCGCGCCCTGACCCAGGTAGTTCAGCGTCAGGCAGGGCAGGACGAAGTAGAGCCAGCCGGCGCGGATCGGCGCCTTTCCGAAATGGCCCATGTCGGCATAGAGGGCCTCGGCGCCTGTGACGGCGAGGAAGACGCTGCCGAGAATGACGAAGCCGAGGAAGCCGTCGCGGACCAGCAGCTCGACGCCGTAGTGCGGCGACAGGGCGCGCAGGATCGAAACGTCGTCGAAGATGTGGATCAGGCCCAGCACGCCGAGGCTGAGGAACCAGACGGCGGTGATTGGTCCGAAGAACCGGGCGAGACCCGCCGTGCCGCGCGCCTGAACCAGGAACAGGGCGATCAGGATGCCGGCCGAGACCGGAACGATGAAGGGATCCAGCGCTCCTCCGATGCCTGGCGCCTCCTTCACGCCCTCGATGGCGGACAGGACCGAGATGGCCGGAGTGATGATGCCGTCGCCGTAGAACAGCGCCGCGCCGAGCACGCCGAGCACGAAGATCAGTGCCGAGCGCCGACCGACTGCGTGCTGGGCCAGGGCCATCAGGGCCAGGGTCCCGCCCTCGCCCTTGTTGTCGGCCCGCATCAGGAAGAAGACGTATTTGAACGTCACCACCACCATCAGGGCCCAGAAGGCCAGCGACACGACGCCGACGACGGCCAGATCGCCGCCCACGCCGCCGCGGGCGTGGTCGATGGCCTCGCGCAGGGCGTAGAGCGGGCTGGTGCCGATGTCGCCGAAGACGACGCCGATAGCGCCGAGGATCAGGGCCGCCTTGCCGCCCTTGCCGACGCCGTGGCCATGACCGTGCCCATCTCCATGAGGAGCGGTGGAAGAGCCGGTGTCGGATTTGGACGGAGTGCTGACGACGGTCGAACCGTCATCGCCCTGGGTCGGGGCGCCGGCCATGAAGAACCTCCGGGGACGCCGCACCTGCGCGGTCCCCATCAAGAGCGGCGAGCCTTTAGGCCCTTTCAGAGGGTGATTCAATCGTGCTGCATGTGCGAAGGTTGCGCCGGTTTGTGAAACCCCGGTTCAATGCTTATCTTGGCTGGTGAAACGAGCGCTCCATGTCCGACAGCCAACGCTTTCCCGTCGCCGCCCACTCGCTGGCCTATCTGGCCCACAAGGGCGCCTACTCGCCAGCTGACGCCGCGCCGAGTGCGGTTCTGGCTGCCTCCGTCCCGACCAACCCTGTGGTGGTCCGTCGCGTGACGGCCCTGCTTGCCAAGGCCGGCCTGATCGCCACCCGTCCGGGCGCGTCCGGCGGAGCCTGGCTGCTTCGCCGTCCGGAGGAGATCCGGCTGGACGAGGTGCTGAAGGCGGTCAATGGCTGCGCCCACCTGGGCTCCACGCCCAAGGGCGCCAAGGGCTGTCCCGTCAGCGAGCACATACCCCGTCAGGTCGCGAAGGCGCTGACGGCGGCGGATCAGGCGGCGGCCCAGGCCCTGTCGAAGATCACCATCGCCGACCTGCTGGCCGAGAACCCGCCGTCGCTGGTCGGGTTCGAGATGCACAAGTCCTGCCCCGTCGCGGCCTGATCCGCGCGTGAACCCGAACCGCCGTCGCACAGTCCTGATCACAGGCGCGTCCGCCGGCATCGGCGCGGCTCTGGCGCGGGTTTATGCGGCGAAGGGCTGGGACCTGATCCTGACCGCCCGTCGCGCTGGGCCGCTGGCGACGCTGGCGGAGGAACTGCACAGCTACGGCGCCGTCGTTGCCGTCATCACCGATGATCTGGCCGACCCGGCCGCGCCGCGCCGGCTGTTCGACGCGATCGCTGAAAAGAGCCTGATCGTCGACGGCCTGATCAACAATGCGGGCTTCAGCCGCACAGCCGGCTTCCTGCAGACGGAGCCCGAGGCCCACGCGGCCATGATCCGGGTCATGCTGACCGCGCCGGTCGAGCTGGCCCGGCTGTTCGCGCCCGGCATGGCCGAGCGCGGCTTCGGCCGCATCCTGAACGTCGCCTCGCTGGCCGGGCAGATGCCGGCGACGGGCGGCGACACCCTGTACGGGCCGATCAAGAGCTTCCTGATCAAGGCGTCGCAGGGCCTGCATCTGGAGATGGCCGGAACCGGGGTTCACGTCACCGCCCTGTGCCCCGGCTACACCCTGACCGAGTTCCACGACGTCAACGGCACCCGCACCGAGGTTTCGGCCGCCTATCCCGCCTGGATGTGGCAGACGGCGGAACACGTCGCCGAGGTCGGCTATGCGGCGCTTGAAGCCAACCGGCCGAAGGTCACGCCGGGCTTCATGAACAATGTGCTGGCGGGCTTGGCGAAACACCTGCCCGACAGCATGGCGCTGCGGATGGTCGGCGGTCATGCCAAGCGGTTGAAGCGGATCTGAAACCGGAAACGAAAAAGGCCCGGCGTGAGCCGGCCTCTTCGTTTCGACTGGAGCGGGCGAGGCGATTCGAACGCCCGACCCTCACCTTGGCAATCTGTCGCGGCCCATCGCGCGCAAACAAAAAGGCCCGGTCCGGAGACCGAGCCTTTTGCTGTTCCAGCTGGAGCGGGCGAGGCGATTCGAACGCCCGACCCTCACCTTGGCAAGGTGATGCTCTACCCCTGAGCTACGCCCGCGCTTCAGCTGAGGGCGGGCGTATAGCGGACGGTCTCGACATCCCGCAAGCCCCTTTTTGAAAAAGATGCGCTCAAGCAGCGAGGGACCGCGTCCCGTGCGATAGCGCGCCTCCCGCGCGTCAGCGCGGCGCCAGCCTGATGGCGCCGTCGAGGCGGATGCATTCGCCGTTGATGTACACGTTGCGGGCCAGTTCGAGCACCAGCGAGGCGTAGTCGGCGGGGGTGCCGAGGCGGCTGGGGAAGGGGATGGCGGCGGCGAGGCTGTCCTGAACCTTCTGGTCCATGCCGGCCATCATCGGCGTCCACATGATGCCGGGCAGGATGGTGTTCACGCGCACGCCTTCCTGCGCCAGATCGCGGGCGATCGGCAGGGTCATGGCATAGACGCCGCCCTTGGACGCCGAATAGGCGGCCTGACCGATCTGGCCGTCCTGCGCGGCCACCGAGGCGGTGTTGACGACCAGACCGCGCTCGCCGTCGGCCATCGGCTCGAGGGTGACCATGCCGAGCGCCGACTGCGACAGGACGCGGAAGGTGCCGAACAGGTTGATGCGGACGGTGCGTTCGAACGAGGCCATGTCGTGGGCGCGGATCTCGCCGGTGTCACGCTTGCGGCTGACGGTCTTCTGGCCGGTGGCGATGCCGGCGCAGTTGACGGTCAGGCGCTCCTGACCGTGGGCGGCGCGGGCCTTGGCGAAGGCGGCGGCCACTTCCTCGTCCGAGGTGACGTCGACCTTGCAGAAGACGCCGCCGATCTCCTTCGCGATGGCCTCGCCCTTTTCCTCGTTCATGTCGAACAGGGCGACCTTGGCGCCGGTGGCGGCGATGGCGCGGGCGGTGCCTTCGCCGAGGCCCGAGGCGCCGCCGGTGACCACCGCGGCGATGCTGCTGTCGAGTTTCATCCCTGTCGTTCCTATATTCAGCTGAACCTGAGTTTCTCTCGAGGATTTAGCGGCCATGACGGCCAATGCCAAACCTGCCGCAGGGGCAACCCGTCCCGATGACGCGCTCGATCCGGCCCGCGCCCTTGTCCCTGTGGTGCAGCAGGTGAACGAGACGCGCGTGCGCCGCGGCTTCTGGCCGAAGATCCGGCGGACGGCCTCGCACATCCCGTTTGCCGACCAGCTGCTGTCGGTCTGGTTCGCCGCGCGCGACCCCCAGACCCCGGCGGCCGCCAAGGGGATCATGTTCGCGGCCCTGGCCTATTTCGTCCTGCCGACCGACGCGATCCCGGACGTCTTCGCCGGCATCGGCTTTACTGACGATGCGGCGGTGATCGCCGGCCTGCTGGCGACGCTGGGGGCCAACATCAAGCGACGCCACAAGGGCGCGGCGAAGGCCGCGCTGGAGCGGCTGCGCGACGCGGACTAGTCCTCGATCGTCACCACGACCTTTCCCATCACCGAGCGGTCGCCCAGCGCCTGGATGGCCTCGTGGGCGCGCTCCAGCGGGAAGGTGCGGCTGATGCGCGGCCTGATCTTGCCCTCGCTCCAGAACCGGAACAGGTCGCCCATGTTGGCGGCGTGGCCAGCGGGGTCGCGCATCACGGCCGCGCCCCAGAAGACGCCGATCACCGACACCGACTTCAGCAGCGTCAGGTTCAGCGGCAGGGACGGAATGCCGGCCGGGAAGCCGACCACCAGATAGCGGCCGTTCCAGTCCATGGCGCGCAGGGCCGGCTCGCAATAGTCGCCGCCGACGCCGTCATAGACCACGTCCGGCCCGTCGCGACCCGAGGCCAGCTTCAGCTCGCCGGACAGCTCCTTCTGGGCCGCCTTGTCCATCTTGCCCGACGGATAGATCAGACCGTTGTCGGCGCCGGCCTCCAGCGCGAACTGGACCTTGTCATTGGTCGAGGCGGCCGCGATCACATGTGCGCCCATCGCCTTGCCCAGCTCGACCGCAGCCACGCCGACGCCGCCGGCGGCGCCCAGCACCAGCAGGCTCTCGCCGGCCTTCAGCTGAGCCCGGTCCTTCAGGGCGTAATAAGAGGTGCCATAGGTCATGATCAGGGCGGCCGCGGTCGGGAAGTCCATGCCGTCCGGGATCTTGATGACGGAGGCGGCCGGCACGGCCAGACGTTCGACCATGCCGCCCCAGCCGGGTACGGCGATGACGCGGTCGCCCTTGAAGAGACCCTTCACCCCCTCGCCGACCGCCTCGACGATGCCGGCCACTTCACCGCCCGGCGAGAAGGGGCGCTGGGGTCTGAACTGATATTTGTCCTCGATGATCAGGGTGTCGGGGAAGTTCACGCCCACGGCCTTCACCTCGATCACCACCTCGCCCTTCTGCGGGCGGGGGTCGAGGACCTCCTCCACGACGAGGGTTTCGGGACCGCCGGGAGCCTTGGAGAGAACTGCGCGCATGAGGTTTCCTCGGATGTCAGTCAGTGGGGGAGAATCGGCGGATCGTCCTGACGGAGCCATCCGGTGATGGAAAGGCGATGGCCGGCGGCGAACCGCGCGACGGGAGAAACCGCATGCTCCTGGGGCACGCGGAAGATGTTCAGGGCGTTGAACGTCGGGGTCCAGGCGCCCGAGACGTGGCCGGCATCGTCGAGGAAGGTCAGCAGGCCGCCGAAGTCCGCCCGCCAGTCCGGCGTCAGGTTCAGTACATAGGCATAGAGGCGGCCTACACCCGGCCGATCGTCGTCGTGGGCGTTCAGGTAGTGACCGGGCCGGAAACGGGTCGCCTGTACGTCCGCGTGCCGAATTCGGCCGTCGCGGGTCAAAGCGCGGGCGAAGGCGAGGAAGGCGGGGCCATTCAGGAAGTCGTGCAGATCCCGGTAGAGCGGCGCGATGCGTTGGCCGGATTTCAGCAGGGCGGTCAGGCGCAGGCTGTCGAACATGAAATGAAAGCCGGCGGCGGCATCCCGCGCGGTGGCCTCCGCAAAGGCCGTCTGCCGCTGAGGCGACCAGTAATTGATGTCGCCGAGCGGGATATCCGCCGCCTCGCCGCCGGTCAGGGTCGCCAGCACCCAGTCGGGATCCACGCTCAGGGCAGAGTGAAGGCGTTGCGCGGCGCCGGCTTCGAGAATCCCCGGGATATGTAGACGGCCATCCTGCGCAAACGCCTCGGCAAGAACCCTGACGTCCAGGTCGTCGTTCAGGGTCAGGGAGGAGGCGAGACTCATGAAGGGATCCGGCAGAGCGCATGCCTCGCTTGCCGCGGCATGTATGGGAACGCTAAAGCCGGGCCCGATAATAGGAAAGACCCCGAATGAGCCGCACAGCCCTCATCCTGCACGGCGGCGCCGGCGCCCGGCGCGAGCGCAACTACGACGCCGAGGTCGTGCACATGCGCGAGGTCGTCGAGGCGATGAAGGCGCGGCTGGACGCGGGCGCTTCGGCGCTGGACGTCGCGGTCGAGGCGGTGGTGATGCTGGAGGACTCCGGCCTCTATGTCGCCGGTCGCGGCGCCTCTCCGAACCTCGCCGGCGCCTATGAGCTGGACGCCAGCATCATGGACGGATCGACGAAACGGGCCGGCGCCGTCGCCGCCCTGCAGGGCTTCCGCAATCCGGTCGTGGCCGCCCGCGCCGTCATGGATCGCACGCCCCACGTCATGCTGGCGGGCGAGGGCGCGGCCCTGTTCGCGCTGGATCAGGGACTGGAGCCGATCGCCGACGAGGAGGCCTGGTTCACCCGGGCCGGCAAGGGCGAGGACAATCATCCGCCGGGCACGCTGAGCCACGGCACGGTCGGCTGCTGCGTGCTGGACGCGCAAGGGCGGCTGGCCGCCGCGACCTCGACCGCCGGCGTCTTCGGCAAGATGCCGGGCCGGGTGGGCGACACCCCGATCCCGGCGGCCGGGACGTGGGCCGACGGCAATGTCGCCGTCTCGGGCACGGGGCAGGGCGAGTATTTCATCCGCGTCGCCGCCTGCGCCCAGACAGCCTGGCGTGTCGCCTCCGGCCAGTCGCTGGCCGAGGCCTCCCGCGCGGTCATCGACGAGATCGGCGCCCTCGGCGGCGACGGCGGCCTGATCGCCCTGGACCGCGAGGGCAATATCGCCGCCCCCTACAACAGCCAGGGCATGAAGCGGGCGTGGCTGAATCCCGCCGGCGAGATCGGGGTCGAGGTGTTCGGGGCCTGAGGCCCTGCCGTGGCGTCGGCGTCACGCTTGATGAAACGAAGTTGAAATTACCGCGAATTCACTCGTGGAAGAACGTCGTTGGGCGGAGGGTTCCGCAAAAGAAACGGAACTCTCGCCATGAAAATCCTCCTAGCCGCGGCCGCCGCCGCGCTGGCCCTGACGGCCTGTTCACCTGTGATCGAGGGCGGACCGCCCATCTCCCTGCCTGTCGGTCTTCAGGAAACCGCCCAGATCGGAACGATCACCATGTCGAGCGGCTGGCTGAACGCCGAGGACGACTTCGCCGACACCTTCAATGACGAGGTCCACGAGGAACTGCGGCGTTGCATGTGGGGCGCTGCGCCGGTCAACGTGCGGGTCCACCTCGATGAGCTTCAGCGCGCGGGGCGTCTGGAGACCCTGCTCAACGGGGATGGCGAGCACCATCTTTCCGGAACGGTCGAGTTCGTCGATCCGGTCCGTGGCAACCGGGTTCTCGGCCGTTTTCCGATACGCGTCTCGACGAGCGCCCAAGGCCGCGTCGGCGGCCTGCTGGGAGACCGTCAGATGATGGTGTCCGAAGCGTTCGGCCGTGCGGTCTGCGAGGAAGCCTTCGGCCGCAACCCGCGCGACCCCGGCCCGCACAACGCCACGCGGGGCTGAACCGCGTCGCCCATGAAAAAGGCCGGCGGAGCGATCCGCCGGCCTTTCTGTATCAATCGCGACGCGACCTATTCGGCCGCGATCACGCCCGCGTCGTCATTGACCGGAGACGGCTGTTCGCCGCCGGCGAGGTTGCGCAGGACGTAGGGCATGACGCCGCCGGCGCGCAGATATTCCAGCTCGGTCTGGTTATCGATGCGGCAGCGGACCGGGAAGCGGGCCATCTTGCCGTCCGACGGGCGGAACAGCTCGACCCACAGGTCCTGACGGGGCTTCAGCTTGCCGACGTTGGCGTCGGTCAGGCCGCGGATCGTGACGATCTCCTCGCCGGTCAGGCCCAGCTTCTGCCATCCGTCCTGCTTGAACTGCAGCGGCACGACGCCCATGCCGATCAGGTTCGAGCGGTGGATGCGCTCGAAGCTCTCGGCGATGACGGCGCGGACGCCCAGCAGGTTGGTGCCCTTGGCGGCCCAGTCACGCGATGAGCCGGTGCCGTATTCCTTGCCGGCGAAGACGACCAGCGGACGGCCTTCCGACTGGTAGCGCATGGCCGCGTCGTAGATCGACATGACGTCGCCCGACGGGAAGTGCTTGGTGACGCCGCCCTCGATGTCCGGGGTGATCTTGTTGCGGATGCGGATGTTGGCGAAGGTGCCGCGCATCATGACTTCATGGTGGCCGCGGCGGGCGCCGTAGCTGTTGAAGTCCAGGGCGTCGACGCCGTGGTTGGTCAGCCAGTGGCCGGCCGGCGACGTCTTCTTGATCGAACCGGCCGGGGAGATGTGGTCGGTGGTGATAGAGTCGCCGAAGATGGCCAGCACGCGGCCCTCGACGATGTCCTGAACCGGCTTCGGCTCCATCGACAGGCCCTCGAAGTACGGCGGGTTGGCGACGTAGGTCGAGCTGTCGTCCCAGGTGTAGGTCTGGCCGCCCGAGACCTTGATCGCCTGCCAGTGCTTGTCGCCCTTGAAGACGTCCTTGTAGCGCTTGGCGAACATGGCCGGGGTCACCGACTTGCGCTGGATGTCGGCGACTTCCTGCGTGGTCGGCCAGATGTCCTTCAGGAAGACATCCTTGCCCTTCTTGTCCTGACCGATCGGGTCCTTCGTGATGTCGATGCGCATCGAGCCGGCCAGGGCGTAGGCGACGACCAGCGGCGGCGAGGCCAGGTAGTTGGCCTGCACGTCCGGGTTCACCCGGCCCTCGAAGTTGCGGTTGCCCGACAGGACCGAGGTGGCGACGATGCCGTTCTCGTTGATGGCCTTCGAGATCGCCGGATCCAGCGGGCCCGAGTTGCCGATGCAGGTGGTGCAGCCGTAGCCGACCAGGTTGAAGCCGATGGCGTCCAGATCCTTCTGCAGGCCGGCGTCGGTCAGGTAGTCGGTGACGACCTGCGACCCCGGGGCCAGCGAGGTCTTGACCCACGGCTTGGGCTTCAGGCCCAGCGCCAGAGCCTTGCGCGCCACCAGACCGGCGGCGATCAGGACCGACGGGTTCGAGGTGTTGGTGCACGAGGTGATGGCCGCGATCACGACGTCGCCGTCGCCGACCGAGAATTTCTCACCCTCGACATCGGCGCGCGCGGCGTCGGCGGCGCGGGCGAAGGTCGAGGTCAGGTGGCCTTCGAACTCCGGCGCGGCGGTGGTCAGTTCAACGCGGTCCTGCGGACGCTTCGGACCGGCCAGCGACGGCACGACGGTGGCGAGGTCGAGTTCCAGGGTGTCCGTGAAGACCGGCTCTTCCGAGGTCTCGTCGATCCAGAGACCTTGAGCCTTGGCATAGGCCTCGACCAGGGCGACGCGCGCCTTGTCACGGCCGGTGGCCGTCAGGAAGTCGATGGTGGCCTGCGAAACCGGGAAGAAGCCGCAGGTGGCGCCGTATTCCGGAGCCATGTTGGCGATGGTCGCCTGGTCTTCCAGCGTCAGGCCGGCCAGGGCGTCGCCGAAGAACTCGACGAACTTGCCGACCACGCCCTTCTTGCGGAGCATCTGGGTGACGGTCAGCACCAGGTCGGTAGCGGTGGCGCCTTCCGGCAGCTTGCCGGTCAGCTTGAAGCCGATGACTTCCGGGATCAGCATCGGGATCGGCTGGCCCAGCATGGCCGCTTCGGCCTCGATGCCGCCGACGCCCCAGCCCAGAACGGCCAGGCCGTTGATCATGGTGGTGTGCGAGTCGGTGCCGACGACCGTGTCCGGATAGGCGACGGTCTTCTTGCCCTCTTCCAGCGTCCAGACGGTCTGGGCCAGGTTCTCGAGGTTCACTTGGTGGCAGATGCCGGTGCCGGGGGGCACGACGCGGAAGTTGTTGAAGGCCGACGAGCCCCAGCGCAGGAAGTTGTAGCGCTCGATGTTGCGCTCGTACTCGCGCTCGACGTTCTGGTTGAAGGCCTTGGCGGTGCCGAAGTGGTCGACCATGACCGAGTGGTCGATGACCAGATCGACGGGGACCAGCGGGTTGATCTTGGTGGCGTCGGCGCCGAGGGCGGCCATGGCGTCACGCATGGCGGCCAGGTCGACGACGGCCGGAACGCCGGTGAAGTCCTGCATCAGCACGCGGGCCGGGCGGAAGGCGATCTCGTGCTCGACCGAACCCTTGTTCTCGATCCAGGCGGCGACGGCCTTCAGGTCGGCCTCGGTGACCGAGACGCCGTCCTCGTTGCGCAGGAGGTTCTCCAGCAGCACCTTCATCGAGCGCGGCAGGCGGGAAATCCCGGCCAGACCGGCTTCCTCGGCGGCCGGAAGGCTGTAATAGGCGTACTTCTTGCGCCCGACGGAAAGGTCCTGACGGGTCTTGAGGCTGTCAATCGACGGCATGGAGAGGTTTCCTCTGGTCAAAGCCGCCCGACAATCCGGTTGCACGTTCGCGCGATCGACGGCGGGGCTCACAGGGTCCCGACGCGCGCGGCGGACGCCTGCTGCGGCGACCGCGCATATAGCGAGGGTCGGCTTTCACGTCCATGAATCCATGACGCCATTGTGGGCATTGAGAGCGGTTCGCAACTGGCGGTGTGGCCGATGCTGAGCATTACCGGCCTGACCCTGTCGCGCGGCGAGCGTCGCCTGTTCCGCGACCTGTCCTTCGAGGTCGCCGCCGGCGAGGCCGTCGCCCTGACCGGGGCCAATGGCGCGGGCAAGACCAGCCTGCTGCGTGCGGTGGCCGGTTTCATTCGCCCGGACGCCGGAAGGATGTCCTTTAACGGCCTTGAGGCGGATGAGGCGCGGGCGACCGGTCTGCACTGGCTGGGCCACCTCGACGGGCTGAAGCCGGCGCGCCTGGCGCGGGAGGAACTGACCTTTCAGGCGCAATGGTTCGGTGCGGACGCGAACGGCGTCGCCGCGGCCGTCGACGTGCTGGCGCTGGAGCCCCTGCTGGATCTTGAGGTGCGCAAGCTGTCGGCCGGCCAGCGCCGCCGGCTGGCCTTCGCCCGCCTGATCGCCGCACCGCGTCCCCTGTGGCTGCTGGACGAACCGTTCAGCCCGCTGGACGCCCGCTGGCGCGAGGCGATGGGACTGATCCTGCAGGCGCATCTGGACAAGGGCGGGGCCGTGCTGGCTGCCGTCCACGATCCGCTGCCGGTCCCGGCGCGGGCGCTGGACATCGGGGGAGGCGGCCGATGAGGGCGCTGATGATCCTGTGGCGGCGCGAGCTGGCGCTGGCCTGGGCGGGCGGCGGCGGACCGCTGCTGGCCTGCGGCTTCTTCCTGTGCCTGACGGTGCTTCTCCCGCTGGCGGCGGGCGGCGATCCGGCGGGTCTGAGGCCCATCGCCGGCGGCGTGGCCTGGCTGGCGCTGGCGGTGTCGTCGATCCTGTCGCTGGAGCGGCTGTTCGAGCGCGATCTCGAGGACGGGGCTCTGGATCTGCTGTCGCTCGGGCCCGCGCCGCTGGAGCTGGTGGTCATCGCCAAGGCCAAGGCCCAGTGGCTGGCGGTCGGCGGGCCACTGGCCCTGACCGCTCCGGTCGCCGCGATCACCCTCGGTCTGCCGCCCGAACTGGCGCCGCTCGCCGCCCTGTCGGCCCTGATCGGCGGACTCGGCTTCGCCCTGACCGGAGCACTTGGCGCGGCTCTGGCGCTGGGCTCGAAGCGGGGCGGCCTGCTGATCGCCGTGGTGGTGCTGCCACTGTTCATCCCGCCGGTGATCTTCGGCGCCGGCGCGCTGGAGCGGGCGGCCAACGGCCTGTCGCCGGCCCCGGCGCTGGCCTTCCTGTGCGCCTACGTCCTGTTCGCCGCCGTGATCACGCCGTTTGCTGGCGCGGCGGCGATCCGCAACGCCCAAAGCTAGGGCGTCCCGGCCCTAGGCCTTCTTCACGAACTCCGTGCGCAGAACCAGGCCGCGGACCTTTTCGACATTGGCCTCGATCTCGTCCGGGTCGCCGGTCAGGCGGATGTTCTTCACCAGCGTGCCGCGCTTCAGCGTCACGCCGCCCGAGCCCTTGACCTTCAGGTCCTTGATCAGGGTCACGCTGTCGCCGTCGGCCAGCAGGTTGCCGTTGGAATCCCTGGTGATGTCGTCGGTCATGGTCGATCCCCGTCAGTGCAGAGGCCTCTAGCACATCGAATCCTGACGGCCTCAAGTAGCGCGACGCGCGATAGGCCACTAAGAGAGCGAATTCCATGTTCGGCCTCGCCAATCCCGACCGCTTCGCCCGCTTCACCCGGCCCCTCGTGCCGGTGCTGTGGGCGGCTGCCGCCCTGCTGCTGCTGGCCGGGGCCTGGTTCAGCTTCACCGCGCCCGAGGACTACCAGCAGGGCGACACCGTGCGGATCATGTTCGTGCACGTTCCCGCGGCCTCGGTCGGGCTGATGATCTATGGCGCTCTGGGCGTCTCCAGCTTCTTCGCCCTGGTGTTCCGCCATCCGCTGGCGGATGCGGCGGCCCGTGCGGCGGCCCTTCCGGGCGCGGCCTACACCCTGCTGGCCCTGGTGACCGGCAGCCTGTGGGGCAAGCCGATGTGGGGCGCCTGGTGGGTCTGGGGCGATGCACGGCTGATGTCGGTGCTGGTGCTGTTTCTCTTCTACCTCGGCTACATGGCCCTGCGCGCCTCGATCGACGACGAGGCGAAGGCCGCGCGCGCCGCCGCCGTGCTGGGTCTGGTCGGGCTGATCAACCTGCCGATCGTGAAGTTCTCGGTCGACTGGTGGAACACGCTGCACCAGCCCGCGTCGCTGGTGCGCGCCGACGGACCGTCGATGCCGGCGATCTTCCTGACGCCCCTGCTGACGATGATGGCGGCCTATGCCGTCCTGTTTCTGGCCCTGTGGCTGACCGCGATCCGGACCGAGATCGTGCGCCGCCGGGTCGTCGCGATCCGCGCCCGCCGCGCGCTGGAGGCCTGATCATGCCCGACTTCGACATGGGCCAGTACGGCGCCTACGTCTGGCCGGCCTGGGGGATCAGCGCCGTGGTCCTGGCGGCGCTGGTCGTGCGATGCGCCATGGCCGCCCGCCGCTGGAAGGCTGAGCTCAAGCGGCTGGAGACCGATCCCGAATGAGCCGTTGGTTTGCTCTGATCCCACTCGTGGTGCTGGTGGCGCTGGCGGTCCTGTTCATCGGCTGGTCGCTGCAGCGTGATCCCTCGGTGAAGCCGGACGCCCTGGTCGGGCAGGCGGTGCCGGAGACGGTGCTGCCCATGCTGGCTGGCGATGTCGCCGGGCCGGGCCATGTGGACCTGAAGACCGCCGGCGTCGGCAAGCCGATGCTGATCAATGTCTTCGCCAGCTGGTGCGCGCCCTGCCGGGTCGAGCATCCCAAGCTGATGGCGCTGAAGGAGCGGGGCGTCGCCGTGGTCGGCGTGGCGTGGAAGGACGATCCGGTCGCCACCCGCGCCTTCCTCGACGAGCTGGGCGATCCCTATTCGATGGTGCTGGTCGATCGCGAGGGCCGGGCCGGTCTGGACCTGGGCATCACCGGCGCGCCGGAGACCTTCGCCGTGGACGCCATGGGCCGGATCGTCGGGAAGGTGTCCGGTCCGCTACTGGACGACGCCGAGATCGACCGGCTGGTCGACGCCATGCAGGCCCCGCCGCGTCCGCTGCCGACGGCGACCCGCTAACGCGCGTTAACCCATTTCCGACGGTTTTCATTAACCCTGTCGGCATGAGCGCGATTCGACCGCCCGTTCAGTCCCCGCTGTTCCCGACGCAGCAACCGCCGTCGCCGGCCCGGTCCGCGCGGTCGGACTTCTTCCGTGCGGCTCTCGATGGCGTTCGGACCCCGGCCGCCACGACCCTGCCGGTCGAGGTGAAGACGGAAACGAAGGTGGCCAGCGCCGCCCCTCTGCCGTTTGAGCCGTCGGGCGACCGCCCGGTCCGTCCGGGCAGCCTTCTCGACATCCGCATCTAGCCTCACGCGAAAATGAGCGGCGCGTGTTCGCTTGCCGCGCTTAAGGTGCGCGCCATGAAAGCTCGGGGGTGGATTTCCGTAACGGCGGCGGCCGTGACCGCAGTGCTGGCGACCGGGTCGGTCGCCCAGCCCGAAGTCACGCGCGTCCGGCATCGCGCGGCGACGCCGGCCGAGCCGACCGTGGTCGAGCTGTTCACGGCCCAGGGCTGCTCCGGTTGCCCCGAGGCCAACGCCCGCATCGAGGCCATCGCCGACGAGCCGGGCGTGATCGCCCTGACCTATGCGGTTGACTACTGGGACTACCTCGGCTGGACCGACACCTTCGCCCGGCCGGAGTTCGCCCAGCGACAGCGCGCCTATCGGCAGCCGCTGCGGGTGCGGGCGGTCTCGACGCCGCAGGTGATCATCGACGGACGTCGTCAGGTCGGGACCGGCGAGACCCTGCAGGCCGCGATTGAGGCGGAATCCGCCAATCGCGTCTTCCCGCCTGAGATCGAGTTCCGCGAGACCGGTGATCGTGTCGGTGTCGGCTCGGGTCGCGCGCCGACGGGCGGCGCCGAGGTCATTGCCGTGACCTATACGCCGGGCGCCCAGACCGTTGAGATCGGGGCCGGAGACAACCGCGGCCAGCGTGTCCGCCATACCAACGTCGTGCGGTCGCTCCGCGTGCTGGGCCCCTGGAACGGCCGGCCGGTGCTCTATGCCCTGCCTCAGGCTGGCGAGGGTCAGGCTGTTGCGGTGCTGGTTCAGGCCCGCGACGATCGGCGCATTCTGAACGGCGCCGTTCGTTCGGCCGACTGATCGGCCGTCACATTCCGTCAGTATCCCTGTTCTCCGAGCGCGGGACAGTGCATGATTGTCCCGACGTCGGGGCGTCTGCGGGTGGACAGGATGATGGGCAAGGCGAATTGGCTTCTTTGCGGGCTGGTGCTGGCGACGATCGCTGCAGCAGGCGCAGGTGCGACCGCCTTCGCCCATGAGGAGCCGGCCGCCCCGGTGACCTCGCCCGAAGCCCATGCGGTGGCCCAGGCTGTCACCGCAGCCGAACTGGCGCGCTGGGGGCGCGAACGGGGCGACGCCGGCGCCCTGATCATGGCGGCCCGCCTTCTCGCCGAGGTGCCGGTGCGGCAGGGCGAAGGCGACGCGCCCATCCTGACGCCCGGACGCCTGCTCGATGAGGCCGCGGCCCTGTCATCCGAAAACGAGACCCTGCTGGCCGCCATCGATCGGCTGCGCGAGCCGCTGACGCGCGGCGTGCGATCCTCCAGCTTCGGCGCCGGTCCGGTCTTCACCGTGAAACAGCTGCGGGCCCGCGAGAACTGGACCTTCGAGGTCGACGCCCGTGACGGCGAGGTGCTGCGTGTGGCGGCCATCGGCGACGGCGACACCAATATCGACCTGGCCATCCGGAACACCCAGGGCGCCGAGATCTGCCGCGACGGCTTCGGCGACCACTATCCGGTCTGCACCGTCTCGCCCCGCCCGGGCGGCAAGATGCAGGTCAATGTGCAGAACCGCGGTGACGTCTGGACCAGCATCCAGGTGCTGAGCAACTGATGCGTCTCACGGCGGCAGTTCTGGCGGCGGGCCTTCTGGGTCTGGCCGGCGCCGCGCCTGCGAGTCCCGACACGCCCGAGACCCTCCGCGCCGAGGCGTTCGAGGCGGCCCAGTGGGCCATCGCCTCGGAGGCCGCCGATGCTCTTGCCCGCGTCTCTGCAAGGTTCGCCCAGGGCGATGATGAGCTGGGCCTGCTGGCCGAGGAGCGCGAGCGTCTGATCGTTGAGCGCGACCGGCTGGAGCGCGAGCTGGAGCAGCACTACGCCTCCGCCGATGACGCCGACCTGCAGGCCCGCACCCGCGCCCGCATGGCATGGGAGGCGGCCGACGGGCGGTTGAAGGCCGTCGACAACGAGATCGAAACCCGCTTTCCCGCCTGGGCCGAACTGACCAGCCCGCGGGCCCTGTCGGTGCGGGAAACCCAGGGGCTGCTGAAGGAAGACGAGGGCCTTCTGCTGGTGATGGTCAATCCGGAGGCGACCTATGTCTGGGGCGTCACGCGTGACCGGATCGCCTGGGCCCGCGCCGGGGATCTGGGCTCAGAGGCGATGACGGAGGCGGTGAACACCCTGCGGGCGTCGCTGACCGGCACGCCCGTCAGCCGGGGGCAGGAGGTGGATCCGCTGATCTTCGCAGGTCGGCGCGCCGCGCCCTTTGATCGTGCGGTGTCGCACCGTCTGTATTCGCAGGTGGTGAAGCCGGTGGAGCAGGTCTTCGCCGGCAAGTCGACGCTGATCACCGTGGTCACGGGCGCGCTGACGACCCTGCCGCTGGCGGTGCTGTCGACCAGCGCGCCGACGGGACGTGACGACGCCGTGGATGCGCTGGACGACACGGAATGGCTGATGGATCGGTATGCGCTGGCCACCTTGCCGGCCGTGTCCAGTCTGAAGGCCCTGCGCTGCCATCTTGTTGCGACGCCGGCCGATCGCAGTCCGGGCTGTCCGCCTGCGGTCGCGACCGGGCGGCCCGAGCGGGTCGCCGAGCGCCTGCCGCTGGTGGCCTTCGGCGCGCCGGTCCTGACGGGCGCTCCGGACGAGGCTGGACGCGGGTCGCCGTCGGCGGATCAGGTGATGGGCACGGGCCGGCTGGCCGATGTCGCCAAGCTGAAGGCGCTGCCCTATCTGCGCGGCTCGCGACTGGAGCTGGAGACGCTGAAGAGCCGGTATCCGGACTCGGTGGTGCGCATCGGGGCGGAGGCGACGGAGCGGTCTGTGCGGGCGCTGGACGCCCCCTCGCTGGAGCGGGCCCGGTTCGTGGTCTTCTCGACCCACGGTCTGATGGCCGGATCGGCGGCGTCGGAGCCGGGGCTGGTGCTGACCCCGCCGGACGAGGCGACCGAGGCCGACGACGGCTACCTGAGCGCCTCCGAAGCGGCGCAGCTGAAGCTCAACGCCGAGTTCGTGGTCCTGTCGGCCTGCAACACGGCCGCCTCGGACGGCCGACCGGGCGGGGAGGGGCTGTCGGGTCTGGCCCGGGCCTTCTTCTATGCCGGGGCGCGGTCGATGATGGTGTCGCACTGGGAGGTGTCGGACGCCGCGACGACGAAGCTGATCACCGAGACCTTCGCCAGCCTCGACGCGCGCCAGACGACCGATCCGGGCGTACGCGCGCGCGCGCTGCAGGCTGGCATGCGCGCCGTCCGCGCCGAACGCCGCTGGGCCCACCCGGCCTATTGGGCCGCGTTCACCCTGGTCGGCGAACCGGGCTAGGCTCCCGCTCTCTTCGCGAAGCTCAGCGCCCCTTCGGACAGCAGCGGCACCTGCGCGGCCATAGAGCGGGCGTGGGCGCTGGCGGCGGTGCCGTCGCGGACGCGGCCGGCGATGCCCTGACAGATGGCCGCCAGCCGGAACAGATTGTAGGCGAAAAGCCAGTCGAGGTTCTCCGGCGCCGCGCGGCCGGTCTGCCGGGCATAGCGCTCGACCGTCTCCGCCACCGACGGAATGCCCAGCGCCTCGATGTCGGCGCCAGCCAGACCGTTGCGCTGGCTGGCCGGGATGACCCAGGCGATCAGCAGATAGGAGAAGTCGGCCATCGGATCGCCGAGGGTCGACAGCTCCCAGTCCAGCACCGCCCGGACCTCGGCCCGATCCGGCGCAAGGATCATGTTATCGAGGCGGAAATCGCCGTGGACGATGCCGACCGGTCCTTCCGGCGGCAGGGTGGCGGGCAGGAACTCGATCAGCCGGTCCATGGCCGGGATCGGGTCGATCTCCGAGGCGCGATACTGCTTGGTCCAGCGCCCGACCTGCCGCTCGAAATAGTTGCCCGGCTTGCCGTAGTCGCCGAGGCCGATGGCGGCGGGGTCGAAGCGATGCAGGGCGGCCAGGGCGTCGACCTGGGCGTCGTAGATGGCGCGGCGCTCGGCCGGCTCCATCCCGGGCAGCTTCAGGTCCCACAGGACGCGGCCGTCGACCTTGTCCATGACGTAGAACATGGAGCCGATGACGTCCTCGTCGGTGCACAGGGCGTAGGGTCTCGCCACCGGATAGCCCTGCGCGTGCAGGGCCGAGATCACGGTGAACTCCCGATCCACCGCGTGGGCGCTGGGCAGCAGGGTCCCGGGCGGCTTGCGGCGCAGGACATAGGCGCGCGTCGGCGTGGTCAGCTCATAGGTCGGGTTCGATTGACCGCCCTTGAACTGACGGATCGCCAGCGGACCGGTGAATCCCTCGACATTACCGGCCATCCACGCCGTCAGCTTCGCCTCGTTCAGGGCGTAACGGGGATCGACCTCGCGGGTGCCGGAGAAGGTCGATTGCGCATCGTCGGTCTGGGTCATTGTGCGGCGATGATGGCGGCCTTCACGGCGCCGCGCCAGCCCTTCAGAAGCCGCTCGCGCTCGTCGGCGGACATGCGCGGCTCCCAGCGGGCCGGGGCTTCGACGGGGTGGTCCTCGAGGTCGTCGATCAGGCCGACGCCCAGCGCCGCCAGCTTGGCCGCGCCCAGCGCCGTCATCTCCTGAAACGCCGGGCGCTCGACCGTGACTTCGCAGATGTCGGCGACGAACTGCATGGCGAAGGCGTTGGCGGTCACGCCGCCGTCGACCTTCAGCACCTTCAGCTTCGGCGCCCCGTCCCTGGCCAGCGCGTCGAGCAGGTCGCGGGTCTGGAAGGCGAGGCTCTCCAGCGCCGCCCGGACCATATGGGCGGGGCCGCTGTCTCGCGTCAGGCCGACGATGGTCCCGCGCGCGTCCGGCTCCCACCAGGGCGCGCCCAGACCGGTGAAGCCCGGAACCAGATAGACGCCGCCGTTGTCCTTCAGCCCCTGCGCCATCGCCTCGGACTGGCGGCTCTCACTGATCACCTTCAGCCCGTCGCGCAGCCACTGGATCGCCGAACCGGCGGAAAAGATGGAGCCTTCGAGCGCATAGGCCGTGGTCCCGTTCGCCGAATAGCCGAGCGTGCCCAAAAGGCGGGTCGTGGAGGGCACAGGTTCGGCCCCGACATTGGCGACGAGGAAGGCGCCGGTGCCATAGGTGATCTTGGCGTCGCCCGCCTTCAGCGCCCCATGGCCGACCAGCGCCGCCTGCTGGTCGCCCGCCGCACCGTGGATCGGCAGGGTCTTGCCCAGCAGAGCGGCCTCGGCGTCGCCCAGATGATCGGCGCAGCCCCGAATCTCCGGAAGGGCCTGAACCGGCACGCCGAACAGCTCGGCCAGATCCGGCCGCCAGCTCATCGCCCGGAGGTCCATCAGGGAGGTGCGGCTTGCGTTGGTGGCGTCGGTGACGTGGCTGGTGCCGCCGGTCAGCTTCCAGATCAGCCAGCTCTCGATGGTGCCCAGCTTCACCTCGCCCTTCTGCGCCCGGGCGTGCGAGCCGGGCAGGGCGTCCAGCAGCCAGCGATATTTCGAGGCCGAGAAATAGGGATCGAGGATCAGGCCGGTCGCCGCCTGCACTTCCGGCTCGTGACCGGCCGCCGCCAGCTTGCCGGTGAACGCCGCGGTGCGCCTGTCCTGCCAGACGATGGCGCGGTGCAGCGGTTCGCCCGTGGCCGCATCCCAGATCACCGAGGTCTCGCGCTGGTTGGTGATGCCGATCGCGGCGAAGCGGCTGATCCCGCCGGCCTTCTTCACCACTTCGCGGCAGGTCTGCAGGGTCGCGGTCCAGATCTCGGCGGCGTCATGCTCGACCCAGCCGGAGTGCGGGAAATGCTGCTCCAGCTCGATCTGGCTGACGGCGACGGGCTGCAGCCCGCCTTCGGGCGCCGGCTCGAAGGCAATGGCGCGGGTGGAGGTGGTGCCCTGGTCGATGGCGAGGATCAGTCGGGTCATGGGAGCAGGTTAGAGGCTGGGGCGGGGTCCGCAACCGCCCCCTCCCGCGACCGGGGAGGATCAGCTAGACAGCCCCTATGCACACAGCCTCTTTTGAAGGCGTCCGCGACGCCGCCCGTCAGCTTGCCGGCCACGCCGTGCGCACCCCCCTGATCGAGAGCCCGGCGCTCAACGAACATCTGGGCGGACGGGTGCTGCTGAAGGCGGAGAATCTGCAGCGAGCGGGGGCCTTCAAATTCCGCGGCGCCTACAACCGGATCAGTCGATTGGCGGCGGACGAGCTGAAGCGCGGGGTCGTCGCCTATTCGTCCGGCAACCATGCCCAGGCGGTGGCCTGTGCGGCGCGGATGATGGGAAGCAGCGCCATCATCGTCATGCCGGCCGACAGTCCGAAGGTGAAGGTCGAGGGCGTGATCGGCTTCGGCGGGGAGGTGCGCCTGTACGACCGTTATCGCGAGAGCCGCGAGGCCATCGGCGAGGAGATCGCGCAAACGCGGGGTTCGGTTCTGGTGCGTCCTTTCGACGATCCGTTCGTGATCGAGGGGCAGGGCACCACCGGGCTGGAGATCGTCGAACAGGCGAAGGAGGCAGGCGCGCAGATCGACCAGCTGCTGTGCGGCGCCTCGGGCGGCGGGCTGATCGCGGGCGTCAATCTGTCGATGGCGGCTCTGGTTCCGGATGCCCCTGTGATCGGCATCGAGCCGGAGGCCTACAATGACACCCTGCTGTCGCTGCGGGCCGGCGAACGCCTGACCCATGCGCCGGTCGAAAAGCCGTCAATCTGCGACGCCCTGATGACCGACCGCCCGGGCGAACTCACCTTCCCGATCAACCGCCGTCTGGCGCGAGTCGAGACGGTATCGGACGCCGAGGTCGCCGAGGCGGTGCGGTACGCCTTCCGCACCCTGAAACTGGTCGTCGAGCCGGGCGGGGCGGTGTCGCTGGCGGCGCTGCTGGCCGGGAAGGTCGAGGCGAAGGGCCGGACGACGGCGATCGTCCTGTCCGGCGGCAATGTCGATCCCGGCCTGTTTTCCGAGATCATCGAGGGGCGTTTCGCCGGCTGAGGTTGCCCCTGCGGCGCCTTGCGCAATCCCCTCCGGCGGCTAGCGTGGCGACCGAACGAAGGAGAGCGCCATGCCCAAGCCGAGCGAACTGGAAGGCCTGATCGGGACCGAGGTCGGGGTCTCCAGATGGATCGAGATCGATCAGGCGCGCGTCGACGCCTTCGCCGACATCACCGAGGATCACCAGTTCATCCATGTGAATCCGGAGCTGGCGAAACAGACGCCGTTCGGCGGCACGATCGCGCACGGCTTCCTGACGCTGAGCCTGGCCTCGGCCATGTCCTATGACGCGGTGAAGCCGCTGGACGGCGCGGTGATGGGCGTCAACTACGGCTTCGACAAGCTGCGCTTCCTCGCCCCCGTGCCAGTCGGCTCAAAGGTGCGCGGCCGGTTCAAACTGCTCTCGGCCGAGGACAAGGGCGGCGGTCGCTGGCTGATCAAGCACGAGCTGACCGTCGAGATCGAGGGTGGCGAAAAGCCGGCCCTGATCGCCGAGTGGCTGGGTATGCAGATGGTCGCGCCCTGAGCCCTGATCGGCCGGGCAGTCGCTCCGCGATGGTCAGGCCTCGCCCAGGCAGCGCAGGGCGACTTCCAGATTTCGCAGGCCGTCCTCGCCGGTGACCGCCGGCGTCTCGCCGGTGCGGATCGCGTGGGCGAAGGCCTCCAGCTCCTTCTTCAGCGGCTCGTTGGGCCAGCTCATCACGCCGCGCGTGGAGTAGCTGCCGTCCGGCTGCTGGCCGAAATACTCGGTGACCTGACGGGTCATCAGGTCGGCGACCACAAACTTGTTCGCCGTCGCGACCTGCAGGGTGCGGGTCTTGTAGGGGGTGACCCAGTTGGTGGTGATGTGGGCGATGGCGCCGTTCTCAAGCCGGAACTGGAGAAGGGCGGTATCCTCGCGCTCGGCCCGGGTGCGGGCCAGCTGCGGCTGGACCTCGACGATCTCCGAGCCGGTCAGGTGGCGGATGATGTCGATGTCGTGCACGGCCAGATCGATGACCACGCCGACCTCGCCCATCCGGGGCGGGAAGGGGCCGACGCGGGTGATCTGGATCGAGATCACGTCCTCGCCCTCGATGGCGCGTTTGACCGCCTCGACCGCCGGGTTGAAGCGCTCGACCTGTCCGACCATCAGGACCCGGTTGTTGGCCTTGGCCGCGTCGATGATGCGCCGGGCGTCCTCGACCGTGGCGGCGATGGGCTTCTCGACCAGCACATGGACGCCGGCTTCGAGCAGGGCGACCGACAGGTCGGCGTGGGTGCGGTTCGGCGTGGCGACGACCGCGGCGTCCAGACCGGCGGAGACGAAATCGGCGGCGGTGGTGACAGCCCTGGCGTCATAGAGACCGGCCACGCCCTCGGCCACGGCCGCATCCGGATCGAACACGGCCGCGACGACCACGTCGCGAATGTCCGACAGCACCCGGGCATGGTTGCGGCCCATGACGCCGGCGCCGGCGACGCCGAGCTTGAGTGGAGCGGTCTGTGTGGTCATCGGATCAGCCCTTGAACGAAGCGACGGCGGCGATGATGCGGTCCTGCGTCGCCTCGTCCAGATCCGAATGCATCGGCAGGCTGATCACGCGGCTCATCAGGCGCTCGGTCACCGGCAGCCCCTGAGGGCCGCGCGGGAACATATCGTAGGCCGGCTGCAGGTGCAGGGGGATCGGATAATAGACCGCCGTCGGAACGCCCTGTGCCTTCAGGTGAGCGGCGAGGCCGTCGCGGTTCTCATGCTCGATCGTGTACTGGGCCCAGTTGGAGATGTTGCCCTCAGGAACTTCGGGCACGGTGGCGACGTGGGCGCGCAGGCCGTCGTTGTAGCGGGCGGCGATCCGGTTGCGCCATTCGATCTCCTGACCGAAGACCTTCAGCTTTTCGATCAGGACGGCGGCCTGGATCGTGTCCAGACGGCTGTTCAGGCCGATGCGCATGTTCAGATATTTGGTCTCGTGCTCGAAGGTCTTGCCTTCGAGGTCCGAGGCGACGGCCTTGCCGTGCACGCGGACGGAATCGATCAGCTCGGCCAGCTTGTCGTCATTGGTCAGCACCGCGCCGCCGTCGCCGTAGCAGCCCAGCGGCTTGGCCGGGAAGAAGCTGGTGGTGGTGATGTCGGCCCATTTCAGCGGGTGTTCGCCGTCGATGGTGCAGCCGAAGCCCTGGGCCGAGTCCGAGATCAGCTTCAGGCCGTGCTTGTCGCAGATCGCCTTGATGGCCGGATAGTCGGCGGGCTGGCCGAACAGGTCGACTGCGATGACGACGCGCGGCTTAAGGCGGCCTTCCTTGATCGTCGCGTCGATGGCGGCCTCGAGGTGCGCCGGATCCATATTGTACGTCTTCTCGTCGACGTCGACGAACACCGGCTCGGCATCAAACCACGGCACGACCTCGGCGGTAGCGGCGAAGGTGAAGCTGGGCACGAAGACCGCGTCGCCGCGGCCGATGCCCCAGGCCATCAGCGGCAGGGCCAGGGCATCGGTGCCGTTGGCGCAACCGAGCGCATGCTTCGCCTGACCGAAGGCGGCCAGATCGGCCTCGAACTGGCGGACCTGTGGGCCCATGACCCAGGCGCCGCCGACGACGGCGTCGGCGACAGCGGCCTCGATCTTGCCGCCCAGACGCAGGCGCTGGGCCTGAAGGTCGATGAAGGCGATGGTCATGCGGTGATCTCCGGTCGTGGCGCGCGCGGCGGGGAGGCGCGGATCAAACGCGCCGGACAGGTGGGCCGCTCCCTAACAAATGCTCTGATCCGGGCCAAATGTCAGCGGGTCACTTCGGGTGAGGGATTGCAACGAGGCGGCATGACTCCTATCCCGTCCGCATGTCGAACGGCGTCCCCGCCGTGTTCCTTGACCGCGATGGCGTGCTGATCGAGGACACGGGATATCCCCATCTCGAAAGCCAGCTCCGCATGATGCCCGGCGCCGGCGAGGCCGTCGGCCGACTGAACCGGCTCGGCTATCTGTGCGTGATCGTGACCAATCAGTCGGGCGTGGCGCGGGGCCTGTTCACCGAACAGCAGATGCACGCCTTCAACCAGGTGATCGTGCGCCGCCTCGCGCTGGCGGGCGGGCGGATCGGCGCGGTCTATGCCTGTCCGTATCACTCCGAGGGCCGGGTCGAAGCCTTCCTGCACCCCGACCATCCGGACCGGAAGCCCAATCCCGGCATGCTGCTCCGGGCGGCAGCCGACCATCACATCGACATGGCCAGAAGCTTCATGATCGGCGACCAGCCGTCGGACATGGAGGCGGCCCGTCGCGCCGGCGTGCCCGGTTTCCGCTTCGAGGGCGGCAATCTGGACGACTTCGTCCGCGACCTTCTGGGGCACTGAGCCCTACCTCAACCGCCATCGTCAGCTACCGACGGTGTATTTCCTCTCCCGATGAAATATCGTCGGGCGAGCCGACGGAGTTTTTCATGAGCCAGACCTTCACCGAACGCCGCTGGACCAGTGCGGACGGGCTCAGCCTGTATGCACGCGACTACGCGGGCGCCGCAGGCCCGGCGAAGCTGCCGGTCATCGCCATCCATGGCCTGACCCGGAACTCGGCCGACTTCGAGGGCATCGCGCCGCTGATCGCCGCCACGGGCCGCCGGGTGCTGGCCATCGACGTGCGCGGGCGCGGGCGGTCCGATCGCGCGCCCGATCCCATGACCTACCAGCCCGCGACCTATGCCCAGGACGTGCTGGCCCTGCTTCAGCAGGCGGGCATCGAGAAGGCCGTCTTCATGGGCACCTCCATGGGCGGGCTGATCACCATGGCCCTGGCCGCGATCCGCTCGAAGGTCATCGCCGGCGCCATCATCAACGATGTGGGCCCCGAGGTGGCGAAGGAAGGGCTGGCTCGCATCGCCGCCTATTCCGGTCAGCCGGTCGACACCCCCACATGGACCGACGCCGCCGCCTATGCGGAGAAGATCAACGCGGTCGCCTTCCCGCACTACAAGGCGAAGGATTGGGACGCCTTCGCCCGCCGGATGTTCACCGAGGGACCCGAGGGCGCGCCGATCCTGAACTACGACCCCGACATCGCCGTGCCGATCCGGGCCGCGGGTCCGAAGGCGCTGGTCCCCAACCTGTGGCCGATGTTCGGGAAGCTGACCAGGGGGCGCCCGGTCCTGCTGGTGCGCGGCGCCAACTCGGACCTGCTCAGCGAGGAGATCGCCGCGAAGATGCGCAAGCGCGCCCCACGCATGGATTTTGTCGAAGTCCCCAATGTGGGACATGCGCCCATGCTCGACGAGTCGGAAGCCCGGGCGGCGATCTTCCCGTTCCTGGGCGAACTGCCCTGATAGGGATTAGGTTCTAGGTTCTAGGTTCTAGGTTCTAGGTTCTAGGTTCTAGGTTCTGGGTTCTAGGTTCTAGGGTAAGCGCGAGGCTCTTCAATCCCTAGCCTCTAGAACCCAGAACCTGACGTCACGCGTCCGGGACTTGCGTCTCCAGCTCGTTCAACCACACGGTCGCGGCTGAGTCCGACGGCGCGCGCCAGTCGCCGCGAGGGCTGAGCGAGCCGCCGGTGACGACCTTGGGTCCGTTGGGCAGGGCCGAGCGCTTGAACTGGCTCGTGCGGAAGAACCGGGTGAGGAATTTCCGCAGCCAGTCCTTGATGGTCTTCAGGTCGTACTCGACCTTCTCGTCGTCCGGCGTATTCGCCGGCCAGTCGCCGCGCGCCGCATCCTTCCAGGCCTGATGGGCGAGGAAGGCGACCTTGGACGGCTCCAGCCCGAAGCGGGTAATGTAGAACAGGAAAAAGTCGTTCAGCGCATAAGGGCCGACTGTCGCCTCGGTCGACTGGATCTGGCCGTCCTTCGCCGGCACCAGCTCGGGCGAGATCTCCGTGTCGAGGATGGCGTGCAGGATGTCGGCGGTCTCGCCGTCATGCTCCTTCGCCGCCACCCAGCGGATCAGGTGCCGGATCAGGGTCTTCGCCACGCCGCCGTTGACGTTGTAGTGGCTCATGTGGTCGCCGACGCCGTAGGTGGCCCAGCCCAGGGCCAGTTCGGAAAGGTCGCCGGTGCCCAGCACGAAGGCGTTGTTCTGGTTGGCCAGCCGGAACAGATAGTCGGTGCGTAGCCCCGCCTGCACGTTCTCGAAGGTGATGTCATGAACCGGCTCGCCGTTGGCGAACGGATGGCCGATACCCTCCAGCATGGTCATGGCCGTCGGTCGGATATCCAGCTCGGCGCCAGTGACGCCCAGCGCCTTCATCAGGGCCCAGGCGTTCGACTTCGTCCCGTTCGAGGTGGCGAAGCCGGGCATCGTGTAAGCGAGGATGCCCGTACGCGGCAGGCCCAGACGATCGAACGCGCGGCAGGCGACCAGCAGAGCCTGGGTCGAATCCAGCCCGCCCGAGACGCCGATGACGAGCCGCTCGCCTTTGGTCGCCTTCATCCGCTTCATCAGGCCCTGGACCTGAATGTTGAAGGCCTCGTAGCAGTCCTGATCCAGCCGCGCGGGATCGTCCGGCACGAAGGGGAAGCGGTCGAGCGGGCGGATCAGGTCGGTGGTCGGCCCGGCCGGGGCTTCTTCCGCCTCGATGATGATGCGGCCGAAGCGATCGTCCTCGCCCGTGCGGCGATCCTCGTCGCGGGCGCAGTCGGCGAAGGTGCCGGTGCGCAGCCGCTCCAGACCGATCCGCTCGACGTCGATGTCGGCCAGCGTCAGGTGCGACTCCATCGAGAAGCGCGGGCCCTCCGCCAGCCTGGCGCCCAGCTCGTGGATCATGGCCTGACCGTCCCAGGCCAGGTCGGTGGTGCTCTCGCCCCAGCCCGAGGCGGTGAAGACATAGCCGGCCATGGCGCGGGCCGACTGGCTGGCGCACAGCAGGGCGCGGTCGTCGGCCTTGCCGATCAGGACGTTGGACGCCGAGAGGTTCAGCAGGATGCGCGCCCCGGCCAGGGCCGCGCGGGTCGACGGCGGCACGGGCGACCAGAAGTCCTCGCAGATCTCGACCGCGAAGGTGAAACCGGGCCGGTCCTCGACCTCCAGCACGACGCGCGGGCCGAACCAGCACCAGTTCCCGGCGACGCGGGCCGAGCCGCGCACCTCACCGCCCGGGCTGAACCAGCGCTTTTCGTAGTACTCCCGATAGTTCGGCAGGAAGGTCTTGGGCACGACGGCGCGGGCCCGGCCGCCGGCCAGCACCACGGCGCAGTTGTACAGGGCGTCCGTCTGGCGGATCGGGGCGCCGACGACGGCGATGACGCCGGCCGCCTGCGCGGCGGCGGCGATCATGGAGAGGGCGACCTCGACCCCGTCCAGCAGGGCGTCCTGCATCAGCAGGTCGTCGATGGCGTAGCCGCTGACCGACAGCTCCGGAAAGACGATCAGATCGGCGCCCTCGCGGCCCGCCTGCTCGATCAGGGCCACATGCTCCAGCGCATTGGCCGTCGGATCGGCGGGGTGCACGACCGGCGTCGCGGCGGCGACGCGGACGAACCCCTGATTGCGGGGGGCGTGGAAGGGCGAGGTTCGGGCCAAGGCGCGGTCCTTCAAGGTCTTATGCTCATATAGAGCCAAAGCGACGCTACCGCCACGATAGCTGGTGACCTGCCCAAAACCGCCCGCTAAACGGTTCTGATGACCGACGCGCCGAAAAAAGGCTGGTTCTCCCGCCTGACCGAAGGGCTGAGCCGCTCCTCGAAGCAGATGACCGAACAGGTCGTCGCCACCTTCGTGAAGGAGCCGCTGAGCGAAACGGCGCTGGAGCAGCTGGAAGAGCATCTGCTGGAGAGCGATCTGGGCCCGGCTGCGACCGACCGGATCGTCGAGCGCTTCCGCGAACTGCGCTTCGGCGCCGGCGCCAACGAGCGCGAGGTCAAGGAGGCGCTGGCCGAGGCCGTGGCCGCCGAACTGATCAATCACGAGGCCCGCTACGAGCCGCTGAAGGGCGACAAGCCGTTCGTGACCCTGTTCGTCGGGGTCAACGGCTCGGGCAAGACCACGACCCTGGGCAAGATCGCCTCTGACCTGACGGCGCAGGGCGCCAAGGTGATGATCGTGGCCTGCGACACCTTCCGCGCCGCCGCCCGCGAACAGCTGAAGGTCTGGGCCGAGCGCGCCGGGGCGACGTTCGAGAGCCCTCGCGACGGCGCCGACGCAGCCGGTCTGGCCTTCGACGCCTATACCCGGGCCAGGGCCGAGGGTTTCGACGTGGTGCTGATCGACACCGCCGGCCGTCTGCAGAACAAGACCCAGCTGATGGATGAGCTGCTGAAGATCGTTCGCGTGCTGAAGAAGGTCGACCCCGAGGCCCCGCACGAGACCCTGCTGGTCCTGGACGCCACCGTCGGCCGTAATGCGCTGGAGCAGGAGAAGATCTTCGGCCGCACGGCCTATGTCTCCGGCGTGGTGATGACCAAGCTGGACGGCACGGCCCGCGGCGGCGTTCTGGTGCCCGTGGCCCAGGCCTCGGACGCCCCCATCAAGCTGATCGGCGTCGGCGAGGGCGTCGACGACCTGCAACCCTTCGACGCCCGGGCCTTCTCCCGGTCTCTGGTCGGACTGGAGGACTGAGAATGGCCGAGAACCGGACCGGATCGAACATTCGTCAGGCCGTCGACTTCGGCGCCCTGGTCGCCTTCATGGTCGCCTATGCGGTCAACCGGTTCGCGCGCGGGCTGGACGGACAGGAAGCCCTGGTCCAGGCGACCTGGGTGCTGGTCGGCGCCTCGCTGCTGGCCCTGATCGTCGGCTGGATCGTCGAGCGTCGTCTGGCGCCCCTGCCGCTTTTGACCGGCGGCTTCGCCCTGATCTTCGGCGTGCTGACGCTGGTCTTCCACGACCCGACGCTGCTGAAAATCAAGCTGACGATCCAGAACGGCCTGCTGGCGATCGTCCTGCTGGGCTCGCTGCCGCTGCGGAAATATCCGTTCAAATATCTGCTGGGCGAGGCCATCCGGATCACGGACATCGGCTGGCGCGGCCTGACCCTGCGCTACGGCCTGTATTTCGCGGCGGTGGCCATCATCAACGAGTTCGTCTGGCGGACCCAGTCGGACGACACCTGGGTGGCGTTCCGCGGCGGCCTCTGGATGGCGTCGGCCGCCTTCGGCATCTGGCAGGTGTTCTTCATCATGAAGCACATGATCAAGGACGAGGAGCCGGAGCCCGTTTCGCCGGACACCGGACTCTGAAAGAGATCGTCCGTCGTCAAACCGTAAAATCCCCCTGCTAGCTGTACCGCAGCAACCGAGGGGATACGGTTCATGGTGAAGTCCGGTAACAAGTCGAAGCGCGGTCAGGGCCTGTCGGGCTCGCCGAGCCATCTGATGCATCGAGCGCTGCAACTGGCGCTGGATATCTATTCCGAAGAGACGGGTCCGGATGGTCTGACCCAGCGGCAGTTCGCCGTGCTGGAGGCCGTCAGCCACAGGTCGGGCCTGACCCAGACCGATCTGGTCCGCGCCACCGGCATCGATCGGTCAACGCTGGCCGATCTGGTCGCCCGGATGACCACCAAGGGCCTGCTGGATCGCGAAAAATCCACCCTGGACGCCCGCGCCAAGGCCGTGCGCCTGTCGCCCGCCGGCGAGGCGGCGCTGGAGGCGGCGCGTCCGCAGGTCGAGGCCGCCGACAAGCGGATCATGGGCCTGCTGCCCAAGGGCAAGCGCGACGGCTTCCTCGAACTTCTGGCCGAACTGGCCGGCGAGGCGGACGCCGCCCCGCTGAAGGCCAAGGCCGAGGCCAAGGCCGCCAAGAAGGCCGCCCGCGACGTGCGCAAGGCCGAGAAGCTCGCCCGCAAGGCCGAAAAGGCGGACAAGCCCGCGAAGGCCGAGAAGCCGGCCAAGGTGAAGAAGCTGAAGGTCGTCGAGGCGGCGTAGAGGTTGGCGCCGGCGACGAATTCCGGTGCGCGTGAAGTGGTTAGTGGTGAGTGATTAGTGGTCGGCGTTCAAGGCGGGCGTCGGCGCGACTGATCACCTGCCAGCCGTGATCCCGGCAATCACTAATCACTCACCACCCATCACTTCCAGCCGCTGACGGCGCCCGTTCGAGCGCCGCCAGCGCGGCTAAATCAATCCATCAACTGCTGCGCCAGATAGACGTAGTGCCGCGCCCAGCGGCGGGCGTTGGCGACCGGGTCGGCGTCGTTGGAGTGACCGCCGGCCGTTTCCTCATAATAGAGGTGGTCATAGCCCATGTCGTCGAGTCGGGCGGCGAACTTGCGGGCGTGGGCCGGGTGGACGCGGTCGTCGCGCGTGTTCGTCGTGATGTAGACGCGCGGATAGTTCCGGCCGGGCGCCAGCTGCTGGTAGGCCGAGTAGCGGGCGATCCAGGCGGCTTCCTCGGGGATGCGCGGGTCGCCGTACTCGCCGATCCACGACGCCCCGGCGGGCAGTTCGTGATAGCGCAGCATGTCGACCAGCGGGCTCTCGATGACCGCCGCGTTGAACAGTTCCGGATGCTGGGTGATCGACACCGAGGTCAGCACGCCGCCGTTCGAGCGGCCATAGATGCCGAGACGGCGCGGGCTGGAGATGCCGCGGGCCTCGAGGTCGCGGGCCACGGCCGCGAAGTCGTCGAAGGCCAGCTGGCGGTTCTCGTTCAGCGCCGCCTGGTGCCAGGCCGGGCCGAACTCGCCGCCGCCCCGGATGTTGGCCTGGACGAAGACGCCGCCGTTCTCGAGCCACAGCTTGCCCATCTCCGGCTTGTAGGCGGGCGGGAACGAAACCTGGAAGCCGCCGTAGCCGAACAGGATGGTCGGCGCCGGGCCGCTCATCTCGCGCGGGCGGGTGACGAAATAGGGGATGCGCACGCCGTCCGAGGACACGGCCTCGAACTGCTCGGTCACATGGGTCGAGGCGTCGAACTTGGCCGGGGCCTGACGCAGTTCGGTCAGGGTCGCGTCCGGCACATCGGCCAAGCTGAGCGTCGGCGGGGTCAGGAAGCCCTGGGTCGAGATGAAGACCTCGCCGCGCGACTTCGAACTGTCGCCCAGACCCACGGCGCTGTTGGCCGGGACGGCGATGTCCGTGGCGGTCCAGGCGGCGTGGCGGACGCCCTGCGTCGTCACGGTGAAGCGCTTCAGCGTGCCGACGACATTGTCCGAGACGACGGCGAGGATGCTGTCCGACATCACGCGCACGCTGTCGATCGACTGGCGTTCGCCCGGGCGGAAGATGACGCCCGGATCGCCGTTCGTGATGACCATCTCGGGCTGTTGCAGACCCACGAGGCTGGCGATCACCAGCGACCCCGCGTCGATGCGGTTCCAGTCCTCGTCCGGCGAGAAGACCAGCTGCGCGCCCATGGTCCCGTTGATCGAGACCCGCTCGGGCAGGTTCAGCTTCACCGCACGACCATCGACCCATTGCCAGGTCTCGGAGCGATAGGTGTCCAGCGGGCGCGAGATGATGACGGCTTCGACGACGCCGTCCTTGTTGCGATAGACCGAAGGGCTGACGCCGTAGCCGCCGTCGGACTGGTCGCCGCGATAGATCTCGGTCGCCTGGGCCAGGGTCTGGCCGCGCGACAGGGTCTTCACGATGAAGGGATAGCCGGACTCCGTCATGGTGTTCGGGCCGAAGTCGGTGGCGACCAGCAGGGTGTCGCGGTCCAGCCACTCGAGGCGGTGCTTGCCTTCCGGCAGGACGAAGCCGCCGTCGACGAACTGTTTGGTCGTGGTGTCGAACTCGCGGATCACCACGGCGTCCTTGCCGCCGTCCGACAGGCTGATCAGGCAGCGCGTGTCATCGGGCGCGAGGCAGTCGGCACCCTTGAAGACCCAGTCCTTGCCCTCGGCGCGCGACAGGGCGTCGATGTCCAGCAGGGTCTCCCACTGCGGACTGGCCGTGCGATAGCTGTCCAGCGTCGTCCGCCGCCAGACGCCCTTGGGATTGGTCGCGTCCTGCCAGAAGTTTCCGATGCCGTTGCCGAGGAAGCTGGGCGCCGGGATGCGGTCGGTGGCGGTCAGGATCGCCTCGGCCTCCTGACGGAAGGTCTCGTAGCGCGGATCGCCGGTCAGGCTGGCCAGCGCCCGTTCGTTCGACGCGCGGACGAAGGCCATGGCCTCGGCGCCCTCGACCTGCTCCAGCGCCAGATGATCGTCGGCCGCGCGCACACCGGCCGGCGTCAGGTCCGCCGGGAAGTGCGGCGGAGTCTGCTGGGCCAGGGCGGGCAGTGCAATGGCGGAGAAGGCGGCCGAGACCAGCAGGGCGTTCCACGGTTTCATTTTTCTTCTCCGTCATCCTCGGGCTTGTCCCGAGGACCCATTCTTCAGACGACTGTGACCATGCCGGTTTCGGCGATGGGGACAAGCGGCGCCGCCCGCATATCCTGACCGATGGGTCCTCGGGACGGGCCCGAGGATGACGGCGGATATGCGGGCCCGGCCCGAACCTACTCCTGCGCCGGCGAGTCCATGAGGCGGCGGCTGAGGTAGGTGTATTCCAGCGCCAGGCGGCGGGCGGTTTCCTGCAGATTGGCCGCCGCGCCGTGGCCGCCGTCGGTGTTCTCGTAGAACAGGACCGGATAGCCGAGCTCCAGCAGGCGGGCGGCCGCCTTGCGGGCGTGGCCCGGGTGGACGCGGTCGTCCTTGGTCGAGGTGTGGATGAAGACCTCGGGATAGGGCTGGCCGGCGGCGAGGCGCTGGTAGGGCGAGTATTCGGCGATCCAGGCGCGCTGCTCGGGGATGTCCGGGTTGCCGTATTCGGCGATCCAGGACGCGCCCGCCAGCAGGCGGTGGAAGCGCATCATGTCGAACAGCGGCACCTGGATGACGGCGCCGTTGATGAGGTCCGGACGCTGGGTCAGCATGGCGCCCATGAACAGGCCGCCCTGCGAGCCGCCCATGATGCCCAGGTGCGGCTGGCTGGTGATGTTGCGGGCCTGCAGGTCCAGGGCGACGGCCTGGAAGTCCTCGTGGGCGCGCTGGCGGTTCTCCTGCAGCGCCGCCTGGTGCCAGCGCGGGCCGAACTCGCCGCCGCCGCGGGTGTTGGCGACGACATAGACGCCGCCGCGCTCCAGCCACAGCTTGCCGACGGTGGCCGAATAGCCGGGCAGCAGGGAGTTCTGGTAGCCGCCGTAGCCGTACAGCAGGGTCGGGTTCGAGCCGTCCATCGCCATGCCGCCCTGATGGACGACGAAGTAGGGGATCATGGTCCCGTCGGCGCTGCGGGCCTCGTACTGTTCGACCACCATGCCGTCGGCGTTGAACTTGGCCGGCAGGGACTTCATCTGCTCGGTCGAGCCGTCGGTCGCATCGGCCAGATACAGGGTCGAGGGCGTCAGATAGCCGGAGGCGCTGACGAAGACCCGGTCGTCATGATCGCTGGACGAGCCGATGCCGACGGTGGTGTTCTCCGGCAGGTTCAGACGCGTCCGGCTCCACTCGCCCGCCGGGTTCGGCGTGTACGACCAGATCGAGCCGCGCACGTTGTCGTACAGGGCGACGATCAGCTTGTTGCGGGTGCTCGAGATGCCCTCGATGGCCTGACGCTCGGTCGGGCGGATCACCAGCTGGGCCTGCGTCGCAGGGTTGGCCAGCCACTGCTCCAGGTTCCACGCGATCACGTCGCCGGTGCGGAACTGCTGACCCGAGGGGGCGGTCCAGTCCTGATCCGTCGTCACCACCAGCTGGCCCTGGATCAGGGCGTTGATGTTCGACTTGGCCGGCAGCTGCAGCTGCGTCGTCGTGCCGTCGGCGTTCAGACGCCAGGTCTCGGCCTCGTAGAAGTTGATGCCGCGGTTCAGCAGGGTCGCCTTCACCACGCCGTCGGCGTCGCGCAGCGTATAGGCGCTGACCGAGACGTCGGCCTGCTGGCCCTCGAACACGACCGGCGCCTGATCCACTGTCTGGCCGCGACGCAGCAGGCGCACGGTGCGCGGATAACCCGAGTCCGTCAGCGTGCCTTCGCCGAAGTCGCGCGAGATCAGCAGGGTGTCGCGGTCGATCCAGGTCGCGCCGCCCTTGGATTCAGGCAGGACGAAGCCGCCCTCGACGAACTGACGGGTCTGACGGTCGAACTCACGGACGGTGACGGCGTCCTTGCCGCCGTCCGACAGGCTGACCAGGCACAGGCGTTCTTCGGGCGGCAGGCAGCTGGCGCCCTTGTAGACCCAGTTCTTGCCTTCCGAGGCGGCCAAGGCGTCGATGTCGAGGATGGTCTCCCAGACCGGCTCGGCCGTGCCGTAGCTCTCGACCGACGTCGTGCGCCAGATGCCGCGGACGTGGTTAGCGTCCTGCCAGAAATTGTCGATCACCTCCTCGTCGCCCTGACGGCGGAAGCCCGGCGAGGGGATGCGGTCGCGCGACTGGACGATCGCCAGCGCTTCGGCGTGCAGTTGGGCGTAGCGCGGGTCGCCCTGAAGGACGCCCAGAGAGCGGGCGTTCTGTTCGCGAACCCATGCCAGGGCGCGGTCACCCTCGACCTCTTCCAGCCACAGATAGGGGTCGGTCGCGTCGGAGGTGGCGAAACCGCCGCCGGCGTCGGCGGTGGAGGGGGCAGGCGTGGTCTGGGCCATGGCGGCGCTCGAAAGGGCGGTGGTGGCGAGAAGCGCGGCGAGCGCGGCGGTGCGGATCATGGAAACCTTCCCCGACGGAAAAACGGTTGTTTCGTCGGGCGGCACCTTATCCGCGCAAGGACGACCGGCAAGGCGGCCGGACCGAACCTTACGGATTTGTCATGCGGGCCGGGGTCTAGTGATGGCCCTCGTCCGGAATGCACAGGATGACCCCGCAGGCCTTGCAGTGCACCGCGTCGGGATCGTGCTTCTGCAGGCCGCAGGTGGTGCAGGGGAATTTGACCTTGTGCGGACGGACGATGGTCTGGGCCAGCCGCAGGAACAGGGTGATGCCGGTCAGCATGACGACGATCGACAGGACCCGCCCCCAGTTGCCCGGCAGGGTGATGTCGCCGAAGCCGGTCGTGGTCAGGGTGGCGACTGTGAAATACAGCGCGTCCAGATAGCCGGTGATCCCCTCGTGCCGGCCGCGGAACGTCTCGTAGACGAAGCCGGTCACCACGAAGATGAAGGTCACCAGGGCGGCGATGGCGCGGGTGGTTTCCTCGACACGGGTGTCGTCGAACTTCTTGCCGATGGTGCGCCAGAAGAAGTCGGAGTTGAGCAGGGTCCAGAGCCTGAGAACCCGCAGGAAGCCGAAGTTCCCGAGGAGATCGGGCAGGATCAGGGTCGCGAGAATGAACAGGTCGACCCAGACCACCGGCCGTTTCAGCCAGTCCTTGATGTCCGTATAGGCCCAGGCCCGCGCCGCCAGATCCAGAATGAGGAACAGGGCGATCAGGCCGTCGACGACGTAGAAGACCCAGCCGGCCTCGCGCAGGATGGGCGCGGCCACGAAGAAGCCGATGATCAGGAAGTCGATCAGGATGATCGCCAGCCTGAACTTCACCGCCGCGGGAGAGTCGCCGTGATAGAGGGCGCGGATCCGGGCCCTCAGCCTCAGGCCGTCGTGCCGGGCGTTGGCCTCGGCCCGTTCCCGGTTGGCCTTCTCGCTCGCCTCGCGGGCCTGCCGCTTCGCCTGTCCGATGGGTCTGGGTTGGCTCATGACGCAGCGATAACGCGCATCGCTCGCGCAAGAAACCGTCAGGGACTATATCGGCGGTATGAACCGCCCGTTCCTCAAGATGAATGGCGCCGGCAACGACTTCGTCGTGGTCAATGCGCTGGAGACGCCGTTCCAGCCGACGGTCGACCAGGTGCGCGCCATCGCCGACCGGCAGACGGGCGAGGGCTGCGACCAGCTGATCGCCATCGAGCCCTCCGGACAGGCCGACGCCTTCATGCGGGTGTGGAACGCCGACGGCGGCATGGTCGAGACCTGCGGCAACGCCCTGCGCTGCGTCGGCTGGGTGCTGATGCAGTCGACCGGCAAGGACGAGGTCCGCATCGACACCCTCGGTGGAATGACCACCGCGCGCCGCGCCTCCGACGGACAGGTGACGGTCGACATGGGCGCGCCCCGGCTGGACTGGACACAGGTGCCGCTGGCCGAGGAGATGGATACCCGCGGCATCGAGCTGCAGATCGGACCGATCGACGACCCGGTGCTGCACACGCCCGGCGCGGTCTCGATGGGCAACCCCCACGTCGTCTTCTTCATGGATCACGCCCCGAACGACGGCTTCGTGCGCGGCTCGGGCTCGTTGATCGAGCATCACCCGCTCTTCCCCGAGGGCGTGAACGTGGGCTTCGTCCACGCCATGTCGCCCGACCACATCCGCCTGCGGGTGTGGGAGCGCGGCGCGGGCCTGACCAAGGCCTGCGGCACCGGCGCCTGCGCGGCTCTGGTCGCCTCGGCCCGACGCGGCGTGACCGGCCGTCACGCGACGGTCGATGTCGACGGCGGGCGGCTGGTGATCGACTGGGACGAGGCCTCGAACCACGTCTTCATGACCGGCCCGGTCGAGGTCGAGCGGACGGGAACCCTGTCCGTCTAGCGATGCCGTCGGGCGACCAGGGCCCAGATCAGCACGACGATCGAGACCCCGATGGTGATCCAGCCGGCGGCGTCCCACGCGCCGTCGCCCAGCAGGGCCGCGACCAGACCGACCAGCGACAGCAGGCCGACGACCAGCGGGACCGCGAAGATCGCCTTCAGCGAGTAGTGGCCGGGCTTGCTCATGCCGTGCCCTTCTTCGCCCGGCCCTTGGCCAGCCACAGGTAGATGCCGCTGCCCAGCACGATGATGGTGATGATGTCGAGGATGGCCCAGAGGATCTTCAGGGGCATGCCGCCGTAGTCGCCGAAGTGCAGCGGCTGCGACAGGGACAGGGTCTTCACGTACCAGGGCGCGGGGGTGACCGCCGCCAGCTCGCCGGTGCGGGCGTCGATCAGGGCCGGCGTCGTCAGGTGCTCGGTCAGCGGCGTGTCGCCATGGAAGAAGACCGCATAGTGATGGTCGGTCGAATAGCTGGAGCCGGGGAAGGCGACGAACTGCAGGGTCATGCCGGGGAGGGCTTCCTTCGCGCGCTTCACCGCCGCGTCCAGCGAGCTGCGCTCCGTCAGGGTGACGGGCGCGTCATACGCCTGCGTCAGCTCCTTCAGCGCCGTGTCCTTCCAGTAGGCGATGATCGGTACGGCGAGGGTGTTGACCACCCCGGTGACGCCGACGACCAGAACCCAGGCCACCGTCACCACGCCCAGCAGGTTGTGATAGTCGAGCCAGCGCGTCCGCGCGGCCTTGCCCGCCCGCACCGTCCCGAAGGGCAGGCGGCGCATGAAGGGGGCGTAAAGCACCACCCCCGAGACCAGCGCCGCGACCAGCAGCAGGCCCATGGCGCCCAGGAACAGCATGCCGCCGAGGCCCAGGAACATGTCGGTGTGCAGCTGGAGCAGGAACTCGATCAGCGGATGGCCGGCGACCAGGGGCGCGGCGTCGCCGCTGGTCTGGTCGATGGGCTGGAAGTTGAACTGGCCGGCCGGGGCGTCGGGAGCCCGGCTGGTGACGTTCACCACCGGCCGGTCCTCGTCGAAGCTCATGAAGGCGGGGACGTCGCCCGGATGCCGGGCGAGAGCCGTGGACAGCACCTGATCCAGATCCAGCTTCGGCCCGTCAGGATTGGCAGGCGCCCAGCTTTCCTCCAGCAGCAGGTGATCCAGCTCGTGGGTGAACACAAGCGGGAGCCCGGTGATGCAGAGCATCATCAGGAAGGCGGTCGAGACCAGGCTCGACCACTTGTGCACCCACGTCCAGGCCCGGATCGTCCCCGGCTTCACCGGCCTAGAAGTCCGTCGAGAGCGAGACGCGGAAGGTGCGCGGGGCGCCCAGCGTCAGATAGTTGGCGCCCGGATAGCCGCCGGCGGCGACCCACTGGTCCTCGTCGGCCAGGTTCTCGACGCGGGCGCGCAGGGTGACGGGGCGGTCGCCGGCCTCGAAGGCGTAGCGGACGCCGGCGTCCAGACGGGTCCAGCTGTCCAGATCGACGGTCGGGCTGACGGCCTGCTTGCCGGTATGAACCACCCGGCCTTCCAGCGTCAGGCCCGAAAGGGCGGCGACGTCCCATTCGACGTTGAGGTTGGTCTGGTAGTCCGGCACGCCGATGGCGCTCGTCCCGGCCGGGATTTCGGTGTCCAGAAGGGCCGCCCCGCCGATCAGGCGCAGGCCTTCGACCGGCTCGCCGTAGACCGACAGCTCGACGCCCCGGTTCTCCTGCTCGCCGTTGGCGGCATAGACGCCGGTGGCCGGATCGAACGACTCGCTGGCCAGGACGACGCGGAAGACGTTCAGCCGCGCGCCGAACGCGCCCGCGTCATACTTCACACCCGCCTCGACCTGCTCGCCGCGGAACGGGTCCAGCACCTCGCCGGCGTTGGCGACGGGCGTGCCGTTGACGACGGTCGGCGCCGTTTTTCCGGGGACCAGCGCCTCGGCGTAGTTGGCGTACAGCGAGATGCTGTCGCTCGGTTTGAAGACCACGGCGAAGGCCGGGGTGACGGCGTCGCCCTCGTAGCCCGAGCCCTTCACGCCGGTGTTGTAGTCATAGGCGCCGGTCTCGATCTCCTGATAGCGGGCGCCGACGGTGGCCAGCAGGCGGCCGTCGAGGAAGGACATCTGGTCGGCGATGGCGAAGCTGGTCGCGCGCGACCGCTCGGTGGTCAGCGGATCGTCCAGATCGCCGCCGACGAAGAAGTCCGGGTTCGGCGGGGCGACGTCGACCGGGTTGTACAGATTGCTGGCGAAGCCGGCGAAGCTGGAGAAGGCATAGGCGTTCTCCGACCGCAGCTGAACCTGCGAGGCCGAGGCCACGATGCGGTGGTCGATCGCGCCGGTGGTCAGATCGAAGCGGACGCCGACGTCGGCCGAGAAGATGTGATCCTCGCGCACATTGTCGAAGCGGTAGGCGCTCAGCGTTCCGTCCGGCGCCGATCGCGGGTTTGCCAGGACATTGTCCTCCTTGCCGCTGCGGCCGCCGAAGGCCGCCCAGACGGTCAGGTCGTCGTTGACGTCGAACTCGCCCCGCACGACGCCGAACAGCTGTTCCTCGTCGGTGTAGGTCCAGGGCTGGGCGAAGTTGATGTCGGCCGTCGGCGGGGTCGGAACGGCGCCGCTCGGGGTGACGGCCGGACGCGGCGCGTCGATGCGGTGGTTCTGCCAACCCAGGTCGGCCGAGAAGCGGGCGCGGTCACCGCGGCGGTCGACGCCGAGGCCCAGCACCTGCAGCTCGCGGTTCTCGCGGTCGATCGTCGCCTCGCCATCGCGGGCGGCGAGGTTCAGGCGACCGCCCCATTCGTCGTTCTCGCCGAAGCGGCGCGAGAAATCGCCGGCGGCATACAGGGCGTCGCCGCCATCCCAGCCCAGCGTCACGCGGTTGAGCGGCAGGCTGCCCGCCCGCTTCGGCGTCAGGTTGATGGCGCCGCCCACGTTCGAGCCGCCGGGCGCCGCGCCGTTCAGGAATGCGGTTGGGCCGTGGAAGACCTCGACCCGCTCGACCAGCTCGGACGCCACGAACTGGCGCGGCAGGACGCCGTACAGGCCGTTCCAGGTCATGTCGTCGGAATAGACCGGGAAGCCGCGCACGACGTACAGCTCCTGGAAGTTCCCGAAGCCCTTGGTCACGCGTACCACCGGATCGTTCTGCAGCACGTCGCCGACGCTGCGAGCCTGCTGGTTGCGGGCCAGTTCCTCGGTGTAGCTGGTGAAGGCGAACGGCGTGTCCATCACGTCCTGCGAACCGAACATGCCGACGCGACCGCCGGTCGCGACCTGTCCGCCGGCATAGGCGGGCGCCTGACGGACCTGCGAGCCGGTGACGATCACTTCGCCCAGTTCGGTGGTCCGGGTCTCCTGCGCCATGGCGGGACCAGCCAGAATGACGGCGGTGGTGGAGAGGAGAAAGGTCGAGCGGAGGTTCACGGGCGTCGCCTTGGGGAGGTGCGATTGAGAACGGGTCGCACTATCAGTCGCAGCGGTGGCTGACAACCTCGACACCGGGGCCGCGATGTCGCGCCTTCGCCAACTGGCGGAAATCCGCCCGGATCCGCGATGCGCCGTCACCTTTTCCGGACAATTCCGGTCGCTGGGCGGACCAAAGCGCGGTCGCGCTTCCCTTGCGTCAGCGGTTGTCCCGCCGCAGCGCCCGCACTAGGAACAGGATCAACCCACCAGATGCGCGACCACGCGCCCGGAAACGCTTCAGAGCCATGCCCGACCTGACAGACAAACAGACCTTCTCCGACCAGGACGCGCTGGACTTCCACCAGCTGCCGGCGCCCGGGAAGATCTCGATGGCGCCGATCAAGCCGATGGCGACCCAGCGCGACCTGTCGCTGGCCTATTCGCCCGGTGTCGCGGTGCCGGTGCTGGCCATCGCCGAGGATGCCGACAAGGCCTATGACTATACGTCCAAGGGCAATCTGGTCGCCGTGATCTCGAACGGCACGGCCATCCTCGGCCTCGGCAACCTTGGTCACATGGCGTCCAAGCCGGTGATGGAAGGCAAGTCGGTGCTGTTCAAGCGCTTCGCCGACGTCGACAGCTTCGACATCGAGGTGAAGACCACTGATCCGGACGAGTTCATCACCGTGGTGAAGAACATCGGCGACACCTGGGGCGGCATCAATCTGGAGGACATCAAGTCCCCCGAGTGCTTCGAGATCGAGGCCCAGCTGCAGGACCTGCTGGACATCCCGGTCTTCCACGATGACCAGCACGGCACGGCCATCATCTCGACCGCCGGCCTGATCAACGCCGCCCATATCGCGGGCAAGAAGCTGGAGGACCTGAAGGTGGTCCTGACCGGCGCCGGCGCGGCGGGCCTGTCGTCCATCGGTCTGATGAAGGCCGCCGGCGTGAAGCACGAGAACACGGTGATCGTCGACCGCGACGGCGTCGTCTATCGCGGCCGCGGCCAGATGGATCAGTGGAAGGCCGCCCACGCGACCGACACCCCGCACCGCACCCTCGCGGAAGCAATGGTCGGCGCGGATGTGGTCATCGGCCTGTCGGCCAAGGGCGCGATCACCAAGGAGATGGTCGCCACCATGGCGCCCAATCCGATCATCTTTGCCATGGCCAACCCGGATCCGGAGATCACGCCCGAGGACGTGCAGTCGGTGCGCTCGGACGCGATCATCGCCACCGGCCGGTCCGACTACGCCAACCAGGTCAACAACGTTCTGGCCTTCCCCTATCTGTTCCGCGGCGCCCTGGACGTGCGCGCCCGTCAGGTGAACCACGAGATGAAGGTCGCCTGCGCCCAGGCCCTGGCCGCCCTCGCCCGCGAGGACGTGCCGGACGAGGTCGCCGCCGCCTATCGCGGCCGCAAGCTGAAGTTCGGCCGCGACTACATCATCCCGACCCCGTTCGATCCGCGCCTGATCTGGTACATCCCGCCCTTCGTCGCCCAGGCGGCGATGGACAGCGGCGTCGCGCGGATGCCGATCGAGGACATGGACGCCTACCGCACGGGCCTTCGGGCGCGCCTCGATCCGTCCGCCGCCCTGATGCAGAACATCTCGGGCGCCGTGCGCGCCGCGCCGAACAAGCGCGTGGTGTTCGCCGAGGGTGAGGAGACCTCGGTCATCCGCGCCGCCTGGGGCTTCAAACAGGCCGAGCTGGGCACGCCGATCCTGATCGGCCGCGAGGAGCTGATCCGCAAGAACGCCGCCGACGCCGGTCTGAACTTCGACGAGATGGGCATCGAGATCGTCAACGCCCGGGTCTCGGAGCACAACACCGAGTACACCGACTGGCTCTACGACAAGCTGCAGCGCCGGGGCTATCTGCGCCGCGACGTCCAGCGGATGATCAACCAGGACCGCAACTACTTCGCCGCCGCCATGTGCGCGCGCGGCCAGGCGGACTGCATGGTCACGGGCGTCACCCGCAACTTCAACATGGTGCTGAAGGAAGTCCGCCGCGTCCTCGACGTGAAGGAGCGGATGATCGGCCTGTCGATCCTGCTGGCCAAGGGCCGGACCCTGTTCGTCGCCGACACCTCGATCCACGAACTGCCGGGCGCCGAGGAACTGGCCGAGATCGCCATCCAGGCCGCGGCCACCGTGCGCAAGCTGGGCAAGACGCCGCGCGTCGCCTTCCTCAGCTATTCGACCTTCGGCAACCCCCCGGGCGAGCGCGGCGAGAAGGTGCGCGAGGCCATCCGCATCCTCGACGCCAAGGGCGTGGACTTCGAGTACGAGGGCGAGATGCCGCCCGAACTGGCGCTCGATCCGGAACAGCGCGCGGCCTATCCGTTCATGCGCCTGACCGGCCATGCCAATGTGCTGGTCATGCCGGCCATCCATTCAGCCGCCATCTCGACGCGTCTGGTCCAGTCCCTCGGTGGCGCGACCGTGATCGGCCCGCTGCTGGTCGGTCTGGAGAAGTCGGTGCAGATCGTCTCGCTGGGCGCCTCGGTCAGCGAGATCATCACCGCCGCCACCTTCGCCGCCTACGAGGAAGGCGCGGCCGAGGGGGAGTGAGCATTCTTGGGGGGAGTGGCAGATGACTAGAGCGAAGTCAGGTGCGACGGATAGCGCTGCGCTTGCTGGCGGTGTTGTCGCGGTTGTGTTGACCACGTTCACGACGTCAGGGCCCTACGATCAGATTTCTCTTTTGGTCGCGGCGACGCTCATGGTTGTTCTTGGCGCTTACCTCTGGGATGCGCGGAGAACGATGCCACAAAGCATGGCCGTGGCTTTGGTGTTCGGGCTTCTGGCTATCATCGTCGTTGGCGCGGTTCGCGATTGGAACCACGAGTGTCACGGTCTGTTGCCCGGTGACATATGTAGAGTGCCCAGCAAGATGACGCCGCCATGGTTCTGGTCGACGTTCGTTGTCGCTGCCTTGGCCGTTGCGGCGCTCGATCTGCTCAGTCAGCGAACACGCCCATCACTTCTTAGTTCGCTAGTTCGTTTTCTGCCTCGACCTTGAGCCGCTGGTTCCGGCGTTCCAGGAACCAGCACAGGATGACGGCCGGAATGCCGACCATCGCCGTGCCGGCGAAGAACAGGGCATAGGCGTTCATCAGGGTGTGGCCCTGTTCGAGGCCTTCTACGACCACGCCCGAGAAGCCCTTCAGGAACTTGCCGAGCAGGGCGTAGAACGAGCTGAGCAGGGCGTACTGGGTCGCCGTGTAGCCGATGCCGGTCAGGCTCGACATGTAGGCCACCAGCGCCGCGCCGGCGAAGCCTTCGGAGAAGTTCTCGACGAACAGCACCCCGGCGAACATCGGCGTCGACAGGCCGGCGATGGCCATCAGCGTATAGCCGAGGTTGGACAGCGGTCCGATCAGGGCGCCCAGCAGCAGGGTGGGCCCGAAGCCGAAGCGCACGGCGCTGAGCCCGCCCGCCGCAATGCCGACAAAGGCGGCGACCAGACCGACGCTCAGACGCATGGCGCCGATGGCCTCCTTGGTCAGGCCCAGGTCGATGTAGAACGGCCCGACCATCGGCCCCATCACGAAGTCCGGAAGGCGATACAGGCTGATGGCCGCCAGCATCAGGAAGGCGGCGGCCTTGTGCGTCTTCAGGAAGTTGATGAACGGCCCGACGACGGCGTCGAACATGCCGCGCGGGGTCCACGGCGCGGCGCCGCCGGTCGCGGCCGCGATCTCGCGGCGGTCGACCGGCTCCCTGGCGAACAGGGTGGCGCCGATGGCGATGGCCATGGCCGCGCCCCAGATGGCGTAGGCGCCGTTCCAGCCGAACCACGTCGCGAAGAACAGGATCAGGGCGTTGCCGGCCAGCATCGCGAAGCGGTAGCCCAGCTGATAGGCCGAGGTCAGAAGGCCGAGATCCTCGTCATTCTCGGCAGTCTCGATCCGCCAGGCGTCGACGACGATGTCCTGCGTCGCCGAGGCGAAAGCGGTCACCAGCGCCGCCGCGCCCAAAGCCGTCAGTCCGCCCTCCGGCCCGATGATCGCCATGGCGATCAGGGCGGCGCCGACCACGAACTGCGACAGCAGCATCCAGCCGCGCCGGCGCCCCAGCTTGCCGAGAAGAGGCACATCGAACCGGTCGACGACCGGAGCCCAGACGAATTTGAACGAATAGGCCAGACCGACCCATGAGATGAAGCCGATGGCCGACAGGGCGATGTCGCCTTCCGCCAGCCACAGGCTCAGAGTCGCGCCGGTCAGCAGGAAGGGCAGTCCCGAGCCCAGCCCGAGCAGGAGGGTGATCAGAACCCGCCCTTGTCCGAGCGCCTTGAACACGTCTTTCGCTCCCACCTTGCGCGGAGCGGGTGCGGCGTTCGGCTTGTCGGTCACTGGCGCGTCTCCGGACGCCCCCACCCCCCGTGAGCTTGGCGTCTTCTTCAGACGGCGACCTTGGCGCGGTCCGCGCGGTTCGTCCAGCGGGACAGCGAGGCGCGCAGCGACTGGAGCTCCAACGGCTTGACCAGATGGTCGTCCATCCCGGCCTCGAGGCAGGCGCGGCGGTCCTCGGCGAAGGCGTTGGCGGTCAGGGCGATGATCGGCGTGTTGTCGCCGCGCGCGCGCAGCTGGCGGGCGGCGGTGGGGCCGTCCATGCCGGGCATGCGCATGTCCATGAAGACCAGATCGTAGCGCGCGCGCTTCATCGCGGTCAGGGCCTCGTCGCCGCTGGCGGCCGTCTCGACCGTGCAGCCCTCGCGCTTCAGCAGGGTCGCGGCCAGCAGGGCGCCGACGGGATTGTCCTCGACCAGCAGCACGCGGGTGCCGGAGAAGCGGCCGGGGACGACGCGGTCATCGTCCGGCGGCGGCGGCGGCGGCGGGCCGGGCTGGCCCGGCTGACCCGTCGCGGCCAGCACCCGCTCTGCCAGGGAGGCGCGGCGCAGGGGCTTGATCAGATAACCGGCGAAGCCCGCGGACCGGTAGCGGGCGATCAGGTCGCGCTCGGACGGCTTCAGCAGGACAATGGCTCGGCCCGTGGCCGGGCGGGCGGCCAGACCCTGCGTCAGGGCGCGGCCCGAATGGTCGACCAGCACCACCGCAGCGTCGCCGGCGACCGCGCCGCCCGAGGCCTCGATCTGGGCCGCTGCGGCCGACTGGACGAAGGGGTCGGGGCTGAGGATGGAGACGGCATGTCCGGCCAATGGCGCGCCCCGCTCAGAGGCCGGCGCGGCGTCGAAGGTCGCCTCGAAGCGGAACCGGGCGCCGGGACCCTCGGGGCGATCGCCGACGGTGACCACGCCCTGCATCGCCGAGGCCAGCTTGCGCACGACCGCCAGACCCAGACCCGCGCCGCCGAAGCGGCTGGCGTCCGAGGCATCGACGTGGCCGAACTCCTCGAAGATCCGCTCGCGCGCTTCGTTCGGCACGCCCGGGCCGGTGTCGTCGATGGTGAAGGCGAGGCGCGGTCGGGCGTCACTGCCGCCCATGCGTTCGACAGCGATGCGAACGCCGCCGGTCTCGGTGAATTTGATCGCGTTTCCGGCCAGATTGAACAGCACCTGCCGCAGGCGACCCTCGTCGCCCAGCACATCGGTCGCGTCGGCGGCGACCGACCAGGCGATCTCCAGACCCTTGTCGTGGGCGCGTGGGCTCAGCAGTTCGGCGACGCCGCGGACGAGCGCCTCCAGATCCACCGGCTCGGAATCGAACTCCAGCTTGCCGGCCTCCAGACGGGCATAGTCCAGCAGGTCGTTGACCAGTCCCAGCAGGTGTTCGGCGGACGAGCGCGCCGCGTCGGCATAGGCGCGCTGGGCGCCGTCGAGGCGGGTCCGCTGCAGCAGGCCGATCATGCCGATCACCCCGTTCAGGGGCGTTCGCATCTCGTGACTCATCAGGCGCAGGAACTGCTGCTCGGCCGAGCCGTCCGTCACGGTCTTCGCCTGTTCGCCCTTGCGTCGGGGCATGCCGGGTTACTCCTGGCGGGTCACATTCCAGGTGACGCTAGCGCCAATCCCTCAAGAGCGACTTAATCGCCGGCAGGGCTCACCAGGCGGGCGTCGTGACGGGGGCGGCGGCCGCCGCGTCTCCCGACCCGAAGCCGGCGCGGCGATAAATGAGGGCCTCGGCGATGTGACGGCGCAGGACGCCGTCGCTGCCGTCCAGATCGGCGATGGTGCGGGCCAGCCGCAGCGTCCGGGTCCAGCCCCGCGCGGTCAGGCCGCCGCTCTCCCCCGCCCGCATCAGCAGGGCCTTGCCCGGCGCGTCCGGCGCGGCGAACCGGTCGAGCAGTTCGCCCGAGACGCGGGCGTTGATGGTCTGGTGGCGGGCGACCTCGGGATCGACCCCGGCCTCCGCCAGACGCGCCATCTGCATCGCGCGCGCCTCCGCGACGCGGGCGGCGGCCTCCGCCGTACCCTCCGACGGCGCCGGCAGGGCCATGTCGGCGGCTGTGACCGGAGGCGTCTCCACCGTCAGGTCGATGCGGTCGAACATCGGGCCGGAGATGCGGTTCTGATAGTCGCGCTGGCAGCGCGGAGCCTTGCCGCACGCCCCCTTGCCCCCGCCGCCGATGCCGCACCGGCAGGGGTTCATCGCCGCCACCAGCTGGAAGCGCGCCGGATAGCGGACGTGGGCGTTGGCGCGGGCGACCACGATCTCACCGGTCTCCAGCGGCTGACGCAGGGAATCCAGCGCCTGAGCCCCGTACTCGGGCAGTTCGTCGAGGAACAGCACGCCATTGTGCGCCAGCGACGCCTCGCCCGGCTTGGCCCTGTGTCCTCCGCCGGTCAGGGCCGCCATGGAGGCCGAGTGATGCGGGGCGCGGAAGGGCCGGTCGCGGGTCAGGCCGCCGCGCTCGATCAGGCCGGCGATGGACCAGACCATCGAGGTCTCCAGCAGCTCGCGTGAGGTCAGGGGCGGCAGCAGGCCGGGCAGGCGGGCGGCCATCATCGACTTGCCCGAGCCGGGCGGGCCGACGAACAACAGGTTGTGCCCGCCGGCCGCGGCGATCTCCAGCGCCCGCTTGGCGCCCTCCTGTCCCTTGACCTCGCGGAGGTCGGGCGGGCTGTCGCCGGATCGCAGGTCGCCGGGCTTCGGCCGCGCCAGCACCTGCGCGCCCTTGAAGTGGTTCACCAGTCCGATCAGCGAGCGGGGCGCCAGCACCGGCACGTCCCCGGCCCAGGCGGCTTCCGGCCCGTTCGCCTCCGGACAGATCAGCCCCAGTCCCATGCCGTCGGCGGCCATGGCCGCGGGCAGGGCGCCCCCGACCGGGGCGATGCGGCCGTCCAGCCCCAGCTCCCCGATGGCGACCCAGCCGGACAGGGCGTCCGGCGGGATGACGCCCATTGACGCCAGCAGGGCCAGGGCGATCGGCAGGTCGAAATGACTGCCCTCCTTGGGCAGGTCGGCCGGGGCGAGGTTGGCGATGATCCGCTGCGAAGGCAGGGCCAGGCCGATGCCGGCGAAGGCGCCGCGCACCCGGTCGCGGCTCTCGGCCACCGCCTTGTCCGCCAGACCGACGATGGTGAAGATGCCGTTGTCCGCCGACAGCTGCTGGACCTGAACGTCCACCCGCCGGCATTCGACGCCGTCGAAGGCGACCGTAGCCACGCTGGCGTGCATGGTTTCCTCCCGCTAAGCGGGAAGAAACCATGCATGAACGCGAGGCGTTTTCAACCCCCGGTTTATTCAGCCGTGTCGGCTTCGGGCGCGAGGACGTGGACGACCTCGCCTTCGGCGTTCAGGAATTCGATGGCGCCATAGCCTTCGGCGGTGACGGTCATGCGGACGCGGGGCCGGTCGCCCTTGTCCGCCAGCGCAACCGAAGGTGTGCCGTCCGCGGCGACAGTCAGGCGGATCCGGGTCGAGGTCTCGACGCCCGGAACAAGGCGATCGCCGAGGGCAGGCTCGCGCAGCAGGGGCGGGGCCTGATTGATCGAGAAGCTGACTGCTCCATCCGGGGCGACCCGCCAGCCGATGGCGTCCATGGCGGGATGGTCCAGCGCCAGCACGGCCATGCCGCCCGGCACGTCGGCGACGCCGAAGCCGCCGCGCTCGCTGCCATTCTCGTCATACAGGATGACACCCGAGACGTTGAACGCGCGGCGATACTGGATGCCGTCGATGATCGGCGCCGGGGTGTCGGCGGCCAGGGTCATCCGGATGACGCCGTCCTCGTCGACGATGTCGATGCGGCGGGCGGTGATCCGCTCCTCGTCGGTCACGGCGACGCGGGTCTCCGGGGTGCGGGTTTCGATGATCCGCTCGAGGGTCTCGACGGAAGGCCGACGCGGCTGGGCTTCCTGGGCAGAGACCGCCGGCGCCAGAACGGCGGAAAGGGCGAACGCGGACGGCAGGAGGGCGCGCAACATCGGGTGAAGCTCCGTTACTGAAATCTGGAGAGGAAGGGTCAGTGGGCCCTGCGGGCCTCGATCGCGTCCCACATCAGGGCGGCGGCGTTGATCCCGTTGAAGCGCAGCAACTGCTGCGCGCCGGTGGGGGAGGTGACGTTGATCTCGGTCATCCAGTCGCCGATCACGTCGATGCCGACGAAAATCAGGCCGCGTTCGCGCAGGGTCGGGCCGATGGCGGCGCAGATCTCGCGATCCCGCTCCGTCAGCTCGACCGGCTGGGCCGAGCCGCCGACGCGCAGGTTCGACCGCACCTGATCTTTGGCCGGAACGCGGTTGATCGCGCCGACGGGCTCGCCGTCGATCAGGATGATGCGCTTGTCGCCCTTCGACACGGCCGGCAGGAATTTCTGGATCACCAGCGGATCGCGCGAGCCCATGGCGTGGATCTCGATCAGGGCGTCCAAGTTCGGATCGCCGGCCTTCAGCCGTACCACGCCCGAGCCGGCCGCGCCGTGCAGCGGCTTCAGCACGACCTCGCCGTGACGGCGGTGGAAGTCGTTCAGCGCCACCGGGTCCGAGCTGATCAGGGTCGGCGGGGTCAGGGTCGGGAATTTCGTGACCAGCAGCTTCTCGGGCGCCGAGCGCACCTCTGCTGGATCGTTCACGACAAGGGTCTTCGGATGCACCGTCTCCAGCAGATAGGTGGCGGTGACATAGGCCATGTCGAACGGCGGGTCCTGACGCATCAGGATGATGTCGACGTCCTGCCCCAGGTCCAGCTTCACCTCGTCGCCAAAGGTCACGTGGTCGCCGACGACCTGCCTCAGCGTGACCGGGCGGGCGCGGCAGTACAGACGGCCGTCCTCCAGCGCCAGGGTGCGGAAGTCATAGACCCAGATCGGATAGCCCCGGTTCTGGGCCTCCATCGCCTGCAGCCAGGTGGTGTCCGACTCGATGTTGACCCCTTCGATGGGGTCCATCTGGATGGCGACTCTCAGCATCAGGCGTCCTCGGGCAGCGGGTGCAGCTTGGCTAATGGGAGTGCGGGGCGGCGGACGCAAGTGCGTGCGGGGTGGTTAGTGGTTGGGGGTTAGTGGGCGAATGGTTCATCGCCGGCGTGCGACAGGATGGGCTGGCGCTCGCCGCCCGCCCTAACCACTAACCACCGACCACTAACCACTTTCCGCGCTGCGTCCCTCCCGGCGTGCACCGTCAGTTCAACTGCATCCGCACCCGGTCCACCGACAGCTGGCGGCGGGCCTCGGCGGGGTCGTCGACGCCGCGGGCGCGGGCAAGGGCTTCCAGCGCGCCGGTCAGGGCGCCCTGCTTCTCGCGGGCGGCGGCGACGTCCAGCCACGGGCGGTGGTCCTCCGGATCCAGCAGGGCGCGGCGCAGGGCCGAGCGTTCGGCGCTCTGGAAGTCCTGAGCCTTGATCGCACGGATGAAGAGGACGTTCTGCAGCCGGATCAGGCACTCGCGGTCGCTGACCGGGGCCATCAGCACGTCCAGCCGGTCGGCGACATGGGGCGTCAGTCCGGCGCGCAGGGCCCGGCGGGTCAGTTCGGACGGCAGGACAAGGCGACCCTGGCTGAACGGGTCCAGCGCCACGGGGCCGTCGGGCGTCTCGACCCGCAGCAGGAAGTGACCGGGGAAGTCGACACCCTGACACTTCACGCCCGCCCGACGCGCGGCGTCGATGTAGAAGACCGCCAACGCCGCCGACAGGCCGCGCCGCCGCTCCGCCACGTCGATGACGTCGGTGTTGCCCGGATGGTCGAAATTGATCAGGTCGCCGTTCAGCCGCAGGTCCGCCGCCATGGTCTCGGTCAGGGCGTCGTCCGGGCCTTCCTCGCTGATCCGTTCCGACAGCCGCTGGGCCGCATTGGCGGCCAGCACGCGCACCGGCTCGGGATCGCGGAACGGATAGTCGTGGATGGCGCAGGCGATCGCCGCCTCGAGCAGCGGGAAGTCGCCGTCGTCCGCCTGACCGGCTTCGGTCAGCAGTCTTTCTGCTTCATCACGCGTCATCCCTCGCCCACCCCCAGGGAACCACGCCGCGACGATGGCGCGGAAAACGGCCGGGAGCCAGCGCCACCATATCGATTCTCAGCACATGACCGGCCAAGCTGCGTCTCTGACGCAACACTGCGCGGCCCGCTGACAACAGGCGCTCGTACTGATCCGGGGTGAGGGCGCGGGCGGCGGTTTCGAGGTCCGCGCGTCGCTTCACCTCGACGACGGACAGCGTCTTTCCGCGCCGCGCGAGGATGTCGATCTCTCCCGCCCGGGTTTTCAGGCGGAAGCCCAGGATCTGGTAGCCCCGCAGCATCAGCCACGCCGCCGCCAGCCACTCCGAGCGATGTCCCGCCCGGTGCGACAGACCTCCGAGCCGCACGCGCCAGCCGCGTTTCGCCTTCGCGACCTTCGGCGCCTTCAGCCGGGTCGCAGGGCGGAGATCGCTCACCGGCCCTGCAGCTCCAGCGCCCGTTTGTAGAGCGGCTTGCGGGGCAGGTTCAGCGCCTTGGACACCTCGGCCGCCGCCTCGCCCGGGGGCAGGCGGGTCAGGGCCTCGGCCAGGGCGGCATCCACATCGCCCTCGGAAGCAGCCTCGACGTCGCCTGGCGCGACGACGATGACGATCTCGCCCTTGGGCGACTGGCAGCGCGGGTCGACGGCCAGCTCGGACAGGGACCCGCGCACGCACTCCTCGTACAGCTTGGTCAGCTCGCGGGCGACCGCGGCGGGGCGTTGCCCCAGCACCTCGGCCATGTCGGCCAGACTGTCGGCCAGACGCGGGCCGCTCTCGAAGAAGACCAGGGTCTGGCGGGCCGTACGCAGCTCCTCCAGCGCCGTACGGCGCGCGCCCGACTTGGGCGGCAGGAAGCCGGCGAAGGTGACCCGGTCGGCCGGCAGTCCGGCGATGCACAGCGCCGCCAGCAGGCTCGAGGCGCCGGGGATCGGATGCACCGGCAGGCCCTCGGCGATGGCGGCGCGAGCGACGACGAAGCCGGGATCGGACACCATGGGGGTCCCCGCGTCGGACACCAGAGCCACGACCGCCCCCTCGCGCAGCCGCTCGACGGCGATCTCGGCGGCGCGCGCCGCGGCATGGTCGTCGCACCGCTCCAGCTTCGCCTTCAGCCCGTAGGCCGACAGAAGCTTGGCGGTCACCCGCGTGTCCTCCGCCAGCACCAGATCGGCGGCGGCCAGCACGTCCAGCGCCCTCAGGGTGATGTCGCGCAGGTTCCCGATCGGCGTCGCCACCAGATACAGGCCCGGCGAAACCGGACGCGCGGGCGGAACGACGGCGGGAAGGGACGCGGGCTCTGACATCGGCGGGACCGTGCCCGAGGGGCGGCCCGCGCTCAAGGGCTCAGGTCAGCAGGGCCTTCAGGATGGCGTCCAGCACTGGCCGGCCCCTCGCGGTCGCGGCGATCCGGTCGCCGGTGTTCGAGAGAAACCCGTCGGCCAGCAGGTCTGCGAGGCGGCCCTCCTCCGGCATCAGATCCAGAGCGGCGAGGTCAGCCAAGGCCACGCCCTCCACCGTCCGCAGGCCCAGCAGGATGCGCTCCTCGACGGCCTCGCCGGGACACTGGGTCTCGCGCTCGACCCACGGCGCGGCCGCGCCGACGGCGGCGATGTAGTCGGCGATCCCGCGATGCGCGACGGTCGCGTTTCTCGCCCCGTCCAGGGTCAGCCGGCCGTGTGCGCCGGGCCCGACCCCGACGTAGTCGCCTCCGCGCCAGACATGGAGATTGTGCGCCGACCGGGCGGCGACCCCGCGCGCATGGTTGGACACCTCATAGGCCTCGAACCCGGCGGCCTCGAGCAGGCCTTGCGTCGTCTCATAGAGTTCGGCGGCCAGATCCTCGTCGGGCGGAACCAGGGTCCCGCGGGCGAAGGCGCGGCCGAAGGCGGTCGTGGGCTCGATGGTCAGCTGATAGGGCGAGACGTGCTCGAACCCCATGTCGAGCGCCTGATTCAGTTCGTCGGTCCAGGCGGCGACGCTCTGGCCCGGTCGCGCATAGATCAGGTCGATGGACAGGCGCGGGAAGGCGCGGGCGGCGACGGCCACGGCGCGCCGCGCCTCGTCGGCGGAATGGTTGCGCCCCAGCGTCTGCAGCGAGGCGTCGTCCAGCGCCTGCACCCCCATCGACAGGCGGTTGATCCCGACGTCCGACAGGGCGGTGAAGCGACCGGCCTCGGCATCCGTCGGGTTGGCCTCCAGCGTGATCTCGATCTCGCCGCGCGGCGGGAACAGGCTCCGCCCCCGCTCGATCACCCGCCCGACTGCCTCGGGCGCCATCAGCGACGGCGTGCCGCCGCCGAAGAAGATCGACGCCAGCCGGCGCGGCCCTGTCAGCGCCGCCTGCGCCTCCAGGTCGGCGACGATGGCGTCGGCCAGCGCCGCCTGCTCCGCCGTCTTCCCGCGATCGCGCACGACATTGAAGTCGCAATAGGGGCAGATCCGGGCGCAGTAGGGCCAGTGGACGTAGAGGGCGACGTCTGTGCCGGGGGCTGCGAACATGGGGAGGGGGCGGAGGCGACTGGTGTTTAGTGGAGAGTGATTAGTGGCTGATGCGGCGACCTGCGAGGGTCGACCGGCTCGGTTGGCGGGCCAGCAACCACTAATCACTAACCACCAACCACCCTGCACGCACCATTTCTCAGTCGATGAGTGCCGCCTTCAGCTTCTCGAACGCCCGGGCCCGGTGGCTGAGCGAGTCCTTCAGCGCCGGGTCCAGCTCGCCGAAGGTCTGGCTGTGGCCCTCGGGGATGAAGATGGGGTCGTAGCCGAAGCCGCGGTCGCCGCGGGGCGGGAAGGTCAGAAGGCCGTCGACTCGGCCCTCGACCACCACGGCCGGACCGTTGGGCCAGGCCACGGCGAGCGCCGAGGTGAACCAGGCGCGGCGATCGTCCGAGCCGATCTCCTCCAGCCTTTCCTCCACCTTGCGCATGGCGAAGGCGAAATCCTTGTCAGGCCCGGCCCAGCGGGCGGAGTAGATCCCCGGCGCGCCGTCCAGCGCGGCGACGGACAGGCCCGAGTCGTCGGCCAGCGCGACCTCGCCCGACAGGTCGGCGGAATGGCGCGCTTTCAGCAGGGCGTTGCCGGCGAACGTGGTCTCGGTCTCGTCCGGCTCGGGGATGTTCAGGCTCCCGGCGGTAACCACCTCGTAATGTCCGCCCAGCAGCGCGCGGATCTCCGGCACCTTGCCCGGATTATGGGTCGCCGCGACGATCCGCATCCCCTTGATCAATTTGAGCATTTTCGCCTCACGCGCCGCGGTTAAGTTTCATTGCACAAGTTTAATATCGTTAAACGATATGTAACATGACTTCCATGGGTGCACGTCCTATCTATTATCTCAAGAACGGACGCCGCGACGTTCTCCGATCGAAACCGAAACCGGCAAGATCGACCAGCGGAACAACGAATGAGGGGTGAAAAACGCCTCTCAACTCAGGATCAACGGAGAACGACAATGTCCACCATGAACGCTTCCTACTTCATCGAAAAGGTCGGCCACGGCGTGCTGAACACCTTCCTGCTGGCCGCCCTGCCGACCGCCCTGGTCGCCACGCTGTTCCAGGCTCTGTGACCCTTTCCGGTTCCGGAGCTTTGACGATCCGCATGACAACCGCGATGAATAAGACCGCGCGAGGGTTCGCCGGACCCCGCGCGGCGATCGCGCCCTGACGTCCGGCCACTGAAAGGCCGTTCCATGCGCGTCCCGAAGTTGCCTTCGCTCGGGATACGCCTGCCCCGGATCCCCGATGTGTCGGGTGTGACGCCGGGATCGATGACAAGCCTGCTGGATGCCGCGCTCGGCGCCATCTTCTGGGCCCTGACGCTGGCCACCGCCGCCGTGCTTCTGGCCTTTATCTTCACGACATTCGTTCCGCTGGGCCCAATGGGCCTGACGGTCACCGCCGGCGACGAGGGCACCACCGTGCCCGTGCCGCGCGCCTACATCCTGTTCGCCCTGGGCGCCATCTTCGCCTACCTCGGGGGCTTCGCCCTGGTGCTGCGCCAGCAGAGGGCCATGATCCACACGCTTGGCGTCGGCGACCCCTTCCATCCCCGCAACGTCTCCCGCCTGAAGCAGATCGGCTGGACCCTCGCCATCGTCACCGGCGGGTCATGGGTCGGACAGAATGCGGTGTCGCATCTGGTCCGCGGCGCGCTGGAGCCGCCCGGACTGTTCGATCTGGTGACCCCGACCTTCGCCGTCCTCATCGTCTTCGTGCTGGCGCGCGTGTTCCGCGAGGGCGCGCGCCTGCGTCGCGAATCCGAATTAACGATCTGACCGGCTTCCGCTAAAGCACCCCCATGGCCATCCGCGTACAGCTCGATCGCATCCTTCTCGAACGGCGCATGTCGCTGACCGAGCTGGCCGACCGTGTGGGCGTGACCCTGGCCAATCTGTCGATCCTGAAGACCGGCAAGGCGCGGGCGATCCGTTTCACCACGCTGGACGCCCTGTGCCGCGAGCTGAACTGCACGCCCGGCGATCTGCTGGCGCATGAGCCGGGCCCGCAGTTTCCCGCCGGCGAGGAGCCGATCGACGAATGAGCCGTCGCGACGACCTCAGCCCGGACGATCGCCGCATCTGGGCGCGGGTCTCCGGCTCCGTCACGCCCCAGCGCCGCATCAAGGCGCAGTTGATGCCCGTGGGCATCCTCGATCCGGATCCCCCCGCCGCGCCGCGCCCGACCGGAAAGCCGAAACCGAAGGTGACGAAAGCGGCTGCCGCCGCCGCGCCCGTCTTCACTTCAGCGCCCCAACCGACCCGCACGCGGGGCCTGCCCGAGGAACTCGAGCCGCGCCGCAAGCGCCGTCTCTCTCGTGAACGCGATCCGATCGAGGCGAAGATCGACCTGCACGGCTACGGCCGCTTCCAGGCGCAGGACGCCCTGACCGCCTTCCTGATGGGCGCGCAGGCCCGCGGTTATCGTTCGGTGCTGGTGGTGACCGGGCAGGGCCGCCGCGGCGGCACGGGCGTCATCCGCGCCTCGGTCCACGAATGGCTCCAGGCGCCGGCCCTGCGCACCGTGGTCTCCGGCTTCGCCCCCGCCGCCCGCCACCACGGCGGCGACGGGGCGCTCTATGTGACGATCAGGAGAGCCTGAGAAGTGGTTGGTGGTTAGTGGTTAGTGATTGATGCGGCCTGTCTCGGAGCGTGACTACCGAACGCCCGTGGCGAACCAGACAGCCACCAACTACCAACCACTAATCACTAACCACTCAGCCCAGTACCAGCCCCTTGCCCTTCGCCAGGGTCTCCAGCGTCGTCATCGGACGCGGGCCCCAGTGGGCGATGACTTCCGAGGCGGCCAGCGAGCCCAGCTTGCCGGCGTCTTCCAGCGACAGGCCGCGGGCGAGGCCCAGCAGCAGGCCGGCGGCGTACTGGTCACCGGCGCCGGTGGTGTCGACCACCTTGTCGACCGGGAAGGCGGCGACCTTGACCCGCTGCTCGCCGGCGATGACGACCGAGCCGTCGGCGCCGCGCGTCACGGCGGCGACCTCGACCATGGCGGCCAGACGGTCGGCGGCGGCGTCGAAATCTTCCGTCTCGAACAGGGCGGCCAGCTCGGCTTCGTTGGCCAGGACGATGTCGGCCGAGGCGGCGATGAACTCCAGCAGCTCGGCGCGCCAGCGATGCACGACGAAGCTGTCCGACAGGGTGATGGCGACCTTGCGTCCGGCCGCGTGGGCGGCGGCGGCGGCGGCCTCGAAGGCGGCGCGGGCCGGGGCCGGGTCGAACAGATAGCCTTCCAGATAGACGATGGCCGAGGCGCCGATCAGGTCGGCGTCGATGTCCTCGACGGTCAGCTGGTTCGCGGCGCCCAGGAAGGTGCACATGGTGCGCTGGCCATCGTCGGTGACGTTGATCATGCACACGCCGGTGCCCTGACCGGTCGCGGCGCCGTCCTTCAGGGGCGGGGTGGCGAAGTGGACGCCGGCGGCGGTGATGTCGTGGGTGAAGACGCCGCCCAGCTGGTCGTCGGCCACCTTGCCGATATAGGCCGCGCGGCCGCCGAAGCTGCCGACGCCCGCCACCGTGTTGCCGGCCGAGCCGCCCGAGGCTTCCACGCCCGGCGCCATGGCGGCGTAAAGCGAGGCGCTGCGCTCGGCGTCCACCAGCTGCATCGAGCCGGCCACGAGGCCCTGGGCGTCGAGGAAGGCGGGCTGGCAGGGGGCGAGGACGTCGACGATGGCGTTGCCGACGGCGATAACGTCATAGGTGGGGGCGTTCTGGGTCATGGGCGCCCCTTAGCCGAGGCGGACGACGCCGTCATCCGAAATCCCATAAGGAAAGCCTTATGCGATGCCGCGCTGCGCGATATGAGTTCCGCATGACCCGCATCGCCGTCCTGACCCCCGATCCGTCCGACCCCTCCTACGCTGGCCAGTGGCCGGGCGTGCTGGAGCGTCTGCAGGCCGCGTTGGCGACCGCCGGGATCGAGGCCGAGCCATCGCCCTGGACCGACCATGTCACTGACGCCTCGGGCCTGACCGGCTATCCGCTGGTCCTGCCGCTGATCGTGTGGGGCTATCACCGCGACCACGACCGCTGGATGCAGGCCTGCCGGACGTGGACCGACGCCGGCGTGCGGATGCTGAACCCGGCGGCGGTGATCGGCTGGAACTCCGACAAGAGTTACCTCGGCCGACTGGCGGACCGGGGCGTCGCCATTCCGCAGACCATCTGGGTCGAGGGCGTGACCCAGGCCGATGTCGACGCCGCCTTCGACCGCTTCGGCGTCGAGACCCTGATCGTGAAGCCGCGCGTGTCCGGCGGGGCGTGGAAGACGATCCGTCTGTCGCGCGGCGACCGACTGGAGGGCGCGCCCGAGGGGCCGGCGATGATCCAGCCCTATCTGCCGACCATCGAGACAGAGGGTGAGACCAGCCTGCTGTTCTTCGGCGGCGCGCTCAGCCACGTCGTCAACAAGCGGCCCGTCGACGGCGAATTCCGCATCCAGGTCCAGTTCGGCGGCCAGTACGTCGCCTTGCCCGAGCCGCCCGCCGCCGCGCTGGCGCTGGCTCAGCAAACCCTCGCCGCCATCGACGAGGACCTCCTCTACGCCCGCATCGACATGGCCTCGGACGCCGACGGAAACTGGCTGCTGATGGAAGCCGAACTGATCGAGCCGGACTTCTATCTGGGCTCTGCGCCCGAAGGCGGAGCGCGGTTCGCGGAGGCGGTGAAGGCGAGGCTTTGAAGTGGTTGGTGATTGGTGGTTAGTGGTTGCTGGATCGCGAGTAGGGCCAGTCGACCGACAGCGGTGACGCGCCCAACCACTAACCACTAATCACTAACCACCCGGCTACGCCACCTCACCCAGCGCCGCCAAGCCGGCCCGGCTCGGGCACAGGTCGTTGATCACGCAGGCCGAGCATTTGGGCCGTCGCGCCGTGCAGGTGTAGCGGCCGTGCAGGATCAGCCAGTGGTGGGCCTTGGGCAGCCAGTCCTCGGGCACGATCCGGTGCAGCTGCGCTTCGACCTTGTCGGGCGTGCCGGCGTTGGCCAGACCCAGCCGGTGCGAGACGCGGAAGACGTGGGTGTCCACCGCGATGGCCGGTTCGACGCCCATTTCGTTCAGCACCACGCTGGCGGTCTTGCGGCCCACGCCGGGCAGGGCCTGCAGCCCCTCGCGATCCAGCGGGATCTCGCCGCCGTGCTGCTCCAGCACGATGCGGCTGAGGGCGATGACGTTCTTGGCCTTGTTCCGGTACAGGCCGATGGAGTTGATGTAGGGGATCAGCCCGTCCTCGCCGAGCGCCAGCATCTTCGCCGGGGTGTCGGCCACCTTGAACAGCTTGTCCGTGGCCTTGTTGACCCCGACGTCGGTCGCCTGGGCCGACAGGGCGACGGCGACCACGAAGGTGAACGGGTTGGTGTAGTTCAGCTCGGTCTTCGGGTCCGGCATGAAGGTCGCCAGCCGTTCGAAGATGGTCTCGACCCGGTCCTCGTCCGGCGGCCAGCGCAGCATCGGGATCGCCGCGCCGGTCATCACGGCGGGACGTTTGGGCGCGGGTGTCTTTCGGGCCTTCGCCGGCGGCTTCATGCCTCCTCGTCGCCGGGCGCCGGGCCAGCGTCAAGACCGAGCGCCGCCAGCGCCTCCCGCGCCGCGCGCTCACCTTCCATCCAGGCCCCGTGAACGGTGCCGTAGAAGCCGTCGGCCGTCGCCTCGCCGGCGATGAAGATGCGGTCCTCGATCGGACGCTTCAGCCGCGCGCGGTCGTCGGCATGGCCAGGGAGGGCGTGTGAATAGGCGCCCAGTGACCACGGATCGGCGCCCCACATCGAGGCGACGATGGGCGCCAGCCGCTTGCGCATGTCCGAGCCCAGAAGGTGGACCAGTTCGTCGCTGGCGAAGGCGTGGAACGCGGCCGGGCCCTCGGCCTCAAGCTGCCGCGCGATGTCGCCGCCGAACCAGGCCTCGATCATCGGCCGCCCGAACGGCCGCAGGTGGTAACCCGCCGTGTCCGCCGTGTCGGTTCGTCCCCACAGCTGGCTGTCGGGCGGGAAATCCTGATGGCCGCTCACCGTCATGTGCAGCTTGGACGCCAGCCCCAGCGGCAGACCCGCCGCCGCCTCGACCAGCGCCGGCAGGGGCGGATCGAACCGCAGATGCTCGCGCGCGATCAGATCGGTGGGGACGGTGACAACGACCGCCCGCGCCTCGATGACTCCACGTGCCGTGTGCAGCTTCAGCACCGGCCCCGACCGGTCGACGCGGCTCACCGGGCAGTCGGTGAGGACGGGCAGGCGCTCGCCCAGATGCGCGACGAACCGGCCATAGCCCTCGGCCACCCGCCAGTTCACCCCGGTGTCGCGATAGGCGTCGTAGTCGCGGATCGACACCTGATCGAACCGCGCGCCGTTCAGGGCGCCGGAGATGGCGTCCATGCGCGGGTTCCAGCGGTTCCGCGCCTCGAACAGGCTGGAGGCCGGGCCCTCCTCGCCCTTGGCCGCGGCCTCGGCGACCCGTTCCTCGAACGCGGCGAAGGCCTCGCGGAACTCCGCCTGCTCGCCCCGGCTCATCTCGTGATCGAAGGCCTGTCGCTCCCACGGCGGCGGGGTGCGATCGACGGTGAAGCCCTCGGCCTCGACCCGCTCCGCCAGCGGGTTCTCGTCCGCCGAGTGAAGCCAGCCCGCGCCCATATCCAGCCCGACGCCGTCGAAGCCGACCGTGTGCGCCCGCCCGCCGATCCGCTCCCGCGCCTCCAGAACGGCGACCGTGACCGGCTGTCCCGCCACGGCGCGCGCCGCCGCGATCCCGGCCGCGCCGGCGCCGATGATGGCCAGGTCGAGGGAGGCGGGGAGGCGGTCGGTCATGCGCTGCTAATGCGCCGAAACAACACGTGTTGCACCCTCGGCCTTCAGCGGGATTGATTTTTGGACGTTTGTGTCCATTTATGCGGCCAGTTCCTCCCCGAACGCCCGGAAGCGAGTGCGCCCCATGGCCCTGAATCCTGATCTCAAGAAACTTCTGCCCCTGATCGTGGCCGGCATCGCGGCCATCGGCCTCGTTGTCGGCGGCGTGGTCTGGTGGCAGGGCAAGCAGCGGTGGGAAGCCACCGAGAACGCCTTCGTCCAGGCCGACACCACCGAGGTCAGCCCCCAGATCGACGGCTATGTCGTCGAGGTGCTGGTACGCGACAACCAGCGGGTCGAGGCCGGCCAGGTGCTGATCCGTCTGGACGACGCCGACGCCAGGGCCGCGCTCGCCCAGGCCGAGGCCAATCTGGCCGCGCTTCAGGCCGGGGTGCAGAATGTCGACGCCCGCGCCGAGCAGGAGCAGGCCGTGATCGCCAGCCGCGCCGCCGCCGTGACCCAAGCCGAGGCCCAGGCCGAACTGGCCCGCCAGCAGGTGGCCCGCTACGGCCGTCTCGCCGAACAGGGCTGGGTGTCTCAGCAGCGTATCGAGACCGAACAAGCCGGCGTCCGCACCGCCCAGGCGTCCGTCGCCGAGGCCCGCGCCGCCCTCGTCGCCGAACAGCGCGCCGCCGGCGTGCTGGGTTCGACCCGCAGCCAGTCGGTCGCGTCGGTTCAGCAGGCCCAGGCCGTTGTCGATCAGGCCCGCATCGCCCTGGACCGCACCGTGATCCGCGCGCCGGTCGCCGGCGTTGTCGGCGCCCGCGGCGTGCGCGTCGGCCAGTACGTCCGCCCGGGCGGCCAGATCCTGTCGATCGTGCCGCTGGGCGACACCTATGTGGTCGCCAACTTCAAGGAGACCCAGATGGATCGCCTGCGTCTGGGCCAGACGGTCGAGATCAGCGCCGACGCCTTCCCGGGCCAGCACCTGACCGGTCACATCGACAGCTTCGCCCCGGCCACCGGCTCGGAGTTCGCCCTGATCCCGGTCGAGAACGCCACCGGCAACTTCACCAAGATCACCCAGCGCGTGCCGGTCCGAATCCGCGTCGATCGTGCTTCGGGCGCCGCCCTGCGCCCCGGCCTGTCGGTCGAGGTCAAGGTCGACCTGAAGAGCGACGGCGGCCTGAGCTTCGCCGAAGCCGCCGCCGCCCCCGTTCAGAACGCGGCGCTGAACTAGGCGCTGGTATGCCCTTTCAGTTCCGCTCATCCCCGCGAAAGCGGGGACCCAGTCCTTTCTCACGGCCAATCTGCGCCAAGGGATTGCAAGCGGTGGACCCCGATACGGTTCTCCACCCACAGAACTGGCTCCCCGCTTTCGCGGGGATGAGCGGAAGGTTGGAGAGCTCGAAATGAGCGCAACGACAGTCGCAACCACCGCGCCCGCGTCTGACGAGCCGAAGGTCAACTGGACCGTCCTGCTGCTCGGCTTCGCCGGCATGGTGATCGGCCAGTTCATGGCGATCCTGGACATCCAGATCGTCGCCAGCTCCCTCCCGCAGATCCAGGCCGGCGTCGGCGCCTCGGCCGATGAGATCAGCTGGATCCAGACCGCCTATCTGATCCCCGAGGTCGTGATGATCCCCCTGTCGGGATATCTGTCGCGCCTGTGGGGGACGCAGAAGGTCTTCCTCGCGTCGTGCACCGGCTTCCTGCTGATGAGCGTGGCCGTCGGCCTGTCGCAGTCGGTCGAGCAGATGATCTTCTTCCGCGCGATCCAGGGCTTCGTCGGCGGGGCCATGATCCCGACCGTCTTCGCTGTGGCCTTCACCGCCTTCCCGCCGAAACAGCGGATCACCGCCAGCGTCATCATGGGCCTGATCGTGACCCTCGCCCCGACCGTCGGACCGACGCTGGGCGGCCACCTGACCGAGCAACTCAGCTGGCGCTGGCTGTTCTTCATCAACGTCCCGCCGGGACTGCTGGTCCTGTTCCTCGTCGGCCGCTACGCCAATTTCGACAAGGGCGACCCGTCGCTGTCCAGGGGCTTCGACTGGGCCGGTCTGGCCCTGATGGCGGTCTTCCTGATGAGCCTGCAGTTCGTGCTCGAGGAGGGGGCCAAGAACGACTGGTTCGCCGACGACCACATCCTGTTGCTGGCGGTGGTGACGGCCATCACCGGCCCGGCCTTCATCTGGCGCGCCCTGACCTACTGGAACCCGATCGTCGAACTGCGGGCGTTCAAGAACCGCAACTTCCTTGTCGGCGTGGTGATGACATTCACCGTCGGCTTCGCCCTGTTCGGCGGCACCTTCCTCCTGCCGCTCTTCCTCGGTCGGGTGCGCGAGTATTCGGCGGCCGAGGTCGGCACGACCATGGTCGTCTCGGGTCTGGCCATGTTCGCCACCGGCCCCTTCGCCGGGCGGCTGGCGCGGGCGGTGGATCCGCGCGTGCTGATGTTCGGCGGCTTCATGCTGTGCGCCTGGGGCATGTGGGACGCCCACATGGTCACGACCGAATGGGGCTTCTGGGAGTTCGCCGGGGTTCAGGCCCTGCGCGGCGTCGGCGTCATGCTGGCCATGATCGCGTCGCAGCAGGTGACCATGTCGACCCTGCCGCCGCATATGGTGAAGAACGCCTCGGGGCTGGTGAACCTGTTCCGCAACGTCGGCGGCGCCGTGGGTCTGGCGACCCTGAACACCTCCCTGACCAGCAACACCGCCCTGCACATGAGCGAGCTGACCCAGTCCATCCCGATCACCAGCAACGCCATGCAGACCATGCTGGCCGGGATGCAGGAGCGGTTCGCCGGCTCCACAGATCCGGCGGGCGCCGCCATGCAGGCGATCAACGGCATGCTGATGCGACAGGCCACCACCTTGGCCTTTGGCGACGCCTTCGCGATGCTGGCCATCGGCTGCGCCATTGCGGCCTTCATCACTCTGCTGGCCAAACCGGTGAAGCCGCAGGCCGGCGCCCCGCCCGTGGACGCCCACTGATGCCCCGCATTGCCGGCCAGATCGACGAGACCAAGACCGAGGCCATCCTTGAGGCGGCGCTGGCGCTGTTCGCCGAGAAGGGTGTCTCGACCTCGATGGAGGCCATCGCCCGCAAGGCCGGTGTCTCGCGCCAGACCCTGTACAACCGCTTCCCGTCCAAGGTGGACATCGGCCGCGCCCTGGCCGAGCGACGCTCGGACGCCATCAGCGCCCCGCTGCGTTCGGGCGGCGATCCGCAGGCGGTGCTGACGGCCATGGCGGCCAGCCTGCTTCGGAAGATCTGCGGCGATGACGGCAGCGGCTCCATGCGCGGCGTGGCTCTGATGTCGCCGACCGCCCCCGATCTCGCCCTGGCCGTCTATGACGCCGGGCCCGCGCAGGGGCTGCGCCGCCTCGCCGACTGGCTGGCCGAGCAGGATCGCCTCGGAACCCTGTCCGTGCCGGAGCCCGCCCTGGCCGCCGAGATGTTCGTCGGCATGGCGCTGGGCCATGGCCATCTGCGCAGCGTTCTGGGCGTCCCGCACCCGCCCTTCGACCCCGAGGCCCGTGCCGCCGAAACCGCCCGCCGCTTCATCCGGGCGTTCGCTCCATAAAACATCCCCCGTCACCCTCGGGCTTGACCCGAGGGCCGGACGTTGTGGCGAGCTCCGCGTTGATACCGGCCCACCGACCGCGCCGCATCGGTAAGGCACAGTCCTCCACATCCTCCGGTCCTCGGGTCAAGCCCGAGGATGACGATCGTGTGTGTACGGGTTAGACCCTCGGCAACTCACGGAGACCGCCCCATGCTGATGCACCTGTCGTCCTGGCCCGAGATCGACGCGCGCCTGAAGTCCACCAGGACGGTGGTGGTGCCGATCGGCTCGAACGAGCAGCACGGGCCGACCGGCCTGCTGGGCACCGACTGGCTCTGCCCCGAGATCATCGCCCACGCGGCCGAACAGTCGGATGACGGCCTGATCGTCGCCCCGACCTTCAACATCGGGATGGCCCAGCATCACCTGGCCTTCGCCGGCACCATCTCCCTGCGCCCCTCGACCTTCATGTCGGCCATCACCGACTGGGTCCATTCGTTGGGTCGCCACGGCTTCGAGCGCATCTATTTCCTGAACGGCCACGGCGGGAACATCGCCACCATCGAGGCGACCTTCGCCGAGATCTACGCCGGGCCCTCGTTCCAGGCGCGCAAGTCGCGGGTCGTGATGAAGCTGCGCAACTGGTGGGACCTGCCGGGAGTCACGCCCCTGTGCAACCGCCTTTTCCCGACCGGCCACGGCGCCCACGCCACCCCGTCCGAGATCGCCGTGACCCAGGCCGCCTATCCGCAACGCATCAAGGTCGCCGACTACAGCCCGCAGATCGCCCCGAACGGCCCGATCCGCGATGCGCTGGACTACCGCGCCCGCTTCCCGGACGGCCGCATCGGCTCGGACCCGGCCCAGGCCTCGCCCGAGAAGGGCCAGCAGATCATCGATCTGGCCGCGCCCGCGCTGATCAAGGACGTGCAGGCCTTCACCGATGAGGTCTTGCCGTAGCCAACGGCGAGGCGCACGATTCCGCCATGAGCCCGATCGACGAGGCCGCGCGCGCCGCCCGCGCCGGACAGGAACTGCTGGAAGCCTCGGGCGACGTCATCGCCCGGCGGCTGGGCATTGTCGCCGAGGCCATCCGCGATCCGTCGAAGGCCGACCTGCGCGAACTGACCCTGATGGGCTCAGAGAAGGTCGAGGCCCTGACCGAGTCGGCCACCGTCGGGCTGAACGGGGCGATGAATCTCGCGGCCCAGGGCGGAGCCATCGCCGCGCGCGAAACCGCCGCCGCCCGCGGCGCGCTGGACGCCGTGGTCAACGCCCGCACGCCCGCCGAGGCTGCGCTCGCCCAGACCTCATGGGCGACGGAAGCGATGAGCCGGGCCATGGCCGACAGCTGGGCGCTGGGCGCCTCGATGCTGAAACTTCAGGCCGACGCGCTTGCGCCCATCCACGCGGCGGCGGTCGCGAACGCCCGCCGCCTGAAGAAGTAATCACCGGAACGGCGGCTCGTCGAAGGCGCGGAGCTTGCGGCTGTGCAGGCGGTTGCCCTCGGCGCGCAGCAGGTCGATGGCCTGGATGCCGATCTGCAGGTGCTCGGAGATCGAGCCCTCGTAGAAGCGGTTGGCCTGACCCGGCAGCTTGATCTCGCCGTGCAGCGGCTTGTCCGACACGCACAGAAGCGTCCCGTAGGGCACCCGGAAGCGATAGCCCTGGGCCGCGATGGTGGCGCTTTCCATGTCGATGGCGACGGCGCGGCTCTGGTTGAAGCGCAGGGCCGACTTGGAATAGCGCAGCTCCCAGTTCCGGTCGTCGGTGGTGACGACGGTGCCGGTGCGCAGGCGACGCTTCACTTCCTCGCCCGGGGCGCCCGAGACGATCTTGGCGGCGTCGTACAGGGCGCGCTGCACCTCGGCGATCGACGGGATGGGGATGTCCGGCGGCAGCACCGCGTCCAGCACGTGATCGTCGCGCAGATAGGCGTGGGCCAGCACATAGTCGCCGATGGTCTGCGAGGGACGCAGGCCGCCGCAGTGGCCGATCATCATCCACGCGTGCGGCCGGGTGACGGCCAGGTGGTCGCAGATCGTCTTGGCGTTCGACGGCCCGACCCCGATGTTCACCAGGGTGATCCCGGCATGGCCCGGCGCGGTCAGGTGATAGGCCGGCATCTGGTGCTTCTTCCACGACGCGTCGGCGATGACGGCGTCCGGGTTCGGCGTGTCGCGCGTGACCACGACCCCGCCGGAGGTGGAGAAGGTCTCGTAGATGCTGTTCGGGTCCTGCAACTGGGCCACGGCCCAACGCACGAACTCGTCGACGTAGCGGTTGTAGTTGGTGAAGAGGATGTAGCTCTGCACATCCTCGACCGGCGTGCCGGTGTAGTGGCGCAGGCGGGCCAGCGAGAAGTCGGTGCGCAGGCCATCGAACTGGGCCAGCGGGAACTCCTCGTCCGCATCCCACAGGCCATCCGAGATCTCGTCGCCGATGTGGGCCAGGTCGGTGGTCGGGAAGTAGCGGGCGATGGCCGCCGTCATCGTGGCGTCCAGCACCACGTCCGAGCCGTCCAGCACATAGGGGAAGGGGATTTCCTGCTCCGACGGGCCGACGTCGAACGTCGCGCCATAGTCTTCCTGCAGCAGGCCCAGCTGCTCGATCAGATAGGGACGGAACAGATCCGGCCGGGTGATCGTCGTCGAATAGACGCCCTGCCGCGACAGGCGGGCATAGGCGCGGGTGGCGAGGCCGGCAGGGCGATCGCCGAACCAGCTGACCCGAAGTTCCGGATAGGAGAAGAGACCCCTGGCCCGCGCCTCGGCGTCGGGACGCTCGCCGGTGGCGAGGAAGGTCTTCACCGCTTCACGCAGGTTGGAGACCGATTGGGTGTAGAGGGTTTCGAGGCGGTCCAGCGCCGCCTGTGCTGTCATCGTATTTGTCATGATCTCCCCTAGCGGAAGATCATGACCTTGGCGAGACGGCTACGCTGAACACGCGTTACGGCGTGTGTCGAAGCTCGGTCAGGTGCAGGACGTCGTTGCGGATCTCGAACCGCAACCGCGCCCAGCCGCCACTCGGACAGCAGTGGCCGTCGCGATCCCGCCACAGCGGGGTCACGGCCCGCATCTGCTCGAAGTCGATCTCCACCCCGCTCTGGATCGTCAGCCCGTCCGCCATGCCCGGGACCTGATACATCCACTGGTCCAGGTCGACCGGCCGCCAGCGGGCGTCGTCCCATCGATACAGATGCGCCATCGGACTGGCCGAGGTGCCGCCGCTGGTCCCGCTCAGGATCAGCAGCGGGACGCCGTCCTCGTCCAGCCGCCACCGGGGCTGTTCGTAGCGCGAGGCCTCGAAATGATGCAGGACCGGGCGCAGGCGGTCGCCGTCCTCCCGCAGCAGCACGATCCCGCCGCCGACGCCGTCGTCACCGCTCGCCCCCTGCTGGATCTGCCAGTACAGCCGCCCGCCGCCGGGCGCGTCGTTGAAGAAGCCGACCGAATCCACCGAACAGCCGAGGTCCAGCTTGATCGGGACGCAGGCCCTGCCCAGCTCCTCGAAGGTCGGGCGGTGGGTCCCCGCCTCGGCGGAGCCGGACAGGAGCAGCAGGGCGACGGGCGCAATGGCGATCTTCATGGACGGTCCCTCCGCCGCCCACACTGGACCCGTCTCAAGGGCGGTCCAGTGACGTCTTCTGACGTCAGCCCAGCTCGCGGTGCAGGAAGGCGCTGACATCGGCCAGCACCGGGGCCTTCTTGCGGAACAACGGCGAGAAGGTCGCGATCAGATCGGCATGGTTCAGGCCGGGATAGAGCTTCGCCTCGCAACGCCCGCCGACCGCCCGCATCCGGTCGCACAGGATGGTGGTGTCCTCGGCGTGGACGACATCGTCGTCCGTTCCGTGCCCCAGCCACAGGGGCGGGGCGTCCGCGCGCACGAAGCTGACCGGCTGGGTGAGCGTCGGATCAGGGACCCGGCCGAAAGCGTTGATCGACGCCGGCACGTCGAACGGCAGGAAGTCATAGGGGCCGGCCAGCCCCGCCGCCGCCTTGATCAGTCCCGGCGCCTCGACCCCCGCCATGTAGCGCCGGTCCAGGGCGATCATCATGGCCAGATGCGCGCCTGCCGAGTGGCCGATCACGCCCAGTCGGGCCGGGTCGCCGCCATACTGCGCCGCCAGCTTTCCGGCCTCCGCCGTCGCCGCCGCCGCGTCCTGGATGAAGGCCGGGAAGTGGACCTCCGGCACGATCCGGTAGTCCGGCACGAACACCACGAACCCCTGCGCCGCCAGCGCCTGGGCGGCCCAGCCATAGACCTCGCGCGAGCCGGAATCCCACCCGCCGCCGTAGAAGAAGACCAGCATCGGGCGCGGGCTTTCGGCCGGGGCGGTCGGCGCGAAAACGTCCATCGTCTGGCGCGCATCGGCTCCGTAGCGAAGCCCACGTCCAACCCGCCGGACTCCGCCGTCGCGGGGACCCAGCCCGTTGAGCAGGGCGAGGGGAGAGCAGGCGGCGGCCAGGGCGCCGAGCACGGGGACGAGCAGGCCTCTTCGGGTCATGCCCCAGATACGCATGATCCGGTCCCGCAGACCACGGTGCGGCGGCCTATCGGGCAGAGGAAATCAGCGCGCCGCAGTTGGCGTCCTCGGCCAGTCCCGGATCGACGAAGGGCAGCAGGGCTGCCAGCGGGTTCAGCAGGGCGCCGATCGCGGCGCCGAGGCCGGCCTGACCGACGACCGATCCGGTGTCGATGCCGACCCGCGGCGCGGTCAGCGGCCCCTGCACGACGATCGGCGACCACAGGCGCACCAGCCGCGCCTCCTTGGTCTCGCCGTCGATCCGCAGGTTCATCGTCTCGGCGCCCAGGTCGATCGTCCCGGCCCCGCGCGCCAGCACCGGCGTCGTGTCGATGACGAAGGTGCGGGCCGTGGCGACGCCTTCGGTCACCGAGAAGCTGGCGACCGCGCACCGGATTTCTGCAGTCGACTGGTCTCCGCCCAGCAGGCGGCCCAGTCCCGCCGTGGCGTTGATGCCCAGCAGTTCGGCGAAGGCCGCCCGCATCCGGCCCTGCGGCACCACCAGGCTGATCGTGCCCCTGGAGTTGTCGGCGAAGTCGTGGATCGACGCCCCCGGCCCTTCCAACTGCGCCCGGCCCAGCGCCGAGCCGGTCACCGTCGGCGCCCCGCCGCGGGCGGGGATGATCGATTCCAGCGGATAGCCGCGCAGGCGGAAGTCGACGGCGCTGTAGGGCGTATCGCGCGTCGCATTGATCTTCGCCGTGCCGCGCAGTTCGCCGCGGTTGAAGTTGAACGCCACCGGATCGAGGTTGAGGATGCCGTCCTTCAGATCGGCGCCCAGATCGACCTGCCGGATATCCAGCTCGTTGCGCTTCACCCGCGCGGCCCGATAGCGCAGGGTCCCATCCATCGTCCGCAGGCGTTCGACGTTCAGCGGGGCGTCCGGCAGCAACTTGCCCGGCGTGCCGGACGTCGCGACCGTATTGCCGCCCGACGTCACCTGCGGCTTCGCGCCCAGAACCGCGCTCAGGTCGTCGATGTCCAGCAGGTTGGAGCGCAGGTCGGCATCCACGCGCCGACGCTCGCCCGGCTTGTCGACGACCAGATCGCCCGACAGGTCCGACGACCCGACCCGGCCACTGAAATCGGCGAAGGTGAACTTCGCATCGTCGCGCGTCAGCGTGCCCGACAGCCGATAGGGCGGGGTGTTCGGCGTCGTGATGCCGGTCAGCAGATAGATGTCCGCCAGATCCTGGCCCTGCAGGCTCAGGGTCGAGGTGAACTGGCCCAGATTGAACGGCCGGGTGATCGAGCCGTCCGCGACAAGCCGCGTGCCCACGCCGGCCAGCGTCGCCTGGAAGCCGTAGGGCCGGTCGCGCCGGATATTGATGAAAGGCCCGCCCTTCACCGTCAGGGTCAGCGGCGTGCCGTTCATCGAGCCACGGCCATCGAGCGTGAAGCCGGCATCGCCGTCCGTGCCTTCCCGCGCGGTGACCGTGGCGTCCAGCTGGATCCCGCGGCGCTGCTCGGTCAGGGACAGGGTCCCGTCGCGGATGATCAGGCGGTGGATCGGCGGCAGCTTCATCCCCTCGCCGGTGTCCGGCGCGTCGGGGTTCAGCTGCCAGCTCTTGCGGCCGTCCTCGGTGGCGATCAGCACCACCTCAGGGCGGGTGATGGCCACGAGCGGCATCTCCAGCTGCCCGGCGAACAGCGACCGCAGCCGCACGGAGGCCTGCAGGTCGTCGACCTTCAGGGTGTCGCGCTCGCGCGCCCAGTCCGGCCCGCCGATCCGTAGCTCGCGGATCTGGGCCGAGGGGGTCCAGCTGAACAGCTTCACGTCCAGATCGCCATTCAGCTCGATCTGACGGTCGTATTTCGCCGACGCCCAGCGGCCGATCGGCCCGCGCAGCATGTTCCAGTCGAACAGGGCCAGGAACAGGACGACGATCAGGATCAGGGCGAGGGTGACGCTGGCGGCGATCTTTTCCGCCGGTCCGGGGCGGCGGGCCGCCGCATAGACGGGGTCATTGGCCACGACCCAGTCTCTCCATTCGCCGACGCGCCGCCCCGCCGGAACCAGCGCCCGCTCACGCAGCGCGATCCAGTTCGGATTGTCTTTCAAGGGGTTGGGCAAGGGCTGGACTCCGTCGAAGTCCACACAACGCGCAACGGCGTCGAAGGCTCAGCAGGACCGGTTCCGGCGCGGCTGTAAAATTTCATACTTTGAACTGTCGTATAATATTTACATTCGCCGCGATCGGCGCATTATTCCGTCCGAGTCCTGACCATTTCAGGAGGTTTGGAGACAGAATCCGATGCGTCGATTTTCCGCTATCGCCAGCCTCGCGATCCTCGCCGGCCTGACCGCCGGCTCCGCCATCGCCGGTCCCGTCCAGAGCCAGAGCCGCGCTTCCGAGCGCCCGGTGCTGGTCTGCGCCACCGACGCCGCCACCCGCCGGGCCTTCACCCGCGAACATGGCGCCGCGCCGCAGTTCATCACTGCCCGCGAGGTTCTCTCGATCCAGCGTTCGGACGCCGGCTGGACGACCCCGCGCTGCATGACCGCGCGCGAATTCGCCCGCTATCGCGAAGCGGCCACCACCTACGCTCGGGCCGGCTAGGGTCCGCATCGACGCCAAAGGAAAAGGGCGCTCCTGTCTCCGGGAGCGCCCTTTCTCTTGTCCGGAGACCGGCTCAATTACTGACCCGAAGCCGGGGTCTCTTTCAGGTATTTGTTCAGCCAGCCGAACACCTCGTTGTGCCACTGCAGGCTGTTGGCCGGGCGCAGCACCCAGTGGTTCTCGTCCGGGAAGAAGACCAGACGGCTCTCGATGCCGCGACGTTGCAGCGCCGTGAAGGTCGACAGGCCCTGCGAGGTCGGGATGCGGAAGTCCAGGTCGCCCTGCACGACCAGCATCGGGTCACGCCAGTTGGCCACGTGGTGCACCGGGTTGAAGGCCTCGTAGCCCTCCGGATTGTCGTAATGGGTGCCGCCGTATTCCCACTCGGTGAACCACAGCTCCTCGGTGCCATAGGCCATGCCGCGGATGTCGAACACGCCGTCGTGGTTGACCAGGCATTTGAACTCGCCCGGCCAGCGGCCGGCGATCCAGTTGATCATATAGCCGCCGTAGGAGGCGCCCAGCGCACAGGCGTTGTCGCCGTCCAGGAAGCTGTAGCGCTCCTGAGCCGCGGCCCAGCCCTTCTGCAGGTCTTCCAGCGGGCGGTCGCCCCAGTGCTGGCTGATCGAGTCGGTGAAGGCCTGGCCGTAGCCGGTCGAGCCGTGGAAATCGATCATGACGACCGCATAGCCCGCGCCCGCATAGGTCGACGGGTTCCAGCGGTAGGACCAGCTGTTGCCGAACGAGCCCTGCGGCCCGCCGTGGATCAGGAAGGCGACCGGATACTTCTGTCCCTCGACATAGTTGGCCGGCTTGATGACATAGCCGTGCACCGTCTCGCCGTTCCAGCCCGGGAAGTTGAACTGCTCGGCCTCGCCGAATGCCATGGTGTCCAGCTGCGGGTTCACATTGGTGATCTGGCGCGGCATCTCGCGGCCGCGGAAGGTCTTCACGAACAGCTCGCTGGGACGACGCAGGGTGTCCTGCGCGAACAGGAAGCCCGAGCGCGTCTGCTGGAAGGCCGAGACATGGCCCTCGCCGGTCAGCGGGGTCACGGTGCCGCGACGCACGTCGATGCCGAAGATGCGGGTCTGACCCACGTCGCCGGCGGTCGTGTAGAGCGTGCGGCCGTCGCGCGACCATTGCAGGGTGTCGGCCGAACGATCCCAGTCGGCGGCGATCTGACGGGTCTCGCCCGTCGCCACGTCACGCAGGAAGATCCCGTACTTGTCGGCCTCGAAGCCCGGGCGGGCCATGGCGCGATAGGCGAGAGTCCTGCCGTCCGGCGAGAAGACCGGGCCCGTGTCCCAGGCGTCGTTGGCGTCGGTCAGGTTGGTCAGCTCGCCCGGCGCCGAGATCGCAACCTGATACAGGTCGAAGTTCGTGCTCCACGGCTCGCTGTTTCCGGCCTCGCGCGCCGAGAAGACCACGCCCTGGCTGTCCGGGGTGAAGACGAACTCGCTCTCGTCGCCGAACGGCTTGGACGGGGTGTCGCCGTCGAAGCCGCGCGTCAGGTGCACCGGTGCGCCCGAGCCGTCGACGTTGACCGAGAACAGATGGTTCTGGGTGCCGTCGTTCCACGTATCCCAGTGGCGCACGAACATGCGGTCATAGACCTGACCCGTGGCCGGATCGTCGCTGACCGCCTTGGCGCGGTTCACGGTGCAGGCCAGGTCGGCGCAGTCCGGGAAGACCGCCAGCGACACGATCACCTTCGAGGCGTCGGGGCTGATGCGATAGGCGTTCACGTCCAGCGGCAGGTTGGTGACCTGGGTCGCGCCCGTACCGTCGGCCTCGGCGCGCCACACCTGGCTGGAGCCCGAGCGGCCCGACAGGAAGTAGATCTTGCCGTCCGAACCCCAGCGGGCCGTGTTGGCGCCGCCCTCGTTCAGGGCCAGTCGGCGGCCCTCGGCCGGGTTCTGCAGATCGACCAGATAGATGGCTCCGGCGCGGCGGTTGGCGCCCACGTCCGTGGTGGTCAGCGAATAGGTGGCCCAGCGGCCGTCCGGCGAAACCTGCGGGTCGCCCAGACGGTTGGCCGAGATCATGTCGTTGTAGTCGAACGCCTCGCGCGCGGCGGTCTGGCCAGAAACGGGGGCGGCGGCCGGAGCGGCCGGGGTCTGGGCCAGAGCCGGGACCGCGGTCGCCAGGGCGATGGCGGCGACGGCGCACGAAAGCAGGGAGCGGTGACGCATGGGCAGGTTCCTTTGTCTTCGGGCGCTGGCGTAGCACCGCCTTTCCGGCGACGAAAGCGGCGACGCTTGTCCTCACAAAGCCGTGCGATCCGGCCCTCATCCCGCTTGCCGTCCCTCGCGCGACCGGCGACAACCGATGTCGAATGACCGCCGAAGTCCTCGCCCCTGCCAAAGCCGCACCGCACATCTGCGACGTGCTGATCGCCGAGCGCGCGCCGCGGCTGACCGCCTCGCCGTTCTGGCCGCTGGTCCGGCCGTTTCTCTACAAGGCGCTGAACTACCGGCAGGCGGTGCGCATGGCCGATGCCGTCCAGCCGCTCTCGGGCGCCGAGGCGCTGGACTATATGAGCGACCTGCTGGACCTGAAGGTCTCGGTCCTCAACGGCGACCGCATCCCCACGACGGGGCGCTGCATCGTCGTGGCCAACCATCCGACCGGCATCGCCGACGGCATCGCCGTCTTCGACGCCATCAAGGCCCGGCGGCCGGACGCCATCTTCTTCGCCAATGCCGACGCCGTCCGCGTCTCGCCCCGGCTGGGCGAGGCCATCATCCCGGTCGAATGGGTCCACGACAAACGCACCCGCGAGAAGACCCGCGCCACCCTGCAGGCGGCGAAGGAGGCCTTCGAGGCCGAGCGCTGCGTGGTCATGTTCCCCGCCGGCCGTCTGGCCCGCATCGGCAAGGACGGCTCGGTCACCGATCCGGAATGGGCGCCGACCGCCGCCTCGCTCGCCCGCAAATACGAGGCGCCGGTCGTGCCGATCCATGTGTCCGGGCCCTATTCGCGCCTGTTCCACTGGTTCGACCGCTTCTCGCAGGAGCTTCGGGACATCACCCTGTTCCACGAGCTTCTGAACAAGAAGCGCAAGCCCTTCGCCCTGAAGGTCGGCAAGCCGATCCCGCCCTCGCGGCTGGATATCGATGCGGCCAAGGCGACCTATGCGCTCAAGGCCTTCACCGAGCGGGTCCTGCCCAGCCAGCCGGACGCCGACTTTGCCTGAGCTGTCCGTCTCCCTTCCCGACGCCGAAGCGACAGCCCGTCTGGGCGCCGCCATCGCCCCCCTGTTGCGGCCGGGCGAGGCCCTGCTGCTTTACGGTCCGCTGGGCATGGGCAAGTCGACGCTGGCCCGCGGCCTGATCCGCGCCCTGACCACGCCCGACGAGGACGTGCCGTCCCCGACCTTCACCCTGGTCCAGTTCTACGAGAGCGATCCGCCGGTCGCCCATTTCGACCTCTACCGCCTGACCCGTCCGGAAGAGGCGGCCGAGATCGGGCTGGACGAGGCGCTGGACGAGGGCTGCGCCGTCATCGAATGGCCCGAACGCCTGGGCGACGATCCCGGCCACTGGCTGGGCCCCGACCGCCTCGCCGTCGTCATCGCCGAGCGCGACGGCGGCCGTGATGCGACATTTTTTGCCGCAGGGGCGTGGGAAGAGCGGCTCAAGGAACTCCATGTCTGATCGCGAACAGCTCCGTCTCGACTTTCTGAAGGCCGCCGGCCTTGCCGACGCCGCGCGCGACCCGTTGCCCGGGGACGCGTCCACCCGCCGCTACGAGCGCCTGACCACCCCGGACGGCCGCTCCCTGATGCTGATGGATCAGGCCGCCTCGGCCGAAAGCCCGCCGGCCGATCCCTCCTGGACGCCCGAACAGCGCCTCACTTCCGGCTGGAACGCCACCGCCCGCCTGTCCGCCGGCCGGATCGAGGCCTTCGCCGCCGTCGCCGACCACCTGCGCCGCCTCGGCCTGTCCGCCCCCGAGATCGTCGCCGTCGACGCCGCCGCCGGCCTGGCCGTGCTCGAGGACTTCGGCGACGACCTCTTCGCCCGCGTCATCGAGCGCGGCGAACCCGAAGAGCCCCTCTACCTCGCCGCCGTCGAGGCCTTGGCCACCCTGCATGCTGCCGAAGCCCCTGAGGTCCTCACCGGCCCCGCCGGCGACTGGCCGCTTCAGGTCTATGACGAGACCGCGCTGCAGGGCGGGGCGGACCTCTTCGTCGAATGGCTGCCGAAGCTCGACCCGGAACTGTCCTTCGACGCCGAGGCCATCGCCGACTGGCGCGCCGCCTGGGCCCCCGTCGTCGCCCGCGGCGCCGCCGGGGCCACCGTCATCGCCCACCGCGACTACCACGCCGAGAACCTCATCCGCCTCTCCGGCCGGTCGGGCGCCCCCATGGTCGGCATGATCGATTTTCAGGACGCGGTCCGCGCGCATCCGTCCTGGGATCTCCACTCGCTGCTTCAGGATGCGCGTCGCGATGTTTCGCCCGCGCTCGAGGCGAAGGCTCTGGACCACTATTTCCAATTTTATCCACAGGTCGACCGCGCGGTTTTCATGCGCGATTACGCCGGTCTGGCGGCCCTGAACGAGGCGCGAATTCTCGGCATTTTCGCCCGTCTGATCGTCCGCGACGGCAAGCCGCGCTACGCCGCCTTCATGCCTCGCATGTGGGACCACCTCAACGCCAACCTGAAACAGCCGGGTCTGGAGACGGTCGCCGCCTGGTTCGACCGGCATGTCCCTGAGGCGAGACGCAAATGAATTCAGCGCCCAGAACCGCCATGGTGCTCGCTGCCGGCCTCGGCACCCGCATGCGCCCCCTGACCAATGATCGCCCCAAGGCCCTGGTCGAGGTCGGCGGCCGCGCCCTCATCGACCATGTGCTCGACCGCCTCGCCGACGCCGGCGTGGAAAAGGCCGTCGTCAACGTCCACTGGTTCGCCGACCGCCTTGAGGCCCACCTCGCGGCGCGCGGCCGCGGCCCCGAAATCGTCATTTCCAACGAGCGCGCCGAGCTGCTGGAAACGGGCGGCGGCCTGAAGAAAGCCTCGCCCCTGCTGGGTTCCGACCCCGTCTTCGTCGCCAACATCGACAGCGTCTGGACCGACAACAGCGACGCCCTCGCCGATCTGTCCCGTCTCTGGGACCCTGAGCGCATGGACGCCGCCCTGCTGCTGGCCAAACGCGAAGGCTCCATCGGTTTCGAGGGCGACGGCGACTTCTTCCTCGCCGACGATGGCCGCCTGACCTTCCGCGGTGACGCCCCGTCGGCCCCCTACGCCTATATGGGAGTGCACATTTGCCGGCCCGACTACGTCGCGAACGGCCCCGACGGACCCTTCTCGCTAAGCCAGTTCTGGCGGCGCTCCGCCGCCGAAGGCCGCCTGTTCGGCTGCGTGCTCGACGGCTACTGGATGCACGTCGGCGACCCGCAGGCGCGGGACGAGGCTGAAGCGAAACTGACCCGGCAGGCATGAACTCGCGCTTCGATCCCTTCACTGGCGAAGCGCCCCGCTGGTACGCCATCGAGGCGCACCGGCCCTTCCTCGAGGATCTGGCCAGCGGTGTGCTCGACTGGATGCAGGGCCTGCCGCCCGAGGCTCTGGCCGACGCCGTGGTTCTGCTGCCCAACCGCCGCGCCGCGCGGGCCTTCACCGAGGCCCTGTCGCTGCGGGCCGAGGGGCGGACCCTGCTGCTGCCGCAGGTCCGGCCGCTGGGCGATCTGGAGGAGGACGAGCCGCCCTTCGCCCCCGGCGATATCGAGGCCGATCTCCCGCCCGCCATCTCGGCCCTGCAACGCCGGTTCGAGCTGGCCCGCATGATCGCGCGCCACCACAAGGATGTGCTGCCGTCCCTGCGTGCGCTGGAGATGGCCGAGGCCCTCGCCGGTTTCATGGACTCCTGCCAGATCGAGGAAGTCACGGAACCGGGACGCGTGAAGTCGCTGGTCGAGGCCGACCTTGCCGCCCACTGGCAGGACTCCGCCGCCTTCCTTTCCGTCGCCGTCGAGGCCTGGCCCGCGCGCCTGAGAGAGCTGGGCCTGATCGACCCGCAGGATCGCAAGGTCCGACTGCTCAAACGGCTGGCCGCGACCTGGGCCGACCGTCCGCCGCAGGGTCCGGTGATCGCCGCCGGCTCGACCGGCACCGTCCCCTCCGCTGCTGAGGTCATCGGCGCGGTCGCCAGAGCCCCGCAAGGCTGCGTGGTCCTGCCCGGCCTCGATCTGGATCTGGAGTCCCGTGCGTGGGACGAAGTCGGCGACCAGCATCCGCAGGGTGCGCTCAAGGCGCTGCTGAGCCGCCACGAGATCGACCGTTCCACCGTCCGCCGCTGGCCCGCGCCCGAGACCGAAGCCCAGGCCTCGGCCGGTCGCGCGCGCCGTCGCCTGATCGCCGAAGCCCTGAAGCCGCCGCGCTCGACCGCCGACTGGCGCGAGGCCATCGACGCCATGCAGGCGGGCGGGACCGATCCCATCGGGGAAGGTCTGTCCGGTCTCTCGGTCCTGACCGGCCGCACCGAAGAGGCCGTCGCCGCGCTGGCTGCCGTCCTGATGCGCGAGGCGATCGAGACGCCGGGCCGCACCTGCGCCCTCGTCACCCCCGACGCCCAGATCGCCCGCCGGGTGCAGGCGCGTCTCGGCCGCTGGGGCCTTGAGGCTGACTCCTCGGGCGGCACGCCCTTGTCCGGCACGCCGACCGGAGTCCTGCTGGGCCAGATCGTCGAACTGGCCGGCGACGGCTTCGGCGCGGTCGGCCTGCTGGCGCTCCTCAAACACCCGCTGGTCAGTCTCGGACTGGACCCTGTCGAGTTGTCCCGTGACCGGGATGATCTGGAGCGCCACGGCCTGCGCGGCCCCCATCCCGCCGACTTCGCCGCCATCCGCCGCCGGCTGGAGCAGGCCACGAAAGGCCGGCGCGGCCAGGCCGCAACCGACCATGTGCAGGCCCGCATCGCTGCCGCCCGCACCCTGCTGGACCATCTGGAGCGCGTGCTTCTGCCCGTCCTCGCCGGCTCCGAAGATCCACGTAGCGTCGACGAACAGGCCATCTATCTGGCCGCCGCGGTCGAGGCGCTGGCCGGTGGTCCGGATCAGGCCTGGCGCGGCGCGGAGGGCGAGGCCGCGGCTCGCCTGCTGGCCGGGCTGATCGAGGACGGGGCGGCGTCCGACCCCATGACCGGCCGCGCCTTCGCCGACCTGCTGCAGCGGCTGATGGATCAGGAGGTCGTGCGCACCGGCGGCGCGGCCCACCCGCGCCTGCGCATCCTCGGCGCCATCGAGGCGCGGCTGGTGCGGGCCGACCGGGTCATCCTCGCCGGTCTGGAGGAGGGCGTCTGGCCACGCGGCGGGGGCGCTGATCCCTTCCTGTCACGCCCCATGCGCTCTACCCTCGGCCTTCCGTCGCCCGAGCGCCGCGTCGGCCTGTCCGCCCATGACTTCGCCCAGGCCGCCTGCGCGCCCGAGGTCATCCTGCTGCATGCCGAGCGTCGTGGCGGTCAGCCCTCGGTCCGCTCCCGCTGGCTCTGGCGACTGGAGACGCTGGTGAAGGGTGCGGGCCTGTCCCTGCCGGGCCTGCCTCAGGTCGAGGCCTGGGCGCGCGCACTGGATCGCCCCTCCGTCTCGCCGCCCGCCAGTCTGAAGCCCGCGACCCGCCCGTCCCCAACGCCGCCCGTCGCGGCTCGCCCGACGCGGATGTCGGTGACCCGGATCGAGGAATGGGTCCGCGATCCCTACGCCACCTACGCCCGCTTCATCCTCAAGCTGTTCCAGCTGGAGCGCCCCGACGAACGCGTCGACGCCCGCATCCGCGGCACGGCCATTCACAGGGCGCTCGAGACCTTTTCACGAGAGTGGGACACGAAGGGCGGCGCGGATGGTCCCGCGCGGTTCTCGAAGCTCTACCTCGACGAACTGCTGGCCGCCGGTATGGCGGAATCCGCTCTCGCCCGCGAGGCGGTGCTGGGCCGAAACGCTGGCGTCTGGGTTACCGAGTGGGAGGCCAGCCGCCGCGCTGGCGCTCGCCGCGTCCTGCTGGAGCAGCATGCGGAATGGGTCATACCCATCGACGGGATGGACTTCACTCTGACCGCCGACGCCGACCGGGTCGAGGTGCGGGACGGCAAGGTCTCGGTCATCGACTTCAAGACCGGCTCGGCGCCCAGCGCCAAACAGGTGAAGACCGGCTTCTCGTCCCAGCTGCCCCTGACCGCCGCCATGGCCAAGGCCGGCGCGTTCGGCCCTGACGGGCAGGGCGAACCCTCTGAACTGCTTTATGTCTCTGTCACGGGACGAAACCCGCCCGCCCGGATCGAGGACCGCGCCGGCGACGACGGCGCGGCCATGACCGCCGAAGAGGCCGTGGCCGGTCTGGTCGAGCGCGTCCGCGACTATGCCCGGCCGACCCGCGGCTACGGTTCGCGCACCGCTCCGGCCTTCGTCAAACAGCCGCCCTCGGACTACGACCACCTGGCCCGGGTGGCCGAATGGTCCACCGCCGGCGACGGGGAGGAGGGCTGATGGCCGCGCTCGACCCGCAGAGCCTCGCCGCCGACCCCGGCGTCAACGCCTTCGTCATGGCCAATGCCGGCTCGGGCAAGACCACGACCCTGGTGTCCCGTGTCGCCCGCCTGCTGCTGGGCGGCTCGCGCCCGGATGCCGTCCTGTGCCTGACCTTCACCAAGGCCGCCGCCGCCGAGATGCAGCGCCGTCTCTACGAGCGTCTGGGCAAGTGGGCCGTCGCGCCCGACGCCGAGCTGCGCATCGAACTCGGCAAGCTGGAGCAGCGCGATCCCGGCTCCTACGACCGCGGCCAGCTGTCCCACGCCCGCACCCTGTTCGCCCGTGCGCTGGAGACGCCGGGCGGGCTGAAGATCCAGACCATCCATGCGTTCTGCGAACAACTGCTGCGCCGCTTCCCGATCGAGGCCGGTGTCTCACCCCTGTTCCGCGTCGTCGACGACGTCGAGGCCGAGGCCATCCGGGTCCGCGCCCGCGAGCGGGTGGCCGAGCGCTCCCTGTCCGGCGACGCCGGCCTGTCCGACGCCTACGCCAGCATGGCCGGCCAGCTGGACTTCCAGGCCTTCGAGCAGATGTTCGTCCGCTTCGAGGAGAAGCGCGCGGCCATCGCCGCCTGGGTGTCCCACGCCGGCGGCCCCGCCACCCTGCTGCAGCGCATCGCCGATCAGGTCGGGGTCGAGCGGCTGGAAGACCCGGACGCGCTCGAGGCCGCGGCGGTCACCCCGCCTGCGCTCAACCTAGATCAATGGTTCGCGGCGGCCGGCGGGCTGGCGCAGGGCAATGGCAAGACCGATGCGACGCGCGGCCTGAAGATTCAGGCCCTTGCCGAGGCCATCCGCGCTGGAGAGGCTCCGGTTGAGAGCGTGCGGGAGGTCTTCTTCACCGCGACCGGTCCGCGCGCCTCACTGGCGACCAAGGCGGTTCCGACCGCAACGAGCGACTGGCTAATCGAGGAACAGGACCGGCTGCGCGAAGCATTCGACCACGCCCGCGCCTGCCGCGTGGGCCGCGACACCCTCTTCGCCCTGACCCTCGCGACGACCTATTCGGCCGAGTACGAGGCGGCCAAGGCGGCGCGAGGGGCGCTGGACTTCTCCGACCTGATCAGCGCGGCCAAGGCGCTGCTGACCAATGAGGAGACCGGCGCGGCCTGGGTGCTGTTCAAGCTGGACGGCGGCGTCGACCACATCCTCGTCGACGAGGCGCAGGACACTTCGCCCGAGCAGTGGGAGATCGTCCGCGCCCTGACCGACGAGTTCTTCCGCGGCGCCGGCGCGCGCGAGGGAGGGGTCGAGCGCACCCTGTTCGTCGTCGGCGACGAGAAGCAGTCCATCTTCTCCTTCCAGGGCGCCGCGCCCGAGCGTCTGCTGCGCGAAAGCCAGGAGTATCGAATCCAGATCACCGCTGCCGGGCGGCGATTCGAGAACGTCAAACTCCTCGACTCATGGCGTTCCACTCCCGAAGTGCTGAAATTCGTCGATCAGGTCTTCTTCGATGCCGAGCGAGCGCAAGCTCTGAGCCCGGGACGCGGCCTGATCGGCGATCGTGCGGATGAGAAGATCAAGCACAATGCCGCCCGACCGGATGGCCAGCCCGGCACCATCGACGTCTGGGACGCCGTTCAGGAGGAGAAGTCCGAGGAGCGCCGCGCCTGGGACGAGCCGATGGACGCCGACGCGACCCGCGGCGCCCGCCGTCAGGTGGCCGATCGCATCGTCGCCGAGGTGCGCGGCATGGTCGAGCGCAACGAGGGCGTCCACGACAAGGAGACCCGCCAGTGGCGCGCCGCCGACTGGGGCGACGTCCTGATCCTGGTCAAGAAGCGCGGCCCGATGTTCGAGGAGATCCTGCGCGCGCTGAAGCAGGGCGGGGTGCCGGTGGCCGGCGCCGACCGGCTGAAGCTGTCCGAGCATGCGGTGTTTCAGGATCTGCTGGCGCTGGGCCGCGCGGCCCTGTTCCCCGACGATGATCTGGTTCTGGCCGGGGTGCTGCGCAGCCCCCTTTGCGATGTATCGGAGACTGACCTCTATGAGCTCGCGCGCGCCGGGATCGACCTTGCGAAGGACCGGTGGACGCAACCCCTCTGGCGGTCGCTTCGCGACAGGGCGCAGACCGATGACGCCGCCCGGGCAGCGGTCGAACTGATCGCCGGCTTCCGCGCCGCCGCCCGCGACCGGACGCCGTTCGACCTCTATGCCGGCCTGCTGAACCGGCTGGACGCCAACGGCCTGACCATGCGCCAGCGCTTCCTGACCCGGCTGGGCGGGGAGGCAGCTGACGCGCTGGACGCCTTCCTCGATCAGACCCAGGCGGCCGAGATCCGCGGGGTCATGGATCTGGAGCGCCTGTGCCATGCGCTCGCCTCCCTGACCCAGACAGTGAAGCGCGAGATGGACGAGCCGCGCGGCGAGGTGCGGGTCATGACCGCCCACTCGTCCAAGGGGCTGGAGGCGCCGATCGTCATTCTGCCGGACACCATCTTCGAGGAGCCCAAGGGCGACGCCCTGCTGGAGACGGAGGAGGGCGGCTTCCTGTGGTGCGGGTCGTCCAAGGCCGACTGCGACGCCTCGGCCGAGGCGCGCGAGGCGCGCAAACGGCGCAACGAGGAGGAGTCGATGCGCCTGCTCTACGTCGGCCTGACCCGCGCGAGGGACCGGCTGATCGTCGGCGGCCGCTATGCCTCGAACCGCAAGCTGGAGAACCTGCGCGCCTGGTGGGGACCGCTTGACGAGGCGATCGTTTCGCTGGGCGGGCGCGAGATCGAGGGGACGTGCGGCCGCATCCGTCGTTTCGGCGAGGACCCGAAGTCGTATCCGCGCCTCGAGACCGTCAGCGCCGCCGACGTCGCCACGCCGGACTGGCTGGCACGCGCCGTGTCGGCCGAGCCGGGCGAGCGCACCCTGTCCCCCTCGCGCATGGGCGGCCTCGACGGCTCGCCGGCGCCCTCGCCTCTGGCCCGGTCAAGCGGGGGAGGGCTGGGCCGCTTCCGTCGCGGCGATCTGATCCACCGGTTGCTTGAGCGCCTGCCGGATGTGGCGGTCGATCTGCGGGCCGATCTCGCTGCACGGCTCCTGTCCCGGGAGCGCGACCTGTCCGACGAGCAGAAGCAGGAGATGACCGAGGCCGCGCTCGGCATCCTGACAGACGCACGGTTCGCCCCGGTCTTCGGACCCGGGTCCCGCGCCGAGGTCGCGCTGACCGGCCGGGTCGGCGGCTCCACCGTGTCCGGCCGGATGGACCGGCTGGTGGTCTCGGCGGATCGGGTTCTGGTTGTCGACTACAAGACCAATCGCCCCGCCCCGCTGAGGATCGAGGACGCCGATCCGGCCTATGTCGTGCAGATGTCCGTCTATGTCTCGATCCTGAGGCAACTCTATCCGGCGCATCGGGTCGAGGCGGCGCTGGTCTGGACCGACGGCCCGAACCTGATGCCGATCCCGGACGACATGCTGGCGGCGGCGCTGGCGCGCTGAGAGGCGTTGATTTGGGCGCCCGCTGCGCCCACATGGTTCGTGAACGGGCCGGAATCACCTACGATGACCGGCCGAGACCAGAACAGCGCGCGGCCGGACAGCCGCCCGCCAGGAGACTTCCCCCATGGCCACCGTCAAGGTCACCGACGACAGCTTCGAGACCGACGTCCTGAAATCCTCGACCCCCGTGCTCGTGGACTTCTGGGCCGAGTGGTGCGGCCCCTGCAAGCAGATCGGCCCGGCGCTGGAGCAGATCTCGGACGAGCTTTCGGGCCAGGTGACCATCGCCAAGGTCAATATCGACGACAGCCCGATGATCCCGTCGAAGCTCGGTGTGAAGGGCATTCCGACCCTGATGCTGTTCAAGGACGGCCAGATGGCCTCGATGAAGGTCGGCGCCATGCCCAAGGGCAAGATCGTCGAGTGGCTGGCCGAGGCCGGGATCGCCTCCGCCGCGTAAATTCGCGTCAGACTTGCAGCCACAGTCGATCAGTGTTCTCCTTCCGGGGCTGAAGCTCCGGAGGTCCGTTCATGCTGACTGTCGCACTCGCCGCCGCCGCCCTGCTGTCCGGTTCTGGCCAGGCCGTCGCCGTAATCGCGCGGACCGAGGCTCCGGCCACGGTCCAGCCTGTATCTGAAGGCGTCGAAACCCGTCGCGTCTGCCGCTACGAACGCGCGACCGGGTCCAACCTTCAGCAGCGCGTTTGTCGTGACCGCCCGATTCAGGGCGTTCAGGACCAGCAGACCCGCGAGTTCATGCGGAACCTGCAACGTATCCGCTTCCCGGACGGCGGCGCCGCTCCGACGCCCGCCGGCCCTGCGGGCTGAGCGCTCGCCTACCCCTTTCTTCCCCGGATAGATCCATGTTCATCATTCAGTTGGCCGCCATGGCCGCCCTGAGCCTGACGCCCGTTCAGGCCGCCCAGACCCAGCAAGCCGTGGCTCCGACCGCCCCGGCCGCGAACACCGCCGCGGAAACCCGCCGCGTTTGCCGCTTCGAGACCCAGACGGGCTCGAACCGTCGCACCCGCGTCTGCCGCGATGTGCCGCGTCAGGGCATGCAGGATCAGGGCACGCGCGATTTCATGCGCGACTCTCAGCGCGTGCGGATGCCCGACAGCCCGGGCTGATCAGACCGGCCAGGTCTCCGGCGACGCGCCCAGGACTTCGCCGGCCAGATAAAGCGATCCGCAGATCACAACACGCCCGGCGCCCAGCCGCAGTGCGTGTTCCAGCGCCTGCCTGACATCGCCCGAAGCCTGGGCTCCGAGCCCATGTCCGCGGGCGACGGCCGCAAGGGCTTCCGGCTCGGCCGCCGCGCCGTCGAACGGCACGGTGAAGACCGAGGCGTCACTGTCGCGCAGCGCCTCGAAGAAGCCGCCGGCGTCCTTGTTGGCCAGCATTCCGACGATCAACGCCGTCGGTCGCGGAGCACGCGCCTGACGTTCGGCCAGCGCGATGGCCAAGGCCCGGCCGGCATGGGGATTGTGCCCCCCGTCCAGCCAGAGCTCGGCCTCCGCCGCGCTCGCGGCCTCGCCATAGGGGCCGGCGGACAGGCGTTGCAGCCGCGCCGGCCAGCGGACGGTCTGAAGCCCCTCGGCGATCGCCTGTTCCGGCAAATCCAGCTCCAGCGCCACGGCGACGGCGAGGCCGGCGTTGGCGATCTGGTGCGGCCCGGCCAGCGCGGGCGCAGGGAGATCGAGGAAGCGCTCCTGATCCTGGAATGCGAGCCCGCCGCGCTCGGCCCAGGCGTCGAAATCGACGCCCATCACGGTCAGCGGTGCGTGGACCGCCTGCGCGACCTCCTCGATCGCGGTCATCGCTTCGTCGGACTGCCGGGCGACGAGGCCCCGGGCGCCCGGCTTCAGGATGCCGGCCTTCTCGATTGCAATGCCGCGCAGGGACGTGCCGAGGAACTCGGCGTGGTCAAGGTCTACCGGCGTGATGACGCTGAGAAGGGGACGTTCGATCACATTGGTGGCGTCCAGGACGCCTCCGAGTCCCACTTCGATGATGGCCAGGTCGGCGGGCGTCTCGCTCATCGCCACAAAGGCTGCGGCCGTGGTGCTCTCGAACACCGTGGCCTGACCGGCGACCGCCTCGATGCGATCGAGGATGCCGCCCAGCTGCGCGTCGGAGATCAACTCGCCAGCCAGCCGGATGCGCTCGTTGAATCGCACGAGGTGGGGCGAGGTATAGACATGCACCTTCAACCCGGCGGCTTCGGCGATGGCGCGAATGAGGGCCACGGTCGAGCCCTTGCCGTTGGTCCCGGCGACGTGGACGACCGGCGGCAGCCGGTGCTGTGGATCGCCCAACGCCGCGCACAGGGCCTTCATCCGGTCCAGCGACAGGTCGATGCGTTGCGGATGACGGGCGCGCAGGCGCTCGGAGATCGGGTCCATGACCGCGATCCTAGGCCGCCCGACGCTTTCCGCCCATCAGCATCGACAGGATCTGGCCCAGCACCTTCGGCAGGTCGGAACGGGCGACCACGCGGTCGACCATGCCCTTTTCCTGCAGATACTCGGCGCGCTGGAAGCTCGGCGGCAGTTTCTCGCGAATGGTCGCCTCGATGACCCGCGGCCCGGCGAAGCCGATCAGGGCGCCCGGTTCGGCCAGATGGACGTCGCCCAGCATGGCGTAGCTGGCGGTGACGCCGCCCGTGGTCGGGTCGGTCAGAACCACGACGAACGGCAGCTGCGCGGCCTTCAGCTCCTGGATGGCCAGGGTGGTGCGGGCCATCTGCATCAGGCTGAGCGCGCCCTCCTGCATCCGGGCGCCGCCGGCGGCGGTGAAGCAGACCAGCGGGACATTGCGTTCGATCGCGGCGCGGGCGGCGGCGATGAAGGCTTCGCCCGCGGCCATGCCCAGCGAGCCGCCCATGAAGGTGAAGTCCTGCACGATCACCACGGCTTCCGTGCCGTCCAGCTGGCCGAAGCCGATGGCCATGGTGTCCTTGCGGCCGGCGGCCTTGCGGGCGGCGTTCAGGCGGTCCTTGTAGGGTTTGCCGTCCGAGAACTTCAGCGGATCCTCGGGCACGTCCGGCGTGTCGATCGGTTCATAGTCGCCGTCATCGAAGGTCGCGCGCAGGCGCGTCGGCGCGTCGATACGCATGTGCCGGCCCGACGGCGTGACCCACAGGGCGGCCTCGAGGTCCGACCGGTAGAGCATCTCGCCGGTGTCCGGATCCTTGACCCAGAGATTGTCGGGCGTGTCCCGCCGGCTGACGATCTTGCGGACGCCGGGGGCGAAGCGGGACAGCCAGCCGCCGCGCTTCTCCTGCTGGGGTTTGTTCTTGTCGACCATCGGGGCGCTTTAGACCGTTTCTGTCGCGCGCGCACCCTTCACCGCATCGGCGAGGCTGCGCACCTTGGCCAGAACGCGCGGCGCGGCGGGTTCGTTCGCGTCCAGAGCGGCGGCGACCTCATCGACCAGCACCGAGCCGGCGACGACGGCGTCGGCCACGCGAGCCACTTCGGCGGCGCGCTCGGGCGTCTTGATGCCGAAGCCGACAGCGACCGGCAGGCCCGACGCCTTGCGCACCCGCTCCACAGCCGGCGCGACCGAGCCGGCCTGGGCTTCTTTCACTCCGGTCACCCCGGCCACCGAGACGTAATAGACGAAGCCCGAGGTCCGTTCGGCGATCACCTTCAGACGATCGTCGTCCGACGTCGGCGTCGCGAGCCGGATCAGCGACAGCGAACTGCCGTCCAGCGCGTCGGTCAGCGGTCCGGCCTCTTCAGGCGGGCAGTCCACCACAATCACCCCGTCCACGCCGGCCGCTGCGGCGTCCCGGGCGAAGGCCTCGTGCCCATAGCTTTCGATGGGGTTCAGATAGCCCATCAGGATCACCGGAGTGGCGTCGTCGCCGTCGCGGAAGGCGCGGGCCAGCTCCAGTGTCCCCTTCAGCGTCAGTCCGGCCTTCAGCCCGCGCAGGGCCGCGCGCTGGATCGGCGGGCCTTCGGCCATGGGGTCGGAGAACGGAAAGCCCAGTTCGATGATGTCGGCGCCCGCGGCGGGCAGGCCGCGCAGGATCTCCAGCGCGTCGTCGCGCGAGGGGTCGCCGGCCATCACATAGGCGACGAAGCCGGCCCGTCCCTCGGCCTTCAGGGCCGCGAAACGGGCGTCGATACGTTGGGTGGTCATGTCTTACTGCGCGGGAGGTCCGGCCGGGTTGGCGGGCTGGGGCGTCGGTGCGCGGGCGGCGCAGACGTCACCGGGGATGGGCGCCAGGCCGATATACCCGATGGAGTCCGGACCCGCCGGGCGCGAGGTGTCATAGAAGGCCTGCATCTGCAGACCGTCGCAGCCGCCGGCGTCACGGCGGCGGACGAAGACCACGCGGTTGTCCTCGCCGCCGGCCGGGATCCAGCCCTGGGTCTGGAAGGTGGCGATGTAGCTCTCCGCCAGGGCGCCGATCGAGGCGAGCGGGGCGCTGACGCAGAAGGCGCGACCGGCGAGGCCGTACAGGTTCCCGCAATCGGGCGACAGGGTCGCTCCCGGCAGCACCAGGGCGTCGGTGTCCAGTCCCGCGACCGGAGCCGGAGCCGTCGGAGCGTCCTGTGCGACGACCGGGGTCGCCAGAAGGGCCGCGGTCGCGGCCAGGATGAGGGTCTTCATAGTCAGAGCTCCACGCCCAGATGCTTCGCCACGGCGAAGATGTCCTTGTCGCCCCGCCCGCACATATTCAGCACGACATCGCCGCCCTTGCCCACCTCTTTCGCGATCTCGCCGACGCGGGCGAGGGCGTGGCTGGGCTCCAGCGCCGGGATGATGCCTTCCAGTTTCGAGCAGAGCTGGAACGCTTCCAGCGCTTCCTTGTCCGTGGTGGCGCGATACTCGGCCCGGCCGATGTCCTTCAGCCAGGCATGCTCCGGGCCGATGCCCGGATAGTCCAGACCGGCCGAGATCGAGTGGCCCTCGAGAATCTGGCCATCCTCGTCCTGCAGCAGATAGGTCCGGTTGCCGTGCAGCACGCCCGGACGGCCGCCCTGGATCGAGGCGGCGTGGTCCGGACCGTCCAGCCCGTGGCCGGCGGCCTCGACGCCGATCAGGCGCACGCCGGCGTCGCCGATGAAGGGGTGGAACAGGCCGATGGCGTTCGAGCCGCCGCCGATCGCCGCCACGCAGGCGTCCGGCAGCTTCTCCTTGCGCGCCAGCATCGAGGCGCGGACCTCGCGCCCGATGACCGACTGGAAGTCCCGCACCATGGCCGGGTACGGGTGCGGCCCCGCCGCCGTGCCGATCAGATAGTAGGTGTCCGCGACATTGGTGACCCAGTCGCGCATCGCCTCGTTCATCGCATCCTTCAGCGTGCCGCGGCCCGAGGTCACCGGAATGACCTCCGCGCCCAGCAGCTTCATGCGGAACACGTTGGGCTGCTGCCGCTCGACGTCCGTGGCGCCCATGTAGATCACGCAGGGCAGGCCGAAGCGGGCGCAGACTGTGGCGGTGGCCACGCCGTGCTGGCCTGCGCCGGTCTCGGCGATGATCCGGGTTTTGCCCATCCGCATGGCCAGCAGGATCTGGCCCATGCAGTTGTTCACCTTGTGGGCGCCGGTGTGGTTCAGCTCATCCCGCTTGAACCAGATGTCCGCCGCGCCGAAGTGGGCCGTCAGCCGTTCGGCCAGATACAGCGGGCTCGGCCGGCCGACATAGTCGGTCAGGAAGCCGTCCAGCTCGGCCTGGAACGACGGATCCGCCTTCGCCGCCTCGTAAGCGTCGTTCAGCTCATGGATCAGCGGCATCAGGGTTTCGGCCACGAACCGCCCGCCATAGGGGCCGAAGCGCCCCTCTGCGTCGGGCCAGGCGTAGTCGTTGGGCAGGATGGCGTTCACGGTCAGGGTCTCGCGCGGGGAGGCGGCGGAAATCAGGCGGTGCGAACCGCAGTCAGGAAGGCTGCGATCCGGGCCGGGTCCTTAACACCCGGCGCGCTTTCCACGCCAGAGGACACGTCCACGAGGGGAGCGCCCGTCGTCCGGATCGCTCCTGCGACATTGTCGGGATCCAGCCCGCCGGCGAGGAACCACGGCCGCCCGAATGATCGCCCGGCCAGCAGGCTCCAGTCGAACGACGCCCCCACCCCGCCGGGCAGGGCCGAGCCCTCGGGCGGCTTCGCATCGAACATCAGGTGATCAACGACCGGCTCCCAGCCCCCCGCCGCCTCGATGTCCTCCGCCGTGCGAACCGACAGAGCCCGGATGATGCCGGCGCCGGTCAGGGTCCGGACCTGCGCCGCCCGCTCCGGCGTCTCCTTGCCATGCAACTGGATCAGGTCCGGCTTCAGGATCAGGGCGATCTCGGTCAGCAGGGCGTCGTCGGCATCCACCGTCACGGCCACAATCTTCGCCTTGCCGCGCGCCTGCTCGAACAGGGTCGCGGCGTGGAGGGGCTCGATGTGGCGCGGGCTCCTCGGAAAGATCACCGCCCCGACGAAGGCGGCCCCGCCCCCCAGCGCCGCGTCCAGCGTCTCGGTCGTGGTCAGGCCGCAAATCTTGGCCCGAGCGCTCACGGCTGGCCTGCGAAGATGGCGTCGATCTCCGCCTGATCCAGCAGCCGCCAGTCGCCGGGCGCGAGATCGTCAGGCAGGGCGAGGCCGCCCAGCCGCTCGCGGTGCAAGGCCTCGACGTGGTTGCCCACGGCCGCGAACATCCGGCGCACCATGTGATAGCGGCCCTCCGTCACCGACACCCGGGCCTCGGTCGGCGTGACCACCTCCAGCAGGGCCGGTTTCAGCGGCTTGTCGTCGCCCTCCAGCATCAGTTCGCCCGAGGCGAACAGGGCGCCCTCGGTTCCGGCGAGCGGCCTCGCCAGCGTCGCGCGATAGACCTTGGCGACGTGCTTCTTCGGCGAGATGACCCGGTGCAGCAGATCGCCGTCGTCGGTCATGAGCAGCAGGCCCGACGTCTCCTTGTCCAGCCGGCCGATGGTCGAGATGGCCGGATCGCGCCGCCGCCAGCGGTCGGGCAGCACGTCATAGACGAGCGCCCCGTCCTCCTTGTGCGAACAGGTCATGCCCAGCGGCTTGTGCAGCAGGATGACGATGCCCTGCGGCGGATCCAGCGGCTCGCCGTCGATCTCCATCCGCGACGGCAGGTCCGGCGTGACCGGGATACGCTTCGACACATCGGTCAGATCCACGCCGTCCAGCACGATCCCGCCCGCCTTGCCTAGCCGCGCCATCTCGTTGCGCGAGCCATAGCCAAGCGAGCTGAGGAGCTTGTCGACGCGGGAGGTGGGGGTCTTCACTTCACCGCCTCGAACAGCTTGTAGCCGCCCGCGTCGGCGACCATGCGCACGCGCTTGAAGGCCTCGTTCAGTTCGGCCTCGTAGGGCAGATGGCGATTGGCGACGATCCAGGCGACGCCGCCCTTCTTCAGCAGGCCGGCGGCCTTGCGGATGAAGGCCTGTCCCAGCCGGCGATCCTCGGCCCCGCCATCGTGGAAGGGCGGATTGCTGACCACGAAATCGCGGTCGCCGGTCTCCTCGACCAGCCGCACATCGGCCTGCTCGAAGGTCGCGCGCGGATCCTCGATGTTGCGGCGTGCCGCCTCGACCGCGCGGCGATCCAGATCGATCAGGTGCAGCCCCGTCACGGCGGGCGAGCGCAGGGTCACGACCGACAGGGCGCCGTAGCCGCAGCCCAGATCGACGCCCGCGCCCTTCATCGGCGGCAGATGCTCCGCCAGCAGGGCCGAGCCCGGATCGATCCGGTCCCAGGCGAACACGCCCGGCTGCGACCAGGCTTCCAGTCCCGGCACGATGCGCGGCGCGCCGCCGGCGATCGCCTCTTCGATGCCCGTCAGGATGTCCGGCCTGATCACCACGCAGCGCCGATGGTGGGCCTTGGCCGTCTCGCCGATCTCGACGCCGAACGCCTGAAGTTCCTTCTTCAGCCGGGAGCCGCCCTTGTCCTTGGGAGCCATGACGTCCAGCCGTCCGCCGGCCTTCAGCGCCCGAAGCGCCAGCGCCAGGGTGTAACGCCGCTCCAGCACGCCGGGCGGGGCATAGACCATGATGTCGTCGACCGAGCCCTCGGCGACGTCCTCCAGCGCGGGCGCGCCGGGGATCAGCGGCGAAACCTGCGTCGCCGCGCCGGGAGGATCGAAAACGACCGGCGGCCGGCCATAGAGAAGCGTCGTCATGACTTCTCCCTAGCGGAGGCGGCGGGCCGGTGACACCCCGGAACAAATCCGGCACAACCCCGCGATGCTCGCCGACTCAGTTTCCGCCCCGACCGCGCCGACGCTGGCCGATGCGCGCGCGACGCTGGAGCGGGTCTGGGGTCATGCCGACTTCCGGGGCCTGCAGAGTGAGGTCGTCGGTGAAATTCTCGCCGGTCGGGATGTGCTGGCGGTCCTGCCGACCGGCGGCGGCAAGTCGGTCTGCTACCAGATCCCGGCCATGCTCCGGCCCGGCCTCGGACTGGTGGTGTCGCCCCTGATCGCCCTGATGACCGACCAGGTCGAGGCCCTGAAGCAGCAGGGTGTCTCGGCGGCGAGACTGGATTCGGGCGTATCGATGGACGACCGTTCGGCCATCTGGCGTGCGGCGAGGGCGGGCGAACTCGACCTGCTGTATGTCTCGCCCGAGGGACTGGCCCAGCCGCATCTGATCGATCGCCTTCACGATCTGCCGCTCAGCCTGATCGCCATCGACGAGGCGCACTGTGTCTCGCAATGGGGACATGACTTCCGGCCGGACTACCGGACGCTCGGCAAGCTGGCCGAGCTCTTCCCCGGCGTGCCGCGCATCGCCGTGACCGCGACCGCCGACGCCCGGACGCGGGAGGACATCGTCCGCTCCCTGCGCCTCGATGGCGCGCGGGTCATCGTCGACAGCTTCGCCCGCCCGAATCTTCAGCTCTCGGCCATCCGCAAGGAGAACGCCTCGCGCGCCCGCACCGACGCGGCGGTCATCGATCTGGTGCGCCTGCGCCGGGGCAAGTCCGGCGTCGTCTACTGCGGCTCGCGCGACGGCTGCGAGCGGGTGGCCCAGGCCCTGCGGGACGCCGGGACCAACGCCATCGCCTATCACGCCGGCATGGACGCCAGGGAGCGCGACAAGCGCCTCGAGCGCTTCCTGGCCGAGGACGGGGCGGTGATGGTGGCGACCATCGCCTTCGGCATGGGGGTGGATAAGGCCGACGTCCGTTTCGTCATCCACGCCGATCCGCCCGGTTCGCTCGAGGCCTACTGGCAGGAGATCGGCCGGGGCGGTCGCGACGGCGAACCGGCCGAGGGCATCACCCTGTATGGCCCCTCCGATATCGCCTGGACGCTGAAACGCCTCGATGCCCGGCCGATGGCCGAGGAGGTCAAGGCGGTCCAGGTCCGCAAGGCCCGCCAGCTGTTCGCCATGCTGGATGGCGCGGTGTGTCGTCCGCAGGCCGTCCGGCGCTACTTCGGCGAGACCGATGCCCGGCCCTGCGGCGTCTGCGACCTGTGTCAGGACCCGCCGGCGATGTTCGACGCCACCGTGCTGGCCCAGAAGGCGCTGGCGGCGGTGCAGCGGCTGGGCGAGCGCTTCGGCAAGACCCGCGTGCTGGACCACCTGACCGGCCGGACGAAGGAGGTCCAGCCGTGGGAGGCCGGACTGTCGACCTGGGGCATCGGCAAGGACACGCCGCTACACACCTGGCGCGATGTGATCGACCACCTGATGTTCGAGGGTCTGCTGGTCGAGGATCCGAACGACAACAAGCCGCTGGTCATGCTGGGCGATCCGGAGGCGGTGCGCGCCGTCTATCGCAACGAACGCATCATCGAAGTCCGCCTGACCCCGGCCCGCGTCGCCGCCCCGCGCGAACGCGTCCGCAACGGCCGCAACGCCGCGCTGGAAACCATGGACGCTGATGTCCGCGCCCGCTTCGAGACCCTGCGCAACTGGCGTCGCGAACGCGCCGCCGAACAGCGCGTGCCGCCCTATGTGATTTTCCAGGACAAGACCCTGCTGGAGATCGCCCTGGCCGAGCCGGGCGACCTGCATGCGCTGGAGCACATTCCGGGCGTGGGCCAGTCGAAGCTTGAGCGCTACGGCAAGGGCGTACTGGCGGCGCTGTCGGCCGCCGCCTGACCTAGCCCCACGGACCGCGTTTGACGGTCGAGGCCGGCGTGTCCGAGGTCGGGACGGCGGTCGAGGCCGGGCGGGGCTGGGTCGCCGGAGGGGCGGCTTCCATCACCGGCGCGGGGCGGACCGGTGTGCGGCCCATCTTCATCGCCAGCTCGGTCAGCGCCCGCACGCGATTGCCGGTCGCCGGGTGGGTCGAGAACAGGTTGTCCGCGCCCTTGCCCGCCAGCGGGTTGATGATGAACAGCTGGCCCGAGGCCGGATTGCGTTCGGCGGTCGGATTGTGGATCCGCTTCGCGTAGGCCTCGATCTTCTGCAGGGCCGAGGCGAGGGCGTTGGGGTCCTGCGCGATCTCGGCGCCGACGCGGTCGGCCTCGTATTCGCGGGCGCGGCTGATCGCCATCTGCACCAGACCGGCGGCCATCGGGGCGAGGATCATCAGGGCCAGTGTGCCGATGATGCCGCCGGGCCGTTCGCGGTCGTCGCCGCCGCCGAAGAACAGGGCGAAATTGGCCAGGGCCGCGATGGCGCCGGCGATGGTGGCGGTGACGGTCATCGTCAGGGTGTCGCGGTTCTTCACATGCGCCAGCTCGTGGGCCATCACGCCGCGGATCTCCTCGCGGGTCAGCATGTCCAGCAGGCCGGTGGTGGCGCAGACGGCGGCATTCTCGGGATTGCGGCCGGTGGCGAAGGCGTTGGGCTGGTCGTTCGGGATAATGGCGATCATTGGTCGCGGCATGCCGGCGTCGCGGGCCATCTGCAGGGTGTCGGCGACATAGGTGCGGACCACGGCGTTCGGGTGGCTCTCGTCCACCGGCTGGGCGCGGTACATCCTCAGCACGATCTTGTCGGCGTTCCAGTAGCTGAACACGTTCATCCCGCCGGCGACCACCAGGGCGATCAGCATCCCGGTGGCGCCGCCGATCATGTAGCCGATGCCCATGAAGATGGCGGTCAGCGCCGCCAGCAGGGCGAAGGTCTTGAGGTGGTTCATTCGTCGCTCGAATACCGGTCACTGGCGCATGAAGCGCGCTGATCCAATTTGCGAATTGCAACGCACTGGCTCAAGGCAGGGACGCTGTGACCGATCATCCCACCCCCGACACCCCGACCGAGACCGACGCCGCCGCGGAAATTGCGCCCGCGTTCAACGCCGATGTGCCACACGCGACGCCCGAGCGTCCTCTGACCGAGGCCGCGCGCCGCGCCTTGCTGGAGGCGGCCGAACGTCGCGCCGCTGCCGAGCAGGCCGAACTGGCGACCGAGCATGGCGGTCCGCGCGGTCCCGAGCCCACCCGCTACGGCGACTGGGAGAAGAAGGGCCTCGCGGTCGACTTCTGATCGCGGCGAACGGATCTGACCGAACGGCGTTAACCCTGTCGTTCAGGAGAGCCCGTTCATGATCCGCACCTTCGCCGCCCTCGCCGCCGTCTCCCTGCTGGCCTGCGCCGGCGCCGCCTCGGCCCAGACATTCGCGCCGTCGTGGGGGCAGCCGGTCTATCTCGACGCTTGGGGTCGCCCTGTCGGCGGCACGCCGCTGTCCGAGGTCGAGACCCGGTCCTACGTCGAGACCGGTCGCTGGGCCGACGGCTATCACGAGCGGCCCTATGTCTATGTGCCGGGCCGCGCCCCTCACTACCGTTACGAGGGCTATCGGTCCGGCTACCGCTACGACCATGGCTGGAGTGACCGCTATCGGAGCAGGCCATACCAGGGCTATCGCGACGAGTGGGGTTATAACGACGACCGCGCTCGCCCCGGTCGGCAGGGCTATGTGAATCGCGGCCGCGATCGCTACGACGACGCCCCCTATTTCTACGACCGGTAGGGTCGAACAGGGTTAAATTGGCTCCTCTCCGGGGAATACCGGTGATCGGTCTCGCGCCTGCGGTGCAAGCACGGGCCTTCTGGTCTCCAGCGTCGATAACGGCTCCTGAAACGGAGTCCGTGACATGCGCATGTTCACCGCGGCCGTCGGCGCCGCCCTGCTCGTCCTCATCGCCGGTCCCGCCCTCGCCGGAGAGCGTGGCGGCGGTCGTGGCGGCGGGCATCACCCTCAGCCGCCCCAGCCCCCGCGTCCTGCGCCATGCTGTCATCACGGCGGCGGCAATACAAACGTGAACGTCAATGTGAACGCCCAGGCGAGCGCGCAGGCCTATGCCTCTGCTGGCTCCTACCTCAACGCCCGCGCCTATGACGTCGGTTCGATCCGGGGTCACGGCGGCTACGGCGGCGTGATCTACACCGGCGGCGGGTACGGCGGGGACGCCGGCGGCTATGTCGGCGGCGGCGCGATCTATGACGAAGCCGCGCTGGACGGTCCGGCCTGTCCGTCGGCCCCCTTCGGCTATGTCGTCACCGGCTTCGGCCGCGATGAACGACGCCCGTCCCGGTGTAGCTATCGCGGTCGCGACGACGGCTACGATCGTGGCGGCCGGTACGGCTACAGCAGCCGGCACGAGAGCTACGAAGAGAGCCGCTACGAATATCGCGAGCGGTACGAGGAGTACGGCGCCTCGGCCTATTACGAGGATCGCGGCGGCTATGGCCACGGCGGCTACGATCGTGACGACCGGCATGACGGTGGCCGCGGCCGGGATTACGACCGGGACTATGACCGGGGCTGCAACTGCCGCCGTGACCGCGACCCGGCGCCCTATCCGGTCCCTCACGCCGAACCTCACCGGCCTGCGCCGGAACACCTCGGCTACTACGGCGACCTGCCGCCTCCGGGAAACATTCCGCCCCAGGCGCCGCCGCGCGGCGGCTATCCCTACCGGCAGGAGGCCGGCGAGCGGGGCTGAGGTCAGACGAGGGCGATCGATTCCGCGATCGCCAGCGCCGCCTCGCGCGGATCGGCCGCGGCCGTGATCGGACGACCCACCACCAGATGGGTCGCGCCGTCCCTGAGCGCCTGTTCCGGTGTCGCGGCGCGGCTCTGGTCGTCCATCGCCGCGCCGACGGGCCGGATGCCCGGCGTCACGATGAGAAAGTCCGGGCGACCGGCGGCCGTGGCGATCTCGCGCACGCGCCGCGCCTCCTGCGGACTGGATACGACCCCGTCGATGCCGGCGTCGAGCGCCTGACGCACCCTCAGCTCGACCAGTTCGGCCGGCGACAGGCTATGATCGTCAGCGGCGACATCCTCGGCGGACAGGCTGGTCAGGACCGTCACGCCCAGCACCTTCAGGCCTGAGCCCTCGGCTCCTCGACGCGCGGCGGCCATGACCTGCGGTCGGGCATGGACCGTCAACAGGTCGCAACCGGCTCCGGCCAGACCCGCAGCGGCCTTCTCCACCGTCGCGCCGATGTCGTGGAGCTTCCAGTCGAGGAACACCCGACGACCTTCACCCTTCAGGGCGCGAGCGAGGCTCATGCCGTCCGTGGCGAACAGCTGCAGGCCGATCTTGTAGAAGCCGACCGCGTCCTGAACCCGGTCGACGAGGGCGTGGGCCTCGTCGGTGGTCGGGACGTCCAGCGCGCAGATCAGGCGCGGATCCGGCTCGCGGTTCGGCGCGACGTCGACAGTAAGGGCGTGGTCGGTCATCGACGGACTCCGGCGAACCGGCTAGACCTTGGGCAGGAGGGCTGCGCGCGTGTCGCCGGTCGGGGTTTTCAGGGGCGAGGTCAGCACATGGACGCGGTCGAACTGGGGGTCAACCTGTTCGTGATCCTGTTCGCCCTGCTGGATCCGATCGGCAATCTGCCGATCTTCGCAGCGGCGACGGCGGGAGCCTCTCTCAAACAACGCGTGGCGGTGTCATGGTGGGTCTGCCTGTTTGCGGCCGTCTTCATGGTGCTGATCTTCTTCACCGGCCTGTGGACCCTGCAGTTCTTCGGCATCTCCATGGCCGCCTTCCGCATTGCGGGCGGCATCCTTCTGCTGCTGCTCGGCCTCGAGATGGCGCGCGGGGACTTCATCTCAAGCTTCGTGGACAAGGACGCCGCCAGCGATCTGGCTGACGTGCGGGGCTACGCCAAGCGCCGCTTCCAGCGACTGGTCGTGCCGTTCGCCATCCCGCTGATGATCGGCCCGGGCGCGATCTCGGCCATCATCATCCAGGCCGGCGAGGCCGCGAAGCTGGGGCCGACCGGCACCGCCGCCTCGATGGTCGCCATCGCCGCGGCCTGCGTGGTGACCTTCCTCTGCTTCGCCCTGACCGGCCCGATCAGCCGCCTGCTGGGCGAGGTCGGCCTGGCCATCGTCGTGCGGGTGCTGGGCCTGATCCTGTGCGCCCTGGCCATCCAGTTCATCCTGATGGGGCTGGGTGAGGCCCTGCCGGGCATGATCAGCACCGGGGTCATCACGCCCTATCCGAGCGGCGGTCACTGACGACAGTAAAGGCGGGGAGGGGGCAATGGACGGATCGCCGGGGCTCAGGCCCCACGGCACGCAGGACTGGCAGAGGCTCGACGCCTTCGTCGACGCCGCCTTCGCCTTCGCCGTCTCCCTGCTGATCATCAGCGGCACCGAGCCGCTGGCCTCGTTCGAGGATTTGTCGAGGGCGCTGGCCCGAACGCCCGCCTTTGCCTTCGGGTTCGGCCTGATCGTTCTGTTCTGGCTGTCGCACCGGACGTGGTCGAAGCTCAGCCCGGCGCGCAATGGCTGGACCACGGCGCTCAGCCTGATGCTGGTCTTCACGATTCTGGTCTTTGTCTTCCCCCTGCGTCTGCTGACGGAGACGGCGACCCACTTCATCTCCGGCGGCGTCCTGCCCGGCGGCGGGCTGATGGATGACATCGCCGACCTGCGCTGGACCTATGCGATCTATGGCGCCGGCTTCGCCCTGCTGTCGGGTCTGAACGTGCTGCTGTTCCGGCAGGCGGCGCAGGCGCTGGCCGCAGGCTCGCCGAACCGCAAGGCGGCGGTGCAGTGGTGTGTGACCTGGGCCCTGTCCGCCGGCGCGGGCCTGCTTTCAGCCGCGATCGCCCTGACACCTGTGCTGGCCGCCGCGCCGTGGCTGCCGGGCGTGACCTACAACCTCATCCCGCTGGGGCTGTTCCTGATCCTGCGACGGACGAAGGCGAAGCCGGCGGCTGCCTGATCAGAGGTTCAGGGCCGCGCGGATGTCGCGCCAGTCGATGTATTTAAAGTTCTGGGTGCCGACGTCGTTCACATCGTCCTGAATGACGATCACGCCTTCCGGGAAGGCCTCGCCGACCGGTCCGCCCAGCGCATCCAGTCCGTCTGTACCGGTGATGCCGTCGACGGCGCCGTCGGTGACCACGAACCGGCCTTTCAGCTCCGGCGCCGGACCGTCGATGCGCCAGACCGGGAAGGTCGAGTCGCCCTGGCTGGAGCCGATCAGATAGCGCGCATGGCCGTCGTGCAGGACGGTCAGCCCTTCCAGATCAGCCACGATCACGCCCGGGGCGATCGGCTGGATCAGGGTGCGACGGTCGCCCGTGGCCGGATCGAGGTCGTAGCGCCACAGGCCCACGTTCTCCTCGCCGATGAACAGCGATCCGCTGGCCTCGTCCGCCGCGCAGCCTTCCGAGATGCTGCCGATCTCCGCGCGTCGCACCTCGCGCGACACCTGCTGGCCGTCTGCGCCGACGGTCAGGATGAACTGGCGAAGCTCGCCCTCGTGTCCCACAAGCACCGCATGCACCTCGGCGCCGCGGCGGGCGAAGCAGAAGCCGTAGGGCTCGACAACGTCCGTCGCGATCTGCCCCCACGGCCGCACAGCGTTGTCGTCCTGACCCGCCGGGTCGAAAAGATACAGGGAGATGCCGGTCTTGCCCGGCGTCCGGTCACTGGCGCCCAGGACCACCTGGGGCCGCCCCGCGACGCTCAGCCCCTCGACCACGGCGACATTGTTCAGCAGTCCCTCGGGCAGGAACTGAAGGATCTTTCCGTCGAGCCCGTAGATGTAGAGCCCGGCCTTCTTGTCCGTGCCGGCGACAAAACCCGGTGTCATCACGCCGCCGATCCGCACCGGCGTGGCCGAGGCCCAGATCGCCGGATCGTCGGCGGCGTCCTGGCCGGCCGTGCCGACCGACGGCGTCTCCAGTCGCGCCTGAACCGGCGCGCCCTGACCCACGACGCCCTCGCCCTCGCCCTGATAGTCGACCTCGTGGGTCGCGCAGGCGGACACGGTCAGGGCGGCGCCGAGCGCGAGCATCGTTAGGCGAAGCGACATGGAGGTCTCCCGTTGGTCGACGCCCGTCGATCACGCGATCTCCCGCCGGTCAATCACGGCTGAATGACGTCTCGATCACGGAAATGCGCCAATCCATCCCGGTCAGGACGAACCGTCATGTCTCCGTCTGCGAAACGCCAAGCCGGCGTCGTCAAAGGTTCGCGAGCGCGTCGCCGGACGGGCCTAGCTGAGCCGCGGAGAGCCGGCGGCCGGGGGGTCGACCGGACGCAGCGGGATGCACCACATGAAACTCGGACTTTTGCTCGGCGCCTCGATCGTGCCGCTGACCCTTGCCGTCGCCCTGCCGGCGGTCGCCCAGGACGCCCCCGCCACGGCGCTGGAAGAGGTGATCGTCACCGGCCAGCCGGCGATGCGCAACCGGACCGAGGATGTCGTGCCGACGCTGTCCTATGATCTGGAGTATTTCCAGCGCTTCGAACCGCTGACGGTCGGCGATGCGCTGAAGCGCGTCCCCTCGGTGACCTTCCTCTCGGACGTGCTTGAATCGGACGGCGCCCGCCTGCGTGGACTGGATCCGGCCTACACCAAGATCCTGATCGACGGCGAAGAGGTTCCGGGCGCCAATCTGGATCGCTCCTTCTTCGTCGACCGCATTCCCGCCGAGCTGATCGAGCGGGTCGAGGTGGTGCGTTCGTCCTCGGCGAACCGCTCGGGCGACGCGGTCGCCGGGACGATCAATATCGTGCTTCGCGATGCAGCGGCGCTGGACGGCGGCTATCTGCGCCTCGGCGGTCTGGCCTGGTCGGACAACGAGTATGGCCGCTACGGCGGGACCTACGGAGCCGTCTGGGGTGGTGAGGCGCTCGGCGGCCGTCTGCTGGTCGGCGCCAACGTTCAGGATCGCCGCAACCCGAAGAACAAGTACAGCATCCGCTACGACGAGCCGGGCGGCACGGTCCAGAACACCGAGGTCCAGACCGATGTGCGCGACGGCACGGACTACGCCTTCAACGCCGCCTATGAGGCCGAGATCGGCGGCGGCGAGTTCGAGATCGCGGGCGTCTTCGTCCGCACCGACCGTTATCAGGACGAGGATTCGATCGAGTACCGCGACGGCATCGAGAACGACGCCAACCTCGACCTGACCAACGACAACGATCTGGATATCCGCACGGACAACTTGTCGATCCGGTCCCGCTACTCGCGCGAGATGCTGGGCGGCGAAAGCACGATCAAGCTGGCCTATGCCAATATCGACGATCAGCAGTACGAGTTCGAGGGCGAGTCCGAGTACCTGCGCGACGCGATCGCCTATCCGGACGAGGATCGCTACACGCTCGACTCGACCACGACCGATATCAACGACGAGGAGTGGAAGGCCGCGCTGGAGCACCGCCTCGATCTGTCGAACGGGCTCGAGCTCGAGTTCGGCCTCCAGGGCAACTGGAAGACCCGCGAGAGCCTGATCGCCGAGACCCCGCGGATCCGATTCAATGTTCCCAACGCGCCGGCCGCCCGTCCTGCCGTTCCGGCCTTTGGCCCGGCAACCCCGGTGGTGGGTGGAGATGCGACCATTGAGGAGAACCGCCTCGATCCCTACGTCATGCTCTCGGGCGAGAACGGCGCGTTCCGCTGGGAAGCCGGCCTGCGCTATGAAACCACCGAGACCACGGTCACTGACGTCGACCACTCGGGCGCCACGCCGGTGACGACCGTCCACGAGACCGACGAGGCCGAACTGCTGCCGTCCTTCAGCCTGCGCTGGGCGCTGAGCGACGACGATCGCATCACCTTCTCGGCCGCCCGCACGGTGCGCCGTCCGAGCTTCAACTTCCTTTCGCCAGCCCTGCTGACGGAAGAGGTCGGCGACAGCGATTTTGTCGGCAACCCGGACCTGCGCGCCGAGATCGCCACCGGCTTCGACCTCGGCTTCGAGCGTCGTCTCGGCCGCCGCGGCGTCGCTGGCATCAACCTGTTCTACCGGGACATCCAGGACCTGATCGAACACACCAACACCGGAGCCGAAGGTGACGGTGGACCGGGCACCTTCATCTACACCGTCGACAACGTCGGCGACGGCAAGGTCTATGGTCTGGAGTTCGACCTTTCGACGCCGCTCGACTTCATCGGCATGGAATCGACCGGGGTCTTCCTCAACTACTCTTGGCTGGACAGCGAGATCACCGACTTCATGGGCGATCGTCGGTTCAACAGCCAGTCGGACTATGTCCTGAACGCCGGCTTCACCCAGGACCTGCCGACCTGGGGCGCCGCGTTCGGCGCGACCTACCGCAAGCAGGGCGACGCCCTCAGCCGCGTCCTGGCCGAAGAAGTGGTCACCACCTACGGCGGCGACCTGGAGGTGTTCGTCGAGAAGCGCTTCGGCGAGAACGTCATCGTTCGTCTGACCGGGTCGAACCTGCTGGACTCGTCCAAGGACGAGATCTTCGACAAGTTCGCCAGCGAGCAGGATCAGATCGCCCGGGATTACGACGAGTATGAGGTCGAGACCGAGAACGCCGGACCATTCTACCAGCTGGTGATGCGCGTCGCGTTCTGATCCTTCCGGAGAGCGCTGAATGGGGGCCGGGCGGCGACGTCCGGCCCTTTTCCGTCGCCGAACGCGAAAAGGTTAACGGTCAAGCTGGACCGTTTTCGGAAGTCTGTTTAGGTCGCCTTGGGGGCGAGCGCGGACCGTTGCGGTTCGCCGTTTGCAAGGCATCTCCCGAAGGGGCGCAACGGCGCCAGAACGGGACAGTCAGGTCGAATGTTTCTCGAAGGCCAGATCAACTGGATGTGGGTGCTGGGCGCGCTTGCGGCGGCGGGCTGGGCGGTGGGACTCGTCGCGCTCTGGTTCGCTGTCCGCAACCGGGGCCACCATGTCAGCGCGAGCGATCAACTCGATCTGGTCCAGCGCGTGGCGGAAGACTCGCAGAAGCGGCTGTTCGAGACGCTGAACGCCATTCCGATCGCCCTGGTCGAGACGGACAAGCAGGGCAAATTCGTCTTCGCCAACCGCGCCGCGCACCAACTGCTGGGCCGTCGCGACGCCGAGCTGATCGGCCTGCGTTTCCATTCGGCCACCTGGGGCATCACCTTCCCTGACGGCCGCCCGGTGCCGCCCGACCTGCTGCCCAGCGCCCGCGCCCTGCGCGGCCAGACGGTGAAGGGCTTCCAGCATCTGCTGGCTAATCCCGCCACGCGCCGGAAGATGACCGTCGCGGTCACCGCCATGCCGATCGAGAACGAGCTGGGCCAGATCACCGGCTCGACCGCCGCCATCGTCGAGGTCGAGGGTCTGCAAACGCCCGAGATCGTCATGCCGGACCTGCCGATCGCCGCCGAGGCTGCGCCGACCAACGTCGTCGACGACATTACCCGCCGGGTCTTTGACGCCGCCTCCAGCGCCCTGGTCGTGGTCCGGGCAGACGGCAGCGTACGTGAAGCCAACCGCACCGCCCTGATGGTGCTCGGCCGCGACGCCGCCGAGGGCGATTTCGCAGACCTGTTCCTCGCGGAGGACGAACGGGTCGAAGGCCGTCAGGCCCTGCGCGCCGCCATGGCCGCGCCCGCCGGTGAGGCGGAATCCTTCGTGTCCCGAAACGGGGCGCCCGAAGGCATTCGCTGGAACATGCTGCCGCTCACCGACGCAGAGGGCGCGGTCGATGCCGTCCTGCTGGCCGGCGAACGGGCCGAAGCTGCAGATGCGGACGTCGCGCGGGACGAGGCCGCGTCCGAAGTCGCCGAACCGGTCGTGATCGCCGATGAGACGTTGAAGCTCGAAGCCGAGACCGCCCGTCGCGAGGCCGAGGCGGCGCTGGCCGAAGCCGCATCCGCCCGCGCCGAGGCCGACGCCGCCCGGGCCGCCGCGCTGAAGGCGACCGAGGACGCGGAGACGGAACTGCGCGGCGGGCGTCGCATGGAAAGTGTCGGCCGCCTGACCGGTGGCCTGGCCCACGACTTCAACGCCCTGCTGGGGGTGATGACCGGCGCGCTCGACATGATGCTGCGTCAGGCCGATGACCCCGCCCGGGTCCGCCGCCTGGGCGAGGCGGCGCTGTCGGCCGGTCGCCGCGGCGAGGACCTGACCCGCCGCCTGACCGCCTTCTCGCAGGGCGATGACGAGCCGGCCCTGCAGGTGCTCGACGCCGGCGTCCTGCTGCGCGGCATGGAGACCCGACTGCGGGCGCTCGCCGGTCCGGGCGTCGACCTGATGATCGAGGGGCCGCTGGAGCCGTCGCCGGTTCGTCTGGACCCGGTCGCCTTCGAGGGCGCCGTGAAGGCGCTGACCCAGAACGCCGTGGACGCGGTGGGGCAGGGCGGTTCGGTTGCCGTGCGGCTGGAAAGGCTGATGGAGGGCGGGCTTCGCCTGAGTGTCCGCGACTCCGGTCCCGGCATGGATCGCGAACTGGCCGCCCGCGCCATCGAGCCCTTCTTCACCACCCGTGACGGGGCCGCGGGTCTGGGCCTGTCGCAGGCCTACGCCTTCGCGCGGCAGTCGGGCGGCGTCCTGTCCATCGACAGCGCGCCGGGCGAGGGGGCCGAAATCTCCGTCACCCTGCCACAAGCCGCCTGAGGCGAGTCGGCTGGCGGCGTTCGGTGATCCGGGTATAAACGTTAACGACGTTTCCCGGGAGGACGGCCATGAAGGCCCTGCGTTTCATCATCGTTCTGGTCGTGCTCGGCTATGCCGGCTGGCTGGCCTGGCCCTTCATCCAGCCGCTGATTTCCGGCGGTCCCGGCGTGGCCGAGATCGCGGCCGAGGCCAATGCCGAGGCGGGCGGCGACCTGTTCGGCGTCATTCCGGCCTGGGCCTTCTGGGCCGGCGCCGTCGCCCTGTACCTCATCGCGGCCCTGATGCTGGGTTCGGGCAATCCCAAGGCGGCCATCGCCTACTTCCTCGGCTTCCTCGCCGATGCAGCCCTGCGGCTGGCGCTGGACCGGAACGCCGGACCGGGCGACATCGGAGCTCGCTCGGCCGGACCGACGACCATGGCGGCGCCGGAGTCCATCACCTCCAGCCTGCCGGTCGACCCGCTGTGGCTGGTGCTCGGCGCCCTGGTGGTGCTCGGCATTCTGGTGGTCATCGCCAGCCGCCGCATCCGGCGCAATCGTGTCGCGGGCCAGTTCGCCTACTAAGGTCGGCCACGGTCTCCGGTTTCGCCCGGCGCCGTTCGTGACTAGATGTGGTTGACCCGGACGGGCGGGCCGCTAGGTTCCGCCCGCCTCCCCGCGCCCACGTTTCAGACACGAGAGATCCCATGGCCGAAGCCGCAACCCCCAGCGCCGCATATGACGTCGTCATCATCGGCGGCGGGCCGGGCGGCTATAACGCCGCGATCCGCGCCGGGCAGCTGGGCCTCAAGGCCGCGTGCGTCGAGATGCGCGATACGCTCGGGGGCACCTGCCTGAACGTCGGTTGCATGCCGTCCAAGGCCTTGCTGCACGCCTCGGAGCTGTTCGAGGTCGCCGGCAAGGAGTTCGCGACCCTCGGCATCGAGGTCGGCACGCCCAAGGTGAACCTGCCCCAGATGATGGCGCAGAAGGCCGACAGCGTCGGTCAGCTGACCAAGGGCATCGAGTTCCTGTTCAAGAAGAACAAGATCGACTGGGTGAAGGGCAAGGGCAGGATCGCCGGCGCCGGCAAGGTCGAGGTGACCGCCGCCGACGGTACGGTCACCACCCTGACCGCCAAGGACATCGTCATCGCCACCGGCTCGGAGCCGACCCCGCTGCCGGGCGTCGACTTCGTCGAAGGCAAGGTGATCGACTCGACCGGCGCCCTGTCGCTGTCGGCGGTGCCCAAGAAGCTGATCGTCATCGGCGCCGGCGTGATCGGCCTTGAGCTCGGCTCGGTCTGGCGTCGTCTGGGCGCGGAAGTGACGGTGGTCGAGTTCCTCGACAAGGTCGGCGCCGGCATGGACGCCGAGGTCGCCACCGCCTTCCAGCGCGGCCTGACCAAGCAGGGCATGACGTTCAAAATGGGAACCAAGGTCACCGCCGCGAAGACCGGCAAGGACGGCGTCGAGCTGACGCTGGAGCCGGCCGCCGGCGGCGCCGCCGAAACCCTGAAGGGCGACGTGGTTCTGGTCGCTATCGGCCGCCGCCCCTACACCGCCGGCCTGGGTCTGGAGACTGTCGGCATCGAGACGGACAAGCGCGGCTTCCTCGTCAACGATCACCTGAAGACCGGCAAGGACGGCATCTGGGTCATCGGCGACGTGACCCACGGCCCGATGCTGGCGCACAAGGCCGAGGAAGAGGCGGTGGCCGTTATCGAATACATCGCGGGCAAGGCGGGCCATGTCGACTACGACCTGGTTCCCAGCGTCATCTACACCGGCCCGGAAGTGGCCTGGGTCGGCAAGACCGAGGAGCAGCTGAAGACGGCCGGCGTCGAGTTCCGCAAAGGGAAATTCCCCTTCGCCGCCAACAGCCGCGCCAAGATCAATCACGAGACCGAGGGCTTTGTGAAAATCCTCGCCGACGCCAAGACCGACAAGGTTCTGGGCGTTCACATCTACGGCCCGCAGGCCGGCGAGATGATCGGCGAGGCCTGCATCGCCATGGCCTTCGGCGCGGCGTCGGAAGACATCGCCCGCACCTGCCACGCCCACCCGACCCGCTCCGAAGCCGTCAAACAGGCCGCCATGGGCGTCGACGGCTGGACGATGCAGGCCTGATCAGGCGTTCAGTTCGTCCTCGATCGTTCGGGTGGTCTGCCGGCGCAGGCCCTCGAACGACACGCGGTTGGCGGCGAAATCGAGGGTGACTTCCCGGAAACGGCCAAGCATGTCCGCCCCGACCAACAGGGCGGGCGCGCCGGCCAGTCCGAGCGCCTCGAAACAATGCAGATCCGCGAACAGCAGCGGCGTCGGCCCCAGGCGCGAGTTGCCCAGCTTGAGGTCATCGACCCGCGCCAGATCCGCCTGCAGGCTCTGGCCGGTGACCCCGTACAGCGGAACTGGCCGGCTCAGTCGACCGTCCCTGTTACGACGCGCCGCCATGGCGCGCCGCAGGGCGTGATTGCCGATCGAATACTGCGCCCCGCTGTCGACGAAGGCAGCCACCGGCTGCCCCTCCACGGTCACCTCGGTCAGGATCAGCTGGCCATAGCGGCCCCGGACGGTCCGGATGCCGTCCCGACGGATCCGTGATCCGAGATTGGCTGCGCCGCCCATGACGATCCGGACCCCCGGCAGGGTGAGGCTTGCCGTCCTGCGTGGCACATTGAACCGCAAGCGGAAGCGGGCGAGCGCATCCAGGCCGATCAATCCGTCCGCGCCGAGCTGGTTGCGCGGCAGGACCGGACAACGAAGGTCGTGGAAGGCCAGTCCGCTGATATGCATCCGGTCGACGAAGACGCTGCGGGTGACTGTCGCCGTCGTGATTCCGTGGATCAGGACCGGGTTCCGTTCGGGCAGGCCCAGCTGGTCGGCCACGGTGTCTGCAATGGACGTTGCGCCCGCCCCGGTGTCGATGACGAAGGTGAACGGTCCTCGGCCGTCGATCATCACCGCCGCCCCGACCCGGGTGAACAGATTGGCGAGCAGCTGGATCGGTTCGTGAACCTCGTCTTCGGAGGGCGCCTCCTGCGCCTTCGCCGGCCAGGCGAGCCCGCTCATGGCCAGGCCGAGGCCGGCCATCAGGACCCGACGATCGACACCGTTGTGGTCGTCCATCTTTTGCGCCGCCTCCCCGTGCGGTCATTTTGCGGGAGTGTAGGCGCCGTTTCCGAAGCGTGGCGAGTCTGTTGCGATGGAGACGCGGTCCTTGCGATCAGGCCCGCGGATGGGCCGATGAATAGGCGTCCAGCAGGCGTTCTGCGTCGACGGCCGTGTATTTCTGCGTCGTCGAAAGGCTGGCGTGACCCAGAAGTTGCTGGATCGAACGCAGGTCGGCCCCGGCGCCCAGAAGATGGGTCGCGAAGCTGTGGCGCAGGGCGTGGGGCGTGGCGCTGGCGGGCAGGCCGAGGCGTCCCCGCAGTTTCTGCATCGCCGCCTGCACCTGTCGCGGGCCCAGCACGCCGCCGCGCTTCGCCCGGAACAGGGCGTCGTCTGGCGCCAGCGGGAACGGCAGCAGGGCCAGATAGGCCTCGATCGCCTCGGCCACAGCCGGCAGCACAGGCGCCAGCCGCGTCTTGCCGCCCTTGCCGGTGATCCTCAGCGCCTCCGGCAAGGGGACGTCCGCACGGGTCAGCGACAGGCCCTCCGAAATCCGCAGGCCGCAGCCGTACAACAGGGTCAGAATCGCCCGATCCCGAGCGGCCTCCCACGGTTCGGCGTCCGGATCGGCCTCGGTCTCCTGCAACAGGCCCCGCGCCTGATCTTCGGTCACAGGTCGGGGCAGGGTGGGTTTCAGCCGTGGCCCCTTGACCAGAGCCAGCTGGGGCGCGTCCACGCCGCAGCGCCGGTCCAGCCACCCATGGAAGGCCCGGATCGCCGACAGGGTCTGGCTGATCGACCGGCCGTTCAGCGGACGGTCCCCGCTGCGCCGCTCGGCCAGATGGGCGCGCAGCTCGGCGGCGGTGACAGTTCCGAGATCGCGCAGACCGATTGCCTCACCGCGATGTCGCGCCATGAAGCCCAGATAGAGTCGACCAATATGACCATAGGCCTCCAGCGTCCGGGGCGACAGACGGCGTTCGTGCGCCAGATGCTGCAGCCAGGCGTCCAGCGCCTGATCGGCGGTGATCAGCTGAGGATCGGCCATCGTTCGGCCGTGCGCTCGACCACGCGGGCGATGAAGGCGACCAGTTCGCAGCCCATGCTGGGGGTGAAGCCGTCCTCGTCGGGCGATCCGAAGGCGCAGATGGCGTGGCGCACCGGCGTCTCGGAGCCCGGGAAATGTGGAGCCATGCGGATCAGGGCGACCGACTTCACCTCGGCCTCGGCCGCGCCGAACAGGTCCAGACCCTCGAAATTCGGCCCCAGCCAGGTCAGGCCATGCTCGCCCAGCAAGGCGTCGACGCCGCCGGCCTCCAGCGCCTTCCAGCCGAAGGGCACGCCGCCCGGCTTTTCCAGCGCCACAGAGGCGCCGACCAGACCGAACCGGCCCTGGGCCACGCCGTCCAGCCGACGCGACAGGTCCGTCGGGTTGCGCGCCTCCATCAGGTCGAGAGCGGCGACATGGGTCTGGGTCTGGGCGGCGAAATTGGCGCGGGCGATGGCCTCGATCCGCTTGCGGGCGTCCGCCTCGCGTTCGGCGGCTTCTTCCAGACGCGTCAGCGCGGCCTTGCCGAACTCCACGACATTGCGGCCGGTCGCCTTCAGGCCCAGCTCTTCCAGCAGGGCCCGGTCGTCGGCGATCAGTTCAGGGTGCGCCTGAAGCCAGTCGCGCACGCGCGGCCAGTGCAGGTCGTCGGAGGTTTCCGAAAGGGGATCGGTAGCGCTGCTCAACGACCCCTCCCGAGGGCCTGACTAGAGGATGGACTGGCCGGTCTTGCCCCAGTCCGCGAGGAAGGCATCAAGCCCCTTGTCGGTTAACGGGTGCTTGACCAGGGCCTTGAAAACGTCCGCCGGCAGGGTCGCGGCGTCCGCACCAGCGAGGGCCGCGGCCGAGACATGGGCCGGATTGCGCAGGCTGGCGGCCAGAACCTCGGTCTCGAAACCGTGGATGTCGTACAGGGTGCGGATCTCTTCCAGCAGGCCGACGCCGTCGGCGCCGTGGTCTTCCAGACGGCCCACGAACGGCGAGATGAAGGTCGCGCCGGCCTTGGCGGCCAGCATGGCCTGGGCGGCCGAGAAGCACAGGGTGACGTTGGTCTTGATGCCCTTGTCGGCGAAGGCGCGCGTGGCGCGCAGGCCGTCCCAGGTCAGGGGCAGCTTCACGACCACGTTCGGGGCGATGGCGGCGAGCTTGTCACCCTCCTTCACCATGGTCTCGAAATCGGTCGCGACGGCCTCTGCGGAGATCGGCCCCTCGACGAGGGCGCAAATCTCGGCGATGACCTCGGCGATGTTCCGACCCGACTTGGCGATCAGCGACGGATTGGTGGTGACGCCGTCCACCATCCCGGTGGGCAGCATGTCCTTGATGACGGGGACTTCGGCGGTGTCGAGGAAGAGTTTCATGCGCCGGTGTTTAGCCGAGGGGGCGAGGCGGTGAAAGTCGCATCCGTTCTCATCCCACTGCCGGTGCCCGAGGCCTTCGACTATGAGGCGCCCGAGGGGCTGGAGGTCGCGCGCGGCGATCAGGTCGCCGTACCTCTGGGACCGCGGCTCATGCGCGGGGTCGTGTCCGAGGTGCGCGAGACCACGGGGTCGAACCGCCGCCTGAAAGCCATCGACCATGTGCTCGAGGATCCGCGCCTGCCGGAGCGGACGGTGGACTTCGTCGAATGGGCCGCCCGATGGACGCTGAGCGCACCGGGGGAGATGGCCTCCGCGGCCCTGAAGGGGCTACGCGCGCCGCGTCCCCGGCCCGAGCGCCGCGTGCGCCGCGTCGGCGGCCGCCAGCCGGCCCGCCCGACCGCGACCCGTACCGCCGTGCTGGAGACGCTGGGCGAACGCTCCATGCCCGGGCCCGACCTCGCGCGCGCCGCCGGCGTTTCGTCCGGCGTGGTGAAGGGCCTTCTGGATGAAGGCGTGCTGGAGACGATCGAGATCGAGGCCGTCGCCGCCTTCGACGCGCCCGATCCGGATCACGCCCCCGCGACCCTGAATGCGGATCAGGCCGCCGCCGCTGATGCGATCGGCGAGGCCTTGGCTGCCGGGGGCTTCAAACCCTTCCTGCTCGACGGGGTCACGGGCTCGGGCAAGACCGAGGCCTATCTGGAGGCCGCGGCCCGCGCACTGAAGGCCGATCCGGCGGCGCAGATCCTGATCCTCCTGCCCGAGATCGCCCTGACCCAGGCGGTGATCGAGCGCATCACCACCCGCTTCGGCGTCGCCCCGGCCGAGTGGCACTCCGGGGTCGCCCCGCCGCGCCGGCGACAGGTCTGGGAGGCGGTGCAGGCCGGACGGTGCAACATCGTCGTGGGCGCCCGCTCGGCCCTGTTCCTGCCCTACGCCCGCCTGCGTCTGATCGTGGTCGACGAGGAGCATGACGGCTCGTTCAAGCAGGAGGAGGGGCTTGTCTATCACGGCCGTGATCTTGCGGTGGCGCGAGCCCGGATCGAGGCGGCGACTGTCGTTCTGGCCTCGGCGACACCCTCGCTGGAGACCCTGTGGAACGCCCATCAGGGTCGCTACGGCTGGCTGAAGCTGGGCGCGCGGCACGGGGCCGCGGTCCTGCCGCAGGTCGATTTGCTGGACCTGCGCCCCAATCCGCCCGATCCACAGACCTGGCTGTCGCAGCCGCTGCGCGAGGCGATCGGCGAGACCCTGCTGAAGGGCGAGCAGGCCCTGCTATTCCTGAACCGGCGGGGCTATGCGCCGGTGGTGCTGTGCCGCGCCTGCGGCCACCGCCTGACAGCCCCGGATACGGACAGCTGGCTGGTCGAGCATCGCTACACCGGCCGGCTGGTCTGCCACCTGACCGGCTTCTCGATGGCCAAACCGCGCGTCTGCCCCTCCTGCGGGGCCGAGGACAGCCTCGTGCCGGTCGGGCCGGGGGTGGAGCGGGTCGAGGAGGAGGTCCGCAACCTCTTCCCCGACGCGCGCACGGCGGTTTTCAGTTCCGACACGGTTCCGGACGGCAAGTCGGCGCGGGCGCTGATCCAGTCGATGGCGGACGGCGAGATCGACATCCTCGTCGCGACCCAGGCCGCAGCGAAAGGCCACAACTTCCCGCGCCTGACGCTGGTGGGGGTGGTGGACGCCGACTTAGGTCTGCGCGGCGGCGACCTCCGGGCGGCGGAGCGCACTTTCCAGCTCCTGACCCAGGCGACCGGGCGTGCGGGGCGGGCGGATCGACCGGGCCGGGCCCTGTTGCAGACCTGGACGCCCGAGCATCCGGTCCTTCAGGCGCTGGCGGCGGGTGACCGCGACGCCTTCGTCGAGGCCGAGATGGCCGAGCGCGAGGCGGCCTCCCTGCCGCCTTACGGCCGGCTGGCCGCCCTGATCCTGTCCAGCGAGAACGCCATGGCCGTCGAAAAGACCGCGCGCGAGCTGGCCGAGGCCATCCCGAACGCCGAGCGTCTGGAAGTCTATGGTCCCGCCGACGCTCCTCTGGCGCTGGTGCGCGGACGCCGCCGCAAGCGCCTGCTGGTGCGCGCGGATCGGGACGTCGACCTGCAGGGTTTCCTGCGCGTCTGGCTCAGTCGCGTGAAGGTGCCCGCGTCGGTTCGCCTGAACGTGGACGTCGACCCGTACAGTTTCCTGTAGGGGCGCTGACGCTCGCCGCGCAGCGCCTCGCTGCTTGAGCGCGACGTCTTACTGCGGCCCCGTCACCCGGATCTCGAAAACGGACGGCCACCGCTTGCCGGTGACGAACAGCCGGCGCCCCTCCGCATCCCAGGCGATGCCGTTCAGCACGTCGTCGGCCGGATCCATGCCGGTCCGGTCCGGCATCAGGGTGCGCAGGTCGACCACGCTTTTCACCACGCCGGTGGCCGGATCAATGCGGACGATGAAGTCGGTCTGCCAGACGTTGGCCCAGACTTCCCCATCGATCCATTCCAGCTCGTTCAGCCGGGTCAGGCGACGTCCGCCGATGGTGACGGGCACGAAGCCGGACTCGGTCAGGGTGTCAGGGTCGATGAAGCGAAGACGATCGGTGCCGTCGGACAGGATCAGCCGGGTCCCGTCGGTGGTCAGGCCCCACCCCTCGCCCTCGTAGTCGAACTCGCCGACGCGGTTCAGGTCGGCGGCGTTCCAGATGAAGCCCTTGCCGCCTTGCCACGTCAGGCTGAAGACCTTGCCGTTCAGCTCGGTGAGACCCTCGCCGAAATGTTCCAGCGACAGGGTCTGGACCCGCGTCGCCACCCCGTCCTCGAGCCGGACGTGCCGGACGGAGGAGGGATAGCGGCCGGTGCTCTCGATGAAGGCGCCGTCGCGCCAGACGAGGCCCTGGGTGAAGGCCTCGCGATCATGCGGCCAGACACGAACCACCTCGAACCCATGGACGGGAACGGCAGCCTGGGCCTGTGCCGGAGCCTGAGCAGGCGGGGCGGCGGTCTGGGCGACCGCCGCCATCGGCAGGAACAGCAGGGCTACTCCAACCGCCGCCATGCGCATGGATCAGACTCCGGGTTCGGCCGTCTCGGCCTTGTTGAGCTGGGCCTGATGGGCCTCCTCGGCGGCTCGTTTCTTGGCCGAGGAGTTCCGGGACAGCATGTTCAGACCCTCGACCATCGCCGAGAACGCCATCGCTGCATAGATGTAACCCTTCGGCACGTGCACGCCGAAGCCGTCGGCGATCAGGACCGCGCCAATCATCAGCAGGAAGCCCAGCGCCAGCATCACGACGGTCGGGTTCTTGTCGATGAACTCGGCCAGCGGGTCGGCGGCCAGCAGCATCACCAGAACGGCGAAGACGACGGCGATCATCATGACCACGACATGGTCGGTCATGCCGACGGCGGTCAGGATCGAGTCGATCGAGAACACCAGGTCCAGCAAGATGATCTGGAAGATGGCCGATCCGACGTTGTTGATCACGACGTCCTTCTTGTCCTTCTCCAGAAGGGCGTGGGACGGCGTCGTGTCCGTGGCGTGGTGGATCTCCTTGGTGGCCTTCCACAGCAGGAACAGGCCGCCGGCGATCAGGATCAGGTCGCGCCAGCTGAAGGCAGTGTCGAAGCTCGGTTCGCCGTGGCTGTTTACGGCGCCCTGGATGCCCAGATCGAAGACCGGCGCTGTCAGGCCGACGATCCAGCCGATGGTGGCCAGCAGGCCGAGGCGCATGATCAGGGCCAGACCGATGCCGATCCGACGCGTGCGCTGACGATGTTCGGGGGGCAGCTTGTTCGACAGGATCGAGATGAAGATCAGGTTGTCGATGCCCAGAACCACCTCCATCACCACCAGGGTGATCAGAGCCGCCCAGGCGGTCGGGTCGTTCAGAAGAGGGGTGAAGTCGAACATCGGGGGGTGGCGCTCCTGTGGGCTTGCCGTTGAATGCCCTGTGTAGCGGGGCGGTTGCAGGCGTCGCAATGTGGCGTGATGCGGCGGCCTGTCTCGGTTGCGATGCGGGGGCAGGGGTGCTATCAGGCGCCCGGCTGAGCCGGAGGGCGCGTTATTGAACGCGTCCCCAAAGTGCTTTCTTCAAGCATTTCAAGCCTTTGGTCGGTGCGGTAACGCGACCGGCCTCAACCCGAACGCTAACCCGCGCGGACCTTATAAGTGGCTGACGATTTCAGAACGACGGAAGTCGGTGAGCGCTATGCACAAGCGCTGTTCGACCTGGCAGACGAAAATGGCGCGCTGGACGCCGTGCGCGCGGACCTGAAGTCCCTGCGCGCCGCCTGGATCGAGAGCGCGGATCTGCGCCGCCTGGCCACCTCGCCGGTCATGACCTCGGAAGATCAGACCAAAGGTCTGGTCGCCATCGCCGACAAGGCGAAGTTCAACGGCGTGACCCGCAACTTTCTCGGTCTGCTGGCCCAGAACGGCCGCGCCCGCGACCTGACCTCCACGATCGCCGCCTTCGAGACGCTGTATGCGAAGAAGACGGGTCTGGTCGCCGCCGAGGTGGTGTCGGCCCAGGCGCTGACCGCCGCCCAGCTGAAGTCGATCCAGACCAGCCTGCGCGCCTCGCTGGGCAAGGATCCCGAACTGACGACCCGGGTCGATCCGTCGATCCTGGGCGGCCTGAAGGTCAAGGTGGGCTCGAAGCTGTTCGACGCCTCGCTGAAGACCAAGCTCGACCAGATGAAGTTCGCGCTGAAGCGCGCCTAACCCGATACGGCGCCTCACCCGCGCATCAAGAGACGAAGACAGAGAGATCCAAATGGACATCCGCGCCGCCGAAATCTCGGCCATCCTCAAGTCGCAGATCGCCAACTTCGGCGTTGAAGCCGACGTCTCGGACGTCGGCCAGGTGCTGTCGGTCGGCGACGGCATCGCCCGCATCCACGGTCTGGACAACGTCCAGGCCGGTGAAATGGTCGAGTTCCCGAAGGCCGGCGTGAAGGGCATGGCCCTGAACCTCGAGCGCGACAACGTGGGTGTCGTGATCTTCGGTTCCGACTCGGCCATCGCGGAAGGCGATGAAGTCCGTCGCCTCGGCGAGATCGTGGACGTGCCGGTCGGCAAGGGTCTGCTGGGCCGCGTTGTGAACCCGCTGGGCGAGCCGATCGACGGCAAGGGCCCGATCGTCTCGAACGAGCGCCGCCGCGTGGACGTGAAGGCTCCGGGCATCATCCCGCGCAAGTCGGTGCACGAGCCGATGCAGACCGGCCTGAAGGCCATCGACACCCTGATCCCCGTCGGCCGCGGCCAGCGCGAGTTGATCATCGGTGACCGTCAGGTCGGCAAGACCGCCGTCGCCATCGACACCATCCTGAACCAGAAGTCGGTCAACGCCACCGACGACGAGTCGGCCAAGCTGTACTGCATCTACGTGGCTATCGGTCAGAAGCGTTCGACCGTCGCCCAGATCGTGAAGACGCTCGAGGAGTCGGGCGCTCTGGACTACACCATCGTCGTGGCCTGCACCGCCTCGGAACCGGCCCCGCTGCAGTTCCTGGCTCCGTTCGCCGGCACCGCCATGGGCGAGTTCTTCCGCGACAACGGCATGCACGCCCTGATCGTCTATGACGATCTGTCGAAGCAGGCCGTCGCCTACCGTCAGATGTCGCTGCTGCTGCGCCGTCCGCCGGGCCGTGAAGCCTATCCGGGCGACGTCTTCTACCTGCACTCGCGCCTGCTGGAGCGTTCGGCCAAGCTGAACGCCGACTACGGCTCGGGCTCGATGACCGCCCTGCCGCTGATCGAAACCCAGGCCAACGACGTGTCGGCCTACATCCCGACCAACGTGATCTCGATCACCGACGGCCAGATCTTCCTAGAATCGGACCTGTTCTACCAAGGCATCCGTCCGGCCGTGAACGTCGGCATCTCGGTGTCGCGCGTGGGCTCGTCGGCCCAGACCAAGGCGATGAAGAAGGTCGCCGGCACCATCAAGGGCGAGCTGGCCCAGTATCGTGAGATGGCCGCCTTCGCCAAGTTCGGTTCGGATCTCGACGCCTCGACCCAGAAGCTGCTGGCCCGTGGCGCCCGTCTGACCGAGCTGCTGAAGCAACCGCAGTACTCGCCGTTGACCATGGAAGAGCAGGTCGTGTCGGTTTACGCCGGCACCCGCGGTTACCTGGACGGCGTCGCCGTGTCGGACATCGGTCGCTTCGAAAGCGAGCTGCTGGCCCGCATCAAGGCGTCGAACCCGGGCCTGCTGGAAGGCATCCGCACGAAGAAGGACCTGACCGCCGAGCTCGAGACCGAGCTGAAGTCGGTGCTGGAAGCCTTCACCAAGACCTTCGCCTGAGACCCTGACCGGATAGCGAGAGAGTAGCGCCGGATGGCCAGCCTCAAGGAAATGCGCAATCGGATCGACAGCGTGAAGTCCACGCAGAAGATCACGAAAGCCCTGAACATGGTCGCGGCGGCCAAGCTGAAGCGCGCCCAGGATCAGGCCGAAAGCGCCCGCCCCTACGCGAAGAAGATGGCCGCGGTGATCGCCAACCTGGCGGCCGGCGTGTCCGGCGACGGCGCGCCCAAGCTGCTGGCCGGCACCGGCTCGGACCAGAAGCACCTCGTCGTCGTCGCCACCGGCGACAAGGGTCTGGCGGGTGGTTTCAACACCAACGTCATCCGCGCCGCTCGCGAGCGCATCAACGGCCTGCTGTCGGCCGGCAAGGATGTCCGGATCATCGCCGTGGGCCGCAAGGTTCGCGACGGCCTGAGCCGTCTGTACGGCGACAAGCTGATCCGCACGTTCGAGCTGAGCGATCACAAGGTCATCGGCATGGCTGCGGCCGAGCCGATCGCCGCCCTGATCGCGGAAGAGTTCGAGGAGGGCCGCGCCGACGTCGTGACCCTGTTCTACAGCCGCTTCCAGTCGGTCATCTCGCAGGTCCCGACCCCGCGTCAGCTGATCCCGGCGGTCATCGACGGCGACGCCGCCCCGATCGACCTGAACGGCGCCGTGTATGAGTACGAGCCGTCGGAAGAGGAAATCCTCGAGACGCTGCTGCCGCGCAACGTCACGACGCAGATCCTCGCCGCCCTCTACGAGAACCAAGCCAGCTTCTTCGGCGCGCAGATGGGCGCCATGGACAACGCCACCCGTAACGCGGGCGACCTGATCAACAGCCTCACGCTGCAATACAACCGCAAGCGCCAGGCCCAGATCACCACCGAACTGATCGAGATCATCGCGGGCGCTGAAGCGCTCTGATCCGACCCCCGCACAGACAAGACCTTCCGAACGGAACGAACCGATGACCGACACCGCCGCCCCCAAGAAACCCGCCGCCAAGAAGCCCGCCGCGCCGAAGGCTCCGGCCGCCGCCAAGAAGACCGTTGCTCCGAAGGCCGCCGCCGCCGGCGCCTCGGGCCGCATCGCCCAGGTCATCGGCGCCGTCGTCGACGTTGAGTTCGACGGTCACCTGCCGGCCATCCTGAACGCCCTGGAGACGCAGAACGTCGACCAGAAGACGGGCGAGCCCTTCACCCTGGTTCTGGAAGTCGCCCAGCACCTCGGCGAGAACATGGTCCGCACCATCGCCATGGACACCACCGAGGGCCTGACCCGCGGTCAGCCGGTGTCGGACACCGGTTCGTCGATCATGGCTCCGGTCGGTCCGGGCACCCTGGGGCGCATCATGAACGTCGTCGGCCAGCCGATCGACGAGCAGGGCCCGATCAAGACCACCATGTACCGTCCGATCCACCGCGACGCGCCTTCGTTTGAAGAGCAGTCGACGTCGTCGGAAATCCTGGTCACCGGCATCAAGGTCATCGACCTGATGTGCCCCTACACCAAGGGCGGCAAGACCGGCCTGTTCGGCGGCGCCGGCGTGGGCAAGACCGTGACCATGCAGGAACTGATCAACAACATCGCCAAGGCCTACGGCGGTTACTCGGTTCTGGCCGGCGTGGGTGAACGCACCCGCGAAGGCAACGACCTGTATCACGAGATGATCGAGTCCAACGTGAACGTGGACCCGACCAAGAACGACGGCTCGACCGAAGGCTCCAAATGCGCCCTCGTGTACGGCCAGATGAACGAGCCGCCCGGCGCCCGCGCCCGCGTCGCCCTGACCGGCCTGGCCCAGGCCGAGTACTTCCGCGACGAGGAAGGCAAGGACGTGCTGCTGTTCGTCGATAACATCTTCCGCTTCACGCAAGCCGGTTCGGAAATGTCGGCTCTGCTGGGCCGCATCCCGTCGGCCGTGGGCTATCAGCCGACGCTGGCCACCGAGATGGGCAACCTGCAGGAGCGCATTACCTCGACGAAGAAGGGCTCGATCACCTCGATCCAGGCCATCTACGTTCCGGCCGACGACCTGACCGACCCGGCTCCGGCCGCCTCGTTTGCCCACCTGGACGCCAAGACCGTTCTGTCGCGTGACATCGCCGCCCAGGCCATCTTCCCGGCCGTGGACCCGCTGGACTCGACCTCGCGGATCATGGACCCGCTGGTCATCGGCGAGGAGCACTACACGACCGCCCGTTCGGTCCAGGAAGTGCTGCAGCAGTACAAGGCCCTGAAGGACATCATCGCCATCCTGGGCATGGACGAGCTGTCGGAAGAGGACAAGCTGATCGTGGCCCGCGCCCGCAAGATCCAGCGCTTCCTGTCGCAGCCGTTCTTCGTGGCCGAGCAGTTCACCAACTCGCCGGGCAAGTTCGTCGAGCTGGCCGACACGATCCGCTCGTTCAAGGGCATCGTGGCCGGTGAGTACGACCACCTGCCGGAAGCGGCCTTCTACATGGTCGGCTCCATCGAGGAAGCCGTCGAGAAGGCCCAGAAGATGGCTGCGGAAGCCTAAGTCATGGCCGGCAAGCTCAGCTTCTCGCTGGTGTCGCCTGAACGCGAGGTCTTCTCGGGCCTCGTGGATCAGGTGGACGCGCCGGGCGTCGAAGGCGACTTCGGCGTTCTGCCCAACCATGCCCCGTTCATGACCGCCCTGCGCGAAGGCGTGGTCACCGTGATCGACGGCTCCAGCCGTCGCCTGTTCGAGGTGCACGGCGGCTTCGCCGACGTCACCCCGGCCGGCCTCACCATCCTGGCCGAGAAGGCCTCGGAACTGACCGCCGCCTGAGGCAGTCGTGCTCCAGTCAAAAAGCCCCGGTCAGCTCCGCTGGCCGGGGCTTTTTCTTGGGCCGCGAAGAGAGGGATTAGGTTCGGGGGATTAGGGATTAGGGAGCTGGCCGGCGAACGCTCGCCAATCTCGATCCTAATCACCCCTGGTCCCTGATCCCTAATCCCTATTCCCTAGTCCCTCTCTTGACCCCCACGCCGGGCGCCCTAGATAGCCCGTGCAAGACGAGGCCACGTCCTCGCCCCGCATCGCGGGCCAAGTCCGGGACGGCCCGGCCCTTTGCAAGGAGGGCCGTATTCCATGGCCTGGGTTTCTCTCATCATCGCCGGCCTGTTCGAGATCGTCTGGGCCTATTTCATGAAGCAGTCGCACGGCTTCACCCGCCTGTGGCCCAGCGTGGCCACCATCGGCTTCATGGCCATCAGCTTCGCCCTGCTGTCCTGGTCGATGAAGAGCCTGCCGATGGGCACGGCCTATGTCATGTGGACGGGTATCGGCGCCGTCGGGGCCTTCATCGTCGGCGTGGTCCTGCTGGGCGAGCAGCTCAGCGTCCTGCGCATCCTTGCGGCGGTTCTGGTGGTTTCGGGACTCATCCTGTTCCGCCTGGCGCCGGGTGGAGAGGCCCACTAGCGCGACCAAGCGGCGACGGCACGACCGGAGCCCCTCGTAGAGCGTCCAGCATCGGCCGTCCGGGCGAATCCTGTCCGGGCGGTCATCGGACCGCGCCAGTGGGAGTCCGAGCATGCTGACGATCATCGCCATGATGGCCGCCCTGACTGTGGCGGCGACATCGCCCCAGACCTCGCCGGACCGGGCGGCCTTCGAGAGCCTGAAGGCCATGCGCGGCGATTGGCGCGAGGTCGGCCGACCACGCCCCTTCACGCTGAACTACCGCACGATGTCGAGTGACAAGGTCGTGGTCGAAACCTGGACCGGATCGAACGGGCAGCAGAGCATCACGGTCTTCCTGATGGAGGGTGAAAGGCTGATCGCGACCCGCTACTCAGCTTTGGGTAGCCATCCGACCATGTCGCTGACATCCGCCACAGACGGCGAGCTGGCGTTCACATTCAGGTCAGCGGTCAATCCGCCGACCGGGGACGGCCCCTACATCCGCGCCATGTCAATACGACGCGACGGCAACCGCATGACGCGCACCGACACCTTCCACGCCTATGGCGCCGACGAGACCAGTCGCTGGCAGCTGGCCCGCGTTCGCTAGATCAGCAGGGCCGCGAAGGTCGAGACGACCTGCTCATAGGCCTCGCGCTTGAATGGCACGATCAGGTCCGGCGCCTCGTCCAACCGTCCCCAGCGCCAGGCGTCGAACTCGATCTCCTCGTGCTGTTCGAGGTCGATCTCGGCTTCCTCGCCGGTAAAGCGGAAGGCGAACCAGCGCTGTTTCTGCCCCTTCCAGCCGCGCGCCTGTTTTGACCCGCCGTAATCGGCCGGGAAGTCATAGGCGACCCACTGCTGGATCTCGCCGATCAGTTCGGCCGAGGTGACGCCGGTTTCCTCGGCCAGCTCGCGTCGGGCGGCGGCTTCATAGTCCTCGCCTTCATCGACCCCGCCCTGCGGGAACTGCCAGTTATACGGTCCCGGCGTCCCCGCGCGCCGCCCGTACCAGACGCGTCCGTCCGGATGGAACAGCACGACGCCGACGTTGGGGCGGTAGTTCGAGAGGTCTCTCATAGGGGCTAGGTTCTAGGGGTTAGGTTCTAGGGAAGAAAGACGCAGAGGTTAGGAGCCAGAAGACCTCGCCCGAGCCCCTAGCCCCTAGAACCTAGTCCCTCCAACCTATCTTCCCGGCCTTTGCGTCATCGCCGACGCCGGGGCCAGCTGGATGCCGCGGGCGTCCAGACCGGCGGTCCAGCGGGCGATGGCCTCGACCGTCACCGGATAGCTGAAGCCCGTGCCGAATGACTGGCCGCGGGCTTTCGCCAGAGCCTCGAGCGCGTTCAGCTGACCGACGATGGCGGCGGCCGACTGTTCCTCGTCGATGATGCGGTTGGCGCTCGCGCGAGCCCATGCGCCGGGCTTGCGGCTCATGGAGCCGTCGTCGAGGAAGGCGATGCCCTTGGCCCGCAGGGTCGCCATGAAGGACGACATGCCCGCTTCCGAACCGGCGAAGCGGTCGCCCAGATAGTTGGTCACGCCGAAATAGCCGGTGGCGCGGCTCAGCAGCCAGTTCATGCGCGCCTGGATCTCGGCCGGCTCCGACGAGGCCAGCAGGGTGTAGGGGCCGGGGTCGGTCGACGGATAGCCGGTCGGCTCCATCGGGATCTCGATCATCACCTCGTGGCCCTGTGCGCGGGCCAGATCGATCCAGCCCTGCAGACCCTCGGCATAGGGGACGAAGCTCAGCGTCACCTCGGCCGGCAGGCGTTCGATGGCGGCCCGCGTCGTCGCGGCGTTCAGGCCCAGACCGCCGACGACCAGGGCGATGCGCGGGCGGCCGTCCGAGACGAAGGGGCGGGCATAGGCCTGGGCCGGGACGCGGCCGTCGGGCGCGATGCGGGGCAGAGGGCCGTCGGGGCCCGGCTGGTGCAGGCCGGCGATGGGCGCCGCGGTGAGGGGGCGGGCGGCGACGCGCGGCGCGGTCACGGCGGCGCCCTCGCCCGAGACGACCGCGCCATCCGGCAGGGTCAGGATGGCTTCGCCGTTCAGCGCAGGATCGCCATCGGCGGAAAGGTCGGCGTACAGGCCGCCGGCGCCGAGCGTGAAGGCTTCAAGGCCGGTCGGGATCGGCTCGCCGGCGCTGGCGGGCGCGTTGCGCTTGAGCGCGACCCTGGCCGAGGGCGCGCCGGCGCGCGGGTCACCCAGAACCGTGACGAACAGGGCGGCGGCGGCGATCAGCAGGACACCGGCCAGTGACACCGCAACCGGTGGCTTGCGCACATAGCGTCCCACGACCGACAGACGGTCGCGGAAAGACGCCTTCTCCGGAGGAGCTCCGGCGGTGGCGGCGAGAACGGACTGGCGCTTTGCGAACATGGGTCAGGGCGGCTCGTTGGAGTCCGTGGCCACGGACTCCCTCGCGCTCACACTGACGGGCGTCGGTTAAGAAAGCCTAACGCACTGTTATCCATGTTGGCGTCACTCGCCGCCTTCGGGCTCCGCGGCGTTGGCGGCCACCACGATGGCATTGGGGTCGGTGACGACGATGCCTTCCGGCGCGGCGGCCAGACGGGTCAGGACGCCGCCGGCGCGCAGCACGTCCAGCGCCCGCTCCAGCTGATAGTCCTTGTCCGTGTCGTAATCCTCGCCCGGAGCCTCGTGCGGCGTGTGCGGCCCCTTGCGTTCGGCGCCGATCGAGGCGTCCAGCGCGGTTGCGTAGGCGGCCTCCGAATAGACGAAGCTGGACCGCGAGACGATCCGCGCCTCGGCGGCCGAGCGGGCGACCTCCAGGTCCGGCTCGATGCCGACCTTCTGGATCGAGGCGCCCGACGGCGTGTAGTAGCGCGCCGTGGTGATCGACAGGGCGCCGTCCGCGCCATTGCGCAGCGGAATCACGGTCTGGACCGAGCCCTTGCCGAAGCTGGTCAGGCCCACGATCGTCGCGCGCTCGTGGTCCTTCAAGGCGCCGGCCACGATCTCCGAGGCCGAGGCCGAGCCGTAGTTGATCAGCACGACCACAGGCAGGCCGCCGGTCAGGTCGCCGCGAGTGGCCGAATAGCGCTGGATCTGGTCCGGCTTGCGGCCGCGCTGGCTGACGATCTCGCCGCGCTCGAGGAAGGCGTCCGACACGGCGATGGCCGCGTCCAGCAGACCGCCGCCGTTATTGCGCAGGTCGAGGACATAGCCCTTGATCGCCGGGTTCTCGCGCTTCAGGCGCTCGATGGTCTCGGTCAGCTCGCGGCCGGTGTTCTCGTTGAAGGCCGAGACGCGCAGATAGGCGAACTCGCCCTCGATGCGCCCGGTCACGGATTCGATGCGGATGACTTCGCGGGTCAGGGTGACCTCGCGCGGCTCCTCGCCGTCACGCAGGAAGGTGACCTTGATCGAGGTGCCGACGGCGCCGCGCAGCTTTTCGGACACCTGGCTGACGCTCAGGCCGGAGGCGTTCTGACCCTCGATCGACGAGATGACGTCGCCGGCCTGCACGCCCGCGCGCGCCGCCGGGCCGCCGTCCATCGGCGAGATGACCTTCACCAGGCCGCCGTCCGAAGAGATGGTCAGGCCCACGCCCGAGTAGTGACCCTCCGTCCGCTCGCGCAGCTGGCCGTAGCCCTCGGGCGCCAGATAGTCCGAATGCGGATCGAGCGCGCCCATCATGCCCTGCAGGGCGGCCTCGATCAGCTTCTTGTCGTCGACCGGCACCACATAGGCCTGCTCGACGATGCCCAGAACGTCGCCGAACAGGGCGATCATGCGGAAGGCCTCATTCCGCGGGGTCTGTCCGGCGGCGGTGGCCGCTCCCAGTCCGATCACGGTGGCGGCGGCGGCGCCGATCATCAGCAACTTGCGCATTCGTCTTCTTTCGGCGGGTCGGGTCGACCCATATCGTCAGTGTCGATCCGCCCGCGTCCAAATCGTGGCCGAGCGGTGATCCGCCGATAAAATCAGCGTCATCAGGGCTTGGGAAGCGATTTCGCCTGACAGGTCCCGACCTTTGCGATCAGCGCAGCCACGGCGACGGGTCGACCGGTCGTTCCTCGCGGCGCAGCTCGAAATAGACCTCGCCGTCCTGCGCCGAACGGCCCAGCGCCTGCCCATCCGCAACGCGCGCGCCTTCCTCGACCGACACATCATCCAGCCCCGCGACCACGGCGCGCCAGCCCGGTCCCAGATCGAGGATCACCACTTGGCCCCAGCCCGACAGCGGGCCGACGTGGACGACGCGGCCGGCGGCCGGCGCGACCGCCTCGACCCCGTCTGCGCGCCAGCGCCATCCCGAGGAACGTCCGCCGAAGCGGGCAGAGGGCGCGCCGGATACAGGCGGCGTCAGCCGGTTCCGTCCGGCCGGCAGACGGGCCGCGGTCGTTTCGACCTCGACGTCCGCCACAGGAACGGCGGCCCCCAGACTGCGCAGGCGCGACTCCAGCGTTCGCGCTGCCCGCTCCGCGGCCCGGGCCTCGGCGACCAGTACCGACTGGAGCGCCGCCTTGCGTGCTGACAGATTCTCCATCTCCGCCCGCCGGTCGCCGCGCGCGCTCTCGGTCGTGAACAGCTGTTCGCTGTTCAGGGCGGCCAGCCGGCGGATGCGAACGATCTCGGCTTGCCGGTTCGACAGCCCGTTCGCGCGCGCCTGAAGCTCCGGCGTGATGGCGCGAAGCAGGATGCTGGCCCGCACCGTGTCGACCGCCTTGTCCGACGGCACCAGCAGGGGCGGCGGCGGCTTGCGCGACATCATCTGCAGGGCCGAGAGCAGCCGCGACTGCTTGCCCTGATTGCGCGACATCTCGGCCACCAGACCCGCCTCCCTCTGGCCCAGTTCGCGCAGACGGGCGCGCTGGCCGGCGATCAGGGCGTCGTCCTGTCCGACCGCTGCGCGCAGGGACGCCAGTTGGCGATCGAGATCGGCGATCTCATGCGCGGCCTGATCGGCCTCGGCTCTCAGGCGACGGGCGCGGGCGCTCTCGTCCCGATACTCGGCCTGCAGGCGCGCGACATCGCGCTCCTGCGGCGCCGCGGCGGCGACGGGCAGGGCTATCAGGCCAGCCAGAATGACAGGGAGGGCGAGCCGCATCAGTCCCGATGATAGGGCGATCCGGCCAGAATGGTCACGGCCCGATACAGCTGCTCGGCCAGCATCGCGCGGGCCAGGGCGTGCGGCCAGGTCTGCGGCCCGAAGGCCAGGGTCGAGGAGGCCGCCGCCCGCACGCTCTCGTCCAGTCCGTCCGCGCCGCCGATGGCGAAGACCAGCTTGCGCTCGCCCCGATCCCTCAGCGTGGCGATGTGGTCGGCGAAGGCGCGGCTCGAGTAGGTCTTGCCCCGCTCGTCGCAGGCGATCAGGTGAGCGCCTTCGGCCGCCTTCAGGATCAGCTCGCCTTCCGGCGCCTTGCCCGGCTTGCGCGGTTCCAGATCGATGAGTTCGAGCGGACCGAGCCCGAGCGCCCGCCCGGCCAGGGTCGCGCGCTCGGCATAGTCGGCGGCCAGTGTGGCCTCGGGTCCTCGACCGGGCTTGCCGATGGCGATGACGCCCAGCTTCATCCGGCGATCAGCGGATCAGGCGCGACTGTCGGTGCGGTGACCGCTCTCGACCGACCAGATCTTCTCGATGTTGTAGAAGGTGCGCACTTCCGGGCGGAACAGGTGGACGATCACGTCGCCTGCATCCAGCAGAACCCAGTCGCAGTGCGGCAGGCCCGAGACCTTCACACGGCCAAGGCCGTGATCCTTCATCAGACGCTGGAGGTGGTCGGCCAGGGCACCGACGTGACGGTGCGAGCGGCCCGAGGCCACGATCATGGCGTCGGACATCGGGCTCTTGCCGCGCAGGTCGATCAGGACGATGTCCTGCGCCTTGTCGTCATCGAGCTTGGCCAGAATGGCGTTTTCGAGATCGGTGGAGCCGACGGGGAGGGGAGCCTGCGGACCGTCTTCCGAGCGGAGCGGTTCGAACTCTTCCATCTCATGGGCGGTGTTCGAAACGGCGTCGTCTTGCGCGTCGTACGCGGTAGAGGGGGTCAGCGGAGGGCTCCAGAGAGGCTACTAAAGCGGCAGTCTACCACAGACGGCCCCTGCCGTCACGCGCCGCCCTTGCGCGCCGCCTGTCGCAGGGCTGTCGAGGAGCGATGGTTCAGCGGCGCGGTCAGATAGGTCCAGGCCGGCGCCTCCAGATCGGGAAGCAGTTTCGCCTTGTCGGCGGACACCCGTGCCCCCGCGAACCGGGCGGCCGCGGGCGCGGTCCGGCTATCCAGAAGCGAGCCCGGCCGGGCGATCACGGCCATCGGCATCAGCCGCATGATGTCGGTCCAGCCCCTCCAGCGGTGGAAGCTGGCCAGATTGTCCGACCCCATCAGCCATACGAACCGCACGCCGGGGTGGCGGGCCACCAGCATCCTGAGGGTGTCGATGGTCCACTGCGTGCCCATCCGCGTCTCGACGTCCGAGATGATCATCGCCGGACCCGATGCCGCCAGTCGTGCCGCCTGCTCTGCCGAGGCCATCCGCTCGGCCAGCGGCGCGCTTTCGCGGGCGTCCTTCAGCGGGTTCTGTGGCGAGACCAGCCAGACCACCCGGTCCAGCCCCAGCCGCCGCATGGCCGTCTCGGCGACATGGGCGTGACCGTCGTGCGCGGGATTGAACGAGCCGCCGAACAGTCCGACCGCCATGCCCGGCGACAGGTCCAGCCCGTCGCGCAGGGCGCCCCTGCGGGGTCCGAAGGCTCTCGGCGCGGGACCGGCATGGAAGAAGGACAAGGCGGGCTCGCGCGACTTTTGCTCAGCCGTGCCCTAACACGCCGGAACCCGCCTCGCCAGCATTCCGCACGCGGACCGTTCCGTCAGCCCGTGAAGCTGTCGCAGTGGCGTTTCACCAGCGCTGTATACTCCGCCAGCGTGCCGGCGATGTCGGCCTCCTCGCGCAGGGCATCGACGCGGTCAGGACTCTCCAGTGGAAAGGGCTCCCAGACGCCCGGAGCGGTGCAGCGACCCTGGGTGCCGTACCGCTGGGGTCGGTTCTCGGCCACGGCGATGCGGTCGAACAGATAGCCGTAGTTGCCGCCCGACACCTCGCCCTGTTCCACCAGCGGTTCCATCAGGGCCAGCACATGGCGCTGGAAGTCGCGGTCGTTGTCCGCGTGCTGGGCCATCAGCCAAGCCGAGCTGGAAGCCCGCTCACCGGTGGCGCTGCGGGTGAACCAGCCGTTGGCGGCGACGTCGGCCTTCAGCCATTCGGTGTTGTCCTTGTCGGTGATGCAGGTCGCGCGCCCAAGGCGGCTCATCAGGCGGGCGTTGGCGGCAGGGCTGACCTCGCCCCAGACCTGGGCGCCGGCGTCAAAGGCGTGACGGTGCAACTGGTCCCGGGCCGCCCGGCGCTCCAGCTCCCGTGCACGGGGGTTGGTGTCGGCAGCTGCGCGCACGTATCGGTCGGAAGCCCATTTGAAAGGCTCCTCGGTCGAGACCTGTCCGTTCTCCATGCCCTCGACGAACAGCAGCCATTTGCCCCAGGCTTCCGAAGCGGCGGCACGGTCATCGTCGAAGCTCGCCTGATCCGCAGCCTGCGCGGCTGCGGCGAGGTTCTCCTGGAGGACGGCCTCGGCCTCGGTCAGACAGCGGCGCGGGCCGCCTTCCACCATCGTGCGCCGGTGCAACGCCACCGACATCGCGCCGAGATCGGCCCCCGATGCCTTCAGCGCCATGTAATCAAAGCTGGAAGCCGCCTCGACATCCTCGGCCAAGGGGATGAGCTCGGGTGGCAGCTGCGCGCCGGCAGGAACGGACTGGAAGCCTGCAGCCATCAGGGCGACTGTGGCGATCAAGGCGACGCGAAGCATTTGAAACCCTCCCGTTACACGGGAGTAGGTGTGTCGCTTCGCGTCGAAATCAAGGCTGCCAGCCGCCCGGCGTTTCCTGGCCCTCGTCATCGTCCGACTGCTCGAACGGCGACAGCTCGCCGCGCGTCTTGCGGACCTCGTTCCAGGCCGCGCGCAGCAGTTCCGTCACCCCTTCGCCCGACACGCCCGAAACCAGCATGGGGCGTCGGCCGGCGACTGCCTCCAGCGCGGCGGCCTTCTCCTCGCGCTCTTCCGGGGACAGGGCGTCGATCTTGTTCAGGGCCAGGATCTCGGCCTTGTCCGACAGTCCCTCGCCATAGGCGTCCAGTTCGCCGCGGATGATGCGGTAGGCCTCGACCACATCCTCCTGCGTGCCGTCGATCAGGTGGATCAACGAGGCCGACCGCTCGACGTGGCCGAGGAAGCGCGTGCCCAGCCCGGCGCCTTCCGAAGCACCCTCGATCAGGCCGGGGATGTCGGCGATCACGAACCTCTCGGACGGGCTCAGATCCACCATGCCCAGGTTGGGCGTCAGGGTGGTGAACGGATAGTCGGCGATCTTGGGCTTGGCCGCCGAGGCCGCTGACAGGAAGGTCGACTTGCCCGCATTCGGCAGGCCGGCCAGACCGATGTCGGCGATCAGCTTCAGGCGCAGCCATATCCAGCGCTCCTGCCCTTCCTGCCCCGGGTTGGCATAGGTCGGCGCCTGGTTTTGCGGGCCCTTGAACCGGGTATTGCCCCAGCCGCCGTTGCCGCCGCGCAGCAGCAGCTCGGTCATGCCGGCGTGGTCCATGTCGAGAAGGACGGTCTCCTTGTCCTCGTCCAGCACCTGGGTGCCGACCGGGACCTTCAGGATCACGTCCTCGCCCTTGCCGCCGTGCATCTGGCGGCCCTGACCGTGGTGGCCGGTCTGGGCCTTGAAATGCTGCTGGTAGCGGAAGTCGATCAGGGTGTTCAGGCCGTCCATGGCCGTGATCCAGACGTCGCCGCCCTTGCCGCCGTCGCCGCCGTCCGGCCCGCCGTTCGGAATGAATTTCTCGCGTCGGAACGACACGGAGCCGCCGCCGCCATTGCCGCTGCGGATATAGATCTTGGCCTGATCGAGGAACTTCATGCCGGGCTTATGACCCAACCGCGGTGCGATTTACAGGCGGATATGCGGCATCGATCTGGTGGAGCAAGGCCGGGACCAGAACGTCGGCTCCCGACACCGACAGATGGATGGCATCGAAATACAGGACTCCGGCTCCATCGCGCCAGGCCGGGCACAGGCCCTCTCCGCATAGCAGGGGGCGCGGATCGAGATAGTTCGCGCCGTGGCGGTGGGCCATGGCGGGCAGCGATCTGAGGAAGGCCGCATTTCTCAGTCGGTAGCTCTTTTCTGTCAGCCCCCAGGCGCCGGGATTCCGACCTTGTGATACTCGCAGCCCCAATGCCGACGGAGGGTCGAAGTCCTGGGTTGGAAGTGGTCCAACGAGCGTGACGTGTTTCCCGGCCGCCATCAGACCTGCAACGGAGCGTTCCAGTCCGCCAACAAGCGCGGCAGCTTCCTGTTCTCGACCGTCATATCGTGCGACGAGGATGACATGATCGATGGCCGGGTCGGCGCTGAGCCCGGCAAGCATCGCATCATTGTAAGGTCCGCAGTAGCGCTGGTCCGGTGGTGCATAGCCGATGGTGGGGGGGCAGGCGGAGGCGGTGATCTGCCTTACGGCCCCGCCGCGTCTGGACAGGGCGTGACCAAGGGAGACCGTCAGTTCCGCCCCTTGGCTATTCCCCCACACCGCCACTGCCGGTCGGGAGCCTTCTGCCCCAAAAATGCACGTCCGTTGGTAGGGGATCGGGTTGAGGGAGTCGGCATGGCATTCGGCGCGCCGGGAGTTGTAGTCATTCCGGGCCGCAAACATCGCCTGCGCTGCCGGACTGAATCGTCCGGCTCCTCCCTGAGCCATGACGATGACCAGGCCGGCCGCCAGCGCCAGGCTTGTGAGGCTGAAGGCGATTGTCAGCGCCGAGCGGATTGAACGGGCCCGGAGGACGGGGCGCTCAATGAAACGCCAGGAGGCCCACGCCGCAAAAATGGATGCGGCAGCGACGGCCGCACCGGTCGCGAGGTCCAGCGGACCGGTTGTCCAGTAGCGTGCGAAGACGAGCAGTGGCCAGTGCCACAAGTAGAGAGAGTAGGATATCGCCCCGAGGAACAGGAAGGGCGCGCTGCTGATGAGCCTGCCTCCGGCTGATGGCTGGCCAATGCCGGAGGCAATGACCAGGGCAGCGCCTGCGCAGGGAAGGAGCGCAGCCAACCCCGGGAAGGGTACCTCAGGTCCAAGCAACACGAACGAGCAGCCGATCATCGCGAGGCCGCCGAGCGAAGCGTAGCGTCGCCCCAGTGTCCCGAAGTTCGGCAAGCTATCTGCCTTCAACGCAAGCAACGCGCCGATCAGCAGCTCGAACGCACGCGAGGGCAGACTGTAGAAGGCGATTGTCTCATAGCCCCTCGCCAGAAGGAGCACGCTGATCGCGAGAGAGGCGACGGTGGCAAGCGCGACGGTCGACGTCAGGTGTCGCCGAACCACCATCCTCATGCCCATGAGCGCGAGAGGGAACAGCAGATAGAATTGCTCCTCTACTCCGAGCGACCAGGTGTGCTGGAGAGGTTTCAGGTCGCCGGACAGGTCGAAGTAGGACGGTGCGCGGAGGAGCAGCATGTTCGACCAGAAGAAGAGGCTGGCGACAGACATGCGCGCGACTGCGGCATAGTCGGGAGCGGGAAGCAAAATCGCGCCGGCTGCCAGAACGAAAATCAGCATGGCGCCGAGTGCGGGCAACAGGCGCCGGGCGCGGCGCTGGTAGAATTCGGCAAGCGAGCGCCAGTCGCCGGCGCTCTGAACGAGAATTCGGGTGATCAGAAATCCCGAAATGACGAAGAAGACATCCACCCCTGCGAAGCCGCCCGGCAGCCATCTTCCCGAGGTCGCATGAAAGACGAGGACTCCCGCGACCGCGATGGCGCGAAGTCCCTGAATATCAGTCCGAAATGTCGTGGCAGATGCCATGTTCGCCCCCGCGCCAGCCCGTATACCGCCACACGATCTCGATCAACGATAGCTTGTCTCGTGTCGCGCAACACGGCACCCTCCGACCCGTGAAGATCGATGCTTCCAGCCTGATGAATCTGCTGACGCCGCTCAGGGTGTCGGATCAGGCGCGCGAGGAGCGTCTGGCCGCGCAGGCCGAGGCGAAAATTCGGGACGCCCGAACCGCCATGGAGGCGTTGAGCAAGCGCCGCAGCGAGGCGTCGGAGGAACGCAAGGCGCTCGCCCGCCAGAAGATTGAGCAACTCAAGCAGCGCCTGCAGATGGTGCAGTCGATGGCGAGCGCGGATCCAAAGGGGACCGCCCGACTCGCCGCTCAGCTGGCGCGGGAGCTTGGAGCTGCGGTGAAGGAATATGCCGCGGCGGGCGGTACAGGCGCGGCTGGGAACGGTTCTGTCGCCCGGACTTCGGCGGCCGCAGAGGCGCCTATTGATGGCGAGGCTACTGCGGCGGCCGCGAGTGCAGAGCCGGGCTCTGGCGCGGAAGCAAGCGCTGCCGGAACACCGGAAACGCAGAAGGATGGCGAGAACGGAGAGGACGGCGGCAAGCCCGCCAATCCCTACCAGCAGGCGATCGACCAGCAACAGGCGCGCGCCGCCGAGTTCAGTCGCCGTACAGAACAGGCCCGGGCCGATCAGGAGTTTCTTGGCGAGGCGCGAAAACTGGCCGCGCAGATCCGCGCGATGGTCCGCAACGCCGCCGACCGTTCGCCGGGCGAAGAGGGTTCGGTCGGCCCCGAAGAAGCGCGCGAACTGAAGGCCACCGTCGCGGAACTGGACCGGCAAATAGAAACCGCCCAGGGCGACCTGGGCGGCTCCATTTCGATCCTGGTCTAGATCGGGCCGGGGTTCAGCCCTTGGCCCAGACGCCGAACGGGTCGGACCACGGCAGGCCCATGGCTTCGGCCACCGCCGGATAGGTGATCTCGCCCTTCAGCACGTTCAGGCCGCGCGCCAGGTGCGGGTTCTTCTTCAGCGCTTCCAGACCGTGGTCGGCCAGCGCCAGACCGAAGGGCAGGGTGGCGTTGTTCAGGGCTTCCGACGACGTGCGCGGCGCGGCGCCCGGCATGTTGGCCACGCAGTAGTGGACCACGTTCTCGACGACATAGGTCGGGTCTTCGTGGGTCGTGGCGTGGCTGGTCTCGAAGCAGCCGCCCTGGTCGATGGCGACATCGACCAGAACCGAGCCCGGCTTCATCGACTTCAGCTGTTCCTTGCTGATCAGGGTCGGGGCCTCGGCGCCCGGGACCAGCACGGCGCCGATGACGACGTCCGCCTTGACGATCTCTTCCTCGATCGCGCCGATCGAGGAGTAACGGGTGATCACGCGGCCGTTGGTGACTTCGTCGATATAGGCCATGCGCGGGATCGAGCGTTCCAGCACCACCACCTCGGCGCCCAGACCCATGGCCATGCGGGCCGCGTTCAGGCCGACGACGCCGCCGCCCAGCACCAGCACGCGGGCCGGAGCCACGCCCGGAACGCCGCAGAACAGCAGGCCCATGCCGCCGTTGTGCTTCAGCAGGGTCTCGGCCGCCGAGAAGACGGCGATCCGGCCGGCGACTTCCGACATCGGGGCCAGCAGCGGCAGGCCGCCCTGGGCGTTCGTCACCGTCTCATAGGCCACGGCGGCGCATTTCGAGGCGATCAGGCCCTTGGTCTGCTCGGGGTCCGGGGCCAGGTGCAGGTAGGTGAAGAGGATCTGGTCCTCGCGGAGCATTTCCCACTCGACCTTCTGGGGCTCCTTCACCTTCACGATCATGTCGTTCCCGGCGAAGATCTCGGCCGCGGTAGCGACGATCTTCGCGCCCGCCTTGACGTAGTCGGCGTCGGTGAAGCCGGCGCCCAGACCGGCGCCCTTCTCGATCGAGACCGCGTGGCCGTGGGCCACATATTCGCGCACGGCGGTCGGCGTCAGGCCGATGCGGTGCTCGTTCTTCTTGATTTCCTTGGGGACGCCGACGCGCATGGGAGTTTCCTCTGCCTGAACGATGGACGGGCGCACTCTGCGGCGGCTCCGTTTCGCGCGCAATCTAGCGATGGACCGAACGCAGGTTCCTGTTCTTTTCTCCAACTGAACGGCATACATTCGCAGAATCTGCGAATGAGGTCGCACTTGAAGACGATTTCCGCCGTCACCCTCGACGATACTGACCGCAAGATGATCCGTGCGCTTCAGGGCGACGGGCGCATGACCAACGCCGATCTGGCCAAGGCGGTGAACCTGTCCGAAAGCGCCTGCTTGCGCCGCTTGCGCGCGTTGGAGGCGGAGGGCGTCATCAGCCGCTACGCCGCCATCATCAACGAGCGCGCCGTCGGCCTGCCGATCAGCGTCTTCGTCACCGTCACCCTGTCATCCCAGGCCGAGACCGCCCTGACCGCCTTCGAGACCGCCATCGCCACCGTGCCGGAGGTCGTCGAATGCTATCTGATGACCGGCGGCTCGGACTATCTGCTGCGTCTTGTGGTCCGCGACGTTGACGACCTCGAGCGGGTCCACTCGCGCGAGCTCACCCGCATCCCGGGCGTCACCCGTGTCTCCTCCAGCGTCGCCATGCGCACGGTGGTGAAACGCGGGGCATTGCCGGTCTAGACGTAGAAGCCCTCGCGCAGGTTGATGCCATGCTCGACCCAGATCTTGAGCGCCGCCAGCATCTGCGACCAGCCCTGGCAGTTGCCGAACGCGGCCTTGAGGCCTGTCGGCGTCTCGCGCCAGCCGCCTTCCTCGATGGTCACCAGGGTGCGTCCGTCATCGAGGGCGTCGAAGGTGAAGACGACGGTGGTCATGTAGGACGCTCGCACCACTGGATCGCCATCCGCCGGCGGGCCCTCGTTGGCCTCCCACTGCAGGACGATCCGGCGGTTCTTCTCCACCTCGACGATCTCGACCGGGAAGGCGCCGGGGAAGTCGGCGAACTCCCACTGCACCGTCTTTCCGGTCTCCATCCGACCGACGGCGCCGCCGGTGGTGAAATAGGCTGACAGGTTCGCCGGATCGGCGACGGCCTCGAACACCTCCTCGACCGGGCGGGCGATCCGGCCGGACACCTTGAACTTCAGTTCCATGGGCTGGGCTCCTTGTCTGTGGCCCATAATGTTATATTCTTATAACATGTCAACCGAGGCGAATCAGGACCGGGTTTTCAAGGCCCTGTCGGCTAGCGTGCGCCGCGCCCTGCTGGACGCCCTGAAGGACCAGCCGCAGACGACCGGCGCCCTGTGCGAGCGGTTCGCCCCGCTGGATCGATGCACGGTGATGCAGCATCTGAAGGTGCTGGAGGGCGCGGACCTGATCATCGTCCAGCGCAAGGGTAGGGAGCGGTGGAACCACCTGAACCCCCTGCCCATCAAGCAGATCAACGACCGCTGGATCGGCCCGCACGCCGCGCGGGCCGTCGAGGTCCTCGACCGGCTGAAGACCGATCTGGAAGGCTGACTATTTCAGCGCCAGCGTCAGGGCCTTGATGTCCACGTATTCGTTGATGCCGTGGGTCGAGCCCTCCTTGCCGTAGCCGGAGGACTTCACCCCGCCGAACGGAGCGACCGCCGTGGACATCAGGCCGGTGTTGATCCCGCACATGCCCGCCTCGATCCGCCGGCCGATGCGGAAGGCCCGGTCCAGATCGCGGGTGAACAGATAGGAGGCCAGGCCGAACTCGCTGTCGTTCGCCTTCTCCAGCACCTCGGCCTCGTTCTCGAACGGGAACACCGGGATAAGCGGGCCGAAGGTCTCCTCGTCCCGGAACAGCTTGTCGTTGCCGCCCAGCGTCACGGTCGGCTGGAAGAAGCGTCCGCCCAACTCATGCCGCGTCCCGCCGGTCAGCACCTTGCCGCCCGAGGCCTGCACCTTCGTCAGGTGCTCCTCGACCTTCGCGATGGCCTTGTCCTCGATCAGCGGTCCAACCTTGACCCCGGCCTCGAAGGCGGAGCCGACCGGGATCTTCGCCACCTCGGCCGCCAGCTTCTGCGCATAGGCCTCCGCGACCGGGGCCTCGACATAGACCCGGTTCGGGCAGACGCAGGTCTGGCCCGAGTTGCGGAACTTGCCCTTTATGGTCTCGGCCACGGCCAGATCCAGATCGGCGTCGGCGAACACGATCAGGGGCGCCGCGCCGCCCAGCTCCATCGACACCCGCTTGAGCGTCGGCGCGCACTGCTCGGCCAGCTTGCGGCCCACGGGCGTTGAGCCGGTGAAACTGAGCTTGCGGATCTCCGGCGAGGCGGTCAGCACGCCGCCGATGGTCGCCGCATCGCCGGTGATCACGCTCAGCGCGCCCTTCGGCAGACCCGCCTGGTACGCCAGTTCGGCCAGGGCGATGGCGGTGAAGGGCGTCTGGCTGGCCGGCTTGACGACGGCGGTGCAGCCGGCCGCGAAGGCCGGCCCCAGCTTGCGTGTCAGCATCGCTGCCGGGAAGTTCCACGGCGTGATCAGGGCGCAGGGGCCGACGGCCTCGCGGAACGTCACGATCACATGGCCCAGCGGGCTGTCATGGGTCTCGCCCAGCAGCCGCTCGGACTCGCCGGCGAACCATTTGATGAAGCCGTTGGCATAGGCGACCTCGCCCTTCGCCTCCTCGAACGGCTTGCCGTTCTCCAGGGCCATCAGGGCGCCGAGGCCCTCGGTGTTCTCGTCGATCAGCCGCGCCCATTCGCGCAGGAAGGCGGCGCGTTTGTGCGGGTCCGACCGCGACCAGTCGGGGAAGGCGTCGACGGCCGAGCGGATCGCCTGCTCGGTCTCGGCGACGCCGAGGTCCGGCACATGGCCGATGATCTCGCCCGTCGCCGGGTCGTCCACCGCGATTCGCTTGGCCCCCGTGACGGCCTCCCCCGCGATCAGGGCGTGTTCACGCAGCAGCTTCAGGCCGGCGTCGCGGGCGGAGTTCGTCATGGGTTCGGTCCTGTTCGGGGAGGAACGGGTAACGCGTCAGTCGGTCATGGTGTTCAGATCCCGGCCCTTCGTTTCCGGCAGCCAGATCAGGCTGACGACCACGGCGACCAGGGTGAAGGCCACGGAGTACCAGAGCCCGAAATAGATATTCCCCGACGCCGCCACCAGAGCGAAGCTGGCCGCGGGCAGCAAGCCTCCGACCCAACCGGTGCCGATGTTGTAGGGCAGGCTCATCGCCGTGTAGCGGACCCGCGTCGGGAACAGTTCGACCAGCGCCGCCGCCTGCGGGCCGTAAAGGGCCGTGGCGCCGACCATGAAGATCATCAGGATGGCGAAGACCAGCGGCATGTTGATCCGCGCCGGGTCCGCCTTCTCCGGATAGCCGGCCTCGACCAGCGCGGCCTTCACCCGGCCTTCGACGTCGGTGCGCAGCGCCTTCAGTCCCGCGGCGTCCAGCCCCGCGCCCTCGGCCGAGGCGACCTCGACCGACCCGACGCGAACCACGGCCACCGAGCCCCGGCCGCCTGCCTCGTTGCTGTAGGACACGCCGGCGTTGGACAGGATGCTCTTGGCGATGTCGCACGAGCTGGAGAAGCTGGCCTTGCCGATCGGATCGAACTGCAGGGCGCAGGTGGCCGGGTCGGCGATGACGGTCACCGGCGCCGAGGCCTGGGCCTCCGCAAGCGCCGGATTGGCCGCCTTCGTCAGCGCATGGAAGCCCGGGAAGAAGGCGACAAGCGCGAGGATCATCCCGAACAACATGACCGGCTTTCGTCCGACCTTGTCCGACAGCCAGCCGAAGAAGATGTAGAGGAAGGCAGAGGCCACGGTGACCATCAGCACCAGCTGGTCGACCGTGTTGGTGTCGACCTTCAGCACCCGCTCCATGAAGAAGCGCGTGTAGAAATAGCCGCAGTACCAGACGGCCCCCTGCGCGATCATGATGCCGAACAGGGCGATCAGTACGAAGCGGCCGTTCTTCCAGGTCAGGAACGCCTCGCGATAGGGCGCGCGACGCTCACCGCCTTCGGCCTCCATCTGCTGATAGGCCGGGCTCTCGTTCAGCTTCAGGCGGATCCACAGCGAGATCGCCAGCAGCAGGGCCGACAGCAGGAAGGGAATGCGCCAGCCCCACTCGTCGAAGGCCTCGACGCCGAGGATTGCGCGGGTGGTCAGGATCACCGTCAGCGCCCCGATCAGACCCATGGCCGCCGTCGTCTGGATCCAGCCGGTCAGCAGGCCGCGTTTCTCGCGCGGCGAGTGCTCGGCGACATAGATGGCCGCACCGCCGTACTCGCCGCCCAGAGCGAAGCCCTGCAGCATCCGCATGACCAGCAGCAGGATCGGCGCCGCAATGCCGATCTGGCCGTAGTCGGGCAAAAGGCCGATCGCCACGGTGGCGAGGCCCATCAGCGTGATAGTGACCAGGAAGGTGGTCTTGCGCCCGGTCCGGTCGCCGAACCAGCCGAACACCAGCGCGCCCAGCGGTCGGACCACGAAGCCCAGACCAAAGGTCAGCAGGGCCATGATGTAGCTGACGGTCTCGCCGGCGTCGGCGAAGAAATGCCGGGCGATGATGGTCGTCAGGGAACCGAAGACGAAGAAGTCATACCACTCGAACGCCGTGCCGGCGGACGAAGCGCCCACCACGGTTTTCAGTCCGGGCCCATGTCGGGCGTCGGTCCCCTCGGTCATTGATCGCCTCCCCGCGATACGGACGGGCGTCTCTCCCGGACGCCTCGAAAGTCCACATGCTAGACCTCGGCGTATCCCGCGCAAGAGGACGCGACAGACGCAAAAAGGCCCGCCGATGGGGGGATCGGCGGGCCTCTATCATCCGGGTCGCGCGTCGGGGGGAACGCGAACCGGGAACTTGCGAACCTTAGTTCTTGGCGTCTTCCGCCGCGCTGGTGACGGCGTTGCCGGCCGCCGAAGCGTCACGGCCCACGCCCGAAACGGTGTTGCAGGCGGCGGTGGTCAGGGCGGCCGCAGCGGCGACCAGTACGAAAATCTTGCGCATCTCAGTTACTCCATCGGCCGGGGAGGCGTCTGGCATATCAACGTCGCGCGGCCGGCGGGGTTCCCACATCCGCAGGGTCGGTCGGTATGATGGCTTCCGGTGTGGCGAACCGCATGCGCGCGATGGTGCCGCCGCCCTCTGCCTCCACCATCTCGGCCTCGCCGCGCAGTTGCTTGGCGAAGGCGCCCATCAGGGTCCGGCCCACGCCCGCGCTCATGGTGTCGGAGGGGCCGGGCCCGTTGTCCTGCACCTCCAGAACGCTGACCTCGCCATCGACCTTGAAGCGCACCTTCAGGTCGCCGCCGCGTCCGGCGAAGGCGTGCTTCTGGGCGTTGGTGACGGCCTCGACCAGCCAGAGCGCCAGCGGAGCCAGCTTGTCCGGATCGACGACCAGCGAGTCCGCCTCGACAGACGAGGTCACCAGATATCCGCGACCGCTCTCGCTGGCGATCAGCTGCCCGACCAGTTCGGTCAGGAAGATGCGCGCGTCGGCATAGCGCAGGTCATCGCTCTGGTAGAGGGTGCGATAGATCAGGGCGAGGGCGGCGATCCGCTGGCGCGTATCGCCCACTGCGGCCTTGGCCTGCGCATCGGTGAGGGCGCGCTGCTGCATCGACAGCAGGGACGAGATGATCTGCAGGTTGTTCTTCACCCGGTGATGGATCTCGCGCATCAGCGCGTCCTTCTCCGCGATGGAGGCCAGCAGGGCCGCATCTCGCGTGGTGATCGTCTCGGCCAGTTCATCCAGCGTCGTCGCCAGCACCCGGATCTCGGACGGCGCATTGACCGCCTGCACCGGACGCACGGAGAATTTGCCGCGCGCATAGATGGCGGCGATCCGCTCCAGATACTCCAGCCAGCGCACGACGATCCGGTCGCTGACCAGCATCACGCAGGCGAAGGCGGCGAACCAGGCCAGCAAGGGCATCAGCAGCGAACCGACGGGATTCAGGCGCGCCCAGGATAACAGGCCGGGCGCCGGAGCCGACAGCAGGGCGTAGACATCCCGACCCGCCAGGGCCGCGCCGGCGAAAACCCGGTGCCGCCCATCGGAGTCGGCCTCGAAGATCGACGATCCGCTTTCGCGGGCGCGATCGACCCAGCCGATCAACGGCGGGCCACGATCAAGCCGGAACACCTCCATCCTCGTCGCCGTCAGGATGCGGCCCTCGCTGTCGGTCAGTGCAGCTTCCGAGCCCTCCGGAAGCCCGGGGTCGTCCGCGTCGGGCTGCAGGGCGGAGAGGGGGACCAGTGCGATCATTGCGCCGTCGAACGACCCGAGGGGGCGCTCCAGTCGGATGGCGACGACAAGTTGGGGCGGACGTCCCTGCACCGCGGGCGCGCGCGCAAGCACGGTCTGTTCTCCGGACCGCAGGCGCTGGAACCACGCGCTCTGACGGGCCTGCGACAGCCAGGCAGGCGGCGACCGGCTCAGGTCGCTCGAAGCGCAGGTGGTCACGCCGGTCGGGGTCAGGCGCGCCAGTCCGTCCACGCTCTCGACCTGTTCCGCCAGCGCGGTCAGGCGCGGTTCGCAGAAGATTTCCAGCGCCTCGGGCCGGAGCGCCTGAAGCAGGACGTTGGTGCTGTCCAGCCGCGACTTGGCGTTGGCTGCCGTCCGCTCGGCTGCGAGCTGCAGGTCGGCCCTGCGGTCCTCGTCCTGAAGGCGGAACTGCGACTGGGCCGAGAAGGCGCCGAGCACCAGGATCGGCAGCAGCGACAGGGCAAGCGCGACGCCGAGGCGGAAGCGAATGCCCTGGAATCGCGGAGGCGCCAGTCCTCGGCCCAGGGTGCGCCCAAGTCGCACCATCGGCTTAGTTCCGGACGCCGCTCAGGCGATCTGCAGCGGCCAGAATGGAACGCATGGCGTCGCCCGCCGCACGCCCGTCGCGCTCGTAGCCGCCCTTTTCAAGCGTCGCCTGCAGCGCCTTGCGCGCCCGCGAGACCCGGCTTTTCACAGTGCCGACAGCGCACTGGCAGATTTCGGCCGCTTCCTCGTAGGCGAAGCCGCCGGCGCCGACCAGGATCAGGGCTTCACGCTGCTCTTCCGGCAGGGTCGCCAGGGCAAGGCGCAGTTCGTCCAGGGCCACCGGCGATTCCGGATCGTCGACCGCGACCAGGGTCCGCTCGGCGGCTTCCTGATCGAGCTGCGACTGACGCCACGAGCGACGCTTTTCGGAGTAGAACTGATTGCGCAGGATCATGAAGGTCCATGCCTTCATGTTCGTGCCCATCTGGTAGCTGGCCCGCGCATCCCACGCCTTCATCATGGCGTCCTGCGCCAGATCGTCGGCGGCCGTCGGATCGCCCGTCAGGGTCCGTGCGAACGCCCGAAGGTGCGGGATCAGGGTGACCAGCTCCTTCTTGAAGGCGTTGTCGTCGGCGGAGGGCGGTTTCGGGGGCGGGTTGCTCGCGCCGCTCATGCGCCACCCTTCCCTTCGTCGCGCTGATCGGCGCGGCGCAGGATGTCGAGGAATTCGTCCGGAACCGGCTCGTTCACGACCTCGTCGAACATGTGCCGGAGTTTCACACCGATGGCCTGCTGGCGAAGGCGTGCCTCCTCCAGGCCCGCCCCGCCTCTGGCCGGCTTGCCCGGTGGATTGGTTTTGTCTGTCATTGAAAGAACGATAGCCACCCTGACGCGTATGTCTGAATGCCGGGAACGCCAGCCCGCGTCGACGGTTCCGGCACGGTCCGGAAAATATGCTCAAGCTTGTTTCGACGAGCCGGGAACCGTGACCGATTTGATACGTTGAGCCGAAACTGCAGAGGTCACATGTCGGTGACCTGATTGTCGGGGAATATCTGTATGAGCCTGCTGGCCCGCCTTGCGCCGCACCTCCCGTACGTCCGCCGTTACGCCCGTGCATTGACCGGTGATCAGACGACCGGCGACAACTATGTCCGTGTCGCGCTCGAGGCTCTCGCCGCCGGCGAACGCCAGCTGCCGGCTGACATGACGCCGCGTGTCGCCCTGTATCATGTCTTCCATGCCATCTGGGCCTCGACCGGCGCCCAGCTCGAGGACAAGAGCGGGATCGAGAACCGTGGCGATCCGTCCAGCCGCCTGCTGCGCATCGCGCCGCGCTCGCGTCAGGCCTTCCTGCTGACGGCGCTGGAAGGGTTCACGCCCTCGGAAGCCGCCCAGATCCTCGATGCCGACGCCTTCGACGTCGAGAAGCTGATTTCGGAAGCGCAGTCGGACATCGACGCCGAACTGGCCACCGACGTCCTGATCATCGAGGACGAGGCCATCATTTCGGCTGATATCGAGAGCCTGGTGAAGGAACTCGGTCACCGGGTGACGGGCACCGCCACGACCCACGACGAGGCCGTTGACGCCGTCGCCCGCCACCGTCCGGGTCTGGTTCTCGCCGACATCCAGCTGGCCGATGGCTCGTCGGGCATCGATGCGGTGAAGGACATCCTCAAGCGGATCGACGTGCCGGTGATCTTCATCACGGCCTTCCCCGAACGCCTGCTGACCGGCGAGCGGCCCGAGCCGACCTTCCTGATCACCAAGCCGTTCCAACCCGAGACTGTGAAGGCCGCCATCAGCCAGGCCCTGTTCTTCCACCCCTCTCGCCAGAAGGAAGCCGCGTAGGCGCATCCTGAGGTCGGATACGAGAAAGCCCCGGTCAATCGACCGGGGCTTTTTTGATGCCCATCGTCCTATTGGGCCGGGGCGGTGTTCACGGTCGGGGCGTTCACGTTGGGCGTTTCACCGGTCGGAGGCGAGGTCGGCTCGCCCGTGATCGTTGTCGGGGCGTCAGCTGCCGGCGGCGGGCTGTCGACCGTCTGCTCGAAGGCCGCACTATCGACGGCCTGCTGGCCGGCGTTGGCGTTGGTCTTCGCAAACCCGCCCTGGCTGACGAACCACATGCCGATGAGCAGGACGGCGGCGGCGCCGGCGGAAATGATCAGCAGCGTCAGGATGCGGACGCCTCCGCGCCCGCCGCGAACATACTGGGCCTCGACCGGACGGCCTTCGTGGACAGCGTCCGCGGCCTTGTCGTGGGGGGATTGGTGGGTCATGGCGAGGGCCTCCCGGCAGTGAATGTGACTTGCTCTGACAACGTCCCTTGCGGCCACGCTGTTCCGGTTCGCCATGCAGGCGAAAAAAACCACAAGCCTCTGGAACCGGTTGTGCGGGTCGCCGTTATCGGTCTGCGGAGGCGGCGACGCCCCCCCGACTTGAGACCGGCCACAGCTGGTCTGTCGCCTCCGCGCCTCATTCTCGATGATGCCACTTCAAAGGCGGATCCGGAGCGGATCCGCCTTTTTCTTTCGCGCGACTGGACACGGCCGCCCGAGCGGCCACTATGCGGGTCTTCAAAGAAAACCCGGAGCCGGATCATGGATCGCGTCAATCGTCAGTGGGTGCTTCGTCAGCGTCCGAAAGGCCTGATCCAGGATGGCGATCTGGAACTGGTCGACGCGCCCGTTCCGGATCTGGAGGACAGCGAGGTCCTGATCCGCACCATCTATCTGTCGCTGGACCCGACAAACCGCACCTGGATGAATGATGCCGAGGGCTATCTGCCAGCCGTGCAACTGGGCGCCGTGATGCGCGGTCTGACACTGGGCGTGGTGGAGGAGAGCAAGTCGGAGCGATTCAAGGCCGGCGACATCGTCACCACCGCCGCCGGCGGCTGGTCGCACTATGCGGTCGTGCCGGACGCAGCAGTCTCGCGCGTTCACCGCGTTCCCGGCCTGCCGCTGACCGCCAACATGTCGGTCATGGGCATGACCGGCATGACGGCCTGGTTTGGGGTCACCGACGTTCTCCAGCCGAAGGCCGGCGAGACGATCGTGATCTCGGCCGCGGCCGGCGCCGTCGGCTCGATCGCCGGTCAGGTGGCCAAGGCCCACGGCGCGCGCGTCATCGGCATTGCCGGCGGGCCCGACAAATGCCGCTGGCTGACCGAGGAGCTCGGGTTCGACGCGGCCATCGACTACAAGAACGAGGACGTCGGCGACGCGCTGGACCGTCTCGCTCCGGACGGCGTCGAAATGAATTTCGAGAACGTCGGCGGCGACATCATGATCGCCGTGTTCAACCGCCTGAAGGTTCATGCGCGGATGGCCGTCTGCGGCATGATCTCGGCCTACAACGCCACCCGGATGCCGCCGTCGCCGAACCTCGCGCGGCTGATCACCCACCGCATCCGGATGCAGGGGTTCCTCGTCATGGACTACGCGCCCCGAGCGAAAGAGATGGTGGCGGGTCTCGGCCCGATGCTCGCGGACGGTCGGGTCAAGTGGAAGGTCCATGTCGATGACGGGCTGGAAGGCGCGCTGGACTCGCTGAACCGCTTGTTCACCGGCGACCATGACGGCAAGCTGCTGGTCCGCGTGTCCGAAGAACCGGCCGACCAGGGAACCCGATGACCGAACCGCTTCACGTCCATTTCGAGGATCTGGGCGTGGGCGAGGTGGTGCCCCTCGGCGCCTGCGCGGTCGACCAGACCGCGCTGGAGCTGTTCGTCGAGCGCTTCCTCCCGGGCTGGGATGCAGGCTACGGCGCACCGGACGCCATGGTCTATGCGCTGTGGAGCCGACTGTTCGCCGACAAGATTTCCGGCTGGGCCCAGTCCAAGATTCTGGCGGTCGACGGGCTGCGCTACATGCGCAACCCGCCGGCGGGCGAGTTGCTGCGGGGTCGCATGACCATCATGGGCAAGGACCCGGTCGGCGACGAGAAGGGCATCGTCATCGCTCAGCAGGACGTGCTGGACGAGGCGGGCCGTCTGGTCTTCTCCTGCCTGACCCGGTCGCTGGTGGCTCGGAGATAGACAAAAGCCCCGCCCGGCGAACCGGACGGGGCTTCGTCATTTCAGCGCTGACGCCGGATCAGGCGTTGGCGGCGACCGGCTGGGCGGCGGCCTTGGCGAAGGCCATGGCGATCAGGCGGTCCCAGCCCAGCAGCGACACCAGATGGGCGTAGATCTGGCCCAGGGCGCCGTTGTCGCGCAGCTCGGCGAACTTCTCGGCCGGCAGGGCCTTCAGCTTGTCTTCCGAGATGGCGAAATATTCGGCGATCTTCTGCTGCGGGCCGGCGCTGCCGTCCGGGTTGCGCGGGGTGAAGACCGACTCGCGGGTCTCGAACAGGTCCATGTCCTTCAGCAGATTTACGAAGGACTCGGTGCGCAGACGCTCCTGCTCGAAGTTGTTGCAGAACTCCATGGCCTGCTGAACGTAGGCCGACGGCTGGTCGCCATCGAACAGCGGGGTTTCGCCGCCTTCGGTGATGAAGGGCGCGCCGCGGTCGATGCACAGGATCATGCGCTTCTGCTCTTCGTCATTGGCGAAGACGAACGGATAGCGACGGATGTAGGCCGGGATGTAGGCCTCGGGGCGGAAGTCGCCCTCGGGGCCGACGAACAGGTTGTCTTCCTGACGCAGGCCCATCACGGCGACCGGCTGCTTGTTGTCGCCGACGAAGATCACCGGATACGACAGGGCGGCCGGGGCGAACTCGGTGACCGTCAGCGGGATCAGGTGGGTGCCGGCGACGAAGGCGTAGGGCTTGTCGACCGGGTTGGCGCCCAGCTTGCCATGCAGATCAACCGACAGCGGCTCCGGCTGGCTGTAGAACAGGACGTTGCCGGTCAGGCCGGCGGAAGCGGTGGTGTCGGTCATGGACGCAGTTGGCTCTGGAAGAAAAAACGGTCGCGCCTTCTAGCCCAGACGGTCCCGAGCGGCAAACAGGGCCGTTCCATTACAGAACGGCCCCGTCCTGCAATCAGAACGTCGCTCGGAAGCCGAGCACCAGGTTCCGGCCCCGCAGCGGGGCGACGTTGGTCAGATAGGACGCGTGGTTCAGGGCCAGCTCGTCCAGCAGGTTGTTGCCGCGCAGATAGACCTGCGCTCCCACTCCGCCGACCGTGAAGTCGTAGGCCACGGTCGCATTGACCATGTCGTAGCCCGGGGTGATCGTCTCGAAGGCCGAGATCCGGTCCTGCTCGAAGGCGTGGGTGTATTCCAGCTCGCCCGACCAGGCGTCCCACAGGAACTCGCCCCGCGCGCCCAGACGCGCCGCCGGGATGCGCGGCACCGCGCCGCCGCCATTGTCGAACTTCGCGCGCACCAGATCGCCGAACACCTCGCCGGTGAACCACGGCGTGAAGCGATGCTTGATCTCGCCCTCGAAGCCCGTGAACACCGCATCGGCCTGGTCGTAGCGGATCAGGCGGAAGGCCTCGAACGCGTCCAGGGTGTCGGCAAAGATGTAGCCGTCGTAGCCGTAGCGATACAGGCTGGCGGTCATCGTCGTGTCGCCCCGCGTGCGGCGCAGGGAGACCTCGGCGGCGTTGACCGTCTCGACGTCCAGCGTCGCCGTGCCGATCTCGAAGGTGTTGGTCGCCAGGTGGACGCCGCGGGCGAACAGTTCCTGCGCCGACGGCGCGCGCTGCGAGCGCGACAGCGAACCGGCGATCGACCATTCCGGGGAGACCGTCCAGACCGCTCCGCCCGAGATCGAGAACGGCTCGTGTTTCGCGGTCGGACGCCCGACGGCCTCGACCTCCTGCCACTCCTGACGGGCCGCCAGTTCGAGGCGCACGTCGCCCATGTCGAACTCTTCCATGGCGAACAGGGCATTGGCTGTGGTCTGCGTCTCCGGCAGGAAGGCTTCCTCGCCGATGGCCGCGAAGTCGCTGCGGGTCGTCTGCACGCCCACCACGCCGCGCATCAGGCCGATCGGCGAATGCTCCACCTCGACCCGGGCGTCATGGCCTTCGTTGGTGAAGGTGGTGGAGACCTCGTCACCTTCCTTCTCGTCATGCGCATAGTCGGTGAAGCCGCCGCGCAGGCTGATGCGCTCGATGCCCGAGAACGGCTGGCGGATCTCGCCGCGCACATCGACGCGCTTGCTGCGCAGGTCGACGACCGGGGACTCGTGCTCGCCATGCTCGTGATCGTGGTCATGATCGTCATCGCCGTGGCTGTGCCCACCGCAGTGGAGGCTGGTGCCGTGCGGGTGGCAGTCCTCGTACTCGTGGCTGTGGCCCGGCAGGCCGTAGTCGCTTTGCTGCTCGGTGTATGACACGCCGAAATAGCCGCGCTGTCCGATCCACGAGCCGCCGATGGTGACGGTCGAGGTGTCGTTGAACGAGCCCGCCAGGGTGTCGAACGGACCGTGATCGTGCTCTTCCTCTTCCTCGCCCTCATGCTCTTCGTGAGGGGTCTGGAAGCTGGGGATGTCGTAGTCGTCGGACTCGCGCTTCAACGCCTCGAGCCGCAGGGCGAACGAGCCCAGGCCGGCCGTCACGCCCGCCACGATGGTCCGCTCGTCATCAGCCGTCCCGGCGCGCGCCTCGACGGCGCCGGTGATCCCCTCCACCGCGCGGGTCGGGATGCGACGGTCAACGACGTTCACGGCGCCGCCGATGGCGCCGCCGCCGTACAGCAGGGCGCTGGGGCCGCGCAGGATCTCGATGCTGTCCACCAGCAGGGGCTCGACGCTGACCGCGTGGTCCGGCGAGATTTCCGAGGCGTCGAGCATGGCCGCGCCGTTGTTCAGCACCTTCACCCGCGGCGAGGTCTGGCCGCGGATCACCGGCCGGCTGGCGCCGCCGCCGAAGGTGTCCGACGACACGCCCGGAATGCCCGCCAGCGTCTCGCCCAGTGTCGCCTGACGACGGTGGACCAGCTCGTCGCCGTCCAGCACCGCCACGCTGCTGACGATGTCATTTGCCCCGCGACCCAGGGGCACCGCGGTGACGATCACCTCGTCCAGTTCGGTCGCCTGCTGAGAGCCGGCCGGAGCCGATTGAGCCATCGCCGAACCGGCGACGAGAGCAAGGCCGCTGGCGGCGGTGAGAAGGAGTGAAACGCGCATGAAGGGACATCCGTCAAAAACAGAGCTTTGCTGCGTATGTTATAATGTTACAACTGACAACCCCCTCTTCAGCAGACGGACGGACATGCCTTCGACCCTGGGACTTTTTGCGCACATCGAGTCGCTCCACGGCGACCGCCCCTGGGGATCCGTGCTCGATGCAGGCGCCGGGGTGAACTCCGCCGAATGGCTTCTGTCGTTGCCGCCGGATCGCTGGACCGGCGTCACCGCAGCGTCAGGTCATGCCGCGCAGGTGCGCAATGCCGTGGGGGATCGCCTGCGCCCGGTCGACCGGCTGTTGCTCGGCAACTGGATGGATCCGGGGCTTCTGGCGGGCGAGACCTTCGACGTGGTCCTTGCCGACTATCTCCTCGGCGCCACCGAGGGGTTCGGCCCCTATTTCCAGAACGACCTCTTCCGGCGTCTGCGTCCGTTGGTCAGCGGGATGCTCTATGTGACGGGCCTTGACCCCTACGTGGTCGGCGACGCTCCGACGCCTGCCGCTCGGTTGGTGCGTGAGATCGGCCGGATGCGCGATGTCTGTCTGCTGCTGGCCGACGAGACGCCGTATCGCGAATATCCCGCCGAGTGGACGACAGCGCGGCTTGAGGAGGCAGGCTTCCGGATCACCTCCGCCCGCCGGTTCGCCAACCGCTACAGGCCGCGCTGGATCGACAACCAGCTGAACATGGGCCTGAGGCGGTTGTCGAAGGTCGCCGACCGGACGCTGGCCGAGGCTCTCGCCGGCAGGATCGAGGCGCTCAGGGCGGAGGCGCACGCCGTGGCGAAGGCGGAGAACGGCCTCGCCCACGGATACGACTACGTCATCTCAGCGGAACCGGCGGCGATCCCGTGACGGTTGCGGCGCGACCGCCTAACGACTAGCTCTGGCCCATGGGTTCCGCCTGCGATCATCACCATCACGACGGCCCGCCCGAGGCGGATGAGGTCTCGCGCGCGCTCGGCGCCGCCGAGACCCGGCTGACCGCCGAGGGCGAGCGCATGACGGTCGCGCGTCTGCGCGTGCTGGAGCTGCTGCTGGCCGCCGGCGAGCCGGTGAAGGCCTATGACCTGATCGCCCGCTTCGGCGAAGACGGCCAGCCGGCGAAGCCGCCGACCGTCTATCGCGCGCTGGAGTTCCTCGAACGCAAGGGGCTGGTGCATCGTATCGCCTCCATCAGCGCCTATGTCGCCTGCACCGGCGGCGACAGCGCCCACGCCGCCGCCTTCCTGATCTGCGACTGCTGCGGTCAGACCGAGGAGGTTGCGGCGTCCCTGGTGGACGGACTGAACGACGCGGCCGCGAAGGCCGGCTATGTGATCGAACGCACGACCATTGAGGCCCACGGCCGCTGCCCGGCCTGTCGCTGAAATCGGATACGCAGTCCGTTTTTCTGGAAAACTGAGCCTTCAGCCGTTATCGTGGATCCCATGGACGCCATCCGGCTCTCTCCGCCCCGCCGCCTGACCCTGCCGATCTCGACCCGGTGGGGCGACGGAGACATGGCGGTCCTCGACTTCGGCGATCCGAAGCGGCCGGTCGATCTGGTCTTCGTCCATGCCAACGGCTTCAACGCCATGACCTACCGCAGCCTGCTGGCCCCGCTGGCCAACTCGCTTCGGATCTGGGCTCCGGACTTGCGCGGTCACGGCAACTCGACGCTGCCGACCCGGCTCGAAGGCCGCCGCAACTGGCACGACCATCGCGATGATCTGACGGCCTTGCTGGACACGCTGGACGGTCCGCCGGTGATCATGGCCGGCCATTCGATGGGCGCCACCGCCTCGCTGCTCACCTCCGCCGACCGGTCGGACAAGGTCTCGGGCCTGGTCCTTCTGGATCCCGTCATCTGGTCCCGGCTGACGGTCGCGGCCTTCCAGCTGCCGCTGCTAGACCGTCTGTCCTCGCGCATCCCGCTGGTGAAGAACGCGCTGAAGCGCCGCGCCGATTTCGACAGCCGCGAACAGGCCATGACGGGCTACACCGGCCGCGGAGCCTTCAAGGGCTGGCCCGAGATGATGGTGGCCGACTATCTCGTCGATGGGCTGGTCGAGGCGGACAGAGGCTTCACCCTGTCCTGCCGGCCACAATGGGAGGCCGCCAACTACGGCTCCCAGAGCCACGACCCGTGGCGCGCGCTGAAACGCTACAACGGTCCGGTCCGCATCCTGAAGGCCGAGACCCACTCAACCTGTCATGTGCCGGCCAACGCGCGTGGCCTGCCCCGTGTCTCGGTCGAGACGGTCGAGGGCGGCAACCACTTCTTCCCGATGCTGCGCGCGGACCTGGCTCGCGACGCCCTGTTCGACGCCGCGACCTAGACGCCGGACGCGCGTCTCGAGGCCTCCGCCAGCTTGCGGACCAGCGTCTCCGAAATCGGCTTGCGATCGGAGAAGGTCACCCCCGTCTTCGTCGCCTTCAGCCCTTCCGCCGCGATGTCTTCCGCGTGAGCCGCGACGGCGCCCGGCGCGACGTACAGGCCGCATTGCCTGCTGAAGGCGGCGTAGCCGGCGATCACCGATCCGTCCTTGAGAAACCCCGGCATGTCGTACCGATCACTTCCTCGGCGTCGGGAAGGGCGGCTTTGAGCTGGTTGCGCAGGCGCGTCAGCAACGGGCGGAACGCCTCCGGCGCCGCGGCGATGTAGTCGGCGTGGGTCGCAAAGACCGGCATCTGATCCTCCTTCATCCGTCGCACCCGCTGGCGCACGGGCCGGGCAGGCGCTAAACCGCGCGCAACAAGAACAGGACTTCAGTTCAGGGAAACGCCGATCATGCGTGACATCAACCACTTCATCGGCGGCGCGTCGTTCGTCGGCGCCTCGGGCCGCTTCTCGGATGTGTTCAATCCGAACACGGGCGAGGTCCAGGCCCGCGTCCAGCTGGCGACCGAAGGCGAGGTCGATCGCGCGGTGCAGGCCGCCCAGGCCGCCTTCGACGGCTGGTCCTCGACCAACCCGCAGCGCCGCGCCCGTGTGATGTTCGAGTTCAAGCGCCTGGTCGAGGCGAACATGAACGAGCTGGCCGAGATGCTGTCGTCCGAGCACGGCAAGGTCATCGCCGACTCCAAAGGCGACATCCAGCGGGGCCTGGAAGTGATCGAGTTCGCCTGCGGCATCCCGCACGCCCTGAAGGGCGAATACACCTGGGGCGCCGGTCCGGGCATCGACGTCTATTCGATGCGCCAGCCGCTGGGCGTCGTCTCGGGCATCACCCCGTTCAACTTCCCGGGCATGATCCCGATGTGGATGTTCGGCGTCGCCATCGCCGTGGGCAACACCTTCGTGCTCAAGCCCTCCGAGCGTGATCCGTCCGTGCCGGTCCGTCTGGGCGAGCTGATGATGGAGGCGGGCGCCCCGGCCGGCGTGCTGAACGTCGTGCACGGCGACAAGGCCGCCGTCGACGCCATCCTGACCCACCCGCAAGTCCACGCCGTCAGCTTCGTCGGCTCGTCCGACATCGCCCACTACGTCTACCAGCTGGGCGCGGCCCACGGGAAACGGGTCCAGGCCATGGGCGGCGCCAAGAACCACGGCATCGTCCTGCCGGACGCCGACATGGATCAGGTCATCAAGGACCTGTCCGGCGCGGCCTTCGGTTCGGCGGGCGAGCGCTGCATGGCCCTGCCGGTCGTGGTGCCGGTCGGTCAGAAGACCGCCGACGAACTGCGCGAGCGCATGGTCGCCGAGATCGAGACCCTGCGCGTCGGCGTCTCGACCGATGCCGGCGCCCACTACGGCCCGGTCGTCACCGCCGCCCACAAGGCGCGCGTCGAGGGCTGGATCGACCAGGGCGTCAAGGACGGCGCCGAACTGGTCGTCGACGGTCGCGGCTTCACGCTGCAGGGCCACGAGAACGGCTACTTCGTGGGCCCGTCGCTGTTCGACCACGTGAAGCCGGAGATGGAGTCCTACAAGGAAGAGATCTTCGGCCCGGTGCTGCAGATCATGCGCGCCGCCAGCTTCGAGGAAGCCCTGTCGCTGCCGTCGAAGCACCAGTACGGCAACGGCGTCGCCATCTTCACCCAGAACGGGCGTGCGGCCCGCGACTTCGCCGCCCGCGTCAACGTCGGCATGGTCGGCATCAATGTGCCGATCCCGGTGCCGGTCGCCTACCACACCTTCGGCGGCTGGAAGCGCTCGGCCTTCGGCGACACCAACCAGCACGGCATGGAAGGCCTGAAGTTCTGGACCAAGGTGAAGACCGTCACCGCCCGCTGGCCCGATAGCGCCCTGGAGCACGCCGACAGCTCCTTTGTCATCCCGACGATGGGCTGAGGTCATGGACCTCGTCGTCCGGCCGGCGTCTGCCGCGGACGCCGGGGTCCTGCACCGCCTGATGCTGGGGCTGGCGGAGCATGAAGGTCTGACGGCCTTCGTGTCTGTCACCCCGGACAGCCTGGCGGAGGCCCTTTCGGTCTCGCCGCCCCGTGCGGCCTTTCTCGTCGCCGAGCTCGACGGCCGACCCGTCGGCTATGCATCCTGGACCCGCTGCTACAGCATCTGGCGCGGTCAGGACTATCTGAACCTCGACGACCTGTTCGTGGTGGATGACGCGCGCGGCTCTGGCGTCGGCGAGGCCCTGATGCGAGCCTTCGCCGGGGAGGCGGGTCGGGACGGCCTGTCCCGCCGCTGGGAAGTCGCGTCAGACAATCACGCCGCGCAGCGTTTCTACGCCCGGCTCGGCGCCGAACTGGAGGGCAAATTCATCGCCCGCTGGAACGCCTCGGCCATGCCCCGCGGCTGATCGTTCGCCCATACGGCGTTCGCAGAAGCGTTTTTCGATGATAGGCATTAACCTCTTCGCACTGTGAAGCTGGAGCGCTCCCCCGCATGCGTCGCTTTTTTGTCTGGTCCGCCCTCGCTGCCGTTATCGGTCTCGCTCTCGCGGGCGGTGGATACTGGGCCTACTGGAATTTCTACGCCCGCTTCCAGCCGGTGACGGTCACGCGCAATCAGGCCGAGATTCAGCGCCTGCTGGACGAGAGCTCGTGGATTTCCGCGGGCGGCGGCGGCGAGCCGGTCTACATCATCGGCTATCGCGACTCCGCCGCCATGCAGCGCTACGAGCGTGAGGAGGCGCCCAAGCTGAGGGCGGCCGGCGCCGAGGTGCGCGTCATCCTGTTCGCCCGCCCCGACCGCGAGGGTCTGGCCCAGTCGACCGCCGCCGAGCGCGCCACGGTCGCCGAGCTGTGGCTGACCCGCGACTGGTCGCTGTACCTGCGCTGGACCGCCACGCCTGTCCGCAACTGGACGGCTGCAGGCATTCCCTCCGCCGACAACAACCTCGCCCGCGGCGCCGTGGTGGAGGCCGGGCGGCAGTTCATCACCCGTCTGACCGCCGACCTGCGCGAGACCGGTCTGTCGACCCGCTATCCGCTGGTGATCTGGCGCGACCGCGAGGGCTTCATGAAGGCCTGCGCCTGTTCGGACAGCCGGTCCTGGGCCTTCATCCGCGACGATCTGGACGCACCGGAGAGTGTGGATCCGGCGCCGGTGGCGCCGCTGGGTTCGGACGACAGCGCCCTGACCTATCCGGGCGACGGCACGCCGACGCCCCAGCCCGGCCAGCCGTCCGCCCTGCCGTATCCGACCATTCCGCCGGCCGCTGGCCAGCCTGCGCCGGGAGCGCCCGCGGCCGCGCCGGGCGTGACTCCCGCTCCGCGACAGGCTCCGCCACCCGCCACGACCCCGACGCCGCGCAAGGCGCCCGAGGCCAAGCGGCAGGACGACACCACCTTCTTCTAGGCCGCAATCGGTTCGGCTGGACGCGGTTCGGCCTGGAATAGCCTCACAGGCGTTCGGCGCAGACCGCGATCAGCCGCTCCACATCCGCCTCGTCCTGATACAGGCCGAAGCCGAAGCGGATCACGTCGTCGCGCACGTCGGTGACGATGTCGCCATCCATCAGCCGCGCCTTCCACTCCGCCGCCTTCGGGCTGCGGAAGGCCAGGAAGCGGGCGCGGGGGGAGTCGTCTTCGATCGGATTCAGCAGCTCGGCCTCGCCCAGCTTGCCGGCGCGGCCATCCGTCACCGCCGTCTGGAAGGCCTGCATCAGGCCGCGCGCATGGGCGGCGATGTCCGCCGTGGTCAGCCCCGCCTCGTCCAGCATCGTCCGCACGGCGTTGAAACGGTACAGGGCCGAGGCGTCGAAGGTCGCGCCCCAGAACCGGCCGCCGTCGGTGCGATAACCGACCCCGCCCGGCGGTCCGGCCAGATCGCCGAACTCCGCGAACCAGCCTGTGATCGTCGGGCGCGGGCAGAAGCCGTCCGGGGCATGGAGGAAGCAGACGCCCTCGCCGGACATCGCGTATTTGTACCCGCCCGCGACGTAGAAGATCCGGTCCGCCACGGCCGACAGGTCGGTCGGGGTCGCCATGAAGCCGTGGTAGCCGTCCACCACGACCCACGGCCCTTCCGGCCTGGCCAGCGCCGCCAGATCCTCGATCCGGGTAAACGTCTGCCCGGTCCGGAAGAAGACTTGGCTGATGAAGATCAGATCGAACCCGCCGCCTCGCGCCGCCTCGACAAAGCGATCCTCGAACGTCTCGAACGGATGCAGGGGAACGCGGGTGATGACCGCCTCTCCGGCCTCTTCCCACCGCTGGCCCTGCCGGCGGAACGAATGGAACTCCCCGTCTGTCGACAGGATGCGGATTGGCTTGCTCTCGACCCCCGAGGCGATCCTCAGCAGCAGGTCGTGGGTATTGGGTGCGAAGATGATCGAGTCCGGCGATGGCAGGGACAGCTCCTTCGCCACATGCGCCTGCGCCTTCGGGATCACCTCGCCGAAGATCAGATCCCATTTCCGGTCGGCGAAGGCGTTGGCTTCTGTCCAGGCCTGCACCTGCGCGTCGAAGCTGGCGTCCGGCCACAGGTGGTGGCTGTGGGCGGCGAAATGCAGCCGATCCGGGGCGAGGGACAGGGCGCGCGAGAACAGGGACTTGTGGCTCATGCGTCGATCCTAGCCGGATCGGCGGGGCCCTGAAACGGAAAGAGGCGGGCCCGCATCGCGAACCCGCCTCTGATCTCTCGTCGCAATCAGTCTGTGGTCAGACCAGCGCGCCGTGGCAGTGCTTGAACTTGCGGCCCGACCCACAGGGGCAGTCCGAGTTGCGCGGCGTGCGCTCCCAACCGACGGGCAGGGCCTCGACCGGCAGGCGGGCGCGGTCCTCGCCCTGCAGCGCGCCTTCCGGCAGCTGCGCCGACGGGTTGGCCATCTCGTTCTCGCCGGTGCCCGGGTTCAGGTGGATTTCCTGGAACTCCGGCATCTCCATCGGCGGCGGGGCGGCGTCCTGGAAGCGGAACTCCACGGTCATCAGCCAGCGCGTGACGTTGTGGCGCAGTTCGTAGAGCAGGGTCTCGAACAGGTTGAAGGCTTCGGTCTTGTACTCGTTCAGCGGATCGCGCTGGCCGTAGCCGCGCAGGCCGATGACGCCGCGCAGGTGGTCCAGATGGACCAGATGTTCGCGCCACTGCATGTCGATCATCTGCAGCATGAACTGCTTCTCGACATTGCGGATCTGTTCGGCGCCGACCAGTTCGAGACGCTCGGCGGCGCGGGCGTCCGCGGCCGTGACGATGCGCTCCTCGATCTCCTCGTTCGACACGCCTTCCTCGGCGGCCCAGTCCGCCAGCGGCAGTTCAAGGCCCAGGGTCGAGCGGACCTTCTCGTCCAGACCGACGATGTCCCACTGCTCGGCATAGGCCTTGGGCGGCATGTGACGCTCGACCAGGTCGGCGATCACGTCGTTGCGGAACTCGCCGACCAGTTCGGACAGGTCCTCGGAGTCCATGAACTCCTGACGCTGCTCGAACACCGCCTTGCGCTGATCGTTCACGACGTCGTCGTACTTCAGCAAGTTCTTGCGGATGTCGTAGTTGCGGGTCTCGACGCGCTTCTGCGCGGTCTCGACGGCGCGGTTCAGCCACGGATGGCTGATCGCCTCGCCCTCGGCCACGCCGAACTGGCGCATGATCGCGTCCAGACGGTCGCCGGCGAAGATGCGCAGCAGGTCGTCCTCGCAGGACAGGAAGAATTTCGACGTGCCCGGGTCGCCCTGACGGCCGGTCCGGCCGCGCAGCTGGTTGTCGATCCGGCGGCTCTCGTGGCGCTCGGTGCCCAGAACGAACAGGCCGCCGGCGGCCAGCGAGATTTCCTTGGTGGCGGCGATCTCGGCCTTGAACGCGGCTTCCTGCGCGGTCTCCATCTCCGGCGTGATTTCCTGCGCCATGTTGCGCAGGTCCTGACGCCACTTCTGCATCCGCATCTCGAGGTTGCCCCCGAGCTGGATGTCGGTGCCGCGGCCGGCCATGTTGGTGGCGATCGTCACCGCGCCCGGCAGGCCGGCGTCGGCGACGATATAGGCTTCCTGCTCGTGCTGGCGGGCGTTCAGCACATTGTGCGGGATGCCCTTCAGCTTCGTCTCGTATTTGATGTCGTAAGCCGCGTCGCCGACCTTCTCGGCTTCCTTGGCCTTGCCCTCGAACTCCTTCTTCAGGGTCCGCGACACTTCGACCTTGTGCTCGAAGGTGTCCAGCAGCTTGGACAGGGTTTCCGACTTCTCGATCGAGACCGTGCCGACCAGGATCGGCTGGCCGGCGACGTGGCGCTCGGCGATCAGCTGGGCGATGGCCTGGTTCTTCTCGGCCTCGGTGCGGAAGATCTCGTCGTCGTGGTCGATCCGCTGGACCGGACGGTGCGTCGGCACTTCCAGGACATCCATCTTGTAGATGTCCATGAATTCCTGCGCCTCGGTGGCGGCCGTGCCGGTCATGCCGGACAGCTTCTCGTAGAGGCGGAAGTAATTCTGGATGGTGACCGAGGCCAGCGTCTGGTTCTCGGGCAGGATCTTGACGCCTTCCTTGGCCTCGATCGCCTGGTGCAGGCCTTCCGACAGGCGGCGGCCCGACATCATGCGGCCCGTGAATTCGTCGATCAGGACGATCTCGCCGGCCTTGATGATGTAGTCCTTGTCGCGCTGGTACAGGGTGTTGGCGCGCAGGGCCTGGTTGGTGTGGTGCACCAGGGTGACGTTGGCGGCGTCGTACAGGTCGGTCGTGTCCTCGGCCAGCAGGCCGCGCTCCGTCAGCATCTGCTCCATGCGTTCCGAGCCTTCCTCGGACAGCAGGGCCTGACGCTGCTTCTCGTCCAGATCGAACGTCGCCTTGTCCTGGATCAGTTCCTTCACGATCGCGTCGATCGTGATGTACAGGTCCGAACGGTCTTCCGTCGGGCCCGAGATGATCAGCGGGGTCCGGGCTTCGTCGATCAGGATCGAGTCGACCTCGTCGACGATGGCGAAGTGGTGCGGGCGCTGCACCATCTCGCGACGGTCATAGACCAGGTTGTCGCGCAGATAGTCGAAGCCGAATTCGTTGTTCGTGCCGTAGGTGATGTCGGCCGCATAGGCCGCCTGACGCTGGCCCTGCGACAGGCCGTTGACGATCACACCGACCTCGAGGCCCAGGAAGCGGTAGACGCGACCCATCCACTCGGCGTCGCGGCGGGCGAGGTAGTCGTTCACGGTGATGACGTGCACGCCCTTGCCCGACAGGGCGTTCAGATAGGCCGGTGCGATGGCGACAAGGGTCTTGCCTTCGCCGGTCCGCATCTCGGAGATGCCGCCGTCGTGCAGGATCATGCCGCCGGTCAGCTGCACGTCGTACTGGCGCTGGCCCAGCACGCGTTTGGAGGCTTCGCGGGCGACGGCGAAGGCCTCGTTCATGATCTTGTCCAGAGACTCGCCGCCGGCGACCCGATCCTTGAAGTGGTCGGTCATCATCCGCAGTTCGTCGTCGCTGAGGGCCGCGTATTTGGCCTCCATCGCGTTGATCTTTTGAACGCGGTTCATGAAGTCCTTGACCTTGCGGTCATTGGACGAGCCGAAAATCTTCTTGGCGAAGCCGAGCATGAGTGATCCGAAGGCGGGCGAGCGACGAGCGGCTCTGGTACGGGGTCCCGAAAGGGCGGCGATCTGGACGCCGCCGGGAGGTCCCGACGACGGCGGCCCCTAGCACCCTTGGAAGGCGCAACACGCGGGGCCGCGCGAACGTACGAAAACCCCTCGACTTGGGCGCAGCCGGGACTTAAGCACCGCCCTTACCCCTGTCAACGCGAGGGCTATTGCCGCCCGCCGACGGAGCGCGCCTGCATGAGGCCTTCCCGCAACACTCTGCCGATCCTGACCGCCGCCGTCATGGGGCTGTCCCTCCTTGTCGCCGCCTGCTCGGGCGGGGGCGGTTCGGACCGTCCGCCGGAGCCCGGCGACCGCGCCGTGGCCAAGGTCGAGGACGACACCATCTGGGCCTCGGACGTCCGCCGCGAGGCGATCGCCCAGGGACTGGTGGGCGAGGGCGAGCCGCTCGATGTCACATCTGACCTGTTCCGCCGGGTTCTCGACGAAGTGATCGACCAGAAGCTGCTGGGCCGCGAGGCCGAGCGCCGCGGGCTGGACAACTCCGCCCTGGCCCAGCGTCGGCTGGAGGCGACCCGCGAGCGGATCCTCGGCGACATGCTGGTCGAGGCCGAGGTCAACCGCTCCATCACCGATCGCTCGGTCGAGCAGCTCTATCAGGAGCAGCTGCGCCTCGCCCGCACCTCCGAAGAGATCCGCACCCGCCTGATCCTGTCGCGCACCAAGGAACAGGCCGACGCCGTGGTCGGCATCCTGAACCAGGGCGCGGCCTTCGAGGCCGTGGCCATGGAGCGCTCCATCGACGAGGCGACCCGCTTCTCGGGCGGCGATCTGGGCTATTCGACGCTGGACGTCATGCCGCAGGCCTACGCCAACGCCCTGCGCGACCGTCCGGCCGGCTCGACCGTCGGTCCGTTCCAGACCGAGGGCGGCTGGGCCGTTCTGCGCGTCGAGGACCGTCGCCGCGAGACTCCGCCGACGCTGGAGCAGGCTCGTCCCCAGATCGTTCGCTATCTGACCTATGAGGGCGTGCGCCAGCTGCTGGAGCAACTGCGCGGCAAGGCCGAGGTCGAGGTACTGCTGACCAACGAGGGTCGCGCCGGCGCCGAGCCGGCCTCCGCCCCGCGCGCCGCGCCCGCCGCTGCGCCGGTCGCTGCAGCGCCTGCCGCCTCCGCGACCCCGGCTCCGGCCGCTCCCGCCACCCCCGTGCCTGCGAAGACCCGATGAGCAAGACGACCGGCCCCGGCCAGAAGATCGAACAGGCGATCGAAAAGGCGCTGGATCCTCTGGCCACCGCCATCAAGCGCGCGACGACCTCCTCGCCGAAGGCCGCGCCCGCTGCATCGCCCGGCAAGCCGGGCCTGCAGGTCTCGCCTCTGGCCGTGCCTTTCCCGCACATCCCGCCCATCGCCGGGGTGGAGATCGCGACCGCCCGCGCCGGCTTCTACAAGCACGAGCGCGATGATCTGGTGGTGTTCAGCTTCGCCCGCGACACCACCTGCGCCGGCGTCTTCACCCGCCACAAGGTAGGCTCCGCTCCGGTCGACTGGTGCAAGCGTCATCTGGACGCCGACGGCGGCGGCTCGAACATCCGCGCCTTGGTGGTCAACGCCGGCTGCGCGAACGCCTTCACGGGCAAGGCCGGCGCCGACGCCGCCCGCCGCACGGCTTCGGAGGTCGCCAAACGCTTCGGCTGCCGCCAGCGCGACGTGATGCTGGCCTCCACCGGCGTGATCGGTGTCGTGCTGGACGACCGCAAGATCGCCGCCCGCCTGCACGACGTCGAGGCCGGTCTGGACGCCGACAACTGGGCCCGCGCCGGCCTTGGCATCATGACGACGGACACCTTCCCCAAGGGCTCGTTCGCCGAGTGCGAGATCGACGGGCACAAGGTCCGCATCGCCGGCATCGCCAAGGGCTCGGGCATGATCGCGCCGGACATGGCGACCATGCTGGCCTTCATCGTCACCGATGCCGACATCCACCAGAACGTCCTGCGCGCGATGCTCAGCCTGCATGTCCGCACGACCTTCAACAGTGTCACGGTCGACGGCGACACCTCGACCAACGACACCTGCCTGCTGTTCGCCACCGGGGCCTCGGGGGCGCCGCGCATCGGCCGGGTCGGCGACCGCCGCCTGAAGGATTTCAGCCGCGCGCTGGACCAGGTCATGCTCGACCTCGCCCACCAACTGGTCCGCGACGGCGAGGGCGCGACCAAGTTCGTGAAGGTCACGGTCGACGGCGCCGCCTCGCCCGCCTCGGCCCGCAAGCTGGCCAAGTCCATTGCCGACAGCCCGCTTGTGAAGACCGCCATCGCCGGCGAGGACGCCAACTGGGGCCGTGTGGTCATGGCCGTCGGCAAGACCGAGGAGCCGGTCGACCGCGACCATCTCGCGATCAAATTCGGCCCCCACGTCGCCGCCGTCGACGGCGCGCCCTCGCCGACCTACGACGAGGCGAAGATGAGCGCCTATATGAAGAACGCCGAGATCGACATCACCGTCGACGTCGGATCCGGCCGTGCGTCGGCCACCGTGTGGACCTGCGACCTGACCAAACGCTACATCGAGATCAACGGCGACTATCGCTCGTGACCGAACCCCTGAAGACCGTCCTCGTCGTCGCCGTCGCCCTGATCGACACTGACGGCCGCGTGCTCATCGCCCAGCGGCCCGAGGGCAAGCAGTTGGCGGGGCTGTGGGAATTTCCCGGCGGCAAGGTCGAGCCGGGCGAGCGGCCCGAGGCCGCCCTGATCCGCGAGTTGAAGGAGGAGCTGGGCATCGACGTGACCGAGGCCTGCCTCGCGCCGTTCGTGTTTACCAGTCACGCTTATGAAACGTTTCACCTTCTGATGCCACTGTACCTGTGCCGACGCTGGTCGGGCGTGGTGCAGGCGCGGGAGCATTCGGCCCTCAAATGGGTGAAGCCGAACCAGCTGTCGCAATGGCCCATGCCCCCGGCCGACGAACCCTTGGTCGCTTGGCTGCGCGACCTTCTCTGACCGTCCGGAAGGGGGCGAGAATGATACGCTTCCTGACCCGGTTCCGGGACGACGAGAGCGGCGCCACGGCGATCGAATACGGTCTGATCCTGGCGTTGATGTTCCTGGTGATCCTCGGCGCCCTGCAGGCGTTCGGCGGCACGGGCAGCGGCATCTTCAACCGCGCGATGGATACCCTGCGCTCGGCGATGGGCGGCTAGTCCTCTCCGGACTGCTCCTTCACCCCCAGCGCATCCGCCAGTCGCATTTTCGCCGAGCCGCGCGGGGCCGGTTTCTGCTGGTTCTCGTGCGGGGCCCAGCCAGCCAGATGCACGATCTCGAAGGTCGCCGGGATGCGCCCGTCCGGTTCAGCATGTCGCTCGGCATACAGCTGTGCCGCCCGCCCCACGATGGCCCGCGTCAGCGGCCGTCCTCCGCCCGCCAGCACATTGGTCTCGCCCATCGCCCGCAGGTCCCGCACCAGCGCCAGCAGGTCGGGGTAACGCACAGTCACCCGGTCCACGTCCGACACCGGCAGGGCGAAGCCGGCCCGCTGTAGCAAGGCTGCGCCGTCATAGCCGTCGGCGAACGGCGACACCCGCGCCTGCGCCCCGCCGCGCACCTCCAGTTCCGCCTCTGTCAGCACGCCGCGCAGTTCCTTCAGCGTGCCCGCGCCCAGCAAGGTGCCGACGAACAGCCCGTCCGGCTTCAGCGCCCGCCGGATCTGGCTCAGCGCGCCCGGCAGGTCGTTGGCCCAGTGCAGGCTCATCAGGCTGACGATCAGGTCCTGCGACTGGTCCGGCAGGTCCAGCGGTCCGCCTCCGGGCCCCGCACGACTGGTCCTGTCGCCCGACGTCTTTACCGACCCGACCTTCAGCGCGGCATCACTGTCGGCCAGAGCTGCGGCGAACGGCCCGGGATGCGCCGACAGGTCCGCGACCTCCGGCCACTCGCGCAGCAGGGTGTCCAGACTGTCCACGGCGTTCCTCGCCGCACGGGCGTGCAGGAAATCGGCGGAGGCGAACCGGGCGTCGCTACGCGCAAGCCTTGCCGTTCGGCGCGCGGTGTCGAAGATTACGGGGGGACCGGAGGAGGGGCTCATGAGCCTTCAGGATGGGGTCTGGAGCGCGCGATGGAAAGCCGCCGGCGGCGTCGGACGTGCGATCGGGCGCGGCCTGACCGATCTTCTGCTGCCCACGCTCGCCCATGACACGCCGCGGGCGACCGCCACGCCGGGCCTGACGGCGGCGGCCTGGAGCCGCATCACCTTTCTGGAGGACCCGGTCTGCGACGGCTGCGGCGCGGGCTTCGCCGCCGATGCCGGAGACTTCGCCGGCCGTTGCGCCGCCTGCATGGCCGAGCCTTATCTGTTCGCCCGAGCCCGCGCCGCCTGCGTCTATGACGACGCCTCCCGCGACCTGATCCTCCAGCTCAAGCATGGCGACCACCAGCCCTTCGCGCCCCTGTTCGCCCGCTGGATCAGCCGCGCCGCCGCGCCCCTGCTCGACGAAGCCGACGCCATCGTCCCGGTGCCCCTGCACCCGCTCCGCCTGCTGTCCCGCCGCTTCAACCAGTCCGCCGAGATCGCACGGCCGCTGGCGAAGGCGACCGGCGTGCCCTTCCTGCCGGACACCCTGAACCGCCTGACCCACACTGCCAGCCAGGGCGGCAAGTCCGCGCGCGGCCGGCGCCTGAACGTGAAGAAGGCCTTCGCCGTCACCGCCGCCGGAGCCCGCAGGGTCGAGGGGCGGCGCATCCTTCTGGTCGACGACGTGTTGACCACCGGCGCGACGGCCGGGGCCTGCGCCCGCGCCCTGATGGACGCCGGAGCGACCGCGGTTGATCTCGCCGTCGTCGCCCGCGTGCGTTCCGCGCGGCAATTGCCTACATGAGGCGTAACACAGGAGAAATGTCCGTTGGCTGAAGTCGTCCTCTACACCAAGCCGGGTTGCCCCTACTGCATCGCCGCCATGGCGCTGCTGAAGAAGAAGGGTGTCGAGTTCACCGAGATCGTCGCCTCGAACGATCCGGAGAAGAAGCAGGAGATGATCCAGCGCTCGGGCGGTCGCATGACCTTCCCGCAGATCTTCATCAATGACCAGCATGTCGGCGGTTCGGACGACATCCACGCCCTCGACCGCAAGGGCGAGCTGGACCCGCTGCTCGCAGCCTGATGACCGCCCTGCGCGTCGCCCTGATCCAGACCCGCACACCGGCCTCGGCCGGGGCCGCGCTGGCGCATGTGGAACCCCTGATCCGGCAGGCCGCCGCGGGCGGGGCGCAGCTGATCCTGACGCCGGAAGGGACCAACTTCCTGATCCAGAACCGCGAGCAGCGTCAGGCGGCCCTGGCTCCGGACGATAGTGACGCGGTCGTCCTCGCCCTGACCGATCTGGCGAAGGAACTGGGCGTCTGGCTGCTGATCGGCTCGGCCATCGTGCGGTCGGGTCATGAGGGCGACGACCGCGCCGCCAACCGCTCCATCCTGATCGACGATCAGGGCCGCCGTGTCGCCAGTTACGACAAGCTGCACGTCTATGACGTCGACCTGCCCACCGGCGAGCGCTGGCGCGAGAGCGCGGCCGTTCGTCCGGGCGAACAGGCCGTCGTCGCCGACACGCCGTGGGGCGGGCTCGGCCTGACCGTCTGCTACGACATTCGCTTCCCGCATCTGCATCGCGCGCTGGCGAAGGCCGGCGCCTGCATGATCGCCGTCCCTGCCGCCTTCACCGTGCCGACCGGCGAGGCCCACTGGGAGGTCCTTCTGCGCGCCCGTGCCATCGAGACCGGCTGTTTCGTCCTCGCCCCGGCCCAGGGCGGCGCCCATGAGGACGGTCGACGCACCTGGGGCCGGTCCACCGTCGTCGCGCCCTGGGGCGAGGTGATCGCGAAGCTGGACAATGATGAGCCCGGCGTGCTCTTCGCCGAGCTCGACCTCGACGCGGTCGCCCGCGCCCGCAGCGCGGTGCCGCAACTGACCCACGATCGCGTTTTCTCGCTACCCGCATGATCCGCTACGCCCTGATCTGTGAGCATGACCACGGCTTCGAGGCCTGGTTCGGGTCCTCGTCCGACTATGACGATCAGTCGGCGCGGGGCCTCGTCGAATGCCCGGTCTGCGCCTCCACGGCGGTGACCAAGCAGATCATGGCTCCCTCGGTCTCGGGAACGAAGAAGACCGCGCCCGCAGCTCACGCTGCCGCGAAGATGCAGACCATGATGATGGAGGCCGCGCGTGAGGTCCGCGCCCACGTCGAGCAGAATTTCGACTACGTCGGCGACGCCTTCGCCCGTGAGGCCCGCGACATCCACGAGGGCCGCTCCGAGAAGCGCGAGATCTACGGCGAGGCCACCGCCGCCGAGGTGAAGAAGCTCAAGGACGACGGCGTGCCCTGCGCGCCCCTGCCGTCACTCCCGCCAGACCCGTCGAAGGTCAACTGACGATGGCGGGGGAGGGGGAGCGTTATCACGAGTTCGAGCCGCCCCCGTCCCTGCGGGGTTTCGTCCGCAAGATCTGGACCTACGCCGACCCCGACCCCGCCCCGGTGGTCCAGCGCATCGCGCCGGACGGCTGCCCCGAGCTGATCCTCGACATCGGCTCGCCCTATGAAGAACTGGACGACGACGGCGTCTGGCGGCTGCAGCCCTCCGCCATCTTTGCTGGCCAGATGACGAGGCCGCTGGCCCTGCGCCCGGCCGGCCCGACCGAACTGGTCGCCGTCCGGTTCGAGCCCTACGGCGCCCGCGACTGGCTGGGTGTCTCGGTCGACCGCGCCACCGACCGCCGCCTCGACATGACCGACCGTCTCGCAGGCCTGACCGCCCCCGCGGGCGATCCCGAAGCTCAGGTCGCCGCCTTCGTCGCCTTTCTGGAGGCGCAGAAGGCAAAGCAGGGCTGGTCCCTCGACCCGCTCGTCCGCGCCGAGGTCGAGGCCGCGTCCGACGACCGGCCCTCACCGGACCGATCGCCCTCGGAACAGCGCGCCCTGCAGCGCCGCTTCGCCGACCAGGTCGGCGTCTCGCCGCGCATGCTGCGCTCCATCTTCCGCTTTCGCCGGGTCTTCGATCACGCCGCCCAACCGGGGCAGATTGCTGACGGCTGGCTCGAGGCGGGGCTGGAGGCCGGCTATTTCGACCAGCCCCAGTTGGCCCGTGACTTCCGCCGCTTCCTCGGCTGCACCGCCACTGAATGGGCGCGCGAGCAGCAGGCGCTTGCGAAGGCCATCGCGTCGGAAACCTACAAGCCGACAGGCCCGCACCCGGCCTAGCGTGGCCGTGTCGCCAAGGGGAGAACCACGATGCTGACCACCGCGCTGATGATGACCGCCGCCCTGCAGACCGGCGACCTGAGACCCGACCTCGGCTGGATGGCCGGCTACTGGCTGTCCTGCGACAACGGGCGCGAGGTGTCCGAGACCTGGTCCGACCCGCGCCACGGCCTGATGACCGGCATGAACGTCACCGTGCGCAACGGCCGGGCCAGGTTCGAGCTGTCCCGCATCGCCCCGGCCAGCCGCGACGCCGACGCGCCCTTCGCCTATTTCGCGCAGCCCGAGGGCCAGCCGGTGACGGTCTTCCCGGTGGTGTCGTCGGGCCCGACCCGTGTCGTCTTCGGCCTTGAGACCCACGACTTCCCCCAGCGCATTGTCTATGAGCGCGACGGTGACGCCCTTCACGCCCGCATCGAGGGCGAGATCGACGGGCAGACCAGGAGCGTGGAATGGCATTTCCGGAAGGCCGATCTGAACAGCCGCTGCCCGACCTGACCTGGCGGCCGATGACGGCCGACGACCTCGATGGCGTGGTCGAGGTCGCCGCCATCGGCTTTCCCGATCATTTCGAGGGTCGGGACTGTTTCGCCAACCGCCTCGCCTTGAATGCAAAGGGCTGTTTCGTCCTTACCGCGCCTGACGGCCCGGTGCGCGGCTACATGGTCGCCTATCCGTGGCGGCGCGAGGCGGCGCCGGCGCTGAATACCCTGATCGACGCCCTGCCGGACGATGCCGAGGTCATGTACCTGCACGACCTCGCCCTGCACCCCGAGGCGCGCGGTGGCGGACATGCCCGCCCGGTGGTCGAGGGGCTCGCCGATCAGGCCCGCGCCGACGGCTGGCCCGAACTGGCCCTCGTCGCCGTCAACGACGCCGCACCCTTCTGGGCCCGCCACGGCTTCGTGGTGCACGAGACGCCGGCGATGGCCGCCAAGCTGGCTACCTACGGCGACGACGCCCGCTACATGCTGCGGACGCTCTGAGGAATCAGGACCCCGAGGCGGGCGCCGCGGGCCAGCTGCGGTCCGGCAGGCTCGAGCAATCCGGCAGCGGGCCTTCCGGCGCCGTCGCGCCGCCGACCGCCAGCCAGACCCCGACCCACTGACCGCGGTAGTCGTCCACGCCGATCGGCCAGTCCATGCTCGGGATGCGCTCGCGCACACGGCGGTCCAGTTCGGCATTGCCCGAGCTCTGCACGATGCGGGCTTCGGCGACCCGGTTCGGCCGTCGCGCCTCCCAGCGGATGCAGACGCCGGGCGCGCCGCGCATGGCGCTGGCGGACGGTCCGGGAACCTGGGCGGGGGCAGGCATGGCGGTCAGCAGACCGGCGAGCATCAGGGTGATCATGGTGTTTCCTCGTCGCCCTCTTCTCCGGGATCAGTCCCGCGTGGCGATCATGACGTCGTTGATATCGGCCTCACGGCGTCTTCGCCAGTATCAGCGCGATCCGCGCCTCGACCGACGCCTTTGGCAATTCGACAAGGTCGTAGCCGAGGGCCGGATATACCCGCGCCATCGTCTCGTATGTCCGTCGCGCCTCGTCCGGATCCTGTCTTCGTTCGGAGTCCCGGGTGAAGATCTCGGGCCAGAAGGGCGTGATGAAGATCGTCTGGTTGTACCGATGCGTGGTCGCCAGTCGCCCCAGACGCTCCGGTACAGGCAGGCCGCACAGGTCGAGATAGCCGATGATGTCCGGAATGCCGCGATCGAAGAACACCGGCTCATCCTCGTCCGACCGTCGCTCGAAGGCCGCCAGATCGTGCGCCAGCATGGCTTCGGCGAAGGCGCTTCGGTCGGCCCAGGGCAGGGCGTTGCCGCCGGCCGCCTGCTGGGCCCGGATCACCGCTCTGCCCGCCTCGGGCTCGGTCTCGAAGCCGCGCCGGGCCAGAGCCTCGATCAGGGTCGTCTTGCCCGAACCCGGCCCGCCCGTGATGACGATGCGCGGATTGGCGGTCATCGATCCCGCGTGGCGACCATCATATAGTTGATGTCCGCATTGCCCTCGCTCCAGCGGTCGGTCAGCGGATTGAACTCCAGTCCGTAGGGCCCGGTCACCGTCAGCGGTTCGTTCGCCAGCATGGCGCGGATCTCGTCGGGCTTCAGGAACTGGCGCCAGTCGTGGGTGCCGGCGGGCACCCAGCGCAGGACGTACTCCGCCGCGAACTTGCCCAGCGCCAGCGCTTTCAGCGTCCGGTTCAGGGTGGCGACGATCATCAGGCCGCCCGGCTTCACCAGTCGGGAGCAGGCGCGGACGAAGGCCTCGGGATCGGCGACATGCTCGATCACCTCCATGGTCAGCACCACATCGAACGGCCCGGCGCCCTCGGCTTCCAGCTGTTCCACCGTCGCGGCGCGATAGCGGATGTCGAGCCCCTGCTGGTCCGCATGGGCGCGGGCGGTGCCGATATTCTCGCTGGAGGCGTCGGCTGCCGTGACATCGAACCCCATCCGGCGCATGGGTTCGGCGATCAGCCCGCCGCCGCAGCCGATGTCCAGCAGGGTCAGTCCCGCGAAGGCCTCGCGGGTCCTGGTGTCCCGTCCGAAATGAGCCGCCGCCCGGTCGCGGACGAAGGCCAGACGGGCCGGATTGAAGCGATGCAGGGGTGCGAACGGCCCCTTCGCATCCCACCATTCGGAGGCCTGGGCGGAGAAACGGGCCACATCGGCGGGATCGATCGACGGGCCTTCCGCCTGATCGTTGAATTCCCGCGCGCTTTGGGGTTCCCGCGCCGATACCGTGCCGTTAGAAGCGACCATGGCGCAGCGATGGACCCGCGCGCCCTTTCACGCAAGTACGGAGCAGCCAGACAGGATGACGCGGACCGACCCGGATCGTCTGGTGATGAAGTTCGGAGGCACGTCGATGGGCGACCTCGAACGCATCCGTCGCGCCGCCCGCATCGTCGCGGCCGAGGCCGCCTCGGGCAAGAAGGTCGCCGTCGTCGTGTCCGCCATGGCCGGCAAGACCAACGAGCTGGTCGCCTGGACCGACGGCGCCGGCCGGCCGGGGCAGGGGGTCGAGCTGTCCGATGACGAGTACGATGTCGTCGTAGCCTCGGGCGAGCAGGTGACCTCGGGCCTTCTGGCCCTGACCCTGCGCAACATGGGGCTCAACGCCCGCAGCTGGATGGGCTGGCAGATCCCCATCCTGACCGATGACGCCCACGGCCGCGCGCGCATCGAGGATGTGCCGGGCGAGGTGCTGGGAGCCGCGATGGACAAGGGCGAGATCGCCGTCGTCCCCGGCTTCCAGGGCGTCACCCGCGACGGCCGCATCACGACGCTGGGCCGCGGCGGCTCGGATACCTCGGCGGTGGCGGTGGCCGCGGCGCTGGGCTGCCCCTGCGACATCTATACGGACGTCGACGGCGTCTACACGACCGACCCGCGCATCGAAGGCCGGGCCCGCCGCCTCGAAAAGGTCTCCTACGAGGAGATGCTGGAGATGGCGTCCCTGGGCGCCAAGGTGCTGCAGACCCGCTCGGTCGAACTGGCCATGGCGAAACAGGTCCCGGTGCGGGTCCTGTCCAGCTTCATTGAACCGGACGCCAATGGCGTCATGCCCGACAAGGGCGGAACCCTGATCTGCGACGAGGAGGAGATCGTGGAGAAACGCATCGTGTCCGGCGTAACCATGAGCCGTGACGAGGCCCGCATCACCCTGCTGGGTCTGGCCGACCGCGTCGACGCCCCGGCGGACGTCTTCACCCGTCTGGCCGAGGCCAATGTGAATGTGGACATGATCGTCCAGAGCCAGGCCCGCACCGAGGGGACGGTCAACCTGACCTTCACCACCGGCCGCCGCGACGCCCAGCGCGCCGCCGAACTGATGCGCGCCGCCCAGGGCGAGATCCGCTTCGAGGAGCTGCGCGTCGATGAGGACGTGGCCAAGGTCTCGGTCGTCGGCGTCGGCATGCGCAGCCACGCCGGCGTCGCCCAGACCATGTTCAAGGCCCTTTCGGACAAGGGCGTGAAGTTCCAGGCGATCTCCACGTCCGAAATCAAGATCAGCGTGTTGATCGATGCGGCCTATGCGGAACTGGCCGTTCGTGCGCTTCATTCGGCCTACGGACTGGAAGCGGTCTAGAAAACAAGCTTGGCCGCGCCCATCTTGGGCGTTGGCTTTCGGAGGGACCATGCCGGTTGGCGGATTGACGACGAGGGGGCCAAGGAACCTCCTTCGCCAGATCCGCGAGGCTATGGCGGGGGCCGCTCCCGCGCAGGACCGGCTCGACACCGTTGTCAAAATCATCGCCCAGTCGATGGTGGCCGAGGTCTGCTCCATCTACCTGCGCCGCGCGTCCGGCGATCTCGAACTGTTCGCCACCCAGGGCCTGAAGCCCGAGGCCGTGCACAACACCCGCCTGCGTCCCGGCGAGGGTCTGGTCGGCGAGGTGGCCCGCTCGGCCGCTCCGATCAGCCTGTCGGACGCCCCGACCCACCCCAGCTTCTCCTACCGTCCGGAAACGGGCGAGGACCCCTACCACGCCTTCCTCGGCGCTCCGCTGCTGCGCGGCGGCCGGGCCATCGGGGTGCTGGTCGTCCAGAACCGCTCCGAGCGTCGCTATGACGACGAGGAGGTCGAGGACATCCAGACCATCGCCATGGTGCTGGCCGAGACCGTGGCCTCGGGTGAGCTGCTGGGTCAGGAAGAGCTGCGCGACATCGAGGTCGCGCCTCACCGCCCCGAACGGCTCAAGGGCCAGCGCTTCGCCGAAGGCCTCGCCTATGGCCACGTCGTCCTGCACGAGGCCCCGGTCGCGCCTGAAAATCTGCTGGCCGAGAACCAGCAGGTCGAGGAGATCCGCCTGCGCGAGGCCCTGATCGCGCTGAAAGCCAATATCGACGGGATGCTTGAGGGCGGCGCCGGCAAGCTGGGCGGCCAGTCCTTCGAGGTGCTGGAAACCTACCGCATGTTCGCCGACGACCGCGGCTGGAACCGGTCGCTGGAGGAGGCGGTCCGCACCGGCCTGACCGCCGAGGCCGCTGTCGACCGTGTCCGCACCGAGCACCGGGCCCGCTTCGCCAAGGCCCGCGATCCCTACATCAAGGAGCGGCTCCACGACTTCGAGGATCTGGCCAATCGCCTGCTGCGGGTGCTGGCCGGCGACCGCCCGGGCGAGCGCGACCTGCCCGACGACGCGATCCTCGTGGCCCGCAACCTCGGTCCGGCGGACCTGCTGGAATATCCGCGGCACAAGCTGAAGGGCCTGCTGCTGGAAGAGGGCTCGGCCGCCAGCCACGCCGCCATCGTCGCCCGCGCTTTGCAGATCCCCTGCGTCGGCCGCCTGATGGGCGTGCGCGACCGCCTGTCCGAGAACGACGTCGTCATCGTCGATGGCGAGACCGGCGAGGCCTATCTGCGCCCCCGCCCGGACATGCTCTCCGCCGTCCGATCGCGGATGGAGGTTCGCAGCCAGCGTCAGGCCGAGTTCGCCAAGCTGCGCGACACGCCTGCGGTGACGAAGGACGGCCAGCGCGTCAGCCTGCTGACCAACGCCGGCCTTGCGGTGGATCTGGAAAATCTCGACGCCACCGGCGCCGAGGGCATCGGCCTGTTCCGCACCGAGTTCCAGTTCATGGTCTCCGAGGAGCTTCCGCGCCTCGACAGCCAGACCGCGCTCTACAAGCTGGTGCTGGACACGGCCGGCGACCGGCCCGTCACCTTCCGCACCCTGGATATCGGCGGCGACAAGGTATTGCCCTATCTGGAGACGGAGCGGGAGGAGAACCCGGCTCTCGGCCGTCGGGCCATCCGCCTCGGCCTCGACCGACCGGCCCTGCTGCGCCTGCAGATCCGTGCCCTGCTGGCCGCCGCCGCCGGCCGGGAACTGCGCGTCATGTTCCCCATGATCGCCACGGTCGACGAATACCGCGCCGCCCGCGAACTGGTCGATCACGAGTGCGACTGGGCCCGCCGCCGCGGCCGCGCCCTGCCGGCCATGCTGCGCGTCGGCGCCATGATCGAGTGCCCGTCTCTGCTCTGGCACCTGGACGCCCTGCTGCCGCTGACCGACTTCGTCTCCATCGGCTCGAACGACCTGTTCCAGTACATGTTCGCCGCCGACCGGACGAACCCGCTGGTCGCCGATCGCTACGACCCCCTGTCGCCGCCGGCCCTGCGCGCCCTGGCCGAAATCCAGAAGAAATGCGCCGACACCGGAACACCCGTGTCCGTGTGCGGGGAACTGGCCGGCCGCCCGCTGGAGGCCTTCGCTCTTCTGACCCTTGGATTTACTCGTCTTTCCGCGCCTGCGGGCGGGGTTGGGCCGGTCAAGCGGATGATCCTGTCGACCGACCTGCCCGCCGCCCGGCGTGGCATGGCGGCCCTGCTCGGCTCGTCGTCCGCCTCCGTCCGGGGCGAACTCGAAACCCTGGCCCGAAAGTTGAACGTCGCGATTTGATCCGTACCGGGCCGAAACGGCCGAGGTGCTTAACAAATCATTGATCGGTCAACTCTTATGAGTTATCCACAAGCCGAGTTCGGGGCGCCTGAGGGGGCGAACACCACTCCTGATCCCGATATGGTACAGGGGCCCGGTTGGAGTACGGCGGACGGGGGCGTTTCGCCGAGTGTGGGGTCTGGCGTCATGGCGCGAGATGCGGGCAAGGGCCCGAATGATCAGGACGGTCAGGCTGACTGGCGGGAAATCGCTCCCTCCATCACCGATGCGCCGACTCTCGGCGACGGCCTGCGGCAGGCGCGGGAGCGCTCGGACCGCTCGCTGGCCGAGCTGTCGACCATCACCCGCGTGCCGTCCCGCTATCTGACCGCGCTGGAACAGAACGACTTTTCGATCCTGCCCAACCGCGTCTTCTCGATCGGCTACGTGCGCGCCTATGCCGGCGCCCTGGGTCTGGACGAGCAGCTGGCGGTTGAGCGTTTCAAGCGCGAGAGCCCGGATCCGTCCGTGCCGCTGCAGCCGCCGGTCGGCGTCGCCTTCGAGGAGGTGAAGCGCTATTCGCCCCGTCTGATCGCCGGCGCCCTGGCGCTGGTCGTCGCCGTCGTTGGCTGGAACGTCTTCCAGCGGGTCAGCCTGATGCAGGCGCCCCATCCGTCCGACATCGCCGAGATCCCGGAAAGCTGGTCGCTTGGCACCGTGCCGGGGCAACCCGTCGCCATGCGCCTGACCGCGCCGCAGCCCGCTCCGCCCGATCAGACCATTCCCGCCCTCTACGTCACGCCCGGCCTCGAGGCTGAACTGACGGGCGTCGATCCGGCCTCGCAGGAAGCCGCTGCCGCTGCGGCGGGCACGACGCCGGTCGCCCGCGCCTTCAATCCGCGTGGCGCCATCTACGGCGCCGCGGCCAGCGCCTCGCAGGTCGTGCTGCAGGCGAAGAAGTCGGCCTGGCTGGTCGTGCGCATGGCCGACAACCGCGTGCTGTTCGCTCGCCAGCTGGCCCCGGGCGACGCCTGGCGCGCGCCGATCGGCGTCTCGGCCACGGTCGATGTCCAGGACGTTTCGGCGTTCGACGTCTATCTGAACGGCGAGCATGGCGGCCCGCTGACGGCGGACAAGACGCCGCTGGCCCAGCTGAACACCCGCGCCCAGGCGCTGGCCCGTCAGGCCGCCGCCGAGGTCGCCTCGCGCGCCGAAGCCGCTGCCCGACAGGCCGCCGCGGCCCAGGCGGCGGTTCAGGCCCAGGCCGAGGCCAGCCTCCAGACCGTTTCCGCCCAGTAGGACGCGTCGCCACAGGTCGTGGCCATGCCGCAATCGTGAGCCTATGTTGCGTCCGCAATGAGCGCTGACCACACACTCGTCCGTCCCTGGCGTCACATCGAACGCCGCAAGAGCCGCCAGATCATGGTGGGCAATGTCGCCGTGGGCGGCGGCGCGCCGATCAGCGTCCAGTCGATGACGAATACGCCGACGTCCGACGCCAATGCGACGATCAACCAGATCCGTCAGCTGGAGGAGGCCGGCGCCGATATCGTCCGCGTGTCCTGCCCCGATGTGGAATCGACGGCGGCGTTCAGGACCATCGCCCGCGAGGCCAAGGTCCCGCTCGTGGCCGACATCCATTTCCACTACAAGCGCGGTATCGAGGCGGCCGAGGCTGGCGCCGCCTGCCTGCGCATCAATCCGGGCAACATCGGCAACGCCGAGCGTGTCCGCGAGGTCATCAAGGCCGCCCGCGACAACGGCTGTTCCATGCGCATCGGCGTCAACGCCGGCTCGCTGGAGCGGGAGCTGCTCGAAAAGTATGGCGAGCCCTGTCCCGACGCCATGGTCGAGAGCGCGCTGAACCACGCCCGCATCCTGCAGGACAACGACTTCCACGAGTTCAAGATCTCGGTGAAGGCTTCCGACCCCTTCCTGACCGTGGCCGCCTACCAGCAGCTGGCCGAGGCCATCGACTGTCCGCTGCATTTGGGCGTGACCGAGGCCGGACCCCTGCGCACCGGCACGATCAAGTCGGCTATCGGCATGGGCTCCATGCTCTGGGCCGGCATCGGCGACACCATCCGCGTGTCGCTGGCTGCCGATCCGGTCGAGGAGATCAAGGTCGGCTTCGACATCCTCAAATCGTTGGGCCTGCGGCACCGCGGCGTGAACATCATCGCCTGCCCGTCCTGCGCCCGTCAGGGCTTCAATGTCATCGAGACGGTCGGCATTCTCGAAGAGAAACTGGCCCATGTGACCACGCCGATGTCGCTGTCGATCATCGGCTGCGTCGTGAACGGCCCGGGTGAGGCCCTGTACACCGACGTCGGCTTCACCGGCGGCGGCGCCGGCTCGGGCATGGTCTATCTGAACGGCAAGATCGCCCACAAACAGGCCAACGACGGCATGATCGACGAGATCGTCGCCCAGGTCGAAGCCAAGGCCGCCGAGCTGGATGCCGCCCGCGCGGCCGCCGAGCCGAAGTTTGAAGCCGCCGAATAGTCCGGATCAGATGAAGCTCTACATCACCACCCCGTCTCCCTTTGCGCGTAAATGCCGGATCGTCGCCCGTGAGAAGGGTGTGGCGGTCGAGGAGATCGCGGTCGATCCCTACGGCAATGCGCCCGAGCTGCTGGCCTCCAATCCGATCGTCCAGGTTCCGACCCTGATCGCCCGGGACGGACTGCCGCTGACCGACAGTCCGGTCATCTGCGAATATCTGGACGCGATCGGTTCGGGCCCGCGCCTGCTGCCGATCGACGGCGAGGAGCGCCTGCGCGTGCGCCGGATCGAGACCCTCGCCAATGGCGCGCTGGAGATGGGCGTGAAGTGGGTGCTGGAGAAGCGCCGCCCCGAAAGCGAGCGCTCGCCCTCGTGGATCGTCCGCTGGTCGGAAAACATGGCCCGGGCGCTCGATGCCTTGGAGGCGGCCGACCCATCCGCCGAGGACTGGCACATCGGGACCCTGACGGCAGGCGTCGCCATGACCTGGATGAATTTCCGCCATCCGGAGTTCGACACCGCGACCGGCCGTCCGAAGCTGGTCGCCCTTCAGGCGGCGCTGGAACAGCGCCAGAGCTTCATCGAGACCTTCCCGGTCTGATCCCCGCGGGTCAGATGACGCCGGCCAGCTGCAGCGCCTGGAACGCCGCCAGCAGGAGCAGCAGCACGCCGACCGCATAGGTCAGGGCCCGCTGCGGGATCTTCTTGACGATCAGCCCCGCGAACGGCGCCGCCAGCAGGCCGCCGGCGACCAGTCCCGCCACCGCCGTGGCGTGATCCCTCAGCTCACCGGCGTCCTCCCAATGGCCGGTGACGAGGGCCCAGACGAAGGTCGCGCTGATGGCGGTGGTCAGGAAGAACTCGGCGGTGTTGACCGTGCCGATCGCCCGGCGCGGCTCCTGACCGGCGGCCACCATGGTGGATGAAACGGTGGGGCCCCAGCCCCCGCCGCCGACCGCGTCGAAGAACCCGCCGATCACGCCCAGCGGCGCGACGACCCAGGCCGGCCGGATCCGGCGCGGCTTCACGTCATGGCCGGCCCGCCACAGGATGTAGAGACCGATCAGGCTCAGATAACCGACGATGAAGGGCTTGATGACGTCTCCGTCGATCCCGGTCAGCACATAGGCGCCGAGGCAGCCGCCGATCACGCCGGCGATCGCCAGCGGAGCCAGCAGCCGCCATTCCACATTGCGATGCCAGATATGGCTGCCCGCCGAAGCTCCGGTGGTGAAGACCTCCGCCCCGTGCACGCTGGCCGAGGCCACGGCCGGCGGTACGCCCAGCGCCAGCAGCACAGACGAGGAGATGACCCCGTAGGCCATGCCCAATGACCCGTCGACCGACTGCGCCAGGGCGCCGACCAGGAAGAACAGCAGGAAGGTTTCCATGAAGCCTCAGGCCGGTCGGACGGGGGAGCGTCCCGATTCCAGCTAATGCGCGAACCCGCCGTCCGGTAACGGCCACGCTTTCACATTTCCGTCAGGCCGGTCCCTCGACCTTACCGGCATTTCACTGGACCGCCCGAAGCCCGTTCGATGTACTGGCGTCGAACTCCGGAGGCGTGTCGATGAAGGCCTATCCCAGCCGTCGTCTTGTCGTGGGCGCCCTTGCAGGCGCGCCCCTGTCCGCGAACCTTGTCACGTCCGCTCGCGCGCAGGAAATCGACCGGCTCGAGGTCGGCCGTCCGCTGGAGCGTTTCGACCTGCTGAAGCCCGGGGTGCGGACCTGGCTGCGCTCGCGCGAGAAGGACGGTGTCCATGTCGCGACGGATATCTGGCGACGCGAAACCCGGTTCGAGGACGTCGACGGCGTGCGCCGGCTACGCATCGTCCAGCGTTGGGACGGCACTGGCGCGACGCCCTCGCTGGTCGAGCGGGACTCGGTCTTCGAGATGCAGACCTTCCGGCCTCTGACCCACCTGCGGGTCACCACCACCGGAGCGGGGGTCCGCACGGTCGAGGGATTCGGGTTCGCTCCGGACGGCATCACCGGACTCGACGGGGTTGCAGACAACAGCCGTGCCGGCTTCTCGATCGCCTCGTCCGAGCCGATGTACAATTTCGAGACCGACATGGAGATGCTTCAGACCCTGCCCTGGGCGGCGGGTCACGCGGTGTCCATCCCCTTCTATCATCCGGGCGGCGGCGCGCCCGCGCGCTATGTTTGGCGGGCCGCGTCGGACGAGATCGTGGTTGGACCGGACGGCGCCGGAATCCCCTGCTGGATCATCGAGACGGACTACAACGCCGCCAGCGCGCCCCCCGCCCGCTTCTGGCTGGCGAAGTCGACGCAGCAGCTGCTCCGCATGGAGCACCGCGCGCCGGACGGCGTCCTGCACCGGAAGACGCTGCTGTACTGAGGCCGCATGGACAGGTCGGGTCCGGACGGATAGGACAACGCCCTTTCCGGAGAGACCCTTGCGACTTCCCCAGGCCCGGCTCGATCAGGTGCTCGACCGCTTCCACCAGGTGGAGGCGCGCATGGGCGCGGCCACGGACGGTCAGGAGATCGTGCGCCTGTCGAAGGAGCACGCCGAGATGAAGCCGGTCGCCGACGCCGTCATGGCGCTGGCGAAGACCCGGGCCGAGATGGCGGACCTCGAGGTCATGGCCGCCGATCCCGAGATGGCCGACATGGCCGCCGACGAGCTTCAGGCGCTGACCGACCGTCTGCCGGACATGGAGCGCGAGGTCGCCCTGCTGCTGGCGCCCCGCGACGCCGACGAGAACGCCTCGGCCGTGCTCGAAGTGCGCGCCGGCACCGGCGGCGACGAGGCCGCCCTGTTCGCTGGCGACCTGTTCCGGATGTATTCGCGCTATGCGTCCACGCGCGGCTGGCGGGTCGAGGTCGACAGCGCGACGGAGGGCGAGGCGGGCGGCTACAAGGAGATCATCGCCACCGTCACGGGCGAGGGCGTCTTCGGTCGCCTGAAGTTCGAGAGCGGCGTCCACCGCGTCCAGCGCGTCCCTGCCACCGAGGCCGGCGGCCGCATCCACACCTCGGCCGCCACGGTCGCCGTCCTGCCCGAGGTCGAGGACGTCGAGATCGAGATCCGCGATCAGGACATCCGCATCGACACCTTCCGCGCCTCCGGCTCGGGCGGCCAGCACGTCAACAAGACCGACTCGGCCGTGCGGATCACCCACTTCCCGTCCGGCATTGTGGTGACTTCCTCCGAGAAGTCGCAGCACGTGAACCGCGACAAGGCGATGAAGAACCTGCGCGTGCGTCTGTACGACATGCAGCGTCAGGCCAAGGATCTGGCCCGCTCCGACGCCCGCAAATCGCAGGTCGGCTCGGGCGATCGCTCCGAACGCATCCGCACCTACAACTTCCCGCAGGGCCGGGTGACGGACCACCGCATCAACCTGACCCTGCACAGCCTGCCGCAGATCCTGGAGGGGGAGATCGACCCGCTCCTGAACGCCCTGATTGCCGAGGACCAGGCCGCGAGACTGGCGGATCTGGAAGCGGAGCTGGGGTAACCCCTCCACCATGCTTCGCATGGTCCCACTCCCCACCTTCGGTGGAGAGGTGATCGCGAACCTTTCACCTCTCCGCGTAGCGGGGAGGGGGCCGCCGGCGAAGCCCGGGGGTGGAGGGGTCACTCTCTCGAAGCTCGTATCCTCCGTCGCATCAGCCGGTCCGACAGCGCCTCTGCGTGCTTCAGCGTGAACGCCAGCGCCGCGGGGTTGCCCCGGCGCGGTCCCACCGTATCGGCCACGACGGCGCCGCGCTCTCCGATCGCCTGCGGATCGCCGGTGGTGGTGTCCATGGCAGTCTGGTGCTCGATCTCGGCGTTCAGTTCGGCGCCCATCAGCACGATCTGCACCGTCAGCCAGGTCCACAGCAGGAAGCCCATCATCGCCGCCAGCGGGCCGTAGGAGGCCGTGCGCACAAACGTCCCGACATACCAGCTGAAGCCCAGCGACAGGATCAGGCTCAGCAGGGCGGCGAAGATCGCGCCGGGCGTCAGCCACCGCCACCGCGCCTTCTGCCGGCACGGGCCGACCCGGTAGATCAGGGTCAGCGCCGCCATGTAGACCAGCAGCAGCAGCGGCCACCGGAACGGCGTCAGATAGGCCCACTCCTCCTGCAGGCCCAGCACGCCCAGCACGACGGGCACGCCCACCACCATGCCGGCCGAGACCAGCACCGCCAGCAGACCGCCGACGGTGAAACCCATGCAGATCAGGTTGTACTTGACGATGTTGCGCTTCTCGACCTCGTGATAGGCGACGTTCAGTCCGTAAAAGAGCGTCTTGATCGCCCCGTTCGCTGTCCACAGCGACAGGGCCAGGGTCCACACCAGGGTGAAGGTCAGGGCGGTGTTGGTGTTCTCCGCCAGCCGCTGCATCTCCTTGCCCAGGAACTCGGCCACGCCCGACGGCAGGACGGAATACAGGAAGGCCAGCCGGTCCCAGGCGTCGTTCGGATCGGCGAACAGGCCGTACAGGGTCACGAAGGCCGCGAGCGTCGGAAACAGCGACAGCGTCACGAAGAAAGTCACCCCGCCGGCGACGAACCCGACCCGGTCGCCGAAATAGGAAGCGCCCACGCGCCAGAAGATGTCGACCCAGCCCTTGCGCGGGATGTGCTCCGGTCGCTGCGCCAAGCGGCCGCGCCCGGGCTCCTTTTCCTCGAACTCCTCGGGGGTCGGTGGGCCCGGGGGCAGGGGCTCCGGCCGGTGGGGTCTCAGCTCGATCCCGTACTTGTGCCCGCGGGTATAGAGCAGGTGCGCGGCGCCGGCTCCGGCGGCCAGGCCTCCGGCCACCGCGCCCAGCACCGCCCACACGCCCGGGCCGTGCGCCTTGCCGGCCTTCTTTCCCGACTGCCTCTGCATCCGCCCGTCAACGGCTCCGCTGGCGAGGCGTTCCCCCGCGCTGTCGCTTGAAATCCCACGCTGTCCGGTCCAAGGCCATGCGCATGACCGACGCCCCCGCGACCCCGACCCTTCTGACCGCCTGGAAGGCCGCCACGGCCCGCCTGAAGGAGGGCCGTATCGACAGCCCCTCCATCGATTCCCGCCTGCTGCTCGAGGTCGCGGCCAACTGCTCGCGCACCGACATCCTGACCGACCCCTACCGCGCCATGACGCCGGACCAGCTGTCCATGCTGGACGGCTATGTCGAGCGGCGCCTGAAGCGCGAGCCGGTGTCGCGGATTCTGGGCAGGAAGGGCTTCTGGAAGATCATGCTGAACGTCACGCCCGACGTGCTCAGCCCGCGCCCGGACACCGAGGCCATCCTCGACGTCGTCATGCTGGCCTTCGCGCCGCACGAGAGCTTCACCATGATCGATCTCGGCACCGGCTCGGGCGCCATCCTGCTGGCCACCTTGGCCGAGCGGGCGGCGGCGAAGGGCGTGGGCACCGACATCTCGACGGAGGCCCTGGCCGTGGCGCGGGAGAACGCCGCCAACCTCGACGTCGACAACCGCTGCGACTTCATTCGCACCGAATGGGCCACGGGCTTCGCGGACCAGAGCTTCGACCTGGTCGTCTCCAACCCGCCTTACATCCCGTCCGACGACATTCCCGGCCTCGACCCGGAGGTCCGCGACCACGATCCCCTGCTGGCGCTGGACGGCGGCCCGGACGGTCTGGTCGCCTATCGCGAGCTGGCGCCGGAGATCATGCGCATCCTCAAGCCCGGCGGGACCTTCGCGGTCGAGATCGGCTGGGATCAGGGCCCGCAGGTCAGGGCGCTGTTCGAGCAGGCCGGCTTCGAGAACGTGATCGTGGTCAAGGACCTCTCTGACCGCGACCGCGTCGTCACCAACGGCCCGGACCCGCGGACGAACCCCATCCCCAAGATGTAATCCTCCCCCCTCGGGGGAGGGGGACCGCGCGAAGCGTGGTGGAGGGGCGGTTCCGCGTGTGCGATCCCGCCCCTGCCAACCGGGTCAACAAACACCCTTGGAAACCGCGTGAACCCGCGCTAAGTCTCCTTCGTCTCCCACCGAACCGCACGCCTCGAACCGCTTCAGGTTCCTGTCTCGCGCGCGCTCCGGATCGTGACGGTCGGGCCAGTCGCCCGGCGGACCACGGCGGGAGACGACGGTTTCCGATCACATCGACAGCGGGGAATGGGCCCCGAGCGAAGGCGGAAGACGAACACGGACGGTCCCGGCGCATGTGCCCGGCCCGCCCCATCCTTCAAGGCACACGGTAGCGTCCATGAGAGATTTCAAGGGCATGAAGCGTCAGCGCGGACGCAACAGAAAGCCCGGCGGCGGCAATAACAACGCCAACGCCACCAACCCGAACCGTTCGTGGGACTCGCAAGGCCCCGAGAACATCAAGGTTCGCGGCAACGCCCAGACCGTCTACGAGCGTTACATGCAGCTCGCCCGCGACGCGTCGGCGTCCGGCGACCGCGTTCTGGCCGAAAACTACACCCAGCACGCCGAACACTATTTCCGCGTCCTGCGCGCCCTGCAGCCCGCCCGCCCGGTTTCCGAGATCGCCCAGCGCGAACTGGCCGGCCAGGGCTTCGACATCGATTTCGAGGACGAATCCGGCGCCCAGGCGGCCGCCATCCTCGCCGCCCAGCAGGCCGAGGCCGACCGGGTCGCCGAGCAGGAGCGTCGCCAGAAGGAACAGGACGAGCGCCGCGAGTGGCGCGAGCAGCGCGATCGTGAAGACCGCGAGGCCGGCCGCGAACCGCGCGAGGCCCGCGAGCCGCGTGAACCCCGCGAGCCCCGCGCCGATGGCGAACAGGGCGAACCTCGGGAAGGCGGACGCCGCGAGAGCCGCCGCGAACGCTGGGAGCGCCGCCGCGACGAACGCAACAAGCGCTTCGAGAACGAGAGCGGCGAACAGGCCGAGGCTTCGGCAGATGCGGCTTCGGACGATCCGCGCGAGGAGGCTCCGGCCGCCGAACGTGAGGTCGAGGCTCCGGCGCCCCGCCGCGAGCGTCGTCCGCGCCGCGAGGACAATGACGAGGCTCCGGCCGCCCTGCCGGGCTTCCTGACCCGCTCGGCTGCTCCTGCGGCTCCGACCGCCGAAGGCGAGGCTTCGGTCGAGGACGCCGCCCCGGCCCGCAAGCCGCGCGCTCCGCGCCGCAAGGCCGAGGTCTCCGCCGACGAGGGCTGATCGCCCTCCGCAGCGCCTGCAAATCCGACCCCTGCGGCGCGAGCGTGCTTGACGTCGCGGGCCTGGGCCGGTCCAACGGGATGAGCTTTCGTCTTCGTTCGGGAGAGCCCATGCCTCGTTCGGTCCGGCTGCCGGCCCTGATCCTCACGTCCCTGCTCGCGCTGGCCGCCTGCGCCACGCCGCCGGGCCCGCCGCCCCCGCCTCCGGGCGGGCCGGGCGCGGGAGGCGGGCCGGTGCTGCGCGACTGGCGCGGGATCGTCACCTCGACCGACCGTGACCGCTACGCCCGTCGCGCCGCCGCCTGGGACCTCGCCCTGCAACAGGCCCGCCGTCAGCGCGGCTCCGGCGACCTGAACAGCGTCGGCGCCCTGATCGACCCGGACGCCCGCCGGTCAAACGTCCGTCCGCCCGTCGGCGACTACCGCTGCCGCACCGTCAAACTCGGTTCGCAGGGCGGCGACGACGGCCTCGGCTATGTGGTCTATGGCTGGTTCGCCTGCCGCATCGAGCAGACCCCGAACGGCCTGAAGTTCGTCAAGCTGACCGGCTCCCAGCGCCCCTCCGGCCTGCTCTTCCCCGAGGACGACCGCCACATGGTCATGCTCGGCTCGATGGCGCTGGCGTCCGAACCGCCCGCCAACTCCTACGGTCAGCGCCCCGACCGGGACCTGATCGCCGTCCTCGAACGCTTCGCAGACAACCGTTGGCGCCTGGTCATCCCTTGGCCCCAGAACGAGTCCAACCTCGACCTGATTGAACTGGTCCCGGCATAAACTCTATTCCTCCACCTTGGGGGAGGGGGACCGTCTGCATCGCTGATGGTTGAGGGGGCTTCCGACACACACAGGACTGAACCCTCCGCCTCCGGAGCCGTTACCCCGGCTCTGCCATACGGAGCGTCCCTGATGCGGATCACCGCCGCCGCGGCTTCCAGCCTCGCCCTCGTCCTCGCCGCCTGCGGCCAGCCGGCCGATACGCCCCCGCCCGCCGATCCGGCCACGCCGCCCGCGTCAGGCGAGCCGGTTCCTGCGCCGGCGCCCATGCCGCAGCCCGCGCCGGCCGAGGGCGAGCAGCGCGGAACAGACAGCTGGCGCAGCATTGTCTCCACCGAGGACGCCGCCAATCTCGGTCGTCTCGATGAAGCCTGGCGCCTCGCGCGCGCGGAGGCTGAGGCCGGTGGCTTTGCGGCCCAGGTCGAGGCGCTCGGCCCGCTGGTCGATCCCAACGCCGCCCAGGCCGGCCGTCTCCAGCCCGCGCCTGGGACCTACCGCTGTCGAACGATCAAGCTGGGCTCAAAGTCCGGCGGGGCCCTGACCTACGTCGCCTACCCCTTCTTCCGATGCTCCGTGGAGCTGACGCCCGGCGGCGATCTGATCCTGACCAAGACCACCGGCTCGCAACGCACGCGGGGTCTGCTCTATCCGGACACGGACAGTCGCCTCGTCTTCGTTGGCGCCCAGGCCTGGGGCATGGACGAGACCGGCTACCCCGCCTACGGCCAGCAACACGAACGCGACCAGGTCGGCGTCCTCGAACGCGTCGGCCCCAACCGCTGGCGCCTCGTCGTGCCATGGCCGCGCGTGGAGTCGAAGCTTGAGATCCTCGAGCTCGTGCGGTGAGTTTCCGCCCTGGAGGGAGGAAACGGCGTGTCGTGAGGGTCAGACCCGCGTCAGCCGCAGATCCTGATAGTCGTAGCTGAAGTCCACGTCCGGGCTGACCGCCTTCAGTGTGGCCGAGACCGGCGCGCCGTTCTCGACCTTGAAGGTCACGAATGTGTCCTCCTCCCGCCTGTCCGGGAAGCGGGTGCGGAAGGTCTCGCCGTCGTAGGCTTCCAGCGGGCCCTTCAGTGCATTCGTGCGGGTGAAGTCCAGATGCAGGCCCGTGCGACGGTTACGGCCGCGGCCGGTGGTGCGGACCGAGATGACGATGTCGCCGTACCAGGGATCCCGCCACGTTCCGGCATAGGCCTCCAGCGGCAGGGAGGGGGCTGCGCCCGCTGCCTGTTTGGCGTCGATCTCCGCTGCCGCCTCGATCGATCGGGCGTTGCCCTGGTCGCGCAGACGCACGCCATCGGCGATCCAGTCGAAGGCCGGGCCGTTGCGGGTCGAGCCCATCAGGATGTCGGCGATGCCGCTGCGCAGGGCGCGGGTCAGCATCCCTTCCTCGGCATTGGTGAAATAGCTGTAGCCGACATTTCGACCCGGCAGCAGGACGGTGCCCGAGATATAGCCCGGCGCCCCGCCGCCGTGGGTGATCAGTCGCTCGCCGCGATAGTCCATCACCTGCCAGCCGGTGGCGTAGGTGGCGGCGATCGAACGGCCCGGCAGGTCCGGCGTCGGCCCGGCCGAGTTGGAGACGACGATATTCGGCCGCCACATTTCGTTGGCCCGCGCCTCGGACCACAGGCGCTGGCCGTTCGGCAGCTGGCCCTTGTTCAGTTGCACCGCGATCCACCTGGCCCAGTCGACCGGATTGGTGACGAACCCGCCTGCCGCGCCCGCCGCCGACCAGTCCCAGACCTCCTGAATCGACTGGCCGATGGTCCGCAGCTCGCCCTGATAGCGCAGCGGCGGCCCGAGGCGGCCGTGCGGCAGGGCTGACTTGGCGGGATCGGCGTCCGTCATCACCGGCAGGGTCTCGGTCATGCCCAGCGGCGTCAGGATGCGCGTCTGGACAAATTGCTCCCACGGCATCCCCGAGGCGGCCGCGACCACCTCGCCGGCGGCCACGAACATCAGGTTGCAGTAGTGGTAGGTGGTGCGGAAGCTGTCCTCGATCGGCACATGGGGGATGGCGGCCATGATCTCGGCGCGGGTCCGGTCGCCGTTCGGCCAGAACAGCAGATCGCCGGCGCCGAGGCCGAAGCCGATCCGGTGGCTGACCAGATCGCGCACGGTCACCATCTCGTTCAGCTCGGGCTTCGACAGGCTGAACCCGGGCAGATAGGTCCGCACCGGCTCGTCCCACTTCACCTTGCCCTCGTCGATCAGGATCGACAGGGCCGCGCAGGTCACCGCCTTGGTGTTCGATGCGATGGCGAACAGGGTGTGCTCGTCGATCGCAGCGCCGCCCAGCGCCCGCACGCCGTAGCCGCGCGTCAGGATCGGCTGGCCGTCCTTGACTACCGCCATCGACACCGCCGGCTGACCGAAGGCCTCCGCCGCGCGGCGCACGAAGGCGTCGATCTGCGCGGCCACATCCGCGCTGTCGTTCGTCGCCTGTGCATGACCGATCGAGGGCAGGGCGGTCGCAGCCCCGATAGCGGAGGAAGCGAGGGCGGCGCGGCGGGTCAGGCGAAACGTCATGAAATCAGGCTCCTGCACGATGCGGCGACGCTAGCTCCCCGCGGCCGCTCCCGCAAAGCGATTTCGCCCCGTGCAGACGCTGCGTTCAAAAAGTGGCGTGCGGTGAAAAAAGCGTAATGAAATAAACTGGATGTAACTCAGCTTGTCATGTTGCGGCTGGTATTGAGAGCGCTCACGGGGGCGATGATGATCCCCGAACTCTCAGGATCGGGGCCATGTCCAACTTCAGGTTTCTTCTGCTGACCAGCGTCGCGCTGGCGCTGCCGGCCGGCGTCGCGACGGCCCAGACCCAACCCGCGCCCGCGCCGCGCCCGGCCCCGGCCCAGCAGCAGGCTCCCGCCCCCGCCCCCGCCACCTCGGAGCAGCCCGCGGGCGAACAGGAGACCGAACCGCAGGAAGAGTCCGCTATCGGCGACGTGGTCGTCACCGCCCGCGCCAATGACATCCGCACCTCGGTCGACTCGATCAGCTACAGCGTCGCCGAGGACCTCCAGACCGCGACCGGCTCTCTGGCCGACGCCCTGCGCAACATTCCCTCGGTCGAGGTCGATCCGGACGGCAACGTCTCGCTGCGTGGCGACGCCGGCGTGACCATCCTCGTCGACGGCCGTCCCTCGGGCCTGTTCACCGGCGAGAACCGCGGCCAGGTCATTCTGCAGATCCCGGCCGACCAGTACGCCCGCATCGAGGTCATGACCAATCCGTCGGCGGCCTATCGCCCGGACGGCGGCGGCGGCGTGATCAACCTGATCTCCAAGCCGAACCGGCCGCGCGCGCAGCCGACGCAGACCGGTTCGATCCGCGCCAACATTGGCAATGACGACCGCTGGAACGTCGGCATCAACGGCGTGATGACCCGGGACAAGCTGACCCTGACCGGCGATCTGGCCGTGCGTCACGACACCTACACCATGGAAGCGGATCGCGTCCGCACCCGTCCGGGCCCGACGCCAGGCTCCACCCTGGAGCAGCGCAACACCCAGGATGGCGGCGGCGCCAACGACAACGTGTTTGTCCGTTTCTCTGCCGACTATCGTCCGACCGACCGCCTTCAGATCTATGGCGACCTGTATCACGTCGACGTTTCGGCCGGCGGTCTGATGCTGGATGTGTTCGAGGCCGACGCCGCGGGCGGCGGCATCGCCTCGGCCTATCGCCGCAGCTCTGACGGCGGCTTCGAGGGCCAGTTCTCGGGCGCCACGGGCCGCATCGTCCGCAACATGGGCGAACAGGGACACGACTGGACCAATGAGGTTCGCTACAACCGCGGCCGCGGCAACTACGGCCACGACACCCTGGTCAGCGGTCTGATCCCGGCCGCGCCGAACGCCTATGAGCGGGTCGACAACGCCAACAACAACGACACCTGGAACTTCTCCAGCGCCTATGTCCGTCCGTTCGCCAGCGGCGCCCGCCTGCGCGCCGGCTACGAGCTGGAGTTCTCGCAGCTGGAGCTTGAGAACAGCGTCTCGCGCGGCGCCGCCCCCGGCGCCCTGACGCCGGACCCGCTGGTGTCCAACGCCTTCCATGTCGATCAGACGGTTCACGCCCTGTACGGCACCTGGGAGCAGCCGTTCGGCGAGAAGCTCAGCGCCCAGTTCGGCCTGCGCCTGGAACAGGCCGAGATGGAGCTGAACCAGATCACCACCGGCACGACCAGCACGAACGACTATGCGCGGGCCTACCCGACCTTCCACATGTCGTACCAGCTGACCGACACCCAGACCCTGCGCGGCAGTTACAGCCGCCGGGTCCAGCGTCCGGCGCCGAACGATCTGAACCCGTTCCTGACCTATCAGGACCCGCTGAACTACCGCGCAGGCAACCCGAATCTGGACCCGCAAGAAACCGACTCGTTCGAATTCAGCTGGCAGCGCCGGGTGCAGCAGACCTTCTACGGTGCGACCCTCTACTATCGCGACACGCAGAACGCCTTCACGCCGGTGATCACCGACATCGGCAACGGCGTCCTGTTGACCCGACCCGAGAACCTCGGCGCCCGCACCGCCACCGGCGTCGAGCTGGTCGCCAACGGCCGCCTGCACTCGACCCTGCGCTACAACGCCAGCGTCAACCTGTTCCGTCAGGAGATCGACGCCTCCAACATCCCGGGCGGCGTCTCCAGCGAGGGAGAGGTGGTCGCCGGCCGCCTGAACCTGAACTGGCAGCCGACGGCCGACGATTTCGTCCAGCTCTCGGGTATCTGGACCGGCGAGCAACTGCTGGCCCAGGGCACGCGCGACGCGACCCAGCTGATCAACCTCGGCTATCGTCGCAAGCTGACCGACACCCTGGCCTTCCAGCTGACCGTCCGCGACCTGCTGGACGAGTCGAAGGATGTGCAGACCTATGAAACGCCCGCCTTCACTGATCGCACCGAGCGCATCTTCGGCGGCCGGGTGGCCTTCATCGGCCTGACCTGGAACTTCGGCGGCCCCTCGCGTCAGCAGGACCCGCAGTTCGACTTCTCGGCCCCATCGGCCGGCGGCTGATCCTCTGTGCGCCACGCAGGGGCATCCCCCTTGCGTGGCGCATCGGCCACACCCAACTGATCCCCGACCGCACGGCGCGTTGCTTGCATGAGGACGCGTCGGCGGAATCCGCCATCAAGGGGATGCCCAGTTGAATCTCGACCTCTACTCCGACCGCGCCAAACAGGCCGTCCAGTCCGCCCAGAGCCTCGCCCTGGCGCGCCGCCACCAGCAGTTCGCTCCCGAACACCTGCTCAAGGTCCTGCTGGAAGAGCGTGACGGCCTCGCCCGCAACCTGGTCACCGCCGCCGGCGGCGACGCCAAGCGCGCCGAGGCCGACATCGAAACCGCCCTGTCGAAGCGCGCCCAGGTCTCAGGCGGCTCGGGCCAGCTCTATCTCGACGGCGACACCGCCCGCGTCTTCAACACGGCCGAGCAGGCCGCGAAGAAGGCCGGCGACGCCTTCGTCACCACGGAACGCATCCTCTCGGCCCTCGCCCGCGAGGGCGGAATCGCCAAGACCGTCCTCGCCGCCGCCGGCGTCACGCCGGACAAGCTGGACGCCGCCATCACCGAGGTCCGCAAGGGCAAGACCGCCGACAGCGCCGGGGCCGAGGACGCCTATGACGCGCTGAAACGCTACGCCCGCGACCTGACGCTGGCCGCCGCTGACGGCAAGATCGACCCGGTCATCGGCCGCGACGAGGAGATCCGCCGCACCATCCAGGTCCTCGCCCGCCGCACCAAGAACAACCCCGTCCTGATCGGCGAGCCGGGCGTCGGCAAAACCGCCATCGTCGAGGGTCTGGCCCTGCGCATCGTCAACGGCGACGTGCCGGAATCCCTGCGCGACAAGAAGGTGATGGCGCTCGATATGGGCAGCCTGATCGCCGGCGCGAAATACCGCGGCGAGTTCGAGGAGCGGCTCAAGGCCGTGCTCAACGAGGTCGCGGCGGCCGAGGGCGGCATCGTCCTGTTCATCGACGAGATGCACACGCTTGTCGGCGCCGGGAAGGGCGACGGCGCGATGGACGCCTCCAACCTGCTCAAGCCCGCCCTCGCGCGCGGCGAACTGCACTGCGTCGGCGCCACCACGCTGGACGAGTACCGCAAGCACGTCGAGAAGGACGCCGCGCTGGCCCGTCGCTTCCAGCCCGTCTTTGTCGAGGAGCCGACCGTCGAGGACACGGTCTCGATCCTCCGTGGACTGAAGGAGAAGTACGAGGTCCACCACGGGGTGCGCATTTCCGACAGCGCCATCGTCGCCGCCGCGACCCTGTCCAACCGCTACATCACCGACCGCTTCCTGCCGGACAAGGCCATCGACCTGGTCGACGAGGCCGCCAGCCGCGTGCGCATGGCCGTCGATTCCAAGCCCGAGGCCCTGGACGAGATCGACCGCCGTCTGGTCCAGCTGAAGATTGAGCGCGAGGCCCTGAAGCGCGAGACCGACAGCGCCAGCCAGCAGCGGCTCGAGAAGCTGGAAGACGAGATCGCCGACCTCGAGGGCCAGTCCGACGACCTGACTTCCCGCTGGAAGGCCGAGAAGGAGAAGGTGGGGCAGGGCGCCCAGCTCCGCGAGACGCTGGACCGCCTGCGCGCCGAACTGGCCAACGCCCAGCGCTCCGGCGACCTCGGCCGCGCGTCCGAGATCGCCTACGGCCAGATCCCCCAGATCGAACGCCAGCTCGACGAGGCCGAAGCCGCCGAGGCCGACAAGTCGGGTCCGCTGACGCCCGAGGTCGTCGACGCCGAACAGATCGCCGCCGTCGTCTCCCGCTGGACCGGCGTGCCGATCGACAAGATGCTGGAAGGCGAGCGCGAGAAGCTGCTCCAGATGGAGGACGCCCTGCGCCACCGCGTGGTCGGTCAGGAGGATGCCCTGGTCGCTGTGGCCGACGCCGTCCGCCGCGCCCGCGCCGGCCTGAACGACCCCAACCGCCCGCTCGGCTCCTTCCTGTTCCTGGGGCCGACCGGCGTCGGCAAGACCGAGCTGACCAAGGCGCTGGCCGAGTTCCTGTTCGACGACGAGGCCGCCATCACCCGCCTCGACATGTCCGAGTACATGGAGAAGCACTCCGTCAGCCGCCTGATCGGCGCCCCTCCGGGCTATGTCGGCTATGACGAGGGCGGCGCCCTGACAGAAGCTGTCCGTAGGCGGCCCTATCAGGTCGTCCTGTTCGACGAGGTCGAGAAGGCCCACCCGGACGTCTTCAACGTGCTGCTGCAGGTGCTGGACGACGGCCGCCTGACCGACGGTCAGGGCCGCACCATCGACTTCCGCAACACCCTGATCATCATGACCTCCAACCTCGGCTCGGAGGCCCTGGCCAATCAGTCCGAGGGCGAGGACGTCGAGGCCGTCCGCCCCTTCGTCATGGACGCCGTCCGCGCCCACTTCCGCCCGGAGTTCCTGAACCGCATCGACGAGATCATCCTGTTCCGCCGCCTCGGCCGCGAACAGATGAGCGGCATCGTCCGCATCCAGCTCCAGCGCTTCGAGAAACTGCTGGCCGACCGCCGCATGACCTTGTCTCTGGACGACGCCGCCTGGGCCTGGCTCGCCGACAAGGGCTACGACCCGGTCTATGGCGCGCGTCCGCTGAAACGCGTCATCCAGAAGGAACTGGTCGACCCGATCGCCCGTAAGCTGCTGGCGGGCGAGATCGCGGACGGGTCGGTGATTGCGGTGTCAGCCGGCGGCGAAGGGCTGGAGATCGCGAAGGCGCGGGTGCACTAGGCCCGCGCCCGGCGGCGCCGGCTTGACTCTGCCGTGTCGCAAGGGACTGTCTCGACGGGGAGGGGGGGGCGATCCGCCGCTGGCGGATCGACGCCTCTGCCTTGAGGGAGGGCCCGCGATCATGACGATCCGCATTCTGCTCGTCGGTCTGGTCGTCGCCTGGGTCGCGACCCTCGCGGGCCTTGCGTGGATGATGTCGATCGCCCGGGCGGGGCCTGAGGACGTCGGGTTTCTGCTGATGTACTCGGACATCGTCCTGAAGATCTGTGCGTTCCTGGCCGTCGCCTCGACCGTGGTCGGGGTCGTCTCCGCCCGGCCGCAAGCCCGGATCGGCGTCTGCGCCGCCCTCGTCTGGGGTGTTCTGGGCGGGCTCTATGGCGCGGCTTACGCCCGGAGCGGGCTGATCAACATGAATCCGCCGATTCCCTTCGAGGTCTATGCGCCGAGCTACGCACAGGCCCTGTTGGTGCTGCTGATCGGCCTGACCGGCGCGATCCTGACGACCCTGACCGGACTTCGCCGCCCTTCGTAGACCCCTCCACCCCCGCCTTCGGCGGCGGTCCCCCTCCCCAGCTTCGCTGGAGAGCTGAGCGGCGCGTTTCACCTCTCCACCGCAGGTGGGGAGGTGGCTTGGCGCGCTCGCGCGGCGAGACGGGGGGCACCACACGTGCCTTCCCGGTCGCGCGGAAATTCAAACAGAGTACTTTACAATGCAAAGTGTTTGTGCGATGAAGTCGGCAACAGAGGGAGGAGACCCCATGACTCACGACACCGACAACGCCCCCGCCGACATCGCCTGGATGCGCCGCCTCGCCGAGGAGGGCTCGCAGGCTCCGATGCAGGGCGGGTCCATCCTGATGACCGCCGGTCTCAGCTATGGGGTCGCCAGCATCGTCCACTGGCTCGGCGCCACCGGCCGCATGGCCGGCTTCGAGCAGTGGGTGAACTACGTCTGGTTCGCTGCGACCGGCGTCTTCTTCGTCGGCCTGTTCGCCTCGATCGCCCGGATGAAGCGCACCGCCGGCGCCCGCACCGCCGGCAACCGGGCCAGCGGCACGGCCTGGTCCGCGCTGGGCTGGGGCATCTTCGCCCTGTTCGCCTCGCTGGCCATCATCGGCTATCGCGCCGACGGGCAGACGGCCCTGGTCCTGCTGACGCTGGCGCCGTCGGTCATCATGGTCTTCTACGGCATCGGCTGGGCCGTCAGCGGCGCCATGCACCGCGACCGCACCATGTGGGGCCTGTCGGCCGCGAGCTTCGTGGCCGCGCCCGTCCTCGCCCTGCTGGCCGGCTCGCCGACCCAGTACATCGGCTATGCTGCGGCCCTGATCGCCCTGATGGCCCTGCCTGGCTACACCTTCATGCGCCGCGCCGGCCGGGCGGCCTGAGCATGGCGGACGATTTCGACATCAACCGGATCGACGAGGTCATACACGGCCGGGTCCGGCTGGGCATCATGGCCGCCCTGTCCGGAGTGGAGAGCGCCGACTTCAACACCCTGAAGGCGCGGTTGCAGACCACTGACGGCAATCTGTCCGTCCATCTGCGCAAGCTCGAGGACGCCGGCTTCGTCGCGGTCACCAAACGGTTCGAGGGCCGCAAGCCCCTGACCGAGGCCGCGATGACCCCGGCAGGCCGCAAGGCCTTCATCGCCTATCTCGACGCCATGCAGGGGCTGGTCAGGAGCGCGTGACGCAAACCGGTCGAGCGGCTACAGCGTTGGGCATGACGGACCGCATCCATCGCTTCGAGGCGCTCGACAATTTCAGGGACTACGGCGACTACGCCGCGGGCGTTCGACAGATCGCCCGCGGCCGTCTGTTCCGCTCCGCCCATCAGGCCCGCGCCACCGAGGCGGATCTGGCGAAACTGGCGGACCTGAACATCGGCGCCATCGTCGACCTGCGCCGCCCCGGAGAGCGCCGCGAACAGCCCTCGCGCCGCTCCCTCGGGTGGGCCGGGCAGGTGCTGGAAAGCGATCTGGGCGAGGACGGCGAGGCGCCCCACATCACCTTCCTGAAGACCTCGGACCTGACCGTCGATGCGGGCCGGACCTTCATGACCGGCGTCTATCGCAACCTGCCCTATGAGCCGGCCCACCTCGACCTCTTCGCCCGCTACTTCCGGGCCCTGGGCGAGACCGACGGCGCGGTGCTGATCCACTGCGCGGCCGGCAAGGACCGCACCGGGACGCTGGCGGCCCTGACCCACCACCTGCTGGGCGTCCATCCGGACGACATGGTCGCCGACTATCTGCTGACCAACACCGCCGTCGATCTGGAGCGGATGGCGCCCAGGGTCGCCCGCCAGCTGCAGCAGATGACCGGCCGCGAGGCCTCCCACGACGCCGTCGTCGCCTTCCTCGGCGTCGAGCCCGTCTATCTGGAGACCGCCTTCGCCGGCATTCGCGAGCGGCACGGCTCCATCGACGCCTATCTGGAGCAGGCGCTGGGCGTGGACGCAGCCCTGCGCGACCGCATCGGCGAGCGCCTCTCCGCGTGAGCCCGGTCCTCCACACGCAGCGACTTCCCTGGTGCGAACCGCTCGCCGTCGCCGCGGGACTGCGGGATCGCGACGGGGCTCTGGCCCTGCTGTCGGACGGCGGGCCGCTGGGCCGCTGGTCGTATGTCGCCGCCGATCCCGACCGCGTCGTGGTCGAGGCGGTGGAGGGCGCGCTGGACCGGCTGCGCGATCCGGACTTCGCCGACGGGGTGGTCGGCCTGCTCGCCTATGACGCCGGCGCCCGCCCGGCCACCGGCCCGCGCGAGGCGGTCTGGCCCGACCTGATCCTCGCCCGCTATCCGTCCATGCTCGCCTTCGACCACGACGCGCGCGAGGTGCTGGCCATCGGCCGGGGCGTCGATCCGGCTATCGCCGCCGGATGGCTCGACCCCGCGGTCGAGCCGGTTCTGCCTGATCCGCCCGCGACGGCCTTCACCCCGGAAGCGCCGGGCGCAGTCTACGAAGCCGCTGTCGCCGACGTGGTCGCCCGCATTGCCTCGGGCGAGCTCTTCCAGGCCAACATCGCCCGCGCCTGGACCGGTGAACTAAAGGCGGGCGCTGACCCCTTCGACGTCATGCTGCGCCTCGCCGGCCGGGCCTCGGCCTATGGCGCCTTCTGGCGCATCGGCGATCGCGCCATCGTCTCCAACTCGCCCGAGCTCTTCCTGACCTTCGACGCCCTGTCAGGCCGGATCGAGACACGGCCGATCAAGGGCACCCGGCCGCGCGATCCGGACCCGGTCCGCGACGCAGAACTGGCGGCCGACCTCCAGGCCAGCGCCAAGGACCGGGCCGAGAACCTGATGATCGTCGATCTGATGCGCAACGATCTGGCCCGCGCCGCCGTGGCCGGCTCGGTCGCGGTCGAGCGGCTGTTCGAGGTCGAGCCCCTGCCGACCGTGCACCATCTCGTCTCGACCGTCGCAGCCCGCGCCCGTCCCGAGATCGGGCCGGCGGATCTACTGGAGGCGACCTTCCCGCCCGGCTCCATCACCGGCGCGCCCAAGCATCAGGCCATGAAGGTCATCGCCGCCCACGAGCCGCCGCGCGGTCCCTGGTGCGGCAGCCTGTTCCACATCGCCGAGGGTCGCCTGACCGCCTCGGTCCTGATCCGCACGGCGGCTTTCGAGCGGGATGGGGAGGGCTGGCGCTTCCGCACCCTCGCCGGCGCCGGCATTGTCGCCGACAGCGATCCCGCGGCCGAGCTGGCCGAAACCGACGCCAAGATCCGCGCCCTGCGTGAGGCGCTGATCGGCGCCTAGCAGCTGGAGCAGGTGATCGCGTCGACGGTCCGCGGCCGCAGATAGTAGGTGTGCGAGAATCGTGTGATCGCCGGCATCAGATAATCGGCCGGCGAGTCGTAGTCATAGGTCGCTTCGGACATCACGACGCTCTGTCCGTTCTCGATGATGCCGGCCGGAATGGTCACGGTCGAGTTGTTGGGCCGCGCCGCGATGCCCTTTCCGCGGCTCCAGACCACGCGGGCGACGCCATTGGTCATGGTCACTCCGCTGACGCGCTGTTGTAGCGGTGTGGTCGGAAAGGGCTTCATGATTAGCCCGCCGATGGCGAAGATCTCGTCGAGATTGGTCCCGGAGACCGCCTCCTCCTGGGCGACGAGGTCGGCGACCATCGAAGTGACATGCCCCATGCGCTTCTGGGCCATGTAGCCCTGACAGAACTCGGACAGGCCCATGTAGATCGCGATCAGCACAGGGGCCAGCAGGGCGAACTCGACGGCGGAAACCCCGCGTTCGTCACGGCGCAGGCGGGACAGGAGGGAAGTCATCACGGGCAGGTCGCTCCCGCAACGGGGGCGAACGGTTCGTTCCGGAAGGCTGTCGTCGCCTGCATCCGCACCGTGCCGTCGTTAAGCCTGGAGAGGCCCTGCGACATGAAGCTGGTCAGCAGGGGGACGCGATACCAGACGCGGACCAGCACCAGGCTGCCCGGCTGGCCGTTGCAGTAGGTTAGGGAGCCCTCGTTGAAGTTGCCCCCGCTCATCGGGTCGGGCGGATCGGTGTTGAACTGGGGAATGACCCGTACGTCGACGGAGGCGCGGCCGGGGCAGTCGGCGGACAGGACGCCCATGCGGCTGCACAGCGCGGTCTTGAAAGCGTCCCGGTTTGAGATGCCCTGTGCGCTGGCCTGCCCGGTCCGGACCAGGCGGCCGGTCTCCATCGTTGCATTTGCGAGCACGGAGTCGGTCACGAACACCAGTCCCAGCTCGAGGATGGCGAACATCATCAGGCAGAAGGGCAGGGCGACCATCGCGAACTCGACCGCGGCCGAGCCCTCACGATCCTTCCGGGCCGGACGCGCCAGTCGCACCGGAACGGCCTATTCGCCGCTGGCGGCCGCTTGCGGGCCGCTCGTGCCGCGGACCGACGGAGAGCAGGAGCTGGCGCAGGCCATCTCTGTCGCGCTGGCGCCGCGCCACATGCGGACCCGGCCAGAGCCGTCGCCGGCCGTCACCACGATCTGGCTCTGGAACACGGTGCGGCCGATCGGATCCACCGCGACGACTTCGGTCACTCCGTAGCCCTTGCCGGTGATGTAGAGGGTGTTGGCGTCGACGACCGTGACGTCCGCGATCTGCGGATTGCCGACGATCACCGAACCCGCCGGGCCGCGCAGTTGCACGCGCCGGGCCTGATCGATCTCGACGTTCAGGCTGGCGGCCTGGGCGACGACAACGGCAGGCGCGGCCAGAACGGCGATGGCGCCGAGGGCGGCAAGAAGGCGGATCGACTGGGTCATGGTGTCGACTTTCATGGACGGGCGCGCGCGTAGGAGGCCGCAACGATGCGGTTACAATCCTCAAGAAAGTCTGAAATCGCGGGAAATCTCGCCCTGATTACGGGTCGGGATCACTGGCTCACCACGACGTTGCGGGCGATTTCTCAGTAAACGGCGAAGTAACCAAGACCGAAGACCAGAATTTAACCGCCGGGGGCGATAACCATCCTGCGTTTTGGGGGTCAAGCGGGCTGCCGGCTCCCCCCGATGAGTAGCTCGCTGAACCCAATCTGAGGAAAGATGCCATGACCAAGTTCGTTTCCAAGTTCATGTCCGACGAGTCGGGCGCCACCGCCATCGAGTATGGTCTGATCGCCGCCCTGATCGCCGTTGTGATCATCTCGGCCGTGACCGCGCTCGGCACGACCATCAAGACCAAGTTCAATGAAGTCGTGACCGGCATGGGCGGCGAAGCCGGCGAATAAGCCAGGCCATCACGTCTTGAAACTGCGGGAGGCCGGGGCGGCGACGCCCCGGCCTTTCTGTTTGCCGGCAAGCGGGTTCGTAAACGCGCGGGAAAGCATCTTCCTACGCCAGCCCTTAACCGGCCCATGCGATGACAGAGGTGTTCAGGGGGCGACGGGCGACCGACTTCCCCAATCGCCAGTCCAGTCGATCTACATTGGGAGAAACCCGGATGACCAAGTTCGTTTCCAAGTTCATGTCCGACGAGTCGGGCGCCACCGCCATCGAGTATGGCCTGATCGCCGCCCTGATCGCCGTTGTGATCATCTCGGCCGTGACCGCGCTCGGCACGACCATCAAGACCAAGTTCAACGAAGTCGTGACCGGCATGGGCGGCGAAGCCGGCGAATAAGCCGACACGTCACCCTGAGACACGAGGGCCGGGGCGGCGACGCTCCGGCCCTTTGTCTGTTTGGGAAACGCGCCCTTAACCGCGTTCGGTCATCCTGTCCGGATGGACATCCTCGCTCTCGCTCTCCTTGGCGTTCTTCCGGCGCTGGTCATCGTCGCAGGCCTGAAGGATCTGATCTCGATGAAGATCCCGAACTGGATTTCGGGACTGCTGGTGGTCTTCTTCGTGCCCGCTGCCCTGGCCGTCGGCCTGCCTCCGATCGAGATGGCCATTCACCTCGGAGTCGCGATTGTGGCTCTGGTGGTCGGCGCGGGGATGTTTGCGCTGCGCTGGCTGGGCGGTGGTGACGCGAAGCTGATGGCGGCGGCCTGCCTGTGGCTCGGCCTGGAGGGCTCCGGCATGTTCCTGCTCTGGACCGGGGTGATGGGCGGCCTCTTCTGCCTCGCCCTGATCTTCGCCCGTGCCCACTCGCGCCCCTTCCTGATCGGCGCTCCCGGGTGGCTGGTCACCCTGATGGAGCCGAAAGGCGACATTCCCTATGGCGTCGCGATCGCTGCAGGGGCGCTCATGGCCTATCCGGACTCGCCGATGCTGGCCCTGTTTATCGCGGGCTGAGCCACCGACCGGCCCGGATTGGGCCGCCCAATTACATTTAGGTCGGCGTTAACCCGCTCAGGGCATGTTCGTTAACGGTAGGGGGCCGAAGGACTGAGTCACGCGTCCGGGCGGCCCTGCCGGAGACTGCAGATGAAGCCTGCCCGTATCATCGTGATCTGCGTGGCCGCCGTGGCCGCGATCGGCCTGGCGCTCGTCGTTCGAGCGATGGGATCGCCGTCCGGCGAGCCCGCCGCAGTCGCAACCGCCGCGGCCGTCGAGGCCGAACCCATGGCCAAGGTGCTCGTGGCGGCCAAGGACCTGCAGCCGGGACAGCGACTGACCGAAGCCGACCTCGAATGGAAGGATTGGCCGGTCGACGAGGTGAACCCGGCCTTCATCACCGACGGTTCCGTTCCGATCGCCGGCGCCGCGCCCGCTCCGGAAGCGGACAAACCGGAGGGAGCAGTCGCGACCGTAGCCCGCACGGCCACCAACCTGGCCACCGGCGGTGCCAAGGCCGATTATGTCGGCTCGGTCGTTCGCGAACCCATTCTGGCCGGAGAGCCGATCGTCTCCCGCAAGATCGTCCGGGCGGGCGACAGCGGCTACATGGCGGCCTATCTGGAGCCCGGAATGCGCGCCATGGCCATTCGGGTCACGGTTGAAACGGCAGCCGGCGGATTCATCCTGCCGGGCGACCGGGTCGACGTCGTGCTGACGCGTGAGACCACCCTGTCGAACGTCGGCGCCTCCGAAGGCGATCGCGCCAAGTTCAGCTCGGCCACGGTCATGCAGAACATCAAGGTCCTCGCCATCGACCAGTCGACGCGAGCCGGCGATGAAGAGCAGGCTGTGATCGGGGCGACCGCAACCCTGGAAGTCGGACCTCGTGACGCCGAAGCCCTGGCCCTCGCCAAGTCCGAGGGCGAACTCAGCCTCATCCTGCGATCCTATGCCGACACGGGCGGTCCGTCCGGGCGCGTCGCCGCTCCGGCCCGTCAGGCTACCGCCGTTCGCGTCTATCGCGGCGGCGCCCCCGAAGTGGTGGTCACCCAATGAAGCGCCTCGCCGCCGTCACCCTCGCCGGCCTGATCGTCGCTGCCGGCGCTCCGGTCGCTCATGCCGCCCAGGCGCCCCAGAGCCGCATCTCGGCCGCGTCACAGGCCCGGTTGATCAGCCTGCCGCGCGGCTCGTCCATGTCGGTCGATCTTCCCGCGGATGCCCGGGACGTGATCGTCCCGAACCCCGTGGTCGCAGAGGCCATGCTCCACACACCGCGCCGGATCTCGATCATCGGCCTGACGCCGGGCGAGACGGATGCGGTGGTGCTGGACAGCGCGGGTCGCACGATCCTGTCGCTGCGCATCCGTGTGGACGCAGGGGTTTCGGCGCTCCAGGACACGCTGGCGCGCGTCCTGCCCGGAAGTCAGGTCAATGCCGAGGCGGTCAATGACAGCATCATCCTGACCGGAACCGTCCTGAGCCCCGGCGAGGCTGACCGCGCCAGCCAGGTCGCCCGGGCCTTCGTCTCGGCGCCCGAGAAGGTCATCAACATGATGACCATCGCAGGCTCAGACCAGGTGATGGTCAAGGCCCGGGTCGTCGAGGTTCAGCGCAGCGCGATCAAGCAGCTGGGTCTGTCGACCGACTACATCGTCAACCAGGGCACCCAGTCCTACGGATTCGGTCGCGCCAACAGCTTCGGCGTCAACGGCTCTCTGATGGGCGGCGGCGGCGCCTGCGTTCGCGAACGCGGCGCGCGTACCACGAACTACAACGACTCGGTGACCCGCACGATCACCAACTCGGATGGTTCGACCACGACGATCGTCAACCAGACCCAGACCGGCGTAGATCCGAACTTCACCCGCAACACGATCACCGACACAGCGTCCGGAGTGATCAGCGACGTCCTGTCGAATGTCGTGTCCAGCGCCTTCCAGACCATTACGGGCACCAACGCCGAAGCCTGCCTCCAGGCCTTCGAGCGGGTGGGTCTGGTCCGCACCCTGGCCGAGCCCAACCTGACGTCCGTCAACGGCGAGAACGCCGAGTTCCTGGCCGGCGGCGAGTTTCCTGTTCCCGTTGGCCGCAGCGTCGATGCCGGAACTGGCCAGGTCACTATCGGCATCGAGTTCAAGCCGTTCGGCGTGCGTCTGGCCTTCCGTCCGATCGTCCTGTCCCAGGGGCGCATTTCGCTGCAGCTGTCGACCGAGGTCTCGGAACTGACGACGACCGGGGCCTTCACCCTGGGCGGTGGCGCCAGTGGCGATGCCCTGGTCATCCCGGCCCTGAACGTTCGTCGTGCGTCCAGCACGGTCGAGCTGCCGTCGGGCGGCTCGCTAATGATCGCGGGACTCCTCCGGGAGGATACCCGGCAGAACATCGACTCCCTGCCGGGGATCGGGGACCTGCCTGTGCTCGGTTCGCTGTTCCGCTCGCGCGACTATCTGTCCGGTGAGACCGAGCTGGTGATCATCGTCGAGGCCTTCATCGTCTCGCCGGTCTCCGCCGGGACCCTTCAGACCCCGGCCGACGGCCTGCAGATCGCCAATGACGCCCAGACCATCCTGTTTGGCCAGCTGAACCAGCACTACACCCCGACCGGCAATGCTGCGGCCGCAGCCAGCTGGTCCGGCCCGGTCGGCTATGTGATCGAATGAGGCCTGTAACGATGCGCGCCCTTCTCCTGCTTGCTCCGGCTGTTCTGGCGCTCAGCGCCTGTGGCTCCACGGGCAATCCGCCTCCGATCACGCCGCTGGCCCGCTATGCGTTGCAGGTCGAGCCGGGCCTGGACCGGACTGCGTTTGCTGTCCACGACACCGGCGTGTCGCCGACCCAGGCCGCGGCGCTGCGCGATTTGGCGGGGCGCTATGCGCGCGCCGGCGAAGGCCCCCTGAAGATCGAATCCCCCGCCGACGGCGATCCCAAGGCGATCGAACAGGCCTGGGCCATGCGCGCCCAACTGGCGGCGATGGGTATTCCGGCCGAGCACATCCAGATGGCCTCCTACACCGCGCCGGATCCCCGCGCGCCGGTGCTGGCCGGATTCGAGACCGTCGAGGCCGTGATCACCAACTGCGCCAATGAACGGCGCTCGATGCGTGCGCGCTACTCGAACCAGAGCTCGCTTGGCCTTGGCTGTGCGATCACCTCGAACATGGCGGCCCAGATCGACAATCCGCGCGACATCCAGCACGCCCGCGGAATGGTGCCGGCCGACTCCGGCCGCTCGGCGGTGGTCTTCGCCAACTACCGCGCCGGTGAACCCACCTCGACCCCGCAGGAAGAACTCATCCGGGGCCGGATCGCACGGGCGGTGGAATAGACGATGAGCAACGCGTTCGCCCCCCGTCCCTTTGAGGACTTCGAGGACGAGTTCGACCTCGACATGGGCTATGCCGCTGCGCCGGGCCCCATGGCGGCGCACGACCCGATGTCAGCCGCCGAGCCCGCCGCGGACCCGAGGCAGCCGCTTCAGTTCACGGCTCCGGCCATGCCGACGCCGGTCGCGCATTCCGCCCTCGAGGCCCCGGCGCCTCAACAGGCCGCAGATGCCTTCAATCCGGTTGGAGAACTGGTCGCCGGCGCCGCCGCTGCCTTCTCGCCTCCGGTCCTGAGCGGTCAGGCGGCCGAGGTCTCGATCCCGCGCATCGCCATCCACGTGTTCGCCGAACGGCAGGACACTCTCGCGGCGGCCGAGCGCGCTGGTCAGGACCGTCGCCTCGCCCGCGCGACCACCCAGATTCGCATCGGCGGGGTCGCGGCAGCTGTCGAGGCCTACCAGCACGAGCCCACCCCGCCTCTGATCATCGTCGAATGCATGAGAGACCCGCAGACGCTGCTGTGGGAAGTCGATCAGCTCGCCGAGGTCTGTGACGCGGGAACCAAGGTGGTCGTCATCGGCGCCACCAACGACATCCTGTTGTTCCGCGAGCTGATGCGCCGCGGCGTCAGCGAGTATCTGGTCGCTCCGATCCAGCCGCTGCAACTGATCTCGGCCATCGGCGGCCTGTTCGCCGATCCGGCCCAGCCGTTCGTCGGCCGCTCCATCGCCTTTGTCGGCGCGCGGGGCGGATCGGGGTCCAGTTCGGTGGCCCACAACACCGCCTATGCGATGAGCGAGCGGGTCGGCGCCAACACGGTCATCGTCGACTACGACCTGCCGTTCGGCACCGCCGGTCTCGATTTCAATCAGGATCCGCTGAGCGGCGTCGCCGACGCGCTGAGCCAGCCTGACCGACTCGACGCGACGCTGCTGGACCGGATGATGGTCCGCTGTACCGACAAGCTGAGCCTGTTCGCAGCGCCCGCGACTCTCGACACCGACTGGGAGATCACCCCGGACGCCTTCGAGGAAGTCACGACGCAGATCCGGTCGACCGCCCCGTTCGTGGTGCTGGACCTCCCGCACCTCTGGTCCGGCTGGATGCGCCGCACCCTGATCTCGGCGGACGAAGTGGTCATCGTGGCGACCCCGGATCTGGCGTCGCTTCGCAACGCCAAGAACATGATCGACCTGATCAAACAGGGCCGGCCCAACGATGCGCCGCCCCGGCTGGTGCTCAACCAGGTCGGCGTTCCCGGGCGTCCGGAGATTCCGGCCAAGGAGTTCGGCAATGCGCTGGGCGTCCACCCGAGCCTGCTGATCCCCTTCGACGCCAAGACCTTCGGGGCTGCCGCAAACAACGGTCAGATGATCCTCGACTCCGGCGCCAAGTCCAAGGCGGCCGAGGCCTTCCAGACCCTCGCCCAGATCGTCTCACACCGCGAAATTCCGATGCTGCCGGGCGCCAAGGCCGGGAAACCGGCGGGCAAGTCCATCCTTTCGGGCCTGTTCAAGAAGAAGTCCTGACGGGTGTTCGGCAAGCGCACAGGTCAGCCCGGAACCCCGCCGCCCGCGCCACGGCCGGCCGCGGCGCCTCCGGTTGCGCCTGAAGCGCTCGCATCCGGCGGCCAGCCGCAGCAGGGCGTCCAGACCCAGGCCTTCGCGTTTGGAAGCGACGTCGATGTCATGGATCCGCCGTCCGCGGCCCCCGCGGGCGCTGACCGGCTCGATGCGCTGGCGGCCCGCCCCAAGGCGCCCCCGCCTCCGCCCAAGGCCGGTGGACCGGGGCCCAAGGCCACACCGGGCTTTGAGCAGCTGAAGAAGGCCCAGGCGGTCGCCGAGATCGTCCGTGAGCAGAGCGACTACTACCACGCGACGAAGACGACGATCTTCAACGCGCTGATGAACACGATCGATCTGGCCCAGCTGGCCCAGCTCGATCCGAAGGCGGCGGCTGAGGAAATCCGGGACATCGTCGCCGAGCTGGTGGCGATCAAGAACGTCTCGATGTCGGTGGCCGAGCAGGAGCACCTGGTCCAGGACATCGTCAACGACGTCCTCGGCTACGGCCCGCTCGAACCCCTGCTGGCGCGCGACGATATCGCCGACATCATGGTCAACGGCGCCGGCCGGGTGTTCATCGAGGTCGGCGGCAAGGTGCAACTGACCAACGTCCGCTTCCGCGACAACACCCAGCTGATGAATATCTGCCAGCGGATCGTGTCGCAGGTCGGCCGCCGCGTGGACGAGAGCTCCCCGATCTGCGACGCCCGTCTGCCCGACGGCTCGCGCGTCAACGTCATCGCCCCGCCGCTGGCGATCGACGGCCCGACGCTGACGATCCGGAAGTTCAAGAAGGACAAGCTGACGATGAAGAATCTGGTGGAGTTCGCCTCCATCAGTCCCGAGGGCGCGCGCGTCCTCGGCGTCATCGGCGCGTCGCGATGCAATCTGGTCATCTCGGGTGGTACGGGCTCGGGCAAGACGACCCTGCTGAACACCCTGACCGCCTTCATCGACCCGACCGAACGCGTCATCACCTGCGAGGACGCGGCCGAGCTGCAGTTGCAGCAGCCGCACGTGGTGCGTCTGGAAACCCGCCCGCCGAACCTCGAGGGGCAGGGCCAGATCACCATGCGCGATCTGGTGAAGAACTGTCTGCGGATGCGTCCCGAGCGGATCATCGTCGGCGAAGTTCGCGGCCCGGAAGCGTTCGATCTGCTGCAGGCCATGAACACTGGCCACGACGGCTCGATGGGCACGCTGCACGCCAACAGCCCGCGCGAAGCCATCAGCCGTATGGAATCCATGATCACCATGGGCGGCTACGGCCTGCCGTCCAAAACGATCCGGGAAATGATCGTCGGCTCGGTCGACGTGATCGTGCAGGCCGCGCGCCTTCGCGATGGTTCGCGTCGCATCACCCACATCACCGAGGTGGTCGGGCTGGAAGGCGACGTCATCGTCACCCAGGACCTGTTCGTCTACGAGATCACCGGCGAGGACGAGAACGGCAAGATCGTCGGCCGCCATCGCTCGACGGGCATCGCCCGCCCGCGCTTCTGGGACCGCGCCCGCTACTACGGACTCGAGCGCGAGCTGGCCGAAGCGCTCGACGCGGCGGAGTGACGGATATGCTTCCGATCCTCGCGGCGGTTCTGGCCTTCATCACCATCGGCGGACTGGGCTGGGCGTTCGTCGGCGGCGGCGATTCCAGCGATCAGGCGTTGAAGCGCGCGCAGACCTTCAGCGCGCCCAAGCAGAACACCGCTGCGGCGCGCAAGGCGGCCGCCGCGAACACACCCGAAGCGCGCCGCAAGCAGATCGTGACCCAGCTCCAGGAGGCGGAGAGGGCCGAGCGGAAGGCGCGGGTCAGCACGTCCGCCCGCCTGAAACAGGCCGGCCTGACCATGCCGGTGCAGACCTTCTGGATCATCAGCGCCGTGCTCGGCGTATCCGCCGTCCTGCTGCCGCTCCTGTTCGGCCTGAACATCTTCATCTGCCTGGGCGTGGGCGTCGTCTTCGGGCTGGGCCTGCCCCGCTGGTTCGTCAGCTTCCTCGGCAACGGCCGCAAGAAGAAGTTCTCGAGCCATTTCGCCGACGCCGTCGACGTGATCGTGCGCGGCATCAAGTCCGGCCTTCCCGTCCACGACTGCTTCAAGATCATCGCCCGCGAGAGCCCGGCGCCGCTGGGCCCGGAGTTCCAGAAGCTGGTCGAGGGGCTGGGCGTCGGCCTGACCCTCCAGCAGGCGCTGGACAAGATGTACGAGCGGATGCCGACGCCGGAGCTGAAGTTCTTCGCCATCGTCATCGGCATTCAGCAGAAGACCGGCGGCAACCTCGCGGAAGCCCTGTCAAACCTCTCGGCCGTGCTGCGCGCCCGCAAGATGATGGGCGAGAAGATCAAGGCGCTGTCGTCCGAGGCGACCGCCTCGGCGGGGATCATCGGATCGCTACCGCCGGCGGTCATGATCCTGGTCAGCATCACCACGCCGGCCTACATGGCGCGACTGTTCACCGATCCGCGGGGCCAGTTCATGCTGCTGATCGCGGTCATCATGATGGGCTTCGGCGTCTTCGTGATGAAGAAGATGATCTCGTTCAAGTTCTGAGGACCAGACATGCCGGGCCTCGTTCCTTTCTTCACCGATCCCGTCAATCTCCTGAGCATGCTCGTGGGGTTCCTGGTCTTTGCGACCCTGGTGACCCTGATGAGCTCGATCGGGAAGGGCGCCGGGCTCGAGGGGCGGATGAAGGCCGTCGCCGTGCGTCGGGAGGAACTGAAACGCCGGTCCCGCCAGAACATCGCCGGTCAGGGCGGAGGGCTGCGGCACACCGACGAAGGCTTCAAGAAGCGGGTCGTGGATCGCCTGAACCTCAGCAAGCTGCTGGAGGATCCCAAGGTCGTCGAGCAGATGGCCCAGGCCGGCTATCGCGGGCCGAAGCCGCTGACCACCTTCTACTTCTTCCGTTTCTCGATGCCGTTCATCTTCCTCGGCATCGCGGTCTTCTACCTGTTCATCTTCAACGATTTCGGCCTGCCGGTCATGGCGCGGGTCACCGCCTGCATGTTTGCCGCGGTGGCCGGATTCTACGCGCCGAACATCTTCCTGGCGAACCGCATCTCGAAGCGCCGCACGTCGATCATGCAGGCCTTCCCCGATGCGCTGGACCTGCTGCTGATCTGCGTCGAGGCCGGCATGTCGATCGAGGCGGCGATCCAGAAGGTCAGTCAGGAGATCGGCGGCTCCTCCATCGATCTGGCCGAGGAACTGACCCTGCTCTCGGCCGAGCTGAGCTATTTGCCCGACCGCCGCATGGCCTATGACGGCCTCGCGCGGCGCACCAATCACCCCGGGGTCAAGTCCGTGGCGACCGCCATGACCCAGGCCGAGACCTACGGCACGCCGCTGGGCGCAGCCTTGCGAGTGATGGCCAAGGAAAACCGGGAGCTGCGCCTGTCGGCCGCGGAGAAGAAGGCGGCGGCTCTGCCCGCGAAGCTGACCGTGCCGATGATCCTGTTCTTCCTGCCGGTGCTGTTCATCGTCATCCTGACGCCGGCGATCATCAGCATTCAGGACACGATGGCCAAGGGCGGCTAGGCCGCTTCAGCCGCGGTCTTCCAGGCTTCCGCGATCGCGTCGACTGAGTGACGCAGGCGTGCGCGGTTCTTGTCGAAATACATCTCGCCGCGGAGGCCGCTGAAGACGATCCCGTTGGCGGCGATGCAGCTGCCGGGCTGCTCCAGCTGCTCGATCTCGAAATAGCGCATCGCCCGGAACCACAGGCCCCGGTTCTCTGACCAGACCAACTGGGCGTAAGGCTGCCACTCGACCACGCGGGCGACGACCTTGCGCGGCGCCAGACCTTCGATCGTTTCGGTCAGACCCATCTGGCCGCCGAATGCGATGGTCCCCTCGACATCCTTCTCTATCGGGTTCCAGTCGTTCCAGCCGGGCAGGTTGGAGATGACCTCCCAGATGGCGTCGGTGGAGGCGCGAATGCCGATGCGTTTTTCGATGCGGGCGGTGTCCATGCCGCTGATCTGGCACGGCCTTGGCGGCGGGAAAAGGGCCTACCGGTTTCCTTCCGGTCCCGGCTGCGACGCGGGCGGGGTTTCCGGGGAGGGCGTTTCGTCGCGGCCCGGGAGATCCGGCGGCCCGGCGCGGAGGCTGCTGCTCAGGAAGCAGAGGGCGGTTGCGCCGCCCAGAAGCAGGGCGTTGGCGATGAAGGGCGCCGGCTCGCTGATCTCGTAGAGCATCACGCCGATGACCGGCGGGGCGAGGAAGCTGATGCCGGCCAGGGACATCATCAGCCCGGCCACCGCGCCCTGCTCCGACGGGCCGACCGACAGGGACGAGCCGGCGGTGAAGCCCGGCCGGGCGAACCCGACGCCCATGGATACGACTGCATAGCCGATCACCACGCCGTAGTAGCCGGGCGAGGCGATGCTCATGACATTGCCCAGAAGGGCGAGGCCGGCGCCCCAGCGCATCAGGTCGCGCGGCTGGAGTTTCAGAAGGGGGATCAGGCCCCACTGGGCCAGCAGGGTGGCGACGGCGCCGGCGAACATCGCAAGGGCGATGAACGGCTGGGCCTGACCGACCGGCGTGCCTACCGCCGCCATCTCGTCGATGATGTGGAAGCCGAGCACCGAGATGTTGACGGCCTGCGCTCCGGTCACCAGCAGGCCGAACAGGAGGTAGTCCCGGACGCGCGGGTCCTTCCAGAGCCCCTTTCCGGCGTCATCCCGACGGCCGCTGGGCGAGGGGATGCGGACCACGTCGCCGCTGGGCAGGCTCCGCCAGACCACAAGCAGGACGATCGCGCCCATGGCGGCGAAGGCGTACATGGGGCCGGCCAGGCCGATGAAAGGGAGGACGAAGAGCGGCGCCAGCGTCGGGCCGATCACAGTGCCCAGCCCCTGCGCCGAGGCCAGCATCGACATGGCCTGGGTGCGCTGTTCGGCGCTGGTCCGGTCCGCGACATAGGCCTGGGCGGCGATCGGCGAAGCCGAGCCAAAGACGCCATAGATGGTCCGCGCCAGCGCCATCAGGGCGAAGGCCACGCCGGCGGCGAGCCACCCCTCCAGCCCGGCCGTCGTGGCCACGCCAAACCCCGTCATCGAGACGACGAAGCCACCGAAGCCGATCATGATGACCTTCTTGCGTCCCAGCCGGTCCGAGAGACGGGCCCAGTAGGGCGACGCGAGGGTCCACATCAGGGCCGAGATGGCGAAGGCGCCGGAGACCAGGCTGTCGCGCAGCTCGAAGGCCCGGCCGATGCTCGGCAGCACAGACTGCAGCGCCATATTGCCGGCCGCCGCGATCAGGCTGACGGCGAACAGGATGGCGAAGGCGGGCGATCGGAGGTTCACGAGCGGCAGCCTAGACCGCGGACAGGCTTGCGCGAAGGGGCCGGGTGACGTCACCTGCGAACTTCGACAGCCGGAAACCGCCATCATGACCCTGCGCCGCCTGCTCATCGCCTCCGTCGCCGTCCTGGCCTGTTCTGCGGGGGCGGCCGTCGCCCAGGTCCCGCTGGCGGAGGTGGAGGCCGCGGTGCAGGCGGGGGCCCCGCAGGTGGTCGCCTGGCGACGCGACCTGCACGCCAATCCCGAGCTGGGCTTCGCCGAGACCCGCACGGCCGGCGTCGTCGCCGAGCATCTGCGCAACCTCGGCCTTGAGGTCCGCACCGGTGTGGGCCGCACCGGCGTGGTCGGCATCCTGAGAGGCGCACGGCCGGGCCGCACGGTCGCCCTGCGCGCCGACATGGACGCCCTGCCGGTGCTGGAGGCGACGGGCCTGCCGTTCGCCTCGACCGCGACCGGGACCTACATGGGCCAGACCGTGCCGGTCGCCCACGCCTGCGGCCACGATTCCCACGTCGCCATGCTGATGGGGGCGGCGACCGTGCTGGCGGGGATGAAGGACCGGATCGAGGGCACGATCGTCTTCATCTTCCAGCCCGCCGAGGAGGGCGCGCCGCCGGGAGAGCCCAAGGGCGGGGCCGCCCTGATGATCGACGACGGCGCCCTGCGCGATCCGCGACCCGAGGCGATCTTCGGCCTGCATGTCGTGCCCGGAAAGGCGGGGACCGTCTTCTATCGCCCGCGCGGCTTCATGGCCGCCTCGGACCGCGTCGACATCCGTCTGAGCGGACGGCAGACGCACGGGGCGTGGCCGTGGAAGGGCGTCGACGTGATCTCGGCCTCGGCCCAGATCATCCAGACAATCAACAGCCTGACCGCCCGCACTATTGACCCGACCACGACGCCGACGGTCTTCACCATCGCCACGGTGGATGCCGGGGTCCGCTACAACATCATCCCGGCCGAGGCGACGATGTCGGGCACGCTGAGGACCTTCGACACGGCCCAGCGCGACGACCTGATCCGACGGGCGCGAGTTGCTATCGACAATGTCGCCGAGACCTATGGGGCGACCGCTGAGTTCACCATCCGTCAGAACGCGGCCCTGACCTTCAACGACGAGGCCCTGTCGGCGTGGATCGCGCCCGTTCTGGCCGAGGCGGCCGGCGCGGAGAACGTCAATCCCGCCACGCCGCCGACGACGGTGGCCGAGGACTTCAGCTTCCTGGCGCAAGAGGTGCCGGGCGTCTTCTATCACCTGGGCGGCACGGCCGATGGCGTGGATCCGGCGACGGCGCCGCCCAACCATTCGCCCGAGTTCGACGTCAACGAGTCGATCCTGCCGCTCGGCGTGAAGACCCATGTCCTCAGCGCCCTGCGCTTCCTCGAGCGGGACTGACCGATGGCCGAGGCCCCGAAGCTGCTGTCCGGCGGCAATCCGCAGATCCCCAAGGGCTTCGGCGATGCGCCGATGCAGGCGTGGATCGCGGCCGCACCCGGCTGGAAGAGCGCGGCGATGGCCCGGCTGGATGCGCTGGTCGTCGCCAATGCGCCGGGCGTGCGCAAGGCGGTGAAGTGGAACTCGCCGCTCTACGGCATCGACGAAGGGACGTGGTTCATGGGCGTCCATGCCTTCGACCGTTACCTGAAGGTCTCATTCTTCAACGGCGCAGCCCTGGAGCCTATGCCGCCCGAGACCTCGAAACAGAAGATGGTGCGCTACTTCCACATCCGCGAGGATGAGCCGATAGACGAGGCGCAGATGGCGGACTGGATTCGTCAGGCGGCCGCCCTTCCGGGAGAGAAGATGTGACCGACGCCTCCGCAGAAATCGACGCGAAACTGGCCGGGCTGGGCGACTGGCGCGGCGAGACCCTGAGCCGCCTGCGCGCCCTGATCCGCGCCGCCGACCCGGCTATCGTCGAGACGGTGAAGTGGCGCAAGCCGACCAATCCGTCCGGCGTGCCGACCTGGGAGAAGTCCGGCATCCTGTGCACCGGCGAGGTCTACAAGGCCTATGTCAAACTGACCTTCGCGAAGGGCGCGGCCCTGCCGGACCCGGACGGCCTGTTCAACGCCGGCTTCGGCGGCGGCACGCGCCGGGCCATCGATCTGCGCGAGGGCCAGTTCGTTGACGAGGCGGCATTCACGGCTCTGGTGAAGTCTGCGGTGGCGGCGAACGGCTGACCGAAGCCGGGGGTGCAGGGGGCGACGTGAGCACCCTTGCGACTCTCTCCGCCGCGCGAGACAACCCCTCCATGACCACGACCTACAATCGCATCGCCTATGAGGTGCTCGACGTCTGCAACGGCGTTGAGATGGACACGGTCGAGCGGGCGATCGCGCGGGCCGGGCTGGCGGCCGGGGCGACGGCCGCTGATGTCGGCACCGGGAACGCCGGGGTGGCGATCGCCATGGCCCGGGCCGGGCTGACGGTCACGGCGATCGAGTACGATCCGGTGATGGCCGAACTGGCGCGCGAGCGGATCGCGGCGGCGGACGTGGATGTGACGCTGGAGATCGGGGCGGCGGCGGCGGTCTTGGGCGCGGCGCCGCCGCTGGACCTGATCGTGGCGCTTGGCACCACCAATGTGAACGGCGAGGGACGGCCGACGCCCGAGGCGGCGATGGCGTATCTGAAGGGCCGTCTGAAGCCCGGCGGCTGGCTGCTGTGGGGCGATCTGGTGTGGATCGCCGAGCCGCCCGCGCCGCTGCGGCAGATCACCGAGGCGGTCAATCTGTACACGGACGATGCGGGCTGGAAGGCAGCCGCGGAGGCGGCCGGGTTCGAGGTTGTCTGGTCCGAGGTGTCGTCGCAGGCGGTGTTCGACGCCTATGTCGCCGGCGCGGACGGGGCGGCGAGGGCCTGGCTGGACGCCCATCCCAATGCGGCCGAGGCGGACGCCGTGCGCGGAAACGCAGACCGGGTGAAGATGATCATGGAGTTCGGCCGGCCGTTCATCGGCTTCGGCCTGTATCTGCTACGGGTCCCGGATCACCGCTGAGCGGCGTCCGGGATGACAAATCAGGCCGTCCGGATAATGCCGCCGGAGGCCTGAACGGGCCACGGCGTCAGGCGGCCGCCGGCGCAGGGGCCGCCGGTGCACAGGCCGGTCAGGGGCTCGAACACAGCCCCGTGCCAGCCGCACAGGATCAGGGTCCCATCCGGGGTCAGATAACGGTCCAGTTCCAGCGCCAGCGGATGGCCGGCGTGCGGGCAGCGATCGACATAGCCGGCGACCTGTCCGTCCTTGCGCACCACGAAGCCGTGGAAGAACGCCTCGCCGATCTGCAGCACGAAGGACCGGGAGCCGGGATCGGCGATGTCGGTCTCGACGCACAGGGGGACGTTGGGCGGGGTCTTCCAGACCCGCTTGCGTTCGGTGGTTTCGGCTTCCGACATCAGTCCCTCTCGGCCTTCAGCGGCCGGGACAGAAGGTTGTCGATCAGGGCCTCGACCGTCGTCTCTCCGCCCAGCAGGGCCGCGACGGCCAGACAGATCGGCATGTCGACGCCCATCTTCGCCGCCAGTTCGCGCACCGCGGGGGCGCTCTCATAGCCTTCGGCCACCGACCGCTTGCCGGCCAGCGCCTGTTCGACGCTCTGGCCCTGCCCAAGGGCGAGGCCGAGGCTCATGTTGCGCGACTGGGGGCTGGAGCAGGTGAGCACCAGATCGCCGAGGCCGCACAGGCCGGCGACGGTCTCGGCCTGACCGCCCAGAGCCACGCCCATTCGGGTCATTTCGGCGAAGCCGCGGGTGATGATGGCGGCATGGGCGCTGCGGCCCAGACCCTTGCCCTCGCTGAGGCCGCAGGCGATGGCCAGCACATTCTTGATCGCCCCGCCGACCTCGGCGCCGATGAGGTCGGTGGCGAGGTAGGGACGGAAGCCGGGGGCCGACAGGGTCCACATCAGCTCCTCGCCCAGCGCCTCATCGGCGCAGGCCAAGGTGACTGCGCTGGGCAGGCCGCGGGCGACCTCGCCGGCGAAGCTCGGACCGGACAGGACGGCAGCCGGGGCGGCCGGAATGGTCTCGGCCAGCACGTCGGTCATCAGCTTCAGCGAGCCGCGCTCGACGCCCTTGGAGCAGAGCATGATCGGCACGCCGGCACGATGGTGGGCGGCGAAGGCGGTGAGGGTCGAGCGCATGTGTTGCGCCGGCGGCACGGCGAGGATGACGTCGCAGTCGGCCAGATCGGCCAGTTCGCCGGTGACCGAGATGCGGTCCTCCAGCGTCACCCCGGGCAGGAAGGCTTCGTTCACGCGCCGGGCGGTGATGCTGTCGATGACCTCGGTCTCGCGGGCCTGCAGGACCACGTCCAGACCCGCCCGCGCCGCGACCTGCGCCAGGGCGGTGCCCCATGCGCCGGCGCCGATCACTCCCGCCCGTTTGAACTGCATACGCTCTCCCTCGCCTTTTCTAGGCTTTTGCGCCCTTGCGGCCCGGCCTGTGAGCCGGATCGGCGAGCGCCTTGTGTTCGTCCAGCGGCCAGCGCGGCCGCGCGGCGGCGTCGATGTCCGAAACCAGACCTTTCTGCAACCGCTCGGCCCCTGCAAGGGCGATCATCGCGGCATTGTCGGTGCAGTAGGCCATCGGGGGCGCGAGGAAGTCGAAGCCGTTCCTTCGAGCGACCTCCTCCAGCGTGCTGCGAATGGTCCGATTGGCCGCGACACCACCGGCCACCACGAACAGTCGGTGCTGGTGGTGGTCGGCATAATCCTTGAGCGCCCGGTCCGACCGTTCGCCCAACTGCCGGGCGATCGCCTTCTGAACCGCGTCGGCCAGATCAGCCTTGTCCTGTTCCGTTTCGCACGTCTGGGCGAGGCGCGATGCGGCGGTCTTCAGGCCCGAGAAGGAGAAGTCGCAGTCCTTGCGGCCCAGCAGCGCCCGGGGCAGATCGAAGCGGGAGCCGTCGCCGCTCGCGGCCAGTCGCTCCAGCGCCGGTCCGCCCGGGTAGCCGAGACCCAGAGCCTTGGCGATCTTGTCGAAGGCCTCGCCCGCCGCGTCGTCGATGGTGGTGCCCAGCCGGGTCATGTCGCCGACGCCGCGGACCTCCAGCAGCTGGCAGTGGCCGCCGGAGACCAGCAGCAGCAGGAAGGGATAGGCGACCGGCTCCCCGAGGCGGGCGGAGACGGCGTGGCCCTCCAGATGATTGACCGCGATCAGCGGCAGGTCGCGGGCCAGGGCGACGGCCTTGCCGAAGCTGAGGCCGACCATGACGCCGCCGACCAGACCCGGCCCGGCGGTGGCCGCGACGCCGTCCAGGGCGTCATAGCCGAGGCCGGCCTCGGCCATGGCGCGGCGGGTCACGCCCTCGATCATCTCGACGTGGCTGCGGGCGGCGATCTCGGGGACGACCCCGCCATAGGCCGCATGGTCGTCGATCTGGCTGTGCACGACGGAGGACAGGACTGTGGCGACGCCGTCCGGCGTCAGACGCACGACGGAGGCTGCGGTCTCGTCGCAGCTGGTCTCGAGGCCGAGCACAGTGACCGGCGCGCCAAGACCTGCGGTTGCCCGCCCGCCGTCGCTGCTATAGTCCGCGCCCATACTCATTCGGGTCGAGGTAGCGACCCTGCCGGACCCGCGCAACGTCTCATGTCTCCTCTCGTCCGCATCGGCACGCGCCGTTCAAAACTGGCGCTGACCCAGTCGGGCATGATGCAGCGCGCGATCGGCCGGGCGCTGGGCGTCGCCGACGCCGACCTTCAGGCCGCCGTGCCTCTGGTCGAGATCGTCACTACAGGCGACCGGGTTCAGGACCGTCGACTGCTGGAGATCGGCGGCAAGGCGCTGTTCACCAAGGAGATCGAGGAGGCCCTGCTGGACGGCCGCGTCGATGTGGCCGTGCATTCGATGAAGGATGTGCCGGCCGAGCAGCCCGAGGGGCTGTGCATCGCCGCCATTCCCGAGCGGGAGGACCCGCGCGACGCCTTCATCAGCCATACCGCCTCGAAGTTCGACGAGCTGCCGATGGGGGCGGTGCTGGGCACGGCGTCGCTGAGGCGGCAGGCCCAGGCGCTGGCGCTGCGGCCGGACCTGAAGATCGAGATGTTGCGCGGCAATGTGGACACCCGCCTGCGCCGGCTGAACGACGGCGAGTTCGACGCCATCCTGCTGGCGGTGTCGGGGCTGAACCGGCTTGGGTTCGAGGAGGTGATCCGCGAACGCCTGTCGCTGGACAGTTTCCTTCCGGCGCCGGGGCAGGGCGCACTGGCCCTGCAGACCCGGGCAGACGATGCGGGCGCCAGCTGGGCGGCGGTGCTGAACCATCCGCTGACGGCGCTGGCGGTCGAGGCGGAGCGCGGGGCGATGACGGCGCTGGAGGGCTCTTGCCGGACGGCGGTCGGCGCCCATGCCGAGATCGTCGAGGGCCGGCTGCGGCTGACGGCCGAGATGCTCGCGCCGGATGGATCGGCGCGCTGGCGCCGGGCGGGTGAGCTGGACGATGTGACGGCGGCCGACGCCTTCGGGCAGGCGCGGGCGCTGGGTCTGCGGATCGGCGCGGCGGTGCACGACGCCGCCGGCGACCAGAGGTTCGAGTCCTGACGGCGATCCGCCGCGTCTGGATTACGCGTGCCGAGCCGGGCGCGACGCGGACCGCCGCGCGGCTGGAGGCGATGGGGCTGGAGCCGATTGTCGCGCCCCTGCTGCGGATTGAGCCGCTGGATGTCGGTGCGCCGAACCTGACGGACGTGACGGCGCTCGCCTTTACCAGCGTGAACGGGGTCGAGGCCTTTGCCGCCTTGACGGACCGGCGCGACCGGCCGGTGTTCACGGTGGGCGACCGGACCGCGGAGGCGGCGCGGGTGGCCGGCTTCGGCGCGGTCCGCTCGGCGGGCGGCGCGATCGGGGATCTCGCGGATTTGCTGAGGCGCGAGGCGCGGGGCGTGGTGCTGGTCCCGGGCGCGCAGGAGCCGGCGGGTGATATCGCGGCCCTGCTTGCGGGGGCAGCCGTCGAGGCGCGATTGCTGCCGGTCTATGCTGCGATCGGGACGGGCGCGACGGCGCCTGACGCGTTCGACGCGGTGCTGGTCCACTCCCCGCGCGCCGGCCGGGCCCTGGCTGCGATCACCGGCGCCGGGCAGGCCGCGGAATCCGTGGCCGTGGCGATCTCCGAGGCGGCGGCGGCGCCCTTGCGAAGCCTGCTGTGGCGGGAAATCCGCATCGCCGCCCATCCCGACGAAAACGCGATGATGTCTGCGCTTGGCAACCCGCCGCGCTCCGTATAAAGAACCCGCCTCGCGTCGGACCCCGGTCCGTTTCGCCCAAGGCCGCTTTAGCTCAGCTGGTAGAGCACATCATTCGTAATGATGGGGTCAGGTGTTCGAGTCACCTAAGCGGCACCACTTCCTTTCCGCATTGCTTCAATGTCTTGCAGATGCGTCGAACTCGGTTCGTCGCACTGGACGCGTCGCGCGGGACGCCCTACTCAGGCGGGGTTAGCGGAGCGTTGGATGTCGCAGGGTCTCAGTGCACGTCAGGAGGAATGCCTCAGGCTGACCGCCTTCCTGACCGACAAGGAGATCGCCGCGCGGCTGGGCCTGTCCGAGGCCACCGTCAAGAAGCATGTGCACGAGGCCTGCCGCCGACTGGGCGTGAACCGGCGCAAGGCGGCGCTGGCGCTTCTGGAACGAAACGTACCAGAGGGTACGAAAGACCCCATTGGCGATGGCGCGTCATCCCCGGCAAATCCTGTCCCAGTCAGTGAGGCAGAACCCGATGTACGCGAACAACAAACCTCTTCCGCAGTGGACCTGGGACGATCTGGACGCGGTCCTGAACGGGTTCGACCCGGACGGGGCGGACAGCCCGGTGCGCCAGTATCTGATGCGCGGCCTGGTGGAAGAAGCGGAGGGCGCGAGCCCGAGGGAACTGCTGCAACAGGTTCTGAGCGCGGGCTGGGTGATGGCGCAGATGGGGGCCCGGACCGGCGGCTCGGCTACCGGCCGCCTCCACGAAGCTGGGGCGTCCGCCTCCTGATCATCCTGGTGATGGTGGTGCTGGCGGCGGTCATGATGCGGGCCATCGCCGACGCCGTCGTCGACTACCAGCAGCAGGTGAACCGCATCGACGTGCACGCAACAGGCGGCACGGCCGCGGGCAAGGCGGGGCGCTGACGCTCCGCGGCCCGACGGGGCAGGAGTCCGGACGATGACGCCATTCCAGACCTTCTATCTGGTGCTCAGCCTGGTGGTGTTCGCGCTGGCGTGGACGCGCGGCGGGCACACCGAACGGGCTGGCGTCGCCATCATGGTTTGCGCCTATGTCGTCAGCCTGGTGGCCCAGTTCATCCACCTGAACGGCTTCCGTATCGCGGAAGCGGCCATCGATCTGGCGGTGCTGTCCGGCTTCGCCTGGCTGGCGTTGCGCCGTGATCGCTGGTGGACCCTGGCGGCGACCGCCCTGGCCGTGCTGGTGATGGTGGCGCACACCCTGACCTTCCTGAGCCCGGACCTGACCCTCCAGCAGATCCGCGCCGACATCGCCGCCCGCTGGGGGATCGGCGTTCTGGTGATCCTGTCGCTCGGCGCCGGCGTGATTGAGCGCTGGATGGCGGGAGAGGCTCCGGCCAGCCGCCTGGCGGACTGGAAGCCGCGTCGCGCACCGACCACTTGAACATATAAACATATCTTTATATGTCTGCGGGCCTTCGATCCGAGGAGCCCACGTTTTGTCCCGCACGTCCTTCCTGTTCACCTCCGAGAGCGTCTCGGAAGGTCACCCCGACAAGGTCGCTGACCGTATTTCCGATACGGTGGTCGATCTGTTCCTGTCGAAGGATCCTGAAGCGCGCATCGCGTGCGAGACCCTGACCACGACCAATCTGGTCGTCCTGGCCGGCGAGATCCGCGGCAAGGGCATCATGGATGTGTCGGGCGCCTGGGCGCCGGGCATCGAGCAGGAGATCGAGGCCGCCGTCCGTGCCGCCGTGCGCGACATCGGCTACGAGCAGGATCAGTTCCACTGGAACACCTTCGAGTTCATCAACCGCCTGCACGGCCAGTCGGTTGACATCGCGGTCGGCGTCGACGCCGCCGGCGACAAGGACGAAGGCGCGGGCGACCAGGGCATCATGTTCGGCTATGCGTCGAACGAGACCCCCGAGCTGATGCCGGCGACCCTGGCCTACAGCCATCGCATCCTGAAGAAGCTGGCCGAGGTCCGCCACGCCGGCGGCTCGATCCTGGAGCCGGACGCCAAGTCGCAGGTGACCCTGCACTACGAGAACGGCAAGCCGGTGCGCGCCACCTCGATCGTCGTCTCGACCCAGCACGCCGTCGGCAAGACCCAGGCCGAGGTCGCCGCGGTCGTGAAGCCGGTGGTCGAGGGCGTCCTGCCGCAGGGCTTCATCACCAACGAGACCGTCTGGCACATCAACCCGACCGGCATCTTCGAGATCGGCGGACCGGATGGCGACTGCGGTCTGACGGGCCGCAAGATCATCGTCGATACCTACGGCGGCGCGGCTCCGCATGGCGGCGGCGCCTTCTCGGGCAAGGACCCGACCAAAGTGGACCGCTCGGCCGCCTATGCCTGCCGCTACCTGGCCAAGAACGTCGTGGCGGCCGGCCTGGCCGACCGCTGCACCATCCAGATCAGCTACGCCATCGGTGTGGCCAAGCCGCAGTCGATCCACGTCGATCTGCACGGCACGGGCAAGATTGCGGAGTCGGTGCTGGAGGAGAACATCCTCGGTCTTATCGGCGGCGCCACGCCGCGCGCCATCCGTGAGCACCTCGGCCTGAACAAGCCGATCTACGCCCGCACCGCGGCCTACGGCCACTTCGGCCGTGACGCCGACGCAGACGGCGGCTTCTCGTGGGAGAAGACGGATCTGGTGGAGAAGCTGAAGGCGCTTCTCTAGGGATTAGGGGCTAGGGATTAGGGATCAGGGGCGTTACTGGACCGATCGCCTCCGCCTCGCACCTATTCCCTAGCCCCTAGTCCCTTCCTTCTATGTCTTCCGATAACGACACCTCCAACACCCCGACCTGGGGTCCGCTGCGCTCGTTCGGGCGTATCCGTTCGCGCACGTTGAAGCCGCGGCAAGCGGCGCTGTTCGACACCCTGTTGCCGGCCATCGCCGTGCCGAATCCGAAGGCGGGGCCAGTCGATCCGAAGGTGCTGATGCCGGAGGCGACCGAGGCGTGGCTGGAGATCGGGTTCGGCGGCGGCGAGCATCTGGCCGAACAGGCGTCGCGTCATCCGAACGCGCTGATGATCGGCTGCGAGCCCTTCCTGAATGGCGTCGGCTCGGCCCTGCGCCACATCGAGGAGCGCGGGCTGAAGAACGTGCGCCTGCATGCGGACGACGCCCGCGACGTGATGGCGGCCCTGCCGGACGCCTCGCTGGATCGCGTGATGATCCTGTTCCCCGACCCGTGGCACAAGGCGCGACACAACAAGCGCCGCCTGATCCAGGACGAGAGCGCCGCCGAGATCGCGCGCCTGCTGAAGCCGGGCGGGCGCCTGCGGTTCGTGACCGACTGGAAGGACTATGCCGAGTGGGCGCTGGAGCGTCTGGAGCGGACGCCGGGTCTGGAATGGACCGCCGACCGCGCCGACGACTGGAAGATCGCGCCGAAAGACCACGTCGTCACCCGGTACGAGGAGAAGAAGCTGGGCGACACCGACCCGATCTTCCTGGAGTTCGTTCGCGTCTGATCCGGGCGACCTCGGCTGCGATCAGGCCGTGTGGATCTGGCGAACGGCGTCGGTCAGGCCGGCGTTGTAGCTGCGCAGCACGCTGGTCGCGATGTCGGTCCAGCGGGCCGGATCGGCGACGATGCGGGCATCGCTGACATTGACGTTGGCCAGGGCCTGCAAGGTGCTGGCGCCGTCGGTCGAAGCCAGATCGGCGTGGTAGTTGCGGTTCGAGTAGCCGTCGTCGGTCGGGATCAGCGTCGCCATGACCAGCCGTCCGCGCGCATCCGCCGCCGAGGCGATGAAGCCCGAAGGTGCGCCGCGCAGCCCCAGCACGACCCGGCCGTGGGCGCCCGAGGAAGATCGACGCATCCGGGCATAATCGACCCAGACCACCGGCGTCAGCATGATGGCGTCCAGCTCGGCCGAGGCCGCCGCCAGCCGGTTCCGGGCGCCGAGGCCCGCGATCATGCTGTTTGGCTCGCCCGAATAACCGGCCACCATGGGTGCGGTCGTGGATCCCAGGGTCAGCCAGTTCTGGGCCACGGTGACGCCATCGAAGGTGCCGCGACCCGAGTTCCGGTTGCCCTCTCGCATGGGCGTCCGCGCCGCCGCAATGGCGGCCCGGGTCTCCTCGGCGCCGACCACGGTCTCACCCGCCGCGGCCAGTCGGGCCCGCAGGTCCTGACAACCGGCTTCGGCGACCTCGGCCATCATTCCGGGCGAGACGCCGTAGAGGGCGGTGTTGATCATGGCGCTGCCATCGGCGCCGGGGGCCAGGGTGCGGCCGGTGTAGAAATAGCTGACCCCGTAGCTGGCGACCGCGACCTTGGGCCGATGGCGGATGGCGCGTCCCTGGGCGATGTTGAACCGGACCGGGAACTCCGGTCCTGCCAGCTGCGGGGCGGCGAAGGCGACACCGGGGAGGGCCGAGGCCAGGGGCAGCGCCAGGGCGCCGGCGAACACCTGCCGTCGGTCGATGCGGGACATGGGGTGGGTCACGAGCGCCTCCATCGCTGCTGATCCGTCCAGCCTAGCCCTGACCCGGGCGGCCAGAACCTGACGATTACTTACCGAACATCGGTACGGGGCGGTGTGGACATCAGCTTCCGAAAGGAGAGATCGTCCGCCGTGTCAGGCGACTGTCGTGCAGAACCGCGCCGTCGCGGCAAGGCAGTTGAAGGCGATTCATGAAGAAGGCGCTCGCGATCATCCTGTTTGGCGTGCTGCTGGGCGTCGCCCTGTGCCAGGCGCCGATCGAAAGGCTGACGCCCCAGGCCGGGCCCTTGTCCGGCGAGCCCTGTCCGTCGGTCGCCCGCAGCGCCGTGAGGGATATCCGCTTCGGGGCGGGTGACGCCATCGATCGGGGCCGCGCTGACGCGATCCGCTTTTCGCGCGACTACATCGGCTATCGCTGCAGCGGCGTTCAGGACCGGGTGTCATGCACTGCGACCGGGCCGACTGTCGCCGAGGCCCGCTCGCAGGAGACCGTCGCCCTGTTCGAGATACCGGCCGGTCGCTCGGCCCGCCTGCTGCTCCACCGGCAGGTCGCCTCGTGCGTGCTGGACCCGGTCGCGACCTCGGGAGCGGAGTCGGCGGGATAGGGGGGCTTCAGGCCGGGAAGGCGCTTCGCAGCCCTGCCGCAGCCGCGACCACCAGAACCGACTTCACGACCATGCCGATCAGGAAGGGCGTGAAGCCGTAGGCGAGGGCGTCGGTCAGGCCGATCGAGGTGGCGAGCCAGCCGGCGCCGATCGCGAGGATCAGGATGTGGGCCGCGATCATCAGCCCCGTCTTCCTGAGGGGGCCGCGCAAGGCGTCACAGGTAAACATTGCACCGACCAGCGCCGCTGCAATCGGGAAGGCGAACAAGTAGCCGGCGGTGGGGCCCGAGAAGGGAGCGAGGCCCGAGGCCCCATCGGACAGGATCGGCAGTCCGGCCGCTGCCGCCGCGAGATAGAGCAGTACCGAGGCAGCCCCGCGCCAGAGACCGAGGACCGCGCCGGCAAGCAGGACGGCGAAGGTCTGCATGGTCATCGGCACCGGCGCCATCGGCACATTGATTTGGGCGCCCAGGGCCATCAGGCCGGCGAAGGCGACGATCAGCAGCAGTGGCAGGGCGCGGCGCATGGGTCTGGCAACCACGTTGGTCGCACAGGTGCAAGCCGACGCTGGATTTCGGGCGGGCAGCGGGGCAGTAACGGCGCAACGATCAGAGGAAACGCCATGACCTTCACCGTCGCCGAAACCGCTCCCGCCATGTTCCTGCGCGGCCTGCGCGCGCTGGATCACCTGCTCGATCTGGCTGCGGCTTCGGGACAGGACGAGGCGGAGATCCTCGCCACGCGTCTGGCCCCCGACATGATGCCGTTCGCCGCCCAGGTCCGGATGGCGTCCTTCTCGGGACGCAGCTGCATCGCCCGCCTGACGGGCCAGCACTGGCCGAAGACCGACGACACGGAGGCGACGCTGGCGGAGCTGAAGGCCACGGTCGCCCTGTCGATCGCCTTTGTCGAGGCGGCCGGAGCCGCGGCGTATGACGGCGCCGAGGCCCGCCGGATTGAACTGCGCTTCCCGGGCGTGGAGCTGGACTTCAACGGCGAGGGCTATCTGACCAGCTTCGCCCTGCCCAACTTCTATTTCCACGTCAGCATGGCCTACGCGATCTTGCGCCAGCGCGGCGTGCCGCTGGGCAAGAAGGACTATCTGGGTCAGCTGGCGCTGATCTGAATCGACGCGGGGCTTGCGGGAGGGGCTGACAAACCCCTCCGGCGGGTCTATATGCCGCCCCACATCGTTAGACCGGCTCCTAACGGCGCCGTTTGAAGCGGCGGCCGAACCGGTCAGCCGCTTTTGTTTTGCCCGGGACCCGACCGCTTGAAGGCCAAGACCGCAGAAGACCGCCAGCTCCTGGAGCTGATCGAACCCATCGCCGAAAGCCTGGGTCTCGAGGTCGTGCGCGTGCGCCTGATGGGCGGGACCCAGCGCCGACGTCTGCAGATCATGGCCGAGCGCGCCAGCGATCACGATATCGCGGTCGAGGAATGCGCCCGTCTGAGCCGCGCGGTGTCGGAAGTGTTCGACGCCGCCGATCCGATCGCCGGGGAATATCTGCTGGAGGTCTCGTCACCGGGCATTGATCGTCCGCTGACCCGCTTCACCGACTTCGACCTGTTCGAGGGTCTGGAAGCGCGTCTGGAGACGGACCGGATGGTCGAGGGCCGCAAGCGCTTCAAGGGCGTGCTGGCCGGAACCGAGGACGACAATATCGCCATCGATCTGGAGGGGGAGGAAGACACCGCCCTGATCCCGTTCGCCTGGCTGGTCGACGCCAAGCTGGTGCTGACCGATGAGCTGATGAAGGCGGGGGCCGAGAAGCGCGCCGCCCGCAATGACGACAACCTGACTGAGGCTGAGGACTAATCACATGGCCGTTGGCGTTTCCGCGAACCGTCTCGAGCTGCTGCAGATCGCCGATGCGGTCGCGCGCGAAAAGAACATCGACAAGGAGATCGTCATCGAGGCGATCGAGGAAGCGATCCAGAAGGGCGCCAAGGCCCGCTACGGCGCGCACCACGACATTCGCGCCAAGATCGATCACAAGACCGGCGAACTGGCCCTGACCCGTCACGTCACCATCGTCGCCGACGACTGGCAGCCGGAAGACGAGCTGGAGGAGTTCAACGACAGCGCCATGGTGCGCCTGCGCGACGCCTCCAAGCGCGATCCGGAAGCCGAGGTCGGCAAGGAATACATCGAGCACCTGCCGCCGTTCGAGTTCGGCCGCGTGCAGACGCAGATGGCCCGCCAGGTCGTGACCGGGAAGGTCCGCGAGGCCGAGCGCGCCAACCAGTACGAAGAGTTCAAGGATCGCGTCGGCGAGATCGTCAACGGCACGGTCAAGCGCGTCGAGTACGGCAACACCATCGTCGATCTGGGTCGTGGCGAAGGCATCATGCGCCGCAACGACTCGATCCCGCGCGAGGTGTTCAACATCGGCGACCGGATCCGCACCTACATCTACGACGTCCGCCCCGAGGCGAAGGGCCCGCAGGTCATGCTGTCGCGCTCGCACCCGGGCTTCATGGCCAAGCTGTTCGCGCAGGAAGTGCCGGAAGTGTACGACGGCGTCATTGAGATCCGCGCCGCCGCCCGCGACGCCGGTTCACGCGCCAAGATGGCCGTGCTGTCGAACGACAGCTCGATCGATCCGGTCGGCGCCTGTGTCGGTATGCGCGGCTCGCGCGTGCAGGCGGTCGTGGCCGAGCTGCAGGGCGAGAAGATCGACATCATCCAGTGGAACAACGACGAGCCGACGTTCATCGTGAACGCCCTGGCCCCGGCGGAAGTGTCCAAGGTCGTGCTCGATGAAGAAGCCGATCGCGTCGAGGTGGTGGTGCCGGACGAGCAGCTGTCGCTGGCCATCGGCCGCCGCGGCCAGAACGTCCGCCTCGCCTCGCAGCTGACCGGCTGGCAGATCGACATCATCACCGAGTCGCAGGACTCCGAGCGTCGCCAGCGCGAGTTCACCGAGCGTACCGCCCTGTTCCAGGAAGCCCTGGACGTGGACGAGGTCATCGCCCAGCTGCTGGTCACCGAAGGCTTCGCCACGGTGGAAGACCTGGCCTATGTCGAACCGTACGAAATCTCGGAGATCGAGGGCTTCGACGAGGACACCGCCGAGGAACTGCAGACCCGCGCCCGCGAGTTCCTGGACCGCAAGGCCGCCGAGCTGGACGCCAAGCGGACCGAGCTGGGCGTCGAGGACGGCGTTCTGGAAGTGCCGGGCGTGACCCTGGCCATGGCGGTTGCCCTGGGCGAGGGCGGCGTGAAGACCGTCGAGGATCTGGCCGATCTGGCCACCGATGAGATCCGCGGCGGCTTCGAGGTTCGCGGCGGCGAGCGCGTGAAGGTTCCGGGCGTTCTGGAAAGCTTCAACCTGGCGCAGGAAGACGCCGAGCTGCTGATCCTGCAGGCCCGCGTGGCCGCCGGCTGGATTGACGCCTCGGAGCTGCCGCAGCCGGAGCCCGAGCCGGAATACGAGGAAGAGTTCGCCGAGGGCGAATACGACGCGGATGCGATCTTCGCCGATGCCGGTGAAGCGACCGACGGCGATGCGGAGGCTTCGGAAGAAGCCGCCGACGAACCCGAAAACGCGTGATGGGAGCCCCTGCCGTCCATGAGTTTGCGCGAAGCAACGATCGATAGGGAACGCCGTGACCTGGTCACTCACCAGGTCATGGACGAGTCTCGTCTGATCCGCTTCGTCGCCGCTCCGGACGGCACGGTCGCCCCCGACTTGGCGCGCAAGCTGCCGGGCCGTGGCCTGTGGGTCGCGGCCGACCGCGCCTCGATCGAGGCGGCGGTGAAGAAGAACCTGTTCAGCCGGGCGGCCAAGGCGCCGCTGAAGCCGGCCGGCGACCTGCCGGATCTGGTCGAGAGCCTGCTTGTCCGACGGTGTCTGGACCAGCTGGGGCTTGCCCGGCGCGAGGGCGTTCTTATCTCTGGCTTCGAGAAGTCGGCCGCCGCGATCCGATCGGGCAAGGCCGCCTGGCTGGTCGAGGCCGCGGACGGCTCGGCCGATGGCCGGGGCAAGCTGCTGGCGCTGGCGAAACATCAGCAACCGGCCCCCGGAATCTGCGGCGCCTTCACCGCTGACGATTTGAGTTTGGCCCTCGGGCTGGAAAATGCGATACACGCCGTCCTGCTTGAGGGCGGGCGGGCTGATCGCTGGACCGTAGAGGTCGAACGACTGGCGGGATTTCGACCGTTGACGCCGTCCGCATGGACCGGCGACGCGGCTGGGGACCCGGATGGATTTGCAGACGGGCGGGGTTCTACCTCCTGAAAAGGGGCAGGGCGCCGCACGGCTTTTTGTGTTTGGACGACGGCCCGGGACTGTCCCGGGTCGAAAGTAAAGCGACCGGATGACCGACGAGAACGACAAGACCAACGACGGCAAGACCCCTTCGACGACGGGGCCGCGCGCGCCGCTGAGCCTGAAGCCGCGCGCTGCGGGATCGGTTTCGACCGGCACCGTCAAGCAGAGCTTCAGCCACGGCCGCTCCAAGACCGTGGTGGTCGAGACCAAGCGCCGCGTGGGCGCTGTGCCGGGCGGGGGTCACCAGCGTCCGCAGGGCTTCGACGTCGCGCGTCCGCGCACCGACGCTGCTCCGGCCGCGCCGCAGGCTCCGCGCCCCGCGCCGTCGGGCAGCGCCGGCAGCCTGTCGCAGTCCGAGCAGGAGGCGCGTCGCCGCGCCATCGAACTGGCCACGGCCCAGAACGCCGAGCGTGAAGCCGCCGCCGTCGCCGAGCGCGCCCGCAAGGACGCCGCCGCGAAGGAACAGGCCGCCGCCGCCGAGCGCGCCGCTTCGGCCGCCCGCGCCGAGGCCGAGGCCGCCAAGGCCGCTGCGGAAGCTGCGCGCACCGAGGCCGCCAAGCTGGCCGCCGCCGCGCCCGCTCCGGCTCCGGCCAAGCCCGCGCCGGCCAAGCCGGCCGCGCCGACCCCGGCTGCGCCTCCGGTCGAGGCTGCTGCGCCCGCTCCGACGCCTGCGCCGACCCCGGCTCCCCGTCCGGCGGCTCCGGCTCGTCCGCAAGTGAATTTCGGCCAGCGCGCGCCGCGCATGCCCTCCGGCAATCCGGGCCGCGCTCCGGCTCCGGGCTTCGGCGGCCGTTCGGCTCGCGAGCAGGCCATGGGCGGCGGCGAACGTTCGTTCACCGAGCGCACCGACCGCGGTCCGCGTCCGCAGGGCGACCGCCCGCAAGGCGCGCGTCCCCAAGGTGATCGCCCGCAAGGCGCCCGTCCGGCCCAGCCGGTCCGCTATTCGGCCCTAGATCCGCGTCCGGCGCCGGGCGCCCGCACGGGTGCGCCGCGCACCGGCCCCGGCGGCCGCGCCGCTCCGAACGCCCCGCCGGCCACGCCGGAAGTGGCCCGTCCGGCCCGCGCCGGCTTCGGCCGTCCGGCCGGCAGCGGCCGCGAGGACGATCGCGACAAGCGCTTCAACGAAGCCGGTCCGGGCAAGGCCGTCAGCCGCACGCGCGGCGAGCCCAAGCGCCGCGAAGGCCGTCTGACCATCCAGGCCGTGGCCGGTGGCGACGAGGATGCCGCCGAGCGCATGCGCTCGCTGGCCTCGGTTCGCCGGGCCCGCGAACGCGAGAAGGAAAAGCGCAAGGGCGGCTCGACCGACACGCCGAACCGTCCGCGTGAAGTCATCATCCCGGACACCATCACGGTCGGCGAACTGGCCAACCGTATGGCCGTGCGCGGCGTCGACATCATCAAGTTCCTGATGCGTCAGGGCATGATGATGAAGATCAACGACGTGATCGATTCCGACACCGCCGAGCTGGTGGCCGAGGAATACGGCATGGCCGTCAAGCGCGTCTCGGAAAGCGACATCGAGGAAGGCTTCCTGGCCGAGGCCGACGACGAGGGCGCCACCGAACTTCGCGCGCCGGTCGTGGCCATCATGGGCCACGTCGACCACGGCAAGACCTCGCTGCTGGATGCGCTGCGCACCACGGACGTGGCGGGCGGCGAAGCCGGCGGCATCACCCAGCACATCGGCGCCTACCAGGTTCGCCTGGCGGACGACCAGCGCATCACCTTCCTGGACACCCCGGGCCACGCCGCGTTCTCGGCCATGCGTGCGCGCGGCGCCAACGTTACGGATATCGTGGTGCTGGTTGTGGCGGCCGACGACGGCGTCATGCCGCAGACGATCGAGGCCATCCAGCACGCCAAGGCGGCCAATGCGCCCCTGATCGTGGCGGTCAACAAGATCGACAAGCCGGACGCCAACTCGCAGAAGGTCGTCAACGAACTGCTGCAGTACGAAGTCATCGCGGAATCGCTGGGCGGCGACACCCAGATCATCGAGGTCTCGGCCAAGGAGCGGCTGAACCTGAATGGTCTGACGGACGCCATCTTGCTGCAGGCCGAGGTCATGGACCTGCGCGCCAACCCGGATCGTTCGGCCGAAGGCGTGGTCATCGAGGCCAAGCTGGACAAGGGCCGCGGCCCGGTCGCCACCGTTCTGGTCAAGCGCGGCACGCTGAAGCGCGGCGACATCGTCGTGGCCGGTTCGTCGTGGGGCAAGGTTCGCGCCCTGCTGGACGAGCGCAACGCCCAACTGACCGAAGCCGGTCCGTCGGTGCCGGTCGAGATCCTGGGTCTCGACGAGGCTCCGTCGCCGGGTGACGTCTTCGCCGTGGTGGAAAGCGAGGCCCGCGCCCGCGAGCTGACCGACTACCGCGAGCGTGTCCGTCGCGAGAAGGCCACGGGCGGCACCAACCAGGTCTCGCTGGTCGACATGATGGCCAAGCTGGGCTCCAAGAAGATCTCGGAGCTGCCGGTCGTCATCAAGTCGGACGTGCAGGGCTCGGGCGAGGCCATCTCCGGCTCGCTGGAGAAGATGGGCAACGACGAAGTGCGTGCGCGCGTCGTCATGCAGGGCGCCGGCGGCATCACCGAGAGCGACGTGCAACTGGCCAAATCGGCCGGCGCGCCGATCCTCGGCTTCAACGTCCGCGCCTCGAAGCAGGCCCGCGACCTCGCCGACCGCGAGGGCGTCGAGATCCGTTACTACTCGATCATCTACGACCTTCTGGACGACATGAAGGGCGTGCTGTCGGGCATGCTGGCTCCGCTGCAGCGCGAAACCTTCCTGGGCAATGCGCAGATCCTGCAGGTCTTCGACATCTCGAAGACCGGCAAGATCGCGGGCTGCCGCGTCACCGAAGGCGTGGTCCGCAAGGGCGCCAAGGTCCGCATCATCCGCGACGACGTGGTGGTGCTGGAGCTGGGCACCCTCACGACGCTCAAGCGCTTCAAGGACGAGGTCAACGAGGTCCCGTCGGGCCAGGAGTGCGGCATGCACTTCCAGGGCTTCCAGGACATCAAGGCCGGCGACTACATCGAGTGCTTCACGGTCGAAGAGATCAAGCGGACGCTGGACTAGGCGTCAGTCTGACCCAACTGAAACGGCGGCGCGGAAGCGCCGCCGTTTTGCCATATGCATTGAGGATCAACGGGCATGCATCGCTTCCTGATCGCCCTTGCCGCCTTCACCGCCATCGCCGGACCGGCGGCGGCGGAGATCCGTTATCTCGCCTATGACGCTTCCGACCGCGTCACCCAGGCCCTGACGCGCGGCGTCACGCTGGAAGCCAACCGCGGTCTGTTCGGCGCAATCAGCGTCCGCCGCATCATCTCGACCACGGCTCGCGGCTCCGCGGATATCCGTCGCGGCGGTCCCGATCAGGTGCGTCGCGTCCTGCCGGACGGTTCGCGCGAGACGGCGGTCTACACGATCAAGCCTGAGGGCGACGGGCGAGGACTCAGCCGCGCCCTGTGCCCCGGCGCCGATGAGACCTGGCTGGTTCTGGGGCGCGTCCGGCTGGCCCGCCCCCTGACTGTTCATGCGGTCGGCCGCTGGACGGATGGCACCTTCCGTCACTGTGTCGCCCTGTCCTACAACTGGCGCGGCGAATGGGCGATGCCGCCGGCCGGCGCCGCTTCCGAGGATCCGGCTGCCCCTGTGGGGCGATAGGACTTCGCGCCATCGCCGGCCTTGGCTAAGGTCGCCGACATGACGGCGGTCGATACTTCACGCAGAACCGGCTCGGACCGGCGCGGCCTCAAGGGTCTCGCCGGCGTGCTGACGTTCGTGTGCACGGTGCTGTTCCTGCTGGCCATCGAACAGAAGCAGGCGGTCGAGGCCTGGGCAACGATCCGGGACGGGGCGATTCCGGCCGTTCAACGCATCAGCGCCTGGGTGGTGGACGGCGCCTCGAACGGGGTCTCGGGCCTGAAGCAAGCGGCGCAGGGCGACGATCGTCCGCTCGCCGCCGCGGCCGATCCGGACGTTGTGCTGGCCGGAGCGTTCGCACCGGCGGACGACGCCACCCGTGAGACGGTCGGGGCCGCGACCTTCGTGCGGGCGCTGATCCAGCTGGAAAACGGTGATGTCTTCCGCACGCGGCCGCTGCGCATCGCGGCCGGCCGCGAGCGTTTTGTTCACGACGGCCCGACTTTCGCCGCCCGCTTCGACGCCCCGCAGGACGCCCAGATCGAGATCCGGCAGGTGGTCGCCCATGCGCGCCAGCAGGCCATCGCGCCGACGGCCCTGTGCGGCGGTGAGGTTCCCGGCGCGATCGCCCTGCTGCACCGGCAGGACCGGGTCGACATGATGCTGTTCCGTGCGCGGACGATCATCGGACCCGATGCGCCCGCGGCCTCGCTTTGCGGTATCTGGAGTTTCCGCGAGCGATGAAACATCGGCGGGAATTCGGGGCGGCCTGGTTGATGATCGCGGCGGTCGTCGTGGGCATCGCGCTGGCGCTGTGGACCTGGATGCGGCCCGCCGATCCGGCGCTGACGCCGGCTCCGGGCGAGCCGGGCGTCGAGGCTAGCCTGCTCGACAACGGCTTCCATACCGATCTGGCCTTGCCGCGCGCGGCGCTGGAGGCGCGCGGCGGGCCACTGGCCGACGCCGTGCGCGGCCTGGCTCCGGGGGACTGGATTCTCGTCGGCTGGGGCGATGCGAAATTCTACGTCGACCAGAGCCCGATCCATCACCGCCTGCCCGATGGCGCGCGCGCCTTCTTCCGACCGGGCAACGCTTCGGTGATCATGCTGGATCCGGCCCAGGAGGATCCGCGTACGGCCTATGCCGAGGACGGCCGTCGCACCTTCCGCCTGTCGGACGAGGGCTTCGAGCGAATGGCGGGCAAGATCGAGGCCTCGCTGGACCTGAGTTCGGGTGCGCCGCGCATCGCCGCGGCCCGGCCGAACGACGATGCCCGCTTCTTCGCCAGCCGTGAGCATTTCTCGGTCGTGCACCTGTGCAACCACTGGACCGCCGGCCTCCTGAACGCGGCGGGTATGGCCATCCGCCCGTTCCGGTCGATTGTCTCGTCCGAGATTCTGGCCACCATCGACCAGGCCGCGCATTCATCTTCCTGAAAGCGAGGTGCTGGACACCCTGCTCGTGCGGGACTAGACCGCGCGCTCGCTTTTTCCGCCCGGGTCCGATCCCCGGTCGAGCCGGGGATGACGACCGGCAAGGCGACAGGAAAGGAGCCCCCGATGGGCCGCAAGCAGCACACCCGGAACGCCACCGGTCCGCAGGGACCGTCGCAGCGCCAGCTTCGCGCCGGCGAACTGATCCGCCACGCCCTGGTCGAGGTCCTGCGTGAGGAGGAGATCCACGACCCGGCGATGGAGGGCGTGTCGGTGACGGTCACCGAGGTGCGCCTGTCGCCTGACCTGAAGCACGCCACCTGCTTCGTCGAGCCGTTGGGCGCCGGGGTGGCCGACACGCCGAACGCCGGTCACGTCGAGGAGATCGTCAAGGCGCTGAACGCCCACGCGAAATTCCTGCGTGGCGTGCTGGGCAAGCATATCGACATGAAATTCACGCCGGACCTGCGTTTCCGTCACGACGAGAGCTTTGACGCCGCCAGCGCCATGGACCGCCTGTTCAACGACCCCCGCGTCCGCGCCGACATCGAGCACCGGGACGACGAGGACGCCTGATGGGCCGTCGCAAGAAGGGCCAGCCGGTCCACGGCTGGGTGTGCCTGGACAAGCCGTACGAGATGGGATCGACCGAGGCGGTGACCCGCATCCGTCGTCTGTTCGATGCGCAGAAGGCCGGGCATGCGGGGACGCTGGACCCGCTGGCGTCGGGCATCCTGCCGATCGCGCTGGGCGAGGCGACCAAGACCGTGCCCTTCATGATGGAGGCGCGGAAGGTCTATCGCTTCACCATCAACTGGGGCGTCTCGACCGACAGCATCGACCGCGAGGGCGAGATCATCGGCCGCTCGGATGTGCGGCCGACCGTGGAGCAGGTGAGGGCGGCCCTGCCGGCCTTCATCGGCGAAATCCAGCAGGTCCCGCCGGCCTTCTCGGCCATCAAGGTGGACGGCCAGCGGGCCTATGATCTGGCTCGCGAGGGTGTGGAGGTCGAGCTGAAGGCGCGGGCTGTGACCATCCATTCGGCCGAGGTGACGGACGCGCCGGACGCCGATCACGTCGAGATCCGCATCCTGACGGGCAAGGGCGTCTATGTCCGCTCGCTGGCCCGCGACCTGGCTGTAGCGCTCGGCGCCGAAGGCCATGTGTCGGCCCTGAGGCGCGAGCAGGTGGGGCCGTTCAGCGTCGAAAACGCCGTGACGCTGGATTCTCTGGAGGAAATGGTGCATAGGGGCGCCGCCTCGGAAGGACTTCTTCCCGTCGCGACCGCCCTGGACGACATCCCGGAGCTGGCCGTGTCGGATCAGGACGCCTTCTCGCTTCGGCAGGGACGGTCGATCGTTCTGCTCCCCGGACAGGTCGAGACATTGAAGGGTCAGCTTCGCGGCGACACCCGGACGGTTTCGGTTTTCTCGGGTCAGACCCTCGTCGCTCTCGGTCAGTTGCGGGCCGGTCGGATCGAACCCGATCGCGTTTTCAATCTCTGATTTGGAGAACCACGATGTCGATCACTGCTGAACGCAAAGCAGAAGTCATCAACGAGAACGCCCGCGGCGCGGGCGACACCGGCTCGGCCGAGGTCCAGGTCGCGATCCTCTCGGAACGCATCGCCAACCTGACCGAGCACTTCAAGACCCACAAGAAAGACAACCACTCGCGTCGCGGCCTGCTCAAGATGGTCTCGCAGCGTCGTCGTCTTCTTGACCACCTGAACAAGGTCGATCGCGAGCGCTACGTCGCTCTGATCACCAAGCTGAACCTGCGTCGCTAACGCGGGATCGCAGACCGGATTTGAGGCGCGGGCCATGTCCGCGCCTCTTTCCGTACATAACGACCACCGGCGCGCCGCCGGAAGTACGGCGCATGAACCTGATCGGCAGAGGCCTGCGGCCGAAGCCGTCAATCAGGTTCTGATTATGACGCGAGGGCTCGATAGCGGTCCTCAACACTCCCGGGTCTTCCGCGATGGCGCGGCGGCCCATGGACCGAAGGACTGAACGCCCGACGCTCCACCCCAAGACGGGACCCCGCGCGGAATTCGCCGCCGGGATACGAAAGACGAAAATGTTCGACATCAAACGCAAGACGATCGAGTGGGCCGGACGCCCGCTGACCCTCGAAACGGGCCGCATCGCCCGTCAGGCCGACGGCGCCGTGCTGGCGACCTATGGCGAGACCGTGGTTCTGGCCACCGTCGTCTACGGCCGCGCCCCGAAGCCGGGCCTGGACTTCTTCCCCCTGACGGTGAACTACCAGGAGAAGACCTTCGCCGCCGGCCGCATCCCGGGTGGCTACTTCAAGCGTGAAGGCCGTCCGACCGAGAAGGAGACGCTGGTCTCCCGCCTGATCGACCGTCCGATCCGCCCGCTGTTCGTCAAGGGCTTCAAGAACGAGACCCAGGTCGTCATCACCGTGCTGCAGCACGACCTCGAGAACGACCCGGACGTGGTCGGCATGGTCGCCGCCTCGGCCGCCCTGACCATCTCGGGCGTTCCGTTCATGGGCCCGATCGGCGCCGCGCGCGTCGGCTACATCGACGGCGAGCTGGTGCTGAACCCGACCCTCGACCAGATGCCGACCTCGGATCTGGACCTGGTCGTCGCTGGCACCCAGGACGCCCTGATGATGGTGGAATCGGAAGCCAAGGAACTGTCGGAAGACACCTTCCTGGACGCCCTGATGTTCGCCCACCGCGGCATGCAGCCGGTCATCGATGCGATCATCGACCTGGCCGAGCACGCCGCCAAGGAGCCGTTCGACTTCCAGGCCGAGGATCACTCGGATGTGGTTGCCTCGATCCAGGGTCTGGTCGGCGAGGACATCAAGGCCGCCTACACCCACGTCGCCAAGCATGACCGCCACAACGCCGTCGGCGCCGCCAAGAAGAAGGCCGCCGAGGCCCTGGTGAAGACCGAAGAGAACCCGGACGGCGTCGAGCCGGCCAAGTTCGGCGCGGCCTTCAAGGAATGCGAAGCCCACGTCCTGCGTCGCGACATCATCGACAACGCCCACCGCGTCGACGGCCGCGCCCTCGACAAGGTGCGTTCGATCGTGTCGGAAGTCGGCGTCTTCCCGCGTACGCACGGCTCGGCCCTGTTCACCCGCGGTGAGACCCAGGCCATCGTCGTCGCCACGCTCGGCACCGGCGAGGACGAGCAGTACATCGACGCCCTGACCGGGACGTACAAAGAGAAGTTCCTGCTCCACTACAACTTCCCTCCCTACTCGGTCGGCGAGACCGGTCGTATGGGCGGCGCCGGTCGTCGGGAAATCGGTCACGGCAAGCTGGCGTGGCGGGCGATCCGTCCGATGCTGCCGTCGTCGGAAGAGTTCCCCTACACGATCCGTCTGGTGTCGGAGATCACCGAGTCGAACGGCTCGTCGTCGATGGCCACTGTCTGCGGTTCGTCGCTGGCGCTGATGGACGCGGGCGTGCCCCTGAAGAAGCCCGTCTCGGGCATCGCCATGGGCCTGATCCTGGAGCCGTCGGGCGAGTTCGCCATCCTGTCGGACATTCTGGGTGACGAAGATCACCTGGGCGACATGGACTTCAAGGTCGCCGGCACGCGTGACGGCATCACCTCGCTGCAGATGGACATCAAGGTCGCCGGCATCACCGAGGAGATCATGAAGAAGGCGATCGCCCAGGCTTCGGCCGGCCGTCTTCACATCCTCGACGAGATGGACAAGGCCATTACCGGCGCTCGTGAAGAGCTCGGCGAATTCGCGCCCAAGATCGAGTCGATCAAGGTCCCGGTCGACAAGATCCGCGACATCATCGGCACCGGCGGCAAGATCATCCGCGAGATCGTCGAAAAGACCGGCGCCAAGATCAACATCGAGGACGACGGCACCGTGAAGATCGCTGCTTCCGAGCAGGAGAAGATCGACGCCGCCAAGGCCTGGATCTCGTCGATCGTGTCGGAGCCGGAAGTCGGCACCATCTACACCGGCAAGGTCGTGAAGGTCGTCGACTTCGGCGCCTTCGTGAACTTCTTCGGCGCCAAGGACGGTCTGGTCCACGTGTCGCAGATGGCCCTGGAGCGCGTCGCCAACCCGGCCGACGTCGTTTCGGAAGGCCAGGAGGTCAAGGTCAAGTTCCTGGGCCTCGACGACCGCGGCAAGACCAAGCTGTCGATGAAGGTCGTCGATCAGACCACGGGCGAAGACCTGACGGACAAGATCAACGCCGAGCGCGCCGAGCGTGGCGAGCCGCCGATGTCGGAAGACACGGGTGGCCGTCCGAAGCGTGATGGCGATCGCGGCGGCGACCGCGGCCGTCGTCGTCGCGACTAAGCCGACGATAGATCGAGACTGAAGAGGGCCCCGGTGGAAACACCGGGGCCTTTTTCATTTCAGGCGGTGCGGTCCAGAACCGTGCGGATGACCGCCGCATAGACGTCGGTCAGGGCCTCGATCTCGGCCACGGGCGCGCGCTCGTCGATCTGGTGCATGGTCTGGCCGACGAGACCCAGTTCCAGCACCGGGCACATGGCGCGGATGAAGCGGGCGTCGGAGGTGCCGCCGGTGGTGGAGGCCTCCGGGCGGCGACCGGCCGTGGCCTCGACCGCGTCCTGCACGGCCGTGACGAAGTCGCCGGGCTGGGTCAGGAAGGCGTCGCCGGAGTGCAGATGCTCCAGTTCGATCTGCAAGCCGCTGTCGGCCTGGGCCTGACCGGCCTCGGCGTTCAGCCAGGCCATCAGGCTCTCGCCCGTGTGGTTCGGGTTGAAGCGGATGTTCAGCCGGCCCTTGGCCTCGGCGGGGATCAGGTTGGTGGCCGTGTTGCCGACGTCCAGCGTGGTCAGTTCGAGGTTCGACGGCTGGAAGGCCTCGTAGCCGTCGTCCAGCACATGATCCGCCAGCCGGGCGGCGAGGCGGGCCAGCACCGGCACCGGATTGGCGGCGCGGTCCGGATAGGCGACGTGGCCCTGTTTGCCGTGGACGGTGATCCAGGTGTTCAGCGAGCCGCGACGGCCGATCTTGATCATGTCGCCCAGCGCCTGCTGCGACGACGGCTCGCCGACCACGCAGGCGTCGATGACCTCGCCCTCGGCCATCAGGGCCTCGACGACCTTCTTCGTGCCGTCCAGAGCCGGGCCTTCCTCGTCGCCGGTGATCAGCAGGCTGAACGAGCCCTTCGGCTCGCCTTCGGACAGGATGCGCGACAGGGCGGCGACCCAGGCGGCGATGCCGCCCTTCATGTCGACCGCACCCCGGCCATAGAGCACCCCGTCCTTCACCTCGGCCTCGAAAGGCCCGGCGGACCAGGCCTCGGTCGAGCCGGTGGGCACAACGTCGGTGTGGCCGGCGAAGCAGAGGTTGGGCGAGGCGGTCCCGCGACGGGCGTAGAGGTTTTCGATCCTCGGACGGCCGTCCTCGCCGCCGAACGGCATCCGCCGGCAGTGGAAACCCAGATCGGTCAGCACCCGCTCCAGCACGCCCATCGCGCCCTCGTCGGCGGGGGTGACCGACGGGCGGCGGATCAGGTCGCGGGTCAGTTCGACAGGATCGATAACCGGAGTTGATGCATGGCTCATGGTTCCTTGCTTACGAGCCTCGCGCGTTCGGGACTAGGGTGTGTGCATGCCGAAGATCGACATCGACAGCGCGCCCACCGGTCACGGGACCGGCTATCCGGAAGAGTTCGCCGCGCCGTGCAAGCCGCGACGACGCTGGCGGCTGGGCGATGCGGCGGGTCTGAGCCAGTTCGGCGTCAACCTGCTGCGCCTGCCGGCGGGCGCCTGGTCCAGTCAGAGGCACTGGCACGCGACCGAGGATGAGTTCGTGACCGTGCTGTCGGGCGAGGTCGTGCTGATCGAGGACGATGGCGAGACGATCCTGCGCGCCGGCGATTGCGCGGGCTTCCCGGCGGGCGTACCGAACGGCCACAAGATCGAGAACCGCTCCGGCCAGGAAGCCGTTCTGCTGGAGGTCGGGACCCGGTCGCCCGAGACCGACGCCTGCGACTACCCCGACATCGACATGGTCCTGCCGAAGGGCGCGGACCGCTACTTCCACCGGGACGGCACGCCCTACCCGAAATACGAACGACGCTCGTGACTGTTGAAAGCCTGGACGCCGGCTCGCCGACGCCGCCGACCCCGCCGTCTCCACCCGAAGGGCCGTCCAGCCCGTGGGGGATCCGCGACTTCCGCTTCCTGTGGTTCGGGCGGGTCGTGGCCGTTCTGGGCATTCAGGTGCAGTCCTCGGCTCTGCTGTGGCAGGTGTACGAGATCGCGCGGCGCGACCACCCGATCGAGCAAGCCAGCCTGTATCTGGGCCTTGTCGGCCTGTGCCAGTTCCTGCCGCTGCTGGCCTTCACCCTGCCGGCTGGTGCTTTGGCGGACCGGCGGGACCGCAAGCACACCGTCACCCTGTCCATTCTCGTCGAGGGCAGCTGCGCGGCGGCCTTCCTGCTGATGGCCCTGCACGGCGCCCCGCCGCTGTGGGGGCTGCTGGCCGTCGCCGCCGTGTTCGGCGCGGCGCGGGCCTTCCTCGCGCCGGCCAGTCAGGCCTTCCTGCCGATGGTGGTGGGGCGCAAGGCCCTGCCGCCGGCCATCGCGGCCCAGTCCATCGCCTTTCAGACCGGCGCCATCGCCGGCCCGGCTCTGGGCGGGGTGATCGTGGCGGTCAACGTGCCGCTGGCATACGCGGTTTCTCTGGGCATGTTCCTGCTGGCTGCCGGCGCCTTTGTGCTCATCAAGACCAGCGGCAAGCCGGCCCCGGTCGAGAACAAGCTGTCGCCGGTCGAGTCGGTGAAGGAAGGCCTCGCCTACGTCTGGAAGACCAAGATCGTGCTGGGCGCGATCTCGCTGGATCTGGTCGTGGTGCTGCTGGCCGGGGTGGCCCTGCTGACGCCGATCTTCGCGCGGGACATCCTGCACGTCGGCGCCATCGGCTTCGGCCTGCTGCGCGCCTCGTTCGGGGTGGGAGCGATGGCGGTGGCCATCTATCTGAGCCGCTTCCCCATCGTGAAACATGGCGGGCGCTGGATGTTCGCGGCGGTGGCCGTGTTCGGCCTGTGCACCCTGACCTTCGGCCTGTCGAAGATCGTCTGGCTGAGCGCCCTGGCGCTGTTCATCGGCGGAGGGGCGGACATGATCAGCGTCAACATCCGCCAGACCCTGATCCAGCTGGCCACGCCCGATCACATGCGGGGCCGGGTGTCGTCGGTATCCATGCTGTTCATCGGCGCGTCGAACGAACTGGGCGAGGCCTACTCCGGCGTCATGGTGCGGATGCTCGGCGCCATCGGCGCCGCCTGCTTCGGCGGCGTCGGCGCGCTGGCCGCCACCGGCCTGTGGGCGGCGATGTTCCCGGGACTGCGGAAGGCGGATCGGCTCAGCTAATCCTGCTGCGCCAGTTGCGCTCGCTGGGTGTCCCGGTGTCGAGCTCCGAAGAATGGCCGGCCGCAGCAAACTGCTCCCGCATGCGCGCGGCCTCGGCGGCATCTTCCGGAGCAGTGCTCTGAATCAACCTCCCACGGGGAGGGTCAAGACCATCGACGGGCGGAGGCAGGTGCCCGTAGAACACGACCTCGCAGGGCCGACAGCTCTTCTTGTCGATCCGAACCGCTGAGGCATGGACCCACGCATCGACCGGGAAGCTTTGCTGAACCCATACGGACGACCCCTGATCGAACACATTGAAGCCGAGGTAGCTTCTAAAGGGCCGATCCTCCGGTCCAGAGTTCGCAGCCTTGGCAGTCGCGATGTAGTCGCATTGCTCGACGGCCGGGCCTGTGCAGCCCGGAGAGACATGGTCGGCCCCGACCAGCAGGGTCAAACCCGCCAGCACTGCGAAAACCGGGTAGCTCGTCATGTCCAGCGTGATGAAGCCGGCCGGGCGAAGCATTCCGAAGCCCTCATTCACCTGATGAGGCGATCAGGAAGCACCCGATCTTGGCAGTTGTCGAGCCGTCAGCCCCACGGCCGGAAGTGCTTGCTCAGCTTGAGCCCCTGCCGCTGGTAGTGGCTGCCGCCCTCGCCGTAGAGGCGGGTGGGGCGTTCGGTCAGGGGTTCGTAGACCAGGCGGGCGACGATCTGGCCGTGCTCCAGCAGGAACGGCGTGTCGTGGGTGCGGACCTCGAGCACGCCCTTGGAGCCGGCGCCGTGGGCCTCGTCCGTGCCGAAGCCCGGATCGAAGAAGCCGGCGTAGTGGACGCGGAACTCGCCCACCGACGGATCGATCGGGGTCATCTCGGCGGCCTGATCCACGGGGATCTCGACGTCGTCCGACGAGGCGAGGATGTAGAACTCGCCCGGGTCCAGCAGCAGTTCGCCGCGACGCAGGATCTGGGGCTCCCAGAAGTCCTTCGGATCGTGGCCGTCGATGTTGTCCAGATCCACCACGCCGGCGTGACGACGGCCGCGGAAGCCGACGATGCCGCCGTCCGAACCGGTCAGATCGACCCCGACCGAGCGGGTCTCCAGCTTCGGCGGCTCGCCGGCCTTCAGACGCAGTTGGTTCAGGCGGGTGCCGGGACGCACGAGGATGGAGAAGGTCTGGGGCGCGATCTCGAGGTAGAGCGGGCCGTCATAGCCCTCGTCCACGTCGTCGAAGCTGCCGCCGCGGTCGGTCAGCAGGCGCACGAAGACATCGACCCGGCCGGTCGAACTCTTGGGGTTGGCGCGGGCGATCAGGCCCTTGGGCAGGCTCAGTCGCTCCTGCAGGCGGGCGATGTAGACGCAGCCCTTCTCCAGCACATAGCCGCCCGACAGGTCGATGGCGTGCATGGAGACATCGGCGATGCGGTCCTCGACCTTGCGTTTGCCCGGCAGGAAGGAGGCGCGCACACGCCAGGCCTGATCGGACAGGCGCAGGTCCAGACTGGCCGGCTGCACCTGATCGGCGTCGAAGGGGGTGTCGGTGGTGATCGCGCCGTTGGCGATCAGCAGTTCGATGGACTGGCAGGGCAGGATGCCCGCGAGAGTGTGTTCGATAGACGTCATGTCACCGGCTTACACGATTTTTCGGCCCGTCTCGCCTGTCTCTGCTGCACTCTCCTGCTTGACGCGCGTCGGCGTTCCGCAACCATTACCGGATGCATGATGGACGCGCGTACGAGGCCGAGACGGACGGGATCCTGGTGAAGGTGCGCCCCAGCTATCTGGCCGGCCAGTCCGACCCCGATGCGGGGCGCTGGGTCTGGGCCTATCAGGTGGAGATCGTGAACCTGTCGGCCGGCCCGGTTCAGCTGGTCGCGCGCCGCTGGGAGATCACCGACGCGCGCGGCCATCGTGAAGAGGTGCGCGGGCCGGGCGTGGTCGGCGAACAGCCGACGATCCAGCCGGGCTCCAGCTATTCTTACGCCTCGGGGTGCCCGCTGGGCACGGCGTCGGGCTCGATGGTCGGCGGCTATTCCATGGTCGACGACAACGGCCGGATGTTCGAGGTCGCCATCCCGGCGTTCAGCCTGGATGTCCCGGGCGAGAGACGGGTGCTGAACTGAGTGGTTAGTGGTTGGTGGTGAGTGGCTATCACGAGCGCGGCGACGGCCGCGTGTGAAAGTCGGGCGAGCCAGCAACCACTGACCACCAACCACCAATCACTTCACGCGCTCGATGTCGAAAGGTGCCGCTGAGCGGCGAGGCGAGGGGCTGCGTCAACCCGGATAACCGCAGCCCCTTACCCCCGTATCCCGAGGCCACTGCGGGCGGCTCCGGGACGGATGGCGGCTCCTCTAGGAGCCATTCGTGACAGCCGTATGGCTGGATGACAGAACGGCGGCCCGTCAGTGACAGGCCGCCGTGTCGAGTGGTCTTCAGATCAGATGTAGCGGCGCAGCGAGCGGGCCAGCTCCGAGACGCCGTCCTTGCCGGCCTTGCGGACCTGCGGCTGGTAAGCGACCCGGGCGTGCTCGACGCAGTAGACGCCTTCCGAGGCGCGACGGCCGCAGAAGCTGAATTCGGCCGACGACGGGTCGCCGATCGGCCATTTGCACATGTGGGCGCCCAAGGTCATGACCGTGGCGGTGCCCGGCAGTTCCGGAACCGGAGCCGGCGGCGGGGTCACGGGAGCGACCGGGCGCGGCTGGGCGGCCTCAATGCGACGCGGAGCCGAAGGGGCCTGGGTCGGCTGGGCGGCCGGACGCGGACGGCTGGGGCGGAAGGTGGCGCGCGCCGGCTGCGACGGGGCTGCACGGCCCGACAGGCCCAGGCGGTGCACCTTGCCGATCACGGCGTTGCGGGTGACGCCGCCGCCCAGCTGCTTGGCGATCTGGCTGGCCGACTGGCCCTCAAGCCAGAGCTTCTTCAGCGCGCCGACGCGATCTTCGGTCCAGCCTGCGGTCATTTCGCCCTCCGGGATTCAACATATGGGGTCGAGATGTCCCATCGCCGGGCCCGACCTACTCCTAATCGTAAACCAGCCCTTAAAACGCGCAATATGTGGGAATTGGTCCGTCCACAGGAACTACATCTGGTATGGTTAAAATGGTCCCGGATGCGGGACGTGAGGCGGGCGCGGTTCGCTCGGCGGAGCGTGCGAAGTGGTTGGTGGTCAGTGATTGGTGGTTGATCGCGCTCCGGTCCGACGTCCGCCGGGAGGCCCGGCTTTCGGTGCGCGCGTGAACGGCCAACCACTAATCACTGACCACCAACCACTTCACGGCCCCGCTACCCCTTGCGTCGCACGTCAGTCCGCCGCATCTGCGCATCCATGACCGATCTCGCCTCGACCCGGCCCTCGGGCCTGCCGCAGCCGCGCCGCTACAACGGCGTCAATTGGGAGGGGGTGAAGACCCTGTACCTCAAGGAGGTGCGGCGGTTCTGGAAGGTGGGCGCCCAGACGGTGGCGGCGCCGGTGGTGACGACCCTGCTCTACATGCTGGTGTTCGTGGTGGCCCTGAAGGACGCACGGCCGCCGCTGCACGGCACGCCCTTCGCCGAGTTCGTGGCGCCGGGCCTGATCATGATGGCGGTGCTGAACAACAGCTTCGCCAACGCCTCGTCCAGCCTGATCCAGGCCAAGATCATGGGCACAGCGACGGACTTCCTGACCCCGCCGCTGAGCCCGCTGGAGCTGACCATCGGCTTCTCCCTGGGCGCCGCGACGCGGGGCATCGTGGTCGGGCTGGTGACGGCCGTCTGCGTGCTGCCGTTCGCCAAGCTGGGCATCGCCAATATCGCGGCGATCCTGTGGTTCTCGCTGTCGGCCTCGCTGATGATGGGCATGGTCGGCGTCTTCGCCGGCCTGTGGGCCGAGAAGTTCGATCAGCTGGCGGCGGTGCAGAACTTCCTGATCATGCCGATGACCTTCCTGTCCGGCACCTTCTATCTGGTGGAGAACCTGCCCGGGCCGTTCGCGGCGATCAGCCACTGGAACCCGATCTTCTACATGATCGACGGCTTCCGCTTCGGTTTCATCGGCCATGCGGAGAGCAACATCTGGATCGGCGTGGCGATGAGCGCCGGGCTGACCCTGGTCCTGTCCGTCGCCTGCTGGGCCGTGTTCCGGTCGGGCTGGCGGCTGAAGAGCTGAGCCGCTAGCAAGGGGCGAACCTTCGGGAGGGGACCCCCATGCTGATCCAGTCGATTTTCGCACTTTCCCTGCTGGCCGCGCCGCAGGATGCGCCCGCCGTCGCTGCTCCGATGCTGACGCCGGAGGGGCAGGCGATCGAGGCCGCGATCCAGGCCTATGCCGGCAAGACCAATGACGAGCGCCGCGAGGTGGTCGTCAGCCAGCTTCGCGCGCAGGGCTTCAATCCGCAGCTCGTTCCCTTCGAGGGCGGCAACCAGCGCACCGGTCCGCGCGCCGGCGCCAATGTGGTGATCACCATCGGTGAGGGCGCGAAGGACATCGTCCTGACCGGCCACTTCGACGCCGTGCCCCTGGCGGACGGGACGATGTCGCAGGGCGTGATCGACAATGCCGGCTCGGTGGTGGCCCTGATGGAGGTCGCCGGACTGGTGAAGGACCAGGTCGAGCAGGCGCCGGGGCCGTTCCGCTACGTCTTCGTCTTCACCGATCAGGAGGAGCTGGGCCTGATCGGCGCGCGCGAATGGCTGAAGGCGCAGGACAAGACCCGTATCGCCGCCGTCGTGAACATGGACGTCAACGGCTATGGCGAGACGCTGATGTACGGCGAGAACGTCGGGGAACAGTCGGCCTTCGTGCTGCGCGCCATGCGGACCCAGTGCGCCGAGATGGCCTTCGACTGCATGGCCTTCCCGATGTACCCGCCCAGCGACGACCGCGTCTTCTCGGCCGCCGGCGTGCCCGTGATCTCCATCGGCTCGCAAGACGCGGCCGGGGCGCACCAGATGTGGCTGGCCTTCAATGGCGGCGAGGCCAACGGCCTGGCGCAGGGCTTCGTCCCGCCGGTCTTCCAGCGCATCCACTCGGCGCAGGACACCATGGAGTGGGTCGAGGGCGACGAGGTTCTGCGCACCGCCCGCTTCATCGCCGACCTCGCCCTGCGTCTGGCGCGGGACCAGTAGGGCGATGATCGAGGTCCGGGGCGTTCAGCCGACCGCGCGTGAAGTTCGGCCTCTTCAGAAGGGTTGGGGCGGCGTTCATTGGTTGGCTTGCTTGCCGCTGCTGATCCCGTTCGTCGGCTTGTGGGCGCTCGCTCTGGTCGCCGCCGACGCTCCTGATGCGGATGGGAGTCTTCTGCGGACTACCGGCATCATCGTCATCGCTACAACGGTCGCTTGGGTCGCAGCACGTTATCTCCACGGGATGGCCTTGTTACGGGCGGCCCGGTCGGCGCCGGGCGGAGGCATGCTGAGTGACTGGACGATCGACGGGAACGGTCTTGCTTTCGGTACCCCGGTCTCGTCCTCGCGGATCGGCTGGGAAGGCATCAAGGCGGTTCGCGAGGAGCGGGACCGCTTCATCTTCCTGATGAGCCCTTCCGCCAATCCGGTCCTTCCGAAGCGGCATCTGTCCGAAGATGAGCAAGTGGCCCTTCGGCAAATGGTCGCGGATGTCACAGCTACAAACCGTCTCGGCCGCGGTGTTGACTAACGGGCCCACGGGTCCGACAAGACCTGACCCCTTTTTCCGGCTCCGTCGCACCCGCGACGGGGCCGTCTCTCTTCTGGAGGTTCAGTCCCGTGTCCCAAGACCATCTGATGGGTGTCTACAATCGCGCGCCGCTGGAAGTGGAGCGTGGTCTGGGCGCGCGACTGTGGTCGACGGACGGGACCGAGTACCTGGACTGCGTCGCCGGCATCTCGACCAATGGTCTCGGCCACGCCCATCCCAAACTCGTCGCCGCGGTGACCGAGCAGGCCCAGAAGCTGTGGCATGTCTCGAACATCTTCCGCATTCCGGGGCAGGAGGCCCTGGCCGATGAGCTGTGCGGGAAGTCGTTCGCGGACGTGGTCTTCTTCACCAACTCGGGCACCGAGGCGGTCGAGTGCGCGATCAAGACCGCGCGCAAACATCACGTCGCCAACGGCCAGCCCGAGCGCATCGATATCTACGGCTTCGACGGCTCGTTCCACGGCCGGACCTATGGCGCGATCAACGCCGCCGCCAATCCGTCCTACACCGAAGGCTTCGGCCCGAAGATGGAGGGCTTCCATCAGCTGCTGTGGGGCGACAAGGCCGCGCTCGAGGCTGCCTTCCGCAACCCGACGACCGCCGCGATCATCCTTGAGCCTGTACAGGGCGAGGGCGGCTGCCGCGCGACGCCGGAAGAGGATCTGCGCTGGATGCGTCAGATGGCCGACGAGACCGGCGTGCTGATCATCTTCGACGAGGTCCAGTGCGGCATGGGCCGGACCGGCAAGCTGTGGGCTCACGAATGGGCCGGCATGACGCCGGACATCATGGCTATCGCCAAGGCTCTGGGCGGCGGCTTCCCGATCGGCGCCTGCCTGGCGACGACGAAGGCGGCCAAGGGCATGACCACGGGCGTGCACGGCTCGACCTTCGGCGGCAACCCGCTGGCGATGGCGGTCGGTCGCGCGGCCTTCGGCGAGCTGTCGAAGCCGGAGACCCTCGCACACGTCAACGAGGTGGCCGGCTATCTGAAGCAGCAGCTGCACGGTCTGAAGGAGCGCTTCCCCGACGTGATCGTGGACGTGCGCGGCAAGGGTCTGCTGATCGGCGTGAAGCTGGTCCCGAACAATCGCGAGTTCATGGGCTGGGCCCGCGACGAGCAGCAACTGCTGGTCGCCGGCGGCGGCGACAACTGCGTGCGCATCCTGCCGCCGCTGGTGTTGTCGCTGGACGAGGCCCGCGAGGCCGTCGAGCGCTTCGAGAAGACCTGCGAGTTCGCGCGGACCAAGCTGGCCTGAGGCCCTGACAGATCTGGAGGGGCCGATGGTCCGTCACTTCCTCGATATCCATCGGCTGAGCGCCGAGGACCTGCGTGGCATTCTCGATGACGCGCACGCCCGCAAGCAGGCCCGCAAGGGCTGGCCCAAGGGCCGCGCCGACGCCGATGCGCCGGCGAAGGATCATGTGCTGGCCATGGTGTTCGAGAAGAACTCGACCCGGACCCGCTTCAGCTTCGACGCCGCGATCCGCCAGCTGGGCGGTTCGTCGATCATCGCCACGGCCTCGGACATGCAGCTGGGTCGCGGCGAACCGGTCGAGGACACCGCCAAGGTGCTGTCGCGCATGGTCGATGCGGTCATGATCCGCGCCAACCGCCACGAGGACGTCGAGAATTTCGCCCGCGTCTCGACCGTGCCGGTGATCAACGGCCTGACCGACCGGTCGCACCCGTGCCAGATCCTCGCGGACCTGCTGACGATCGAGGAGCATCTGGGACCGGTCGCGGGCAAGACGATCGCCTGGGTCGGCGACGGCAACAACGTCTGCCACAGCTTCATGCACGCAGCGCCGAAGTTCGGTTTCCGGCTGCAGGTCGCCTGTCCGGCCGAGTACCACCCGGATCTGCACGATCTGGCCAGGGGCGGCGACCACGTGGTGCTGACCAGCGATCCGCGCGAGGCTGTCGCCGGCGCCGATGTGGTGGTGACCGACACATGGGTGTCGATGGGCGATCAGGATTACGAAGCCCGTCTGGAAGCCTTCGACGGCTACGGCGTCGACGACGCCCTGATGGACGCCGCCAACCCCGGCGCGGTCTTCCTGCACTGCCTGCCCGCGCACCGCGGCGAGGAGGTCACCGACGCCGTCATCGACGGTCCGCGCTCACTGGTCTGGGACGAGGCGGAAAACCGCATCCACGCCCAGAAGGCGGTCCTCGCCTGGTGCTTTGCGGGCTGAGCCCTAGTTCAGATTCACGTCCGCCACCCCGCCCGCGTCGGGCAGGGTCTTGGTGACATTCGCCTTGGCGACCTCGTAGGCGAATTTGAAGAAGCCGCCCTCGTTGACCCAGACACGGCCGTCGTCGGCGTCGAAGCGCAGGATGGTCAGCTTCGGGTCGTCCTTGCCCTCGGGATACCAGGCGGCCAGCACCGGGTTCCAGTAGCGGTCGATGATGGCGCGGTCATGCCCGTGGACCGACAGGTCGCCATGGATGCAGGCCCAGACGTTCTGATCCTTCGAGCCGTAATGGAACATCGCGCTCTGCCCGCCGGGCAGGGCGGCGTCCTTCGCCAGATCGGTGTCGTCGCGGGTGAAGAACCAGATCGTGCCGGTCTCCTCCTCGCGGAAGGCGGTCATCGGCTGGGCGTGATAGCCGGGCTGGTCGAGGCCGAGCAGGCCGGTGTTGGACTTCTTCAGGCTGTCCCAGAAATGCTGTTCGGCCTCAGTGGCGGTGAGGGTCTTGTCGCCCATGTCGGTCTCTCCTGATCGGGGGTGTCGATCAGGGAAGTCGTCGCGACGGCGCGGGGTTCCGCTTCAGTAAGGGCGCTGCGGCATACCCAGAAGCGTGGCGACGTGGATCAGCAGAAGCATCAGGGCGGCGCCGGACATCACCATGATGAACCGCCACGGGATCATGCGCACGCCCTTGGCCGGATTGCTCGGCAACGCCCCCCGCCAGCCGGCGAAGACGGCGAGGGCCAGAACGGCCGCGGCGGCGATCAGGGTGTTGGTCAGCGTCATCGCCGCGAGTTGGCCCGAACCAGCCCTTGGCGCAAGGGGGCGAGTCCTTTCCGGGAGGTTAATCTTTACGAGGCGTTAACTACGGCGGACCGACATATCCGGCAGGCGCCGCGACTTTCCACAGGAAGCTGGCGGCGCCCCTACATCTTGGGGTTAACCACGCGTTTACACCCTTGATCTGGGCGATTAGCGTTCGAGTCAAAGGTCGGGAGGCGAATCAGTGAGCGCAGCCGCGCCGTGGAGCGTGAAGGGGATTGATCCCAAGGCTCGCGAGATCGCCAAGGACCTTGCGCGTCGCTCGGGCATGACCCTGGGCGAGTGGCTCAACTCCATGATCATCGAGGACGGCGACGCCGACGACGGCTACACGCCGCTGCCGCGCCGCGCCCATGCCTCCGACACTTTCGAGCGTCGCGGCCGCAGCCGCCGTCTGGATGACGCCTATGGTTCAGGCGGCGAGGCCTGGCAGCGTCTGGAGGCCTCGATCGACGCCATCGCCGCGCGCCTCGAGGCGGCCGAGCGCCGCTCGACTGTCGCCATCCAGGGAGTGGATCAGGCCGTTTCGGGCGTGGTCCGCCGGCTGGAGAATTCCGATCAGGAAGGTCGCGCCTACGGCCGTCGCATCGACGACATCTCGGAGGAGTTGCGCGAGGGCCATCGTCGTCTGCGCAAGTTCGAGCAGGAGACCGGTCCGCGCACGGCCGAGACCTTCGGCAAGGTCGAGGCGGGTCTCGGCGCTCTCGCGGGTCGCCTGTACGACATAGAGGAGCGTCAGCGCTCAGGCGTGAACGAATTGCGCCAGCGCATGGACGCGGTCGAGAAGGTCGCCGGTCCGGGCGCAGGGTCGGATCTGCTGTCGCAGGTCGGCGCCCGGCTGGATCAGGCGCAGGCCCGTACGACCGAAGCGCTGCGCGGTCTTGAACGTTCTTTCGCCACGCTGGATCAGCGGATGCGCGCGGCCGAGACGCGGATGGAGCCCGAAGGCGCGCGTGAGGCCGCCCGGTTCGAGAAGCTGGCCGAGACTCTCGCGCGCCAGATGGACGCCAACCGCGCCGAGATGATGCGTCGGCTGGACACGGCGGAGTCCGAGAACCGCATGGAGCGGATCGAGCGCGCCGTGGCCGCGCTGGGCGACCAGCTGAAGGCGTCGGAAAGTCGCTCGGCCCAGGCCGTCGAGGCCATGGGCCGCGAAGTGCTGCGCATCGCCGAGAACCTCAATGGCCGCGTGGGCCGGATCGAGAGCGATGGCGAGGCGCGGATCGCGCGACTGGGCGACGCCCTGACCCGTCGCGTCGAGGCCGACATGGGCCGTCTGGCCCAGGGCGTCGAGCAGCGCCTGATCGCCGCCGACGATCGCCATGCCCTCGCGCTGGAGAAACTGGGCGGCGAGATCACCCGAATTTCGGATCGCCTCAGCGAACGCATCGCCCAGTCAGAGCGTCGTTCGCAGCAGGCTCTGGAAGACATCGGCCGCCGTCTGTCGGACAGCTCGTCGCGGATCGAGCAGCGATATGACCGCGCTTCGGGTGAACTGGCCGAGCGGATGCGCCTGTCCGAGGAGCGGACCGCCGCCCTCATCGCCGAGGCCCGCGAGAATATCGATCGGCGCAGCGATGCGAAGGCTGCGCCGGAGCCCGTTGCGGCCCCGGTGGAAGTTCTGCCGGCGAGCGATGATCAGCCCGACTGGCGCGCCGCCGCCTTCCCGGACGCCGCCTTCCCGGACTCGCCATTCGCGCCGGCCGCGTTCGATGATCCGGACCCGGTCTATACTGAACAGCAGGCCTGGTCCGCCGATCTGGCTCCGCCGGAGCCCGCGCCAACGCCGGTCTCCGCCTCGCGCGACGAGCCCCTGACCGCGGACACGGTATTCGACGCCATCATGCGCGGCCCGCTCGCCAGCGCGGAGACGCCCTCCGCGCCGTTCGGCAGCCGGGCGGCGATCGATGCCCCGGCTGCGCCGGAGGAGGCTCCGCATGTGCCGGTGTTCGCCACCGCGCCGCAGCCCGCGCCGGTCGCCCCGGCGCCGTCCGGGCCGTTCGGAACAGGCGGAGGCTTTGGCGGCGCGGACGTGTCTGACGCCCTGGCCGCCACCGAGCCGGGCGGCTTCGACGGTGACGACTTCGCCGGCGAGACCGAGTTTGTCGATCCGCGCGCCTTGCGCGCCGCCGCAGCCCAGGGACGGGCGTCGTCGACCCGGAACACCATCGAGGCGGCTCGCGCCGCCATGGCTGCCCCGGAGCCTGAAGCGCCGGCGCGGTCGGGCTTCGGTCTGAAGAAGGGCGGCAAGTCCCGTTTGCAGGAGCGCCTGGACAAGCAGGCCTCTCGCGACGGGGGAACCGTCCGCAAGGCGCTGGGCGCCTCGGCCGTGGCCGTGGTGCTGACCGCCTCGGGCGCGCTGGCGTTCAGCGAGCTGACCGACGGCGGCATCGTCCTGCCGGGCATGGCGGCCGAAGAGGTCCAGCCTGTGGCCGCCCTGGCGGTCACCTCGGCGCCGAGCGAAGCGGATCTCGCGCGCGGCGCCGAGCTTTACGAACAGGCCGTCGCCCAGCTCGATGCGGAGGATGCCGCCGGACCGGACACGCTGAAGCAGGCGGCGACGCTCGGCTATGCGCCAGCGCAGCTGCATCTGGCGGGCCTGTACCAGGACGGCCAGAACGGCGTGCAGAAGAATGCGCCCGAGGCTCGCACCTGGGCGCGGCGTGCGGCCGACGGCGGCGACCCCCGCGGAATGCACGCCTATGGCATGTATCTGTTCGATGGTGTGGGCGGCGCCCGCAACCGGGCAGAGGCCCTCAACTGGTTGACCCGTGCGGCCGAGCTCGGTCTGGTCGACAGCCAGTACAATGTCGCCAAGCTGTACGAGTCTGGCGATGAAGGAATCGCTGCGGATCCTGCGCAGGCCTATGCCTGGTATCTGATCGCCGCGCGCGCCGGGGATGGCGACGCCCAGGCGGCGGCCGACCGGTTGCAGGCCTCGCTGTCGACGGCGGATCGCGACAAGGGGCGCGCCGACGCCGAGCGGTTCACGGTCGAACCGCTCGCCTGACGGGCGCATCCTCGACTTCTGACGCGCAACGGGTTGCTTCGCACGCCCGGGGCGTTCAGACCCGTTTCCACCCGCCGCCTTCCGGCGTCTGATCTCTGTTCCAGCCGAAGGCGCGTCCTTTGGATATCTATCTGCCGATCGCCGAGGTTTCGGTGAACTGGCCGTTCCTGGTCCTGCTGGGAGCGACGGTCGGCTTTGTGTCCGGACTGTTCGGCATCGGCGGGGGCTTCCTGATGGCCCCCATCCTGATCTTCCTGGGCATTCCGCCGTCGGTGGCGGTGGCCAGCCAGGCCAGCCACGTGGTGGCATCCTCGACCTCGGGCGTGATCACCTACACCAGCCAGAAGATGGTCGACTACCGCATCGGCGGAATCATGGCTGCCGGCGGGGTCGCCGGGGCGCTGCTCGGGGTCGAGCTGTTCCGCTATCTGCGCCTGCTGGGGCAGGCCGATCTGGCGGTCGCCCTGGCCTATCTGCTGTTCCTGGGCGCGATCGGCACCCTGATGCTTTACGAGAGCCTCGGCCAGATCCTGCGGCGGGTGCGCGGCGAGATTGTTCCGCACAAGGAGCGTCGCCGTCCCCTGTGGCTGTACGGCCTGCCCCTGCGGATGCGGTTCCCGCGCTCGGGCCTGTACATCAGCGTCATTCCGCCCATGGCTCTGGGCGTCTTCGTCGGCATCCTGTCGGCGATCATGGGGGTGGGCGGCGGCTTCATCCTGGTGCCGGCCATGCTCTACATCCTGCGGATGAAGGCCAGCGTGGTGGTGGGCACCAGCCTGTTCCAGATCATCATCGTGACGGCCATGACGACTGTGCTTCAGGCCGGACGGAACCAGACGGTCGATATCGTGCTGTCGATCATCCTGCTGCTCGGCGGTGTCGTCGGCGCCCAATACGGCGCACGCCTGTCCGGGCGCTTCCGGGCCGAGGAGCTGAGGGCGGCGCTGGGCGTCATCGTCCTGCTGGTCGGGATCTACATGGGTCTGGAGCTGTTCGTCCGGCCCAGTGACCTGTTCTCCTTCGCCCCGGGGGTGCCGGAATGATCCAGGCCCTGCCGCCCGAGCCCCCCGCCGTCGTCGCCCCCGCGCCCGCCCAATCGGTCAGCACGGCCGAGCGTGTGCGTGTCGCAGCCGCCCTGACCGATGCGCGCGTGCAGGTCGACTCCAGCTTCCGCGGCGCGTCGATCGTGCTGTTCGGCGCAGTCTTTAACCCGACGGATGCCCCGGCCGATGTGGTGGTCGTGGTGCGCGGGCCTGACGCGCCAGTCCGTCTGGTCAAGAAGACGCGCAACATGGGCGTCTGGCTCAACAGCCGTCCCGTGCTCTTCGAGGGCGCTCCGGGCTTCTACATGACCGCCTCGACACGGCCGCTGCCGGACATCGCCGAATTCGGCCAGCTGAGACGGCTGGGCGTGGGGGTGGACCACCTGCGGATCAATGCTCCGGAGGAAAGCCGGACGGTCACGCGTTATGGAGTTCGGGACGTGGTGGTCAGCCGTCTGGGCGAGGACTACCTCGACTGGCGCCGCGCGGTGATCCGCCTGCGCGAGGCGGCGGCGCTGTACGATACTGATGCCGAGGGGGTCCGGTTCGTGGATCGGGGCCTGTTCCGCGCCGAGGTCGAACTGCCCGCCGTCGCGCCGACGGGGCAGTATTTCGCCGAGGTCTGGTTATTCCAGGAAGGGGAGCCAGTGTCGGTCAGCAATCTGACGCTGACGGTCGAGAAGGTCGGCATCGAGCGCGACATCTTCGAGTTCGCGCATCGGCGGCCATGGACCTATGGCGTGCTGTGCGTGCTGCTGGCGGCGCTGACCGGCTGGGCGGCGAGTCGGATCTTCAGAAGAACCTGAGGCCAGCGGGCAGCGGCTGGTCGACCCCCGACACAGACCACAAAGCAAAGGGCCCGCCGCTTTCGCGACGGGCCCCCACAAATCAGCTTTTTACAGCGATCAGTCGCTTTCGCCGTCGTCGACAACCTGGTCGATGGCGACGGCGGCCAGAACAGCAACGCCGATGAAGATCAGCGGAGCCGGGATGGCGGCGAATTCTTCCGAAGCGCCAGCGGTGGCGCCGACGCGGTCGGCGATGCGCGGAGCGGCCTGGTTAGCAGCAGCGGCTTGACCGGCGACGAGCGCCAGACCAACCACCGAAGCGGCGATGATCTTCTTCATGATGGTAGTCCTCCAAGAGTTCGGGATGTCCATACATTCGCATTTGCGAAGTGGCAAGCGAAGTTGCGTGTCGTTGATGACACAACTCTGGGAATCAATGAGGGATTCCAGAGTTGAATCAGGTTCCGTCAGGCGGCGGCGAACTCACTCAACGCGTCAAGCACGGCGCGGTTCTGATCATCGGTCCCGATCGTGATCCGCAGGCAGTCTGGCAGGCCGTAGCCGCCGACCGGGCGGACGATGATGCCTTTGGTGTGCAGATAATCATTGGCGGCGGCGCTGCGTTCGGCGTTGGCGAAGCGCACGAGGACAAAGTTGCCGGCCGACGGGAAGACCTCGAAGCCAAAGCCCTTGATCGCCTGCGTCAGTCGCGGACGCCAGGTCTCCACCAGATCGCGGGAAGCCTTCTGGTGGGCCTCGTCGCCGAGGGCAGCGACCGCGGCCTCAAGGCCAGGGACCGAGACGTTGAAGGGCAGGCGGATGCGGTCGACAGCCTCGGCCACCTTCAGCGGCGCATAGCCGAAGCCGATACGCAGGCCTCCCAGTCCATGGATCTTGGAGAAGGTGCGGGTGACGACGACGTTGTCGGCGTCCTTCGCCAGCGGGAAGCTGGTTTCCCAGTCCGGAGCGGTGACGAACTCGGCATAGGCCTCGTCGATGACCAGCAGAACGTTCGAGGGCAGGGCCGCATGCAGGCGGCGGGTTTCCTCGGCGGTGTTGTAGCTGCCGGTCGGGTTCGACGGGCTGGAGATGTAGACGATCCGTGTACGGTCATCGACCTGCTCGAGGATCGCATCGACCTCCGCCTTGAAGCCCGGTTCGGGGGCCAGCTTGACCGAGGCCTGGTTGGCGAGGGCGGAGATTCGGTAGGCGAGGAAGCCGTACTGGCCGGTGACGATGTTGTCGCCCGGCTGCAGATAGGTCTGGTTCAGCAGCGCGAAGACCTCGTCCGAGCCGTTGCCGAAGATCAGGCGTTCCGGCTCCAGACCATGATGATCTGCGACGGCGTCGCGCAGCTTGCTCGCCCGGCCGTCCGGATAGACGTGGATGTTGCCGACCGCCGACTGATAGGCGTCGCGGGCCTTCTGACCGGCGCCAAGGGCGTTTTCGTTCGACGAGAGCTTCATCGGCTCGGCCACGCCCTCGATCTTCGACTTGCCGCCGACGTAGGGGGCGATATCGAGGATGCCGGGCTTGGGCTGGATCGTGTCGGTCATGCGGGCTCTCAGAACAGGGGGGCGGCGCCGATCACGCCGGACAGGGCGCCGGGCGCGTTCGCGAGCCGGCTGTCTTCGGCCTGCACATAGCCCGCGAGAACGAACAGCTTCAAGCCGCCGCCCACGATCAGCGGCGTGGCGGCAAGTCCGGAGCCCGACAGGGCCGTCACGATCCGGGCGTCGGAAAGGTTGCTGTCGGTGGCCCAGAAGGTGCGGTCGTTCCCGGTCGGCCCCGGTTGCGCGCGCTGAACCATCAGGGCGCGGGGCTGGCCGGCGCCGTGATCGGGGAGGGCGGCGATGACCCGGATGTCCGGTTCGGCCAGCAGGCGGCTCCACCAGCTGGAGGAGGGGCTCAAGTCCAGCAGGGCCCGGGCGCCGTCGCGCACCGCGGCGAACGCGGTATCGGGTCTGGCTGCGAGACGGGCGACCAGACCGTAGCGGTCGGCGGCAAGCACCTGACTGGCGGGACCCCACACAACCAGTGGCGCGCCTGAGGCGGCGTCGACGCGTCCCAGCACCGAGCGGATGGCGGCGATCTGCGGCGGGGTCAGACCCGCCAGCGTTTCGCGAAGGGCGATGGCGTCCGCGTCGACCGTGTCGCGCTGGCCGGCGGCGATCCGAGCCTTCACGGCCTCGGTGATGGCCCGGTCCAGCGCCAGACGTTCGTTGTCGCGAGGCGGCTCTCTCAGCATCAGAACAGCCGCGGCGCCGGCGCCAGGGCGAACGGCCCCAGCCAGGTCCGGCCGTCGCGGAAGCGGATTGTCAGATCGACCGGGCGGTCGCCCTGGATTGCTGTGGCGGCGGCGGCTCCGGCGGCCCCGACGCGGTTGACCGCGCCCTCCTGCGATCCGGCGAGACCCGAAATCGCGGCGCCCGGCGCTTCCGCGTTGAGCGCCAGGTCACCTTGCAGACGGCCGTCCGGACCGGCGGACAGGCCCTCGCTGAGGACACGGGCGCGGCTCTCGCCGGCGATCAGTTCGCCCCGGACGTCGGTCAGGCGGCCGCCGGCCTCGGTCCAGGCGGAGAAGACCCCTGCCGCATTGGGTCCGGCCAAGCGGCTGGCTTCCTGGACCACGCCCTCCAGCCTCAGGGTCAGCTGGCCTTGCCGGGTCGCGCCCTCGACCGGTCCGCCCGGACGCCCCCGGGCGTCCTGAAGGTTGAACAGGACATCGACGGCGTCGGCGTCCTCATTCTCGCGATGGGGGCGCGCCTCGAACTGGATCCGGTCGGCCGAGGCGATCGGGAAGGGCTGGGCGTCTTCGTGTGCCGTGAAGACCGGCCGGATCATTTCGACGCGCAGGTCCGGGAAACGTTCGCGCAGATGGCTGACGCTGAAACGCAGGCCATCGCCACGGACGCCGACCCGGCCCTTGTCCGCGCGGGCCAGGGTCAGGCCATCGGTGGCCACCACCACCCAGTGGTCAGGGTTCCACGCATTGGCTTCTGCCACCAGCTCGGGAGCAGACAGTCCGTGTCCGGACGGCGCCACGATCTCGGCGTGGGGGATGGCGACGCGGGCGCGGAAAGGCCAGCCGGTGGTCGTTACCTCGGCGTGGTTGATGGTCCAGCCGTTCTGCCGCAGCGCCGCTACCTGGGCGTCGAGGCGGGTCTCGATCTGCTGCACCAGATAGAACCACCACGCCGTCCAGACGACGAGCACGATGCCCGCGATGGTGAAAGGCACGACGATGCCACGGCGGGAATGACGTTGGGGGCGTTCGCTATCGTTGGTCATTCAGGATCTGGCGCAAAAAACCGGGGTCGGAAATCTGGAACGTCTGAACCGCGAACCGGAGCCGTGAAAAAGGCGATTCGGGCGTCTTTCTATGGTGAAGCTGCCATCCGGTGACAAGCGCCCGTGGCAGGGAACACGGGCGCCAGGCGGCCGTTCGCCTGTCGGAACAAACGGGAGCACGCTATGGAAACCCAGTCCCTGCATCGGGGTCGTCTGATCGATCACATCCAGCTGGTGGTCGCCGACCTCTCGGCCTCGCGCCGATTCTACGACGCCGTCTTCGAGACGCTGGGCGTGCCGCTGGGCGGCGAGGCCGAGAGCTTTTTCTGGGTCGACGAACTGTTCGTCTCCAGCGCTGACAGTGTGGCCGCGGCGGGCAAGCTGACCGGCCGGTACCACCTCGCCTTTCAGGCCGCCGACCGGGCTATGGTCGAGGCCTTCCACAAGGCGGGCCTGGCGGCGGGCGGCAAGGATAACGGCGCGCCGGGCGAGCGGCCCTATCACCCCGGCTACTATGCCGCCTTCCTGATCGACCCGGACGGCAACAACATCGAGGCGGTCTTCCACGGCGAGGCCCGACGGTCGGCGCCGAGCGTGGAGATCAATTTCGAAGGCTAGGGACTAGGTTCTAGGGGTTAGGGATTAGGGAAGAAGGTATTGAGGAGCTGAGGCCAGCTAGCAATGGCCTAGCCCCTAGCCCCTAGCCCCTCCCAGAAACCCGCCAACCAGCTCCACCGCCTCGGCCAGGCCCATGCGCAGGACCTCGGTTCCGGGTGGGAGGCTGGCGAACAGGCGGGTGGGGCAGGCGGCGTCCAGCATGACGAAGACGCCCTTGTCGTCGGCCCGCCGGATCAGGCGGCCGAAGGCCTGCGCCATGCGGGCGCGGGCCAGGGCGTCGTCATAGGCCCGGCCCTGCGCCGACGAGCCGCCGAACCGCTCGCGCCGCGCCTTGTGCAGCAGGTCCGGACGCGGCCACGGCACGCGGTCGAAGGCGAGGATGCGCAGGGATCGACCCGGTACGTCCACCCCGTCCCTGACCGCGTCTGTGCCCAGAAGGCAGCTGTCCTGCTCGGCCCGGAAGACGTCGACGAGGGCGCCGACTTCCAGCGGATCGACGTGCTGGGCGTAGAGCGGAATGCCCTGCTTCGCGAGATCGGGACCCAGCCGCTCATAGACCGCCTTCAGCCGACGGATGGCGGTGAACAGGCCGACGCCGCCGCCGCCTGCCGCGAGGAAGAGTTCGCGCATGGCGGCCGCGGTCTGGCGGGCGTCGTCCTTGATCAGGTCGTTGACGACGATGACCCGGCTGTTCTCGGCATAGTCGAACGGGCTCTCGACCTTCAGCGTTCGCGCCGGCTCGATCAGGCGGGCCGCGCCGGTGCGCAGGCGGGCGAGGTCGAAGGGGTCCTCCGCCATCGGATCGGACAGGGTGGCCGAGGTCACCAGAACCCCGTGCGAGGGCATGACCACCGCAGCCTCCAGCGGCACGGTCGGGTCGATCCAGTGGCGGCGCAGGGCGACATCGTGGATGCGGCCGAAGGCGGCCTCGGCCGACAGCCAATCGACGAAATCCGGGTCCGGCTCGCCCGTGTCCGCATCCAGCGCCGCCAGCATCGAGCGCCAGCCCGGCAGGGTCATGCGGGCACGCCGGTCCAGTCCGCGCAGGGCGCCCTCGATGCGCGCGCGCGAGGCGCCGTCCAGCTCGACCGACTCGTCGTCGAGGATGTCTTCCAGATGCCGGGACAGGGCCAGCAGCGGCGCCTCGACGGCCGCCAGCGCCTTGGCCGCATCACGCGCCGTCTCCAGAACGGGATCGGTGACCGGACGCAGGCTGCACTCCATGCCGAACTCGATGCCGCCGGGACCGCCGCCTTCGCTGGTCCGCGCCCGCAGCTGCTCCAGCGCGGCGACGAGGAAACGCTCGACCGGGCCGATCGGATTGACCTCGCCCGAGGCCGGGGCGATGCGGGCCGACACGCCCTCGCCGGGCAACTGGGTCGCGGCGTGCATGGCGTCCTGCAGGGATTTCCGCGCCGCCTCGTTGTCGGCACACAGGTCCCCCAGCCGTTGCTCAAGCCCCCTTCCGCGCCGGCCGCGTCCCTCCGGCCCGCGGATCCAGCGACGCAGCTCGGCGGCTTCCTGCCCGGACAGGCAGGCGGAGAAGGCGCTGTCGGCGGCGTCGAACAGATGGTGCCCCTCGTCGAAGACGATGCGCTTCAGAGCCGCCGTTTCGCCGTCCTGCTTCAGCCCCCGCGCCGAACGGGCGCCGTCGAAGGCGGCCTGAGTCATGACCAGCGCATGGTTGGCGACGACGAGGTCGGCCTTGCGGCTGGCGCGGATGGTCTTTTCGACGAAACAGGTCCGGTAGTGCGGGCAGGCGGCGTGCACGCACTCGCCGCGCCGGTCCACGAGGTTGCCGGCGCTGGCTTGCTGGCTCGGGGCCACTGCGAACAGGCTGGGCAGCCAGCCGGGGAAGTCGCCGCCGGTCATGTCCCCGTCGCGGCTGTGCAGGGCCCAGCGGGCGGCCAGCGCCACGCCGATCAGGTCGCCGTTCCCCAGCTGCGCGGCCTGCACCATTTCCTGCAGGTTCAGCAGGCAAAGATAGTTCTCGCGCCCCTTGCGCACGACGGCCTTGCGCTTGCGCTCGGCCGGGTCGGGCCACAGGGCGGCGCTCTCGCGGTCGATCTGTCGTTGCAGGGCGCGGGTGTAGGTCGAGACCCAGGCCGCGCCGGCGTTTCGCTCGGCCCACAGGCTTGCGGGAGCCAGATAGCCAAGCGTCTTGCCTGTGCCGGTGCCCGCCTCGGCCAGCAGCATGCGCGGTCTGCCCTCCTCGTTGCGGGGCGAGAAGGCATAGGCGACCTCGGCGGCGTAGTCGGACTGGGCCGGGCGGGTTTCGTCCAGACCCGAGGCCTGCAGCAGTTTCTCCAGTCGGATGCGGGCGCTCTCGCTGTCGACGGGGGCCGAGCCGGCCTCGCCGCGCGGCGCCTCGTCCTCCCACTCCGCCAGCCGCGACCAGACGTCGAGACCCGAGCCGCGATGCTGGCGGGCGCGTAGGGGCTGGTGCTGCAGGGCGCCCGCGACGCGCCACGACCACGCCCATCCGGCGCGGCCCAGCGTCTCGTTCAGGGTGAAGGCGTCCTCGCGCAGCGGGTAGGCCGGCTCGGCGAGTTCTCTCAGCAGGGCGTCGGCGGCGGCGCGCAGGGCGGACGCCTGCGCCTCCGGTCCCTTCGGCTCGGGCTGGCCCAGGGCGAGGGCGAGCCCGGTCGGCGAGGGGGCGCAGAAGCGCGCCGGTCGGATGAAGGCGAACAGCTCCAGCACATCGAGCAGGTCTTCCGACCGCGCGGGCGGGGCGATGCCGAGACGGCGGGCGGTCAGGCTGGCGTGGGCGACCAGAACCGGGGCGGTGGTGAATGCGCCTTCCGCCGCGCCGCGCCCGATCTTGCGCGCGCCCTCCTCATCGCAGATCGCTCCCGCGCCCGGCGGCACGGCCAGAGCCGGCGGCAGCGCCAGCCACGGCTCTGCGCCGGTCAGGGCGCTGGAGGTTGCGGTGATCGAGTCGGTCGGCACGGTCGATAGATAGCGAGGAAACACGTGAAACGGAACGGGAACATGCTATAGCCGCGAGGTGACGCCGACCGCCGTTCCAGCAACGCTTCCGCCGCTCCTCGCCGACTGGTTCGCCTCGCGCGGCTGGGCGCCGCGACGGCATCAGCTGGAGATGGTCGCGGCGGCGCAGGCCGGCTCGCACGCCCTGCTGGTCGCGCCGACCGGAGGCGGCAAGACGTTGGCGGGCTTCCTGCCGTCGCTGATCGAGTTGGCGGAGCGAGGGCCGAAGCCGGAGAGCGGGCCGGGCTCGGGCGTGCACACCCTGTATCTGTCGCCGCTGAAGGCGCTGACGACCGACGTCGAGCGCAACCTGATGACCCCGATCCGCGAGATCGGGCTGAACATCCATGTCGAGAGCCGCACCGGCGACACCAAGCAATCGAAGCGCCAGCGGCAGCGCGACTTCCCGCCGGACATCCTGCTGACCACGCCGGAGCAACTGGCCCTGCTGTGCGCCTGGGACGGCGCGCGGGCGTGGTTCGCGGACCTGAGGTGCGTGGTGCTGGACGAGGTGCACGCGATCTGGAGCGGCAAACGCGGCGACCTGCTGAACCTCGGCCTGGGCCGCCTGCAGCAGTTCGCGCCGGACCTGCGCCGCGTGGCGCTGTCGGCGACGGTCGATGACCCCGAGATGATCGCGGCGTGGCTGAGCCCCGCCGACGGTCGGGTGGAAATCGTCCTCGGCGATCCCGGTGCGCCGCCGGTGGTGGATGTGCTGGTCAGCGAGGGGCGCGTGCCGTGGGCCGGGCATACCGGCGTCCATGCGATCCCCGAGGTCTATGACGCGATCAGGCGGGCGGGGATGGCGCTGATCTTCGTCAACACGCGTTGGCAGGCCGAGTTCGTCTTTCAGGAGCTGTGGCGGATCAACGAGGACGATCTGGCCATCGCCCTGCACCACGGCTCGCTGGCGCCGGAGCAGAGGCGCAAGGTCGAGGCGGCGATGGCGCGGGGTGATCTGAACGCCGTGGTCTGCACCTCGACGCTGGATCTGGGCATCGACTGGGGCGACGTGGATCTGGTCATCCAGCTGGCGGCGCCCAAGGGAGCGTCACGGCTGGTGCAGCGGATCGGACGGGCCAACCACAGGCTGGACGAGCCGTCCCGCGCCCTGATGGTCCCCGCCAGCCGGTTCGAGATGCTGGAGTGCCAGGCCGCGCGCGAGGCGGTGGCCGAGAACGCCTTCGACTGGGAGCCGGTGCACACCGGCACGCTCGACACCTTGGCCCAGCACGTCATGGGCTGCGCCTGTTCCGAGCCGTTCGCGCTGGATGATCTGTATGCGGAGATTGTCGGCTGCTACCCCTACCGCGACCTCAGCTACGCGCAGTTCGAGGAGGTCGTCGATCTGGTGGCGACCGGCGGCTACGCGCTGCGGACCTATGAGCGGTTCGCGCGGATTGTGCGGACGCAGGACGGCCGCTGGAAGGTCAGGAACGCCCAGACGGCGCAGCGGCACCGGATGAACGTCGGCGCCATCGTCTCGGCGGCCAACCTGAACGTCCGCGTCGGCTCGCGCCGGGCGGGCGGCAAGGCCATGGTCGGCGGGCGCAAGATCGGCGAGGCCGAGGAGTGGTATTTCGAGCAGATGTCGCCGGGCGACACCTTCGTCTTCGCCGGACAGGTCTGGGCCTTCCAGGGCATCTCGGGCACCGACGCTCTGGTGACAGCCGCTGTCGACAAGGACCCGCGCATCCCGTCCTACGGCGGGTCCAAGTTTCCGCTGGGCACCTCGCTGGCCGAGCGGGTGCGCGACATGATCCAGGATCGCGACCACTGGCGGGTCCTGCCCCATGACGTGCAGGAGTGGCTGGAACTACAGGAGACGCTTTCGGTCATCCCCAAGGCCGGGGCGATGCTGGTCGAGACCTTCCCGCGGGGGACGCGCAACTTCCTTGTCGCCTATCCCTTCGAGGGGCGGTTGGCGCACACCACCCTGGCCATGCTCCTGACCCGGCGGCTGGACCGGCTGAACGTCGGGCCGCTGGGCTTTGTGGTGACCGACTATTCGCTGGCCATCTGGTCGATCAGGCCGATGGACGGTCTGGACCTCGACGCCCTGTTCGAGCCGGACATGCTGGGCGACGATCTGGAGGCGTGGCTGGAGGAGAGCTTCATGATGAAGCGTACCTTCCGCAATTGCGCCCTCATCTCCGGCTTGATCGAACAGCGCCAGCCGGGGGCCGAGAAGACCGGCCGGCAGGTGACCTTCTCAACCGATCTGATCTACGACGTGCTCCGCCGCCACCAGCCCGATCACCTGCTGCTCCGCACCGCCCGCGCCGACGCGGCCTCGGGCCTGCTGGACGTCGGCCGGCTGGGTCAGATGCTGGGCCGCATTCAGGGGAACATCACCCACCAGTCGCTGGAGCGGCCCTCGCCTTTCAGCGTGCCGGTGCTGGTGCAGATCGGGCGCGAGCGGGTCGGCGGCGGAGCGGCCGAGATGATCCTGTCCGAGACCGCCATGGACTTCGCCGAGGAGACCCTGATCGCCGAGGTCATGGCCGATGCGCCGCCCGAGCTGGAGGGCGCGGCGTGAACGCGGCCCTGCGCGAGACCCTGACCCCCTTCCGCCATCCGTGCGGCGGACTGAAGGTGCGGGTGAACGGCGAGGCCTGCGTGCTGCGCTGCTCGGGCGCGCTATGGGTTCCGGCGCAGCGGACCCTGATCGCCTCGGACCTCCACCTCGAGAAGGGGTCGGCCTTCGCCGTGCGCGGCCAGATGCTGCCGCCCTACGACAGCCCGGCGACGCTGGCCAAGCTGGAGGCCGAGATCGAGGCGCTGGATCCGGCGACGGTGGTCCTGCTGGGCGACAGCTTCCACGATGCGAAGGCGGTCGATCGCCTGGCGACGGACGATCTGGCGCGATTGACGCGACTGGCCGCCGGTCGGGACTGGATCTGGCTGGAGGGCAACCACGATCTGGTCGCCCTGGCTGGGGCGCTGGACGCCCTGCCGGGCCGGGTGGTGACGACCATGACGATGGGCGCCCTGACCCTGATCCACGAGCCGCAGCCGGGCGAGGCTGTCGGTGAGGTTGCGGGCCACCTCCACCCCGCCGCCCGCGTCGCCGCCTATGGCCGAGGCGTGCGCCGGCCCTGTTTCGTCACGGACGGCCGCCGCCTGATCATGCCGGCCTTCGGCGCCTTCACCGGCGGGCTGGATGTGAGGGACGTCGCCGTCGCGGGCCTGTTCGCCTCCGCGCCGATGGTCGCTGCGCTGGGACGGGACAAGGTCCACGCGCTGAGTTGGGACGCCTTGCGTTAGGCCTTCGGCGTCCGCAGCGCCGCCGATGCCGTTTCGACGCTGTCTTCCAGCCGCTTCATGAAATCGGCGCGTTTCAGGCCGGCGGGGATGGGGGGCAGGAACTCGAACACCACCGTGCCCGGATAGCGACGGAAGCCGTGGGCCGGCCAGTGGACACCGGAGTTGGTGGCGACCGGGTGGCAGGCGACCTCGAGGTCACGATAGATGGCGGCGACGCCGGGCTTGTAGTCGGCGGGCGCCCCGACCGGGGCGCGGGTCCCTTCCGGGAAGATCACGATCTGGCGGCCCTCGGCCAGCCGGGCGCGGGCGTGGCGAACCATGTCCTTGAGCGCCTTGGCGTGGGCCGAGCGGTCGACCGGGATCATCTTCGTCTTCCAGGCGAACCAGCCGAAGAAGGGCAGGGGCATCAGCTCCTTCTTCAGGACGAAACAGGCGTCATCCAGAACGGCGAAGGGGGCGATGACGTCCAGCATCCCCTGATGCTTGGGCGCGACGAGGGCGGGGCCGGCCGGACGATGCTCGAGTCCGCGAAACTCGACCTTCACCCCGGCGATCCAGCGCAGGCCGAACAGCACGAAGCGGGCCCACAGCTTGATCACGCCCATCGCGTAGCGGTGCGGCATCAGCAGGGCGGGCGACAGGCCGACGGCGTAGATCACCATCGACAGATAGAGCCACAGAATGAAGATCAGGGACCGGACGCTCGTCACGTCACGCGGCCTTTTCCTGCGCCGCGTCCGCCGCCGCCGGAGCGTCGCTGGAGAAGCGGTTCAGGGCTGCACGGCCCAGGGCGGCCAGGTACTTCACATACTCCAGCGTCATCCGGCGAGCGGTCACGGCGGCGCGCCACCAGCGCGAGTCGTCCAGCGACGGCGTTTCGACCGCATAGGGCGTCAGTTCTACGCCGGGCGCGGCGGCGCGGATCTCGGTCAGGGCGCGGGGCATGTGGTAGTCCGAGGTGACCACGATCAGGCTGTCGTAATTCTTCGCCTCGGCCCAGGCCGCGATCTCCTGTGCGTTGCCGATGGTGTCCAGGGCCTCGAAGCCCAGGTCGACACAGCAGTTGAACAGGCGGCTGGAGCCCGGGGTCAGGGCGCGCAGCTCCTGACGGCGAACCTCGCGGTTCACGCCCGAGATCAGCAGGCGCTCGCCCTTGTCCTGCTCCAGCAAGCGGATGGCGGCGTTGACCCGCTCCGGCGAGGGGCCGGTCAGGGCGACGATCGCGTCCGCGCGGGCAGGCTCCTGCGAGGGTGCATAGCCGCGCACCCGGTCCGCGAACACGAACAGACCGATCAGCCAGATCAGCGCCAGAATGGCGATGAAGGTCAAAAACTTCATGGTCTTATCTAACCACGCCCCTTGAGCCGCGCCAGAGCCGTGAAGCGCGCTGCAACAAGCGCCACCGTAGCGACGATCAGGGGACAAGGCGAGAGGACCAGAACGTCAGTCCACGCCACAGGCAGGGCGGGCGTGACCCCGTCCGATCCGCCGAGGAAGCGCAGCAGGGCGACCAGTCCCATGGCCGCGACAGCACCCGCGGTGCCCGCGCCGGCGGCCAGCAGGGCGTAGCGGCGCTGATACAGGCCCGCGATCCGGCCGTCCGATGCGCCGTTCAGGCTCAGGGTCTCGATCACATCCCCCTGCGCCGCCATGCCGGCCCGGGTCGCATAGACGACCGCCGCGCCCGCCGCCCCGCCGGTCAGCAGGAAGGCGGCGATGGCCAGGACGGTGATCAGGCCGGCGGAGCGCTCCACCTCGCCGCGCCACAGGCTGTGGTCGTCGACGGTGGCGTCGACGCCCGCGGTGGCCAGGGCGCGGCTGAGACTGACGGCGCTGGCCGGCTGCTCGCGGTCGAGCCGGACTGTCACCAGCCAGGGCAACGGCAGGTCGGGCAGGACCGCGTCGCCGATCCATGGCCGGAGCAGGGCCTCGGCCTCCTTGCGGTCAAGCACCTCGGCCTCGGCCACGCCGGTGACTCCGCCCAGGGTCTCGGCGGCGCGCGCGGCTGCGGCGGCCCCGGTCTCGCCGACGCGCGGACGGACCTGCACGGTCGCCTCGGCCCTGAGCGACCGCGCCCAGCCGTGGGCCGCGCGATCTGCGGACAGGGCGCCGACGGCCGACAGGCAGGCGAGGAAGCACAGGACGGCGATCACGGCCGCCAGCCAGGGTTCGCCCCCGGCCTCGCGCGGCAGGATCGGATCGCGACGGTTCAGCAGGCGGCCGATCATGCCTCGCCTCCCGTCAGGCGTCCGCCCTCCAGCCGCAGCACGCGCGCGCCGGACCGTTCGGCCAGCGCCTCGTCATGGCTGGCGATCAGAACGGTGGCGCCGAGCTTGTTCAGGGCCTGAAACAGTTTCAGCAGCCGCTCCGCCATGCGCGCATCCACGTTTCCGGTCGGCTCGTCCGCAAGGATCAGGTCAGGGCGCGTCACCACGGCGCGGGCGATGGCCAGCCGCTGCTTCTCGCCGCCGGACAGGGCGGGCGGATGGACGTCCATCTTCTGGCCCAGCCCGACCCAGGTCAGCATCTCGTCGGCGTCCGGTCCCCAGACCTCATCCTTCACCCCGGCGAGGCGCAGCGGCAGGCCGACGTTGTCGAAGGCGGTCAGGTGATCCAGGAGACGGAAGTCCTGGAAGATCAGGCCCATCCGGCGGCGGAAATGCGGGATGGCCGAGCGCGGCGCGGAACCGGCGTCCTCGCCGAACACCTCGACCGTGCCCGACTGTGGCCGTTCGGCCAGCGTCAGCAGCTTCAGCAGCGTCGACTTCCCGGCTCCGGACGGCCCGGTAAGAAAGTGGAAAGAGCCCGCGGGCAATGTGAGGTTAACGTCCCGCAGCACGCGAGGCGCTTCCGCGTAGCCGAAACCGACGCCCTGAAGGCGGACGGTGTCGGGCATGGAGGCGGCATCGGCGGCGCGGCGGGTCGAGGTCGGCATTGTTTTTGGGTCAGGACGCGGCGCGAGCGCCGCGACGGGAGGGGGCGAAGAGCCTCGCAGTCAGCGACATGATACTGACCTGCCCGTCCTGCGCCACCAGCTATTTCACCCCCGATGAGGCGATCGGCCCTGGCGGCCGCACCGTGCGCTGCAAGTCGTGTCAGTTCACCTGGCGTGCGACCCTCGATGAGCCGCTGGAGCTGTCGGCCACCACCTCTGCGGCCGAGCCGAGCAGCTTTGCGCCGAAGGATGAGCCGGTCGTCGCCGAATCATTGGCCGAGACTCCGGCCCCTGAACTGCCCCGGGCCTTCCGCGCCCGCGCCGAGCAGCAGCGCCGCATTCGTCGCGCGGCGACCCATGGCGTGGTCTGGGCGGGCATCGCCTCGGGTTTCGCCGCCCTGATCGGGGCGGCCTGGCTGTTCCGGGTCGAGGTAGTCGAGATGGCGCCGCGCACGGCCGCCGCCTATGCCGCCGTCGGCCTGACGGTGAATCCGACCGGACTGGATTTCGAGGCTATCACGGCCCGTCCCCTGCCCAACGATCCGGGCAAGGTGCTGGTCTCCGGCGCCCTGCGGAACGTGCGCGACAACGAGCGGATCGCCCCGCCGGTGCGTGTCGCCCTGCTGGATTCCCACGGGGCCGAGATCGGTCATTCGGTCGTGCGCATCGACGCCGCCCCGGTGCTGCCGGGCAAGGTGCAGGGCTTCGCCACCGTGATCCCGGATCCGGGCGCGCGCGGTCAGGGCATCGGCGTGGACTTCGTGCTGGACGCTTCGCAGGCTCCGCCGCCCGCGCACTCCGAGCCGGCGCCGATGCGCCGCCCGCCACCGGCCGCGGACCACGCTCCTGCCGCCGCCCTCCACGCCCCGGCCGCCACGGTCCAGGCCGCCGACGGCCTGCGCCCGGCCATCACGCCCGGTCCGGTCACGCCGGTCGGTCTGGCGCCGATCGACGCCGTGCCGGTGGACTCGCACGCCCCCGCCGCTGTATCGGCGGGACATGGCTGACGCGACTCCCACGCCCACCGTCCTGCTCCCCGAATCCGAGGTCCAGCGCATCGTCGCCGACCTCGCCGCGCAGATCGCTCCCGTCATCGACGACGAAACCGTCGCCGCGGTCCTGCTGACCGGAGGCCTGTGGTTCGCCGCCGACCTGACGCGGGCCCTGTCGCGCATCGGCCGCAACGTCCGCTTCGACGCCCTGTGGCTCGCCTCCTACGGCGACGAACAGTCCAGCCGCGGCAAGATCGACGTCTATGCCGACTTCCAGCGCCCGATCGAGGGCCGCCGCGTCCTGATCATCGACGACGTCTTCGACACCGGCCTGTCGCTGGCCGAGGCGGTTCGGATCGCGAAGGAGAAGGGGGCGTCGGAGGTCCTGACCGTCGTCTTCGCCAAGAAACCCTGGCCTCTGCCCCGCGCGCCGGAGCCCGACTTCGTCGGCTGGGAGGCCCCGAACCGGTTCCTCGTCGGCTACGGGCTGGACCATGCGGGCGCCCTCCGCGGCCTGCCGGACGTCTGCGCGCTGGACTGAGCCTTTTACTCCCCGTTCGCATCGCGAATGGGGAGGACAGTCAAAGCCAACTCGCCTTCGGCTCCCGCGCCCACATCTCGTCGTAGCTGGGCCGCGAACGCACGACGGCCCAGCGGTCGCCGTCGACCAGAACCTCGGCCACCAGCGGGCGTGAGTTGTACTCGCTCGACAGGACCGCGCCGTAGGCGCCCGCGCTGAGGAAGGCGACCAGATCGCCGGCCTGCAAGGGCGGCAGCTGGCGATCGCGGGCGAAGATGTCGGTGGATTCGCAGATCGGGCCGACGAGGTCGTAGGGGCCAGCCTCACCGGCGCGCGGCGTCACGGGGACGAGGTCGTGGAAAGCCTCGTACAGCGCCGGGCGCATCAGGTCGTTCATGCCGGCGTCCAGCACGAGGAACCGGCGGCCGTCGGCGCGCTGGTTCACCTGGATGACGCGGCTCAGCAGCACGCCGGCATTGGCGGCCAGCAGGCGGCCCGGCTCGAAGGCGGCCTCGACATCCAGACCGTCCAGTACGCGGGCGCACATGGCGACATAGTCGTCGATCGACGGCAGGTCCGTCTGGCCGTGATAGGGCACGCCGAGGCCGCCGCCGAGGTCCAGACGCTCGACCCGATGACCCTGCGCCCGCAGGGTTTCGGCGACCTGACGCACGGTGCGGAAGGCGGCCTCCATCGGCTCCAGCGCGGTGATCTGGCTGCCGATGTGGCAGGCCAGCCCGACCGGGGTCAGATGGGGCGAGGCGATCGCGCGGGCGTAGAGGGGGATCGCCTCCTCGATCGGCACGCCGAACTTGTCGGTCTCGCCGCCGGTGGTGATGCGGGCGTGGCCGCCGGCGCCGATCTTCGGATTGACCCGGATGGCGATGGCCGGCGCGGCGCCCTTGGCGTCGGCTACGGCGATCAGCCGGTCCAGCTCGGCGCCGCTCTCGATATTGATCTGGCGCACGCCGACATCGATGGCGAAGGCCAGTTCGGCGTCGGTCTTGCCCACGCCCGAAAAGATGATGCGGTCGCCGGGGATGCCGGCGGCCAGCGCGCGGCGGATCTCGCCTTCGGACACCGTATCGGCGCCGCAGCCCAGCTTCGCCAGCGTCGCCAGCACGGACAGATTGGAGTTGGCCTTGACCGCAAAGGCGATCAGCGCGCCGGCGCTCAGCGCCTCCGGATGCCGGTCCACCGCCTGCCGCAGCAGGGTGTAATGCCGCGTCAGGGTCGCGCTGGAATAGACATAGGTCGGCGTGCCGACGGCTGCGGCGATGTGCTCAAGCGGCACGCCCTCTGCGTGGAGCGCGCCGTCGATCAGGTCGAAATGGTTCACTGGGAGATCCGGGGAGGATCAGCCCGGGCGGTTGCCGGGGCCGTCATAGGGGTTGGACGACGGGCCGCCGTCGATCGGCTGGGTCCGGTTCGGACGGTTGACCGTGCTCGGCTCGGGCAGGCTCGGGGCGTTGCCCGGACGCATGCCGCGCTCGGTCTGGCGCGCGGGCGGGGCGTCGAGGTCGGCCATGCGTCCGCAGGCGGCCGTCGAGGCGGCGATCAGGGCGAGCGCGCCCAGCACAATCAGCTTTTTCATCCCAAATCCCCTAAGCGAGACGCGTCTTCCAGTCGGCGATGCGCGCCCGGACCTGATCCGGCGCCGTGCCGCCGAAGCTCTGGCGACTGGCGCAGGAGGCCTCAGGCGTGAGCACCTTGTAAACAGCCTCGGTGACGCGGGCGTCGAAGGCCTGCAGTTCCGCCAGCGGCAGTTGCGACAAATCCACGCCCAGCGCCTCGGCCTTCTTCACCGCCGCGCCCGTCACATGGTGCGCCTTGCGGAAAGGCAGGTTCAACTCGCGCACCAGCCAGTCGGCCAGATCGGTGGCGGTCGAGAAGCCCGCGCCGGCGGCGGCGGCCATGCGCTGCGTGTTCGGCTGCAGGGCGGCGACCATGGCCGTCATGGCGCCCAGCGCCAGATCCAGGGCGTCGAAGGCCTCGAACACCGGCGGCTTGTCCTCCTGCATGTCCTTGGAATAGGCCAGCGGCAGGCCCTTCATCACGGTCGACAGGGCGACGAACGAGCCCATGATCCGGCCGGTCTTGGCGCGGACCAGTTCGGCGGCGTCGGGGTTGCGCTTCTGCGGCATGATGGACGAGCCGGTGGTCAGGTCGTCAGGAAGCGTGACGAAGCCGAACATCGGCGTCATCCACACCACGATTTCCTCGGCCAGACGCGACAGGTGGCCAGCGCAGATCGAGGCGGCGGCCAGGCTTTCCAGCGCGAAGTCGCGATCCGAGACGGCGTCCAGCGAATTGCCCATCGGCCGGTCGAAGCCCAGCTCTTTCGCCGTCATGTGGCGGTCGATCGGAAAGGGCGAGCCGGCCAAAGCTGCCGCGCCCAGCGGGTTCTCGTTCATCCGGGCGCGGGCGTCGGCGAAGCGGCCGGCGTCCCGGCCGAACATCTCGACATAGGCCATCAGGTGGTGGCCCAGCGTCACCGGCTGGGCGGTCTGCAGGTGGGTGAAGCCCGGCATCAGGTCGGCGGCATGCTGTTCGGCGCGGGCCAGAAGGGCGCGTTGCAGGCCCTGAAGCTGGACGATCTGTCGGTCGCAGGCGTCGCGGACCCACAAGCGGAAATCAGTGGCGACCTGGTCGTTGCGGCTGCGCGCGGTGTGGAGCCGGCCGGACGGCTCGCCGATCAGCTCGTTGAGGCGCGCTTCCACATTCATGTGAATGTCCTCGAACTGGTCGCGGAACGGGAAGCTGCCGTCGCGGATCTCGCCCTCGATCGCGTCCAGTCCACCCAGAATGGCGTCGGCGTCGGCCTGTTCGATGATGCCTTTCGCCGCAAGCATGCGGCAATGCGCGCGCGAACTGGCCAGGTCCTGGGCCCACAGGCGCTGGTCCACGCCGATGGAGACGTTGATCGCCTGCATGATTTCGGCCGGCTTCGCGGAGAAGCGGCCGCCCCACATGTCTTGACCTTTCACCGTCTGCTCGGCTTTGGTCGCGGGATCGGAAGGCGTCTGGTCGGGCATGAAAATCTCGAAGGCAGTATTCGGCATCGCCGCGGGCGTGCTGCTGATCGGCGTGATCGGCGGCGCGGCGCTGCTATACGCCAATCCCGGCCTGATGAACAAAGGCGACGTGGCCGCGCCGGCGGCGAAAAGCGAACTGGCCCGTTTCGCGACCGGTTCGATCGCGCGGCTGGAGACCCCGGCCGAGCTGGTCGCTGCCCCCGACTATGTCTTCAAGACCCGCGACGGCGCCGATGCGCGCCTGCAGGATTTCCGCGGCAAGGTAGTGGTGGTGAACCTGTGGGCCATGTGGTGCGCCCCGTGCCGCACCGAGATGCCGACGCTGGCCACCCTGTCAAAGGCCTATCAGGGCAAGGACGTCGTGGTCCTGCCGATCAATGTCGATGCGACCGAGGATGCGATCGCTGACGCGACCAGCTTTATCGACGTGCATGAGCCGCTGCCAATGTACAGCGACCCGAAATTCCAGCTGCCCTTCGAGCTGCCGGGCAAGGGCAAGATGCCCCAGACGGTCCTGCTGGACCGCCAAGGGCGTATCCGCGCCCACTTCTCGGGCGAGGCGGACTGGGCCAGCCCCGAGGCGCGCGCCCTGGTGGACGCGCTGCTGGCGGAGCCGGCCGCCTGATCCCCTAGTTCGCCGGGACGCGCTGGTCCGTCGTCGGATCGACGGCGCCCGGACGGCCTTCGGCAGCGGCCTCGGCCTGGTTCCGCTCCAGGGTATCGGCGGCGGCGCCCGCGCCTTCCTCGACCGCCTGGGCGGCCTTCATGGCGCCGGACTCGATGACTTCTCCCGCCTGCGCAGCCACATCGCCGGCCTGATCGGCGGCCACGGCGGCGTCAGCCTCGGCCTGTTCGGTCTCGGCCTGGGTGCAGGCGACGGCGCCGATCGACAGGGCGGCGACGGCGGCGAGGGTGATGAAACGGGTGCGCATGGGATTGCCTCCTTCAAGCGTTGAACCTTGGCGGTTAACGCGGCCGTGCCGATGCGGTTGCGGGGGCGGCGGCTGGACATCCCGGGCGACGCGGGGAAACCTTCGCGGGAGACAAGCGAGAGGCGACGGTGATCAAGGCAATCAGGGAATGGGTCGGTCGCCGCCTCGGACGCGGTCCTGCGCAGACCCGCGCCATGCCGCCCGGCGTTGATGAGATCCGGTTGGTCCAGACCGCCAGCGCCCGCAAGCTGGCCGAGCTGGCGGGCCTCATCGCGTCGCTGGATCAGGCGATCTCGGCCATGCGCCGGCTGGAGAGCGACCGGATCCAGTCGAGGGTGTCGACCGACCCGGTGGCCGACCTCGCCCTGTTGCGCTTCGCCATGGTCCAGTTCGTCGACACATTCGTGGCCCGGAAGGGCTCGGCGCGCCTGACGCCCTCAAAGGCCTTTGATCCGACGGGCGTGAAATTCTTCGACCATGTCGCCGAGTTCGCCGCCCAGCTCAGTGGCCCGCATGCGCGGGTCGTCGGCCAGACCGAAACGGTTGTGCTGCTCCGGCGCGCGGAGGATCGGGTGGGGGTCGTCGGCCTGACGACGCGGTCGCGCCGCCCTGAGCGGCTGACCCAGCTGGAACTGGCCAGCCTGGCTGAGTTCATGGAGCAGGGACGGGCCGCCTATGCCGGCCTGTTCGAGGCGACCCGGCTGAAGGTCATGTCCGAGGTCGAGCGGATGACGCCGGACAAGCTGCTGGCGCTGGACCTGTGCGAAACGCCGTCGGGCCGCTGATCAGGCCTTGGCCGGGGTTCCGCAGCCGCTCTGGCGCGCCGCCCACCAGCCGAAGGGGCGAGGGCTGCCGGTCGGGCGGAAGGTCGCGCGGGGGCCGTTGTCGTCCTTGTCGATCGGCCGCGTATCGGAAGTCGAACCGTTCATGACCTGCATCCTGATCCCCCTATCGGGCGGGATTTCGTCTGCATTCTGACATGACGGTGGTTCCCGAAGGGTAAAGCGAAGCTGGTGGAGGTTGCCGGGCGACCTTACGGTCCCTAGGTCCCGGAAATGAGCTTCTTCAACCGCCTTTCGCTGGATCTGCCGATCATCCAGGCGCCGATGGCGGGCGTCTCGACCCCGGCGATGGCGGTGGCCGTCTCGAATGCCGGGGCGCTGGGCTCGATTGCGGTGGGTGCGACGGATGCGGCCGGGGCTGACGCCCTGATCCGCGAGCTCGAAAGCCTGACCGACCGTCCATTTAACGTGAACCTGTTCGTCCACGCGACTCCGCAAGCCGATGCGCGTGTCGAGGCAGACTGGCTGGACGCTCTCGCGCCGACCTTCCGGACTTTCGGGGCCAACCCGCCCGACGGTCTGCAGACCATCTACCGCAGCTTCAACGACGACGACGCCATGCTGCGCGTGCTGGTCGAGCGCGCGCCCCGCGTCGTCAGCTTCCACTTCGGCCTGCCGGACCCCGCGCGGGTCAGGGCGCTCAAGGGCGCCGGCTGCCTGCTGATCGCCTCCGCCACATCACCGGAGGAAGCGCGCCTCTGTGTCGAGGCCGGCATGGATGCAGTGGTGGCCCAAGGGTACGAGGCCGGCGGGCATCGGGGCGTCTTCGATCCGGATGGCGACGATGCGCAACTGGGAACGCTGGCGCTCACCCGCCTGCTGGTCCGCAGCATCGATGTCCCGGTTGTCGCGGCCGGCGGAATCATGGACGGGCAGGGCGTCCGCGCCGCGCTCGATCTGGGCGCCGTCGCTGCGCAGCTGGGCACAGCCTTCATCGCCTGTCCGGAGAGCGCCGCCGACGCGGCGTATCGCGCCGCCCTGGACAGCGGCGCCGCCCATCACACGACGATCACCCGCGCCATCTCCGGCCGCCCGGCCCGCTGCCTTCGCAACCGCTTCACCGAGCTGGCCGAGAGCCTCGACACGCCGATCCCCGCCTATCCGATCGCCTATGACGCGGGAAAGGCGCTGAATGCTGCAGCGAAAGCAGCCGGCGAGACCGGGTTCGGGGCCCAGTGGGCCGGCCAGGGCGCGCCGCTGGCCCGGCCGATGCCGGCCGCCGAATTGGTGGCGACGCTCGTGCGCGGGATGGGCCTGCCGAACAGCTGAGGCAGGCCACGCAACAGCACATCCGGCGGTTGTCTGCGGCCGGATCTTTCGGTAGCGAGGGCGCGACAGGGTTCAGGAGGATCGCCCCGCATGTTCGCCATCATGATCGCCACGCTGGCGCTGCAAGCGGAGCCTCGCGTCCTGACGCACGTTGATTTCGCACGGCCGCCCATGCCCGAGGTTCCGGGCGCGGCTCTGTCACGCGGGATCCCGTCCGGCTACGCCACGGTGGAGTGTTCGGTCGAGGCCGGGGCGATCACCGCCTGCACCATCGTCGACGAGGATCCGGCGGGCATCCGGTTCGGCGTGATGCTGCTGTCCGAAATGCGCCGGGCCAGATTGAAGCCGGAGATCGCAGCGGAGGTCACGCGGTTCCGCCTGACGGCCCGGTTCGTCAATCGTTCGCTCTGAGGAAGTGGTGGCTGGGGGCGGGCTCGAACCGCCGACCTGTGGGTTATGAATCCACCGCTCTAACCAGCTGAGCTACCCAGCCCCGGTGCGTGTCCGCGAGGGGTCCGGCGGGAACTGGTCTGACCGCCGAAGAGGCGTGCCTATAGAGGCGTCGGGGACGGGGATCAAGCGGCTAATCGACGGGTCGATCCGCCGCATCCCGGTGACGGACGATCCGGGGAACGGTAACGATGCCGGCGCCGTTTCGCGCCCGACCGTTCCGAAGGAGTCCGACCATGCGCCTGCTTGCCCTCGCCGCCACCGTTTCCACGCTGACGCTTGCCGCCGCCTGTGGCGCGAACGGTCAGGATGCCCCCGCCGCGGGCGACCCGCTGGAGACCCGCCCCGCCAACGCTCCGAGCCAGACGCCGGCCTTCGAGGGCCAGACCCGGGCGCCGGGCGTGCGGACACAGGTCGCGCTGGCGCATTCCGTCGTGGCCTCGGGACTGGAGCATCCGTGGGGCCTCGCCCTGCTGCCCGACAATCGCTGGCTGGTGACCGAGCGTCCGGGCCGCCTGCGCATCGTCACCGCCGAGGGTCAGGTCGGGGAGCCGATCGCCGGCCTGCCGGCCGTCGCCGCGCGCGGGCAGGGCGGTCTGCTGGACGTCGTCGTCGGACCGACCTTCGCCCAGGATCGCCTGATCTACTGGAGCTATGCCCAGCCGCGCGAGGGCGGAAACGGCACCGCCGTGGCGCGCGGCCGCCTGTCGGACGACGGGACGCGGGTCGAGAACGTCGAGGTCATCTTCGCCGCGCAGCCGACCTATGACGGTGACAAGCATTTCGGCTCGGCGCTGACCTTCGATCGTCAGGGGCATCTGTTCATCACCCTGGGCGACCGTTCGGACGCGCCGATGCGCCCGCAGGCCCAGGATCTGGCCTCGCACATGGGCAAGACCATCCGCATCAACGCCGACGGCTCGGTTCCGCGGGACAACCCGTTCGTCGGCCGCGCCGGCGCCCTGCCGGAAATCTGGTCGCTCGGCCACCGCAACATGCAGGGCATCGCCGTCGCTCCCAACGGCGACATCTGGACCAATGAGCACGGCACCCGCGGCGGCGACGAGATCAATCTCGATCGCGCCGGCCTGAACTACGGCTGGCCGAACGCGGCCTATGGCATCGAATACCGCGGCGCGCCGATCAACTCGGGCGCGACGACGGCCGAGGGCACCGAACAGCCGAACTACTACTGGGATCCGGTGATCGCGCCGGGCGGCATGACCTTCTACGACGGCGCCATGTTCCCGGGCTGGCGCGGCAACCTGCTGATCGCCGGCCTGAAGGAAAAGCGCATCTCCCGGCTGGTGCTCGAGAACAACCGCGTGGTCGGCGAGGAGTATCTGCTGACCGATCTGGGCGAGCGGGTGCGCGACGTGGCCGTGGCGGCCGACGGCTCGGTCTGGGCCATCACCGACGAGGAGAACGGCAAGCTGGTCCGCCTGGCGGCGCGGTAGGGGAACGGATTGACCCCTCCGTCTCGCCGGCTGCACCGTCGAGCCACCTCCCCCCTTCGCTGGAGAGGTGAGCGGGTGTTCTCACCTCTCCGCGTAGCGGGGAGGGGGACCGCCGGCGAAGCCGGGGGTGGAGGGGTTAGTCCCGCAGCAGCTCGTTGACGCCCGTCTTCGCCCGCGTCTGGGCGTCGACGCGTTTGACGATGACGGCGCAATACAACGACGGGCCGCCGTTCGGGTCGGGCAGGCTGCCCGGCACCACGACCGAATAGGCCGGCACCTCGCCGCGGAAGACCTCGCCCGTCGTCCGGTCGACGATCTTCGTCGAGGCTGACAGATAGACGCCCATGGCCAGCACGGCGCCTTCGCGCACGATCACGCCCTCGGCGACCTCGGCGCGGGCGCCGATGAAGCAGCCGTCCTCGATGATGGTCGGATTGGCCTGCAGGGGTTCCAGCACCCCGCCGATGCCTGCGCCGCCCGACAGGTGCACATTCTTGCCGATCTGGGCGCAGGAGCCGACGGTGGCCCAGGCGTCGACCATCGAACCTTCATCGACATAGGCGCCGATGTTCACGAACGAGGGCATCAGGATGACGTTCTTCGCGATGTAGGCGCCCTGACGCGCCACGGCGCCTGGCACGGCCCGGAAGCCGGCCTGTTCGAAGGAGGCGTCGGTCCAGTGCGCCCACTTCACCGGCACCTTGTCCCAGTAGGGCCCCGGCGTCGGATCGCTCAGGCCCATGGTGGCGCCGACCGGGGCGCCCATACGGCTGTTGGGGTTGAGGCGGAAGGACAGCAGCACGGCCTTCTTCAGCCACTGGTGCGTGGTCCAGACGCCATCCTCGCCACGCGAGGCGACCCGGGCCTGACCCGAGTCCAGCAGGGACAGGGCGGCCTCGACGGACTTGCGGATCTCGCCGTGAGTCGAGGTCGAGACATTGGCCCGGTCGTCCCAGGCGGCCTCGATGACGGATTCCAGTTGGGCCAGGTCGGTCATGCGGCGGCGTCCTTGAAGGAAAGGTCGGTCAGGAAGTCGGTGAGGTCGGGCGCGATCCAGTCGATGTGATCGCCCAGCGGCTTTCCGTGGCCGTCGCCGATCAGCACCGTTCGCATCCCCAGCGCCTTGGCGGGCTCTAGGTTGCGGGGCGTGTCCTCGAAGAAGGCGGCCGACCGCGGCTCGAAGCCGAAGCGCTCGATCACCCGGCGGAAGGTGGATGGCGCGGGCTTGGGCGTCAGGTCGGCGTCCTCGATGGCGAAGACCCCGTCGAAGCAGTCGGCGACACCCAGCCGGTCCAGCACCCGGCCCGCATACTCGCGCGCGCCATTCGTGAAAACGAAACAGCGGCCCGGCAGGCGGCGCAGCTGTTCGGCCAGCAGGGGGTTGGGCTCGAGGCTATCCATCGGCACGTCGTGGACGTCGTGCAGGAAGTGGTCGGCGTCGATCGTATAGTTGGCCATCAGCCCGGCCAGGGTGGTGCCGTGCTCGTCGAGGAACTGGCGCTGCAGGATGCGGGCCTCGTCCGGCGCCATGCCGACGGCCTCGACGACGTAGGCGTTGATCCGGGCCTGGACCAGCTGCATCAGCCCCTGCTCGCGCGGGTACAGGGTGTCGTCCATATCGAACACCCAGGCGCGGACGTGGGACAGATCGATCAAGACGCCTTCACCAGGGTGCCGGCGCCGTGCTCGGTGAACAGCTCCACCAGCATGGCGTTGGGACGACGGCCGTCGAGGATGACCACGGCCTCGACCCCGGCGCGGATCGCGGCCATGGCGGTTTCCAGCTTGGGGATCATGCCGCCGTTGGCGACGCCGGTGTCGATCAGCTCCTGGGCCTGCTCCAGCGTCATCTGGCGGATGATCTCGCCGTCAGCGCCCTTCACGCCGGGAACGTCGGTCAGCAGCAGCATCCGCTTGGCGCGCAGCTCGCCTGCCATGGCGCCGGCGACCGTGTCGGCATTGACATTGAACGTCTGGCCGTCGGCGGCCACGCCGATCGGGGCGATGACCGGGACCCAGTCATCCGTTTCCGACGCGATCAGGCCGCGGATCAGCTTGGCGTCCACCTTCGTGGGTTCGCCGACAAAGCCCAGATCGACCTCGTGCTCGATCATGCTGTCGGGGTCGCGCTTGGTGCGACGGGTCTTTTCGACCGTCAGCAGGCCGGCGTCCTTGCCCGACAGGCCGACGCCGCGCACATCGGCCTCCTTGCCGGCCATGGTGATCCAGTGGGCGATTTCCTTGTTCACGGCGCCGGACAGGACCATCTCGGCCACCGCCATGGTGTCGCCGTCGGTGACCCGCAGGCCGTCGACGAAGCTCGACTTCACCCCGGCCTTGTCCAGCATGGCGCTGATCTGGGGGCCGCCGCCGTGGACGACGACCGGGTTCACGCCCATCAGCTTCAGCAGGACCACGTCGGCCGCAAACTGTTTGGCCACGGCGCTTTCGCCCATGGCGTGGCCGCCGTACTTGATGACCACGGTCTCGCGGTCATAGACCTGGATGTAGGGCAGGGCCTCGGCGAGGGTCTTCGCCGTGTCCCAGCCGCGCTCTTCAGATTGGCGTTCGATCTCGTCCATATTGAGCGGGTCCCTAATGCCTGGGTCCCTCCCTGTCACGTTCATTCAGCCCTGTCGCACCTGTAACAACCTTGCCGCAGTCGTAACTGCTTAAATTCAACCAACAGGGAACCGCGGCTCGACCTTGGCATTTGGCCCTGTTATGTCAGGGGAAGCGGAGCCGTTTGCGCGCCGCCTAACCTATTCCATTGGGCTGCGGAGGCATCCACCCTATGCGCATGAAGTCACTCATTCTGGCGAGCACCGCCGCCGGGGCTGTCGCCCTGTCGGCTGGCATCGCCAACGCCGAGCCGAACGGCTGGTATGGCGCGATTGACGCGGGCTACCACAAGATTGGCGAGATCGAGACGATCTCGACGACGACGGGTCCGGCACTGACCACGCTGGTCGAGGACAACTGGGCGGGCTTCGCCCGTCTGGGCTACCGTTTCAACGAGAACTGGCGCGTTGAACTCGAAGGCGGCCACCGCGCTGCCGGCGAGATCGAGTCGATCGCCCTGTCGTCGAACGGCGCTCCGGCGATCTGCAACGTGACGCCTGCGGTTGGCTGTGCGGTTCCGGAAGGCGATATCTCGTCGACCACGCTGATGGCCAACGTGATCTACGACTTCGGTAACGCGTCGTGGGAACTGCGTCCGTTCATCGGCCTTGGCGCCGGCGTGAACATGGTCGACACCCAGTACGTGGGCGTCCGCAACATCGCGGGCCGTCCGGGCGTGGGCGCCGACGACAGCTCGACCAAGCTGGCCGCGCAAGCGATCGCCGGTCTGGCCTGGGCGGTCAGCGAGCGTGCTCACTTCGACCTGACCTACCGCTACCTGGTCTCGAACTTCGAGCACAACACCTTCTCGTCGACGGCCGCCTCGGCCATCGGTCCGTACCAGGGCCGTTACGACGACAGCCACACCCTGTCGCTGGGCCTGCGTTATGCGTTCGGCGCCGCGGAGCCGGCCTATGTGCCGCCGCCGCCGCCCCCGCCGCCGCCCCCGCCGCCCCCGCCGCCTCCGCCTCCGCCGCCGCCGCCGCGTCCGGTGGTCCCGGCTGACCGCGAGTTCGTGGTGTACTTCGACTGGGATCGCTCGGACCTGACGGCCGAAGCCCAGTCGGTGGTCACCCAGGCCGCCAACTACGCCAAGTCGGGTCGTCCGACCCGCGTCCTGATCGTCGGCCACGCCGACACCTCGGGTTCGGCGGCGTACAACGTGGGTCTGTCGAACCGCCGTGCGCGCACCGTGGCTGACGCCCTGGTCTCGCAAGGCGTCAACGGCGGCGTGATCTCGCTGGACGGCAAGGGTGAAACCCAGCTGGCCCGCCCGACCGCCGACGGCGTTCGCGAGCCTCTGAACCGTCGCGCCACCGTGGGCATCTCCTTCCGCTAAGACCGGAAGCCGCTCACAAGCGACTGCAAGACGGAACCGCCGGCCCACAACGGGCCGGCGGTTTTGTTTTGTCCGGGCCCGGAGCGAAACCGGACCGGTCAATCTGTCGAAATATTGCAGTGCAACGGAGTGTGTCTCTGGGGACACCCTGCCCGACTGTCATATCACTGTCACACGAATGTCGTCCCACTTTCCGACGTCACGCCTAAGGGGGGCGAGATTTCGGCCGGCAAAAGCAGGTCGACCGGGCGATTCCGCCCATCTCATCGGGGATAGATGAACATGACGAACCGCAAACGCGCGTTCTGGGCGACCACCGCCCTCTGCAGCGGCCTGCTGATCGCCGGCGCCGCCTCGGCCCAGTCGACCGGCTCGGAAACCACCGAAGCCACCACCCTGGGCGAAGTCGTCGTCACGGGCGCTCGCGGCCCGCGCAACATCGACGGCTTGGCCGTCGCCGAGACGGTGTCGAAGACCCGCAACTCGATCACCCAGGAATTCATCGAGACCCAGACCCCGGGTCAGACCATCCTGCAGACCCTGAACATCACTCCGGGCCTGAGCTTCACCAACACCGACCCGTACGGCACCTCGGGCGGCAACATCCGTCTGCGCGGCTTCGACGGCAACCGCGTGTCGCTGACCTTTGACGGCATTCCGCTGAACGACACCGGCAACTACGCCACCTACACCAACCAGCAGCTGGACCCGGAACTGATCGAGCGCGCCTCGGTCAACACCGGTTCGACCGACGTCGACAGCCCGACCGCTGCGGCCACCGGCGGCACCATCAACTACGTGACCCTGCGCCCGACCGCCGACTTCGGCGGCTGGATCCAGGCGTCGCTGGGCGACTTCGACTACCGTCGCTTCATGGCTCTGGTGAACACCGGCGAGTTCGGCCCGTGGGGCACCTCGGCCTGGTTCGCCGTCTCGAAGCAGGACTACGACAAGTTCAAGGGCCGCGGCGACCTGCAGAAGACGCAGTTCAACGCCCGCATCTACCAGCCGGTCGGCGACAACGGTGACTTCGTCGCCCTGTCGGCTCACTGGAACGAGAACCGCAACAACAACTACCTCGGGCCGAACCTGGGCACCGCGACCCGTTCGATCCTGCCGCAGATCGAAACCGATCCGCGTGGCTGGGACATCGACTTCGACACCACCTACGTCGCTCCGACCGTCCGCGCCGGCGTGGCCGACAACGACACCAACGGCACCAACTACTGGGGTCTGCGCGTCAACCCGTCGAACACCGGCAACATCCGTGGCCAGTCGCGCTTCACCCTGGCTGAAGGCATCGTCCTGACCGTCGACCCGTCGTTCCAGTACACCCTGGCCAACGGCGGCACCCAGCAAGCCGTTCTCGCCGAGAACGACGCCCTGCTGCGCGGCACCAACGCCACGGGCGGCGTGGACCTGAACGGTGACGGTGACATCCTCGACCGCGTCCGCGTCATGACGCCGTCGAACACCAACACCCACCGCTACGGCCTGAACACCTCGCTGATCTGGGACCTGAACGACGACCACCGTCTGCGCTTCGCCTATGCGATGGACTTCGGTCGTCACCGCCAGACCGGCCAGTACGGCCGCGTGAACTTCTCGAACCCGACCGACCCGCGCTTCGTCGACTGGTTCGGTGGCCGCAACGACGTCAACAACCGCGTCGTCAACCTGAACGGCTACGAGCTGCGTTCGCGTGACCGTCTGTCGATCGCCGAACTGAACCAGTACTCGGTCGAGTACCGCGGTCAGTTCATGGACGACGCGCTGACCATCAACATCGGTGTCCGCGCTCCGTTCTTCAGCCGCGAACTGAACCAGTACTGCTACACGCAGGATCGTTCGTCGAACGTCCGCTGCACCACCGAGAACCCGACCGTCGTCGCCGGCACCAACGGCAACGTCACCTTCGCTGGCAGCGGCGCCACGCAGTATATCGCTCCGTACTCGCGCACCGTGAAGTACGACGACATCCTGCCGAACGTCGGTGCGTCGTACCGCTGGGGTGAAGGTCACTCGGTGTACGTCAACTACGCCGAAACCCTGTCGGCTCCGCGGACCGACAGCCTGTACGGCGTCCGTCGCTTCGCCGACGGCACGATCGGCAACCCGACCGTGCAGCCGGAGAACGGCCAGAACTTCGACCTCGGCTATCGCTACTCGAACTCGACTCTGGTCGGTACGGCTTCGGTCTTCGCCAACAACGAAGACAACCGCATCGTCAGCGCCTTCGACGAAGACCTCGGTCAGTTTGTCGATCGCAACGTCGGCTCGGTCGAGCGTTGGGGTGTTGAAGGTTCGATCGGCTGGGCTCCGTTCGAGCGTCTGAGCATGTACGCCTCGGCGACCTACATGCAGACCGAACTGCAGGACGACTACATCAACAACACCGTTGCCGGCGTTCCGCAGATCGTCCGCACCAAGGGCAAGGAACTGGTCGAGACTCCGGAATGGATGTTCGCGGCCCGCGCCGACTACGACCTGACCGACTTCCTGTCGATCGGCGTCCAGGCCAAGTACACCGGCGAGCGTTGGGTCACCGACGTCAACGACATGTCGGTCGACGCCTTCACCGTCGTGGACGCCAACGTCCGCTTCGACCTGGCCCAGTTCGGCTACGAAGGCACCTTCATCCAGGTGAACGCCGACAACGTCTTCGACGAGCGCTACTACGCCAACCTCGGCACGCGCGCCTCGGGCACCCCGGGCACCCCGGGCTTCAGCCAGCCGTTCGCTTCGGTCGGCGCCCCGCGCACCATCTCGGCCACCCTGCGGATGGCCTTCTAAGTTCCGGACTTCGGTCTGAACTGAAATGATCGAGGCGGTCCGGAAACGGGCCGCCTCTTTCTTTTTGTGCGCTAACGCTCGCCGCGCGGCAGCTCGCTGCTTGAGCGCGGGTGGTGAGTGCTTCTGGTGGTTTGCGCCGTTGCGACATCCGTTTTGCCCCTGCCGCGTTGAAGTCGGGTGCAGGGGTGTCTATCTGGCGCGACTGGCCGCGTCGGCCTGAAGGAACACGCTGAGCATGACCTCTTCCGTCATCCCCGCCGAATGGGAACCGCACCGCGCCATGTGGGTCGGCTGGCCCAGCCACGGCGAGCTGTGGGAGGAAAATCTCGAGCCGGCGCAGGCCGAGGTCGAGGCGCTGGTCCGCGCCCTCGCCGGACCGGGTCGTGAGCAGGTCAAGCTGATGGTCGGCAAGGCCGAGGCTCTGGACGACGCGCGGACCCGATTCGCCGGCGTCGACGGCGTCGAGGTCATCGACGGCCGCTTCGGCGACATCTGGCTGCGCGACACCGGCCCGATCTTCGGTCAGGGCTCGGCCCGCGCCGCCGCCTTCGTCTTCAACGGCTGGGGCGGCAAGTACGAGCTGGAGCACGACGACACGGTCGCGACGCAGATCGGCGAGCAGTCCGGCACGCCGCTGGACCGCAACGATTTTATCCTCGAGGGCGGCGCCCTGGACCACGACGGGCAGGGCACGATCCTGACGACCCGCCAGTGCCTGCTGAACCCCAACCGCAACGCCGGCTGGTCCGAGGCGAAAGCGGAAGCCGCCCTGACGCAGGCGCTGGGCGCCCGCAAGGTGCTGTGGCTCGGCGACGGCCTGCTGAATGACCACACCGACGGTCACGTCGACAATCTGGCCCGCTTCGTCGCGCCGGGCGTCGTCGCCTGCCCGATCGCCTGGGGCCGCAACGACCCGAACGACGACGTCTATGACGCCGTGGCCCGGGCCCTGTCGGAGATGACGGACGCCGAAGGCCAGCCGATCAAGGTGCTGCGCCTGCCGTCGCCGGGCTTCGTGCCCGACGAGGACGAGCGCCCGGTCCCGGCCAGCCACATGAATTTCCTGATCGCCAACGGCGCCGTCATCGTCCCCACCTACGGCGACGACCGCGCGGCCGATCTGGCCTGTCAGGGCCTGAAGACTGTCTATCCGGATCGCGAGATCATCCCGCTGCCGTCCATGGCCATCCTGTCGGGCGGCGGATCCTTCCACTGCATCAGCCAGCAGGAGCCTGCGTAATGAGCCGCACCGTCACCGTCGCAGCCATCCAGACCTCCTACGCTTCCGAAGATATCCAGGCGAACATCGACAAGACCGTCGCCTTCGTTCGGGATGCCGCCGGCAAGGGCGCACAGGTCATCCTGCCGTCCGAGCTTTTCCAGGGCCCGTACTTCTGCGTGTCGCAGGAAGAGAAGTGGTTCGGCACGGCCTACCCGTGGCGCGAGCATCCGGCCGTGGTCCAGCTGCAGCCGCTGGCGAAGGAACTGGGCGTGGTCATTCCCGTCTCGATCTTCGAGCGCGAGGGGCCGCACTACTTCAACTCGCTGGTGATGATCGACGCCGACGGCGCGCTGATGGGCGTCTATCGCAAGAGCCACATCCCCGACGGCCCAGGCTATCAGGAGAAGTACTATTTCCGGCCGGGCGACACCGGCTTCAAGGTCTGGGACACGAAGTTCGGCCGCATCGGCGTCGGCATCTGCTGGGACCAGTGGTACCCCGAGACCGCGCGCGCGATGATGCTGCAGGGCGCCGAGATCCTGATGTATCCGACCGCCATCGGCACCGAGCCGCATGACGACACACTGGACACGGCCGCCCCGTGGCAGCGCGCCATGCAGGGCCATGCCGTGTCCAACGTTGTGCCGGTCGTCGGCGCCAACCGCATCGGCCAGGAGCAGGTGACGGACGCCGGCCAGACCTTCTACGGCCACTCCTTCATCGCCAACCATCGCGGCGATCTGGTCGAGAGCTTCGGCGCGAGCGACGAGGGCGTGCTGGTCCACACCTTCGATCTGGACTTCCTCGATCGCCACCGCGCGGCCTGGGGCTTCTTCCGCGACCGTCGCACGGACCTCTACAGCGCGATCAGCGGTCCGCGCCCGGCGTAGCCAACGCTCGCCGCTCGGCGGCGCAGGACGGGTTGGCCAGGCCTTCCGCACGGGCGGCCGCCAGCTCTGCGCGCGCGGCTGCGAGATCGGCGGCGAACTCCGGCGTTCGGCTGGCGGCGTCATGGACGGCCAGCCCGGCCATGGCCCCGGCCTGGACGTCCGTCGGCCAGTTCATCCGGCAGATCGCTCGACTGAGGCCGATCTCACGCCCCATGTGGCGCAAGGCGTCAGCCTGGTCGGGGGCAAGTTCGGCGAACAGCTCGCCCCAGGCCGCGCCCGCCGCCGCGCCGGTCGCCGGCCAGGAGTTGGAGGCGCGCGTTTCCGCACTGATCCGCTGGCAGGGCTCAATATCCGGGATGGCCGCGACAGGACGGGACCTCTGCATGATGGCCGACATGCGCCGTGACAGGCTGTCGGCATCGACCAGAAGCCGACCCATGATCCGTTCCAGAGCCGGACGAGGCTTCGACGCCAGCCGCGTCCCAAGCACGCAGTCGAAATGCTGGGCGGCCCACGGCGGCCTCAACTCCGCATGAGCGGTGGCCAGCCACCAGCGATCCTGGCCATGGGTGTCCGGCAGGGGCTCGCGCGCGACCGTCACAGGGGCGAGCGGCATGGCCGGCAGCAGCACGCCCACGGCCTCGTCTGACAGGTAGCCGGTCAGGGGCGCTGGAACCGGCGAGGGCGCTGTCGCACAGCTTGCCAGCAGGGCGCAGGCCGCCAGTGCGGCGGCCGCGCGAATCACCGGCCGTTCGACCAGGTCAGCAGGACGTCCGTCGCGCCGTCCACCGGCGTGGCGATGACGTTCAGAAGCTTGCCCGCACCATCGGCTCCGTCACCGGCGGAATAGGCCCGGGCGTCGTCGCGGTTCAGGGTGGTGATCGGCTTCAGGCCGGAGGCCTCGGCGCGCTGACGGTAGAAGGCGACGACCTCATCGGGTGTGGCCTGGGTCGTGAACTCCAGCATTCCGCCCGGGCCCGCGGGGCTCTGGCCGGCAATGGCCGGACCCTTGGGCGTGGCTCCGGGATAGAGGACGGCGAAGACGGGGGCGCCCGGCGCAGCGGGGGCGGCGGCCGGAACCGCCGCAGCGTCTGCGGCGGGAGCCTCGGCCGTGCGCGCTTCACTTGCCGGTGCGGCGTCGGCGAGCGCCGGTTCCGTGGTTTCGGCGTCGTCTGCGTTCTGGCAGCCGGTCACCAACATCGCCGTCGCCAGTCCGGCGACCGCAAACATGCGCTTCATCCCGTATCGTCCTTGAAGACTTTGTCTCGTTACCTTCACCGTGGCGCAAGCGTGCGGCGGCGGCAAGGCGGGTTCGCGCCTTCAACACGGCGCAATGTGACGCGGCGGTCAGCCGGTTGCGGCGTCGGCGCCCTTGCCGGCGGACTTGTCCTCGCCGGTATTGTTGACCGGTTCCGGATCGACGCCCTCGGGGGTTTTCGCCTTCGCCGCCGCCATGCCCTCGCTGGCCAGCATCTCGTTGATGGCGTCCTGATCGGGGTCGACGTCAGAGCCCGTCGCGGCGCCCCCCTGCAGCGAGCCTGCGCGGGTGTCCGAGCCCATGTCGCTGCCGGACAGGGCGTTGGTCAGGGCGTCGCGGGTACGGCCCAGATCGGGCTTCTCGCCCATGTCGTCGGCCTCGCGGGCGTCCTCGGTCTGGTTCTGATCGGTCATGGCGAAGCTCCTTCGCCCCGTTAAGCGACTCGACGGCTGACCGGTTCCGCAAAGAGAAAGGGGCTGGATCACTCCAGCCCCCTCTGCAGTTTGCGCTATCGCTCGGCCAGCCGTCAGGCCTTCCCGAACAGTTTGGCCCAGCGCGGCTTGGTGCGGCTCTTCCAGGCGCCGCGGTGATAGGCGTCCGAACCGATCAGCGGCACCACCGTGGTGGCCTCGGCGAAGACCATCTGTTCGTAGGTGGTCGAGACCTTGCCCCACGAGGCGGCTTCCTTGAGCGTCGAGGACGAGCAGGCGCCATCGCGCACGTCGGCCACGGTGATCTGGACCGCATACTTGTGCATGTCGGCTTCCACGCCGAGGATTTCGGCGCAAACGACGGTGTCCTGGGCGAAGTTCTTCGGCACGCCGCCGCCGACCATGAACAGGCCGGTGGTGCCTGCCGCGATCTTGATGTCGGTCAGTTCGCGGAAGTCCGCCACGGCGTCGATCATCAGGTACGGCTTGCCCTCGGCGATGCGCTCCTTCTGGTGCTTGACCAGACCGAAGCCGGCCGAGGAGTCGACGAAGGCCGGGCAGAAGATCGGCACGCCTTCTTCATAGGCGGTCTGGATCAGCGAGCCGGGCTTCTTGGCGTTGCCTTCCGACAGCCACTTGCCCATCTCCCAGATGAACTCGCGCGACGAGTAGCCGCGCGGCTCAAGGCGGTTGCAGATCTCCAGGATCGTGTGATCGCAGGCCTGCAGCTCTTCCTCGTCGATGTAGGTGTCGTAGATGCGGTCGATGTAGTTGTCGCGCAGGACGTTGTCGTCCACCGGGCCTGCGGCCTGGTAGTGCTTGAAGCCAAGGGCCTCGAAGAAGTCCATGTCGACGATCGAGGCGCCGGTAGCGACGATGGCGTCGGTCATGCCGAACTTCACCATGTCGCGGTACACGTGCATGCAGCCGCCGGCCGAGGTCGAGCCGGCGAGGATCAGCCACGGCGAGCAGTCCTTGTCTTCCAGCGCCATGTTGAAGATGTCGGCGGCGCGGGCGGTGTCGCGCGACGAGAAGGACATCTTGCGCATGCTGTCGATGATCGGACGCGCGTCGAAGGACGTCATGTCGACGTGCTCGACGGTGTTCTGCAGCAGCTCGGCCTTCTGGTTCGACTGAACAGGAGCGTTCATTGCAAGGGTTTCCCTTTGATTTGAGCGCCCGTCGTCAAAAAGGAACAGCGGCCCGGACGGAGCGACGGGCCGCTGCTTGTACAACGCGAAAGCGACGGTTTAGCGCCGTGATTTCTTCCGCTGGCCTGCCTTGCCTTTCGGGCGCGACAGACGAACCACCTTGCGAGCCTGCTCTTCGGCCGAGGTGCGAACCGTCGGAATCGAGCGCGGGGCCAGGCCGTAGAGCGAGGCCATCGGGGCGTCCTCGACCGCTGCGATCTCGTGCTCGCCATAGCCGTTGAAGCCGGTCGTCATGGCCACGCCATAGGCGCCCAGCATGCCGATCTCGATGAAGTCGCCTTCCTGCACGTCCGACGGCAGCCAGAACGGGCCCGGCATATGGTCGATCGAGTCGCAGGTCGGGCCATAGAAGCGGAAGGGCTTCAGGTCCGAAGCCGCGTCACCGTCCCGGACCAGCTTGGTCGGGAAGGGCCAGCGCGAGTGGGTTGCATCGAACAGCGAGCCGTACGAGCCGTCGTTCAGGTACAGGGCGTCGCCCTTGCGCAGATCGACACGGCACAGCACCGACGAGCTTTCAGCCACCAGGGCCCGGCCCGGCTCGCACCACAGTTCCGTGGTGTGGGTGACCGGCATCTCGGCGAAGCCGCGGTGGATGGCGTCGGCGTATTCCTGCAGGTCCGGCGGGACCATGCCCGGATAGACCGAGGGGAAGCCGCCGCCGACATCGACGATGTCCACGATCACGCCGGCGCGGGTGATGGCGCGGCCGACCTGGGCCATCGCGGCCTCATAGGCGGACGGACGCATGCACTGCGAACCAACGTGGAAGCTGACGCCCATCAGGCCGTCCTGCACCGCCTGGCGCACGGCCATCAGCAGGGCCGGAGCCTGATCCGGGGTCACGCCGAACTTGCCCGACAGCGAATAGGCGGCGCCGTCGGCCGACACGCCCATGCGCACGACCAGGTTCAGGTCGTCGGCCTGGCCGGTGGCGTCGAGAATCTTGGCCAGCTCGTCATGGCTGTCGAGCACGAAGGTGCGGACGCCGTGGTCGAAATAGGCTTTCGTGATCGCGCCGCGGCTCTTGACCGGATGCATGAAGGCCAGACGCGCGTCCGGGCTGACCGAGCGCACCAGCTCGATCTCCGCCAGGGAGGCCACGTCGAACGCGTTCACGCCGGCCTCGACCAGGGTCTCGATGACCCAGCGCGAGGGGTTCGCCTTCACCGCATAGAAGACGTCGGCTTTCAGATTGTCCTGGAACCAGCGCGCCGCTACGGAAACAGAGCGCGGCCGCACAAGGGCGACAGGACGCTCGGGAGACCGCTCGCGGACCAGGTCCAGGGGAAGCTGGTACGTGCGCAATTCACGTAACCCCCTGCTAGTTGTTAAACCCAGACCGGCGTTAGCGGCGCAGCTTGAAGACCTACGGGGTCCGCCGGAAGGCGCGATATGCAGTCACGTCCCTGTCATGTAAAGCGGTTTTTTCGTGACCCTCCTTGATGCGGCAGGGAATTTGTCCGTTCGCGGAGCACACCCCGCGCCCCTGAAACATGACTCAGGGTTCACTTGCCGCCTGACAGACCGTTGATAGGTTCAGCCCTGCATTTTCATACGGGGGTCTGATCCATGCGTCGCACCGCTTTCGCCTGCGCTCTTGCGCTCATGATCGCAGGGGGCGCGCCGGTCGTCGCCCTCGCCCAGGTCCCGGCCGCGGAGCTGGCGCGCAGCGTGGACATCCCGTTCGAGACCTTCACCCTCGACAACGGCCTGCGGGTCGTCGTGCACACCGACCGCAAGGCGCCGGTCGTCGCCATCCACGCCTGGTACAATGTCGGCTCCAAGGACGAGCCGCAGGGGCAGACCGGCTTCGCCCACCTGTTCGAGCACATCGGCCTGTTCAATCCGACCGAGAACGTGCCCGGCGGTCTGATGGAGCCGCTGCGGGCCATGGGCGCCACCGACTGGAACGGCACGACCTGGTTCGACCGCACCAACTTCTTCCAGACCGTGCCGACCTCGGCCGTCGAGCAGGCGCTCTATATGGAGAGCGACCGCATGGGCCACCTGCTGGGCGCGCTCAGCCAGGAGCGGCTCGATAACCAGCGCGGCGTCGTCCAGAACGAGAAGCGCCAAGGCGACAACCAGCCCTACGGCCTGACCTATTACACGGTGCTGGAGACCCTGTTCCCCGAGGGCCACCCGTACCGCCACTCGACCATCGGCTCGATGGCCGACCTCGACGCCGCCAGCCTCGAGGACCTGCGCCAGTGGCACCGCGACAACTACGGTCCGAACAACGCCGTGCTGGTGCTGGCTGGCGACATCGACACCGCCACGGCGCGCACTCTGGTGAACCGCTATTTCGGCCACATCCCGCGCGGGGCGCAGAACGAGCCGGCGCAGGCAGACATTCCGACCCTTGCCGCCCGTGCCGACCGCACCCTGCACGACCGCGTGCCCAACAGCCGCGTCTCCCGCTTCTGGGCCGTGCCGGGCCTTCTGTCCGAGGACGCCGCCAGCCTCGACATCGCCGCCTCCGTGTTCGGCGGTCTGGCCAGTTCGCGCCTCGACAACCAGCTGGTGCGCGGCGAGGAGACCGCCACCTCGGTGAGCGCGGGCCTGCAGCCCTTCCAGCGGCTCGGCATGTTCTCGGCCTCGGTCGACGTGAAGCCGGGGCAGGATGTGGACGCCGTCTCCGCCCGCCTCGACCAGCTGATGGCCGACTACATTGCCAATGGCCCGACCGACGATGAGGTCCAGCGGGCCGTGACCCAGCGCCTGTCGCAGGCCTTGCAGGCGCTGGAGCCGACCGGCGGCTTCACCGGCAAGGCGGTGACCCTCGCCGAGGGCCAGCTCTACGCCAACGACCCGGGCTTCTACCGTCGCCAGCTTCAGGCCTACGGCGCGGTCACGCCCGACAGCGTCCGCGCCGCCATGCAACGCTGGCTGACCCGGCCGGTGCTGGCCCTGCGCGTCGATCCGGGCGAGCGCGAGGCCTATGTCGAGGCCGCCGACACCCGTCCGCCGCCTGCTGCCGCCGAGCCTCTGGCCATCACACCGCGCGCGCCCATGCCCGCCGTCGGCGACATGAAGCCGCTGGACTTCCCGAACATCGAGCGCGCCCGCCTGTCGAACGGGGTCGAGGTCGTCTATGCCCGCTCCACCACGGTGCCGGTCACCCGCATCGCGGTCGAGTTTGACGCCGGCGTCGCGGCCGACAGCGCCGAGGCGCCCGGCACCCAGAATCTGATGCTGGGCCTGCTGAAACAGGGCACGACCAGCCGCACAGCCGAACAGATCGCCGAACAGGAAGAGCGCCTGGGCGCCTCCATCGGCGTCGGCGCGACGCTGGACCGCACGCTGGTCAGCCTCGGCGCGCCCAGCGCCAATCTCGATCCGGCGCTGGAGCTGATGGCGGACATCATCCGCAATCCGGCCTTCGCCGCCAACGACGTCGCCCGTCGCAAGGGCCAGCAGCTGGCCGCCATCGCGCAGGAGCTGAGCTCGCCCAACGGCATGGGCGCCCGCGCCTGGCCGGCGCTGGTCTATGGCGAGAGCCACCCCTACGGCCGACCCTTCTCCGGACAGGGCCGCGCCGATGCGGTGCAGGCGCTGGACGGCGATGACCTGCGCGCCTTCCACAGCAGCTGGATCCGCCCGGACGCCGCCCAGATCTTCGTCGTCTCCGACCGTCCGCTGGCCGAGATCACCGCCGCGCTCAACGCCCGCCTCGGCGACTGGGCCGCGCCGTCCGCCCCGCGCGGACAGAAGAACTTCACCGCCCCCGCCGCCGCCAGCGGGTCGCGCATCGTTTTGATCGACCGGCCGCAGTCGCCGCAGTCGATCATTCTCGGGGCCCTGGTCCTGCCGGTCACCGGCGCGGACGATCGGGTGATCTTCAACGCCGCCAATGAGGCCATCGGCTCCGGCTTCCTGTCGCGCATCAACCAGGACATCCGTGAGACCCGCGGCTGGTCCTACGGCCTGGGCGGCGCGGCGCAGAACCTCGAGCATCAGGTGCCCTATCTGATTTCCGCGCCGGTGCAGTCGAACCGCACGGGCGAGTCCATCCAGGTCCTGATCGACCAGTACCGCGGCTTCCTGTCGGACCGGGGCGTCACGCCGGCCGAGCGCGAGCGCATCATCAACGCCAACATGCGCCAGCTGCCGGGTCAGTTCGAGACCTCGCAGGCCGTGCTGGGCGCCCTGCGCTCCAACGCCCTGTTCGAGCGTCCGGACGACTACTGGGAGACGCTGGGCCCGCGTTATGCGCAGCTGACCCCGGCCGAGCTGGACGCCGAGGCGCGGCGTCTGCTGGGGCAGGCGAACTTCACCTGGGTCGTCGTCGGCGATGCGGCGACCGTGCGTCCCCAGCTGGAGGCGCTGGGCCTGCCGGTCGAGGTGCGGGCGGCGCAGTAAGTCGATTGCGGCGCCCCCGCCGCTTCGCTGGACGAAATCGACGCGGACGTGGCATTAAGACTTGCCTCGCAGGCCCGTTCGGGCGATGCGGCGCGCCCTTGCAACCGGTTCCCGCGTGTCCATGACCACAGCCACCGCAGTTGCGTCCGTAAAGGACGTCTCGAAGACCTTCGGCGCCCGCAAGGCCCTCAACGGCGTATCCGTCGAGGTCAAGGCCGGCGAGATGGTCGCCCTGATCGGCCCCTCGGGGTCGGGCAAGTCGACCCTCCTGCGCTCGATCACGGGCCTGCAGTCCATCGATCCGGGCGAAGGGACCATCTCGGTCTTCGGCGAGGTCGTGCAGAAGAATGGCCGCGTGACCGGCAAGGTCCGCGCCGCGCGCCAGAAGCTGGGCATGATCTTCCAGCAGTTCAATCTGGTCGGCCGCCTTTCGCTGTTCTCCAACGTCATGCTCGGCGCCCTGGGGCGCATCCCGGGCTGGAAGGGCGTGATGGGCCTGTGGCCGAAGGCGGACAAGGACAAGGCCATGGCGGCCCTGCACCGCGTCGGCGTGTCCGACTATGCCGCGCAGCGCGCCAATACGCTTTCGGGCGGCCAGCAGCAGCGCGGCGCCATCGCCCGCGCCATCGTGCAGGGCGCCCAGGCCATTCTGGCCGACGAGCCGGTCGCCTCGCTGGACCCGGTGTCCGCCCGCAAGGTGATGGAGCTGCTGGTCGAGCTGAACAAGCGCGACGGCCTCGGCGTCATCGTCACCCTGCACCAGGTCGACTACGCCATCCGCTACTGCGAGCGCGTCGTCGCCCTGCAGGCCGGCAAGGTGGTCTATGACGGCCCGTCGACGGGTCTGGACACCAAGCGCCTGATCGAGATCTACGGCCCCGAATTCGAAGACGCGTTCTGGGAAGCCAAGGCATGACCCACGGCGGCGCCATGCGCCGTCTGGGCGTCGGCATTCTGGCCGTCGTGGCGTTGGCGCTGTCCGCCTGCGGGCGTGACTCGACGTCCGCCGCGCGGGTTCCGGCCGACGGCGTTCACTTCTCCATTCTCTCGGCGCAGGGCCAGGCCTCGTCCGCCCCGCTGTGGCAGCCGCTTCTGGACGACATGTCGAAGGCGATCGGCGTGAAGGTCACCGCCCGCTTCGGCGCCAGCTACGCCGAACTGGTCGAGGAAATGAAACAGGGCCGCACCCAGGCCGGCTGGTTCTCGGCCCGTCCGGCGATCGAGGCCCTGGACACGGCCGACGCCGAGGTCATCGCCCGTACGGTCGATACGGACGGCGCCGACAGCTATCGGTCCTCGCTGATCGTCCGCAAGGGCTCGGGCCTGACGCTGGACGCCGTTCTGGCTTGCGGCCGTCGTCTGGACTTCGGCATCGGCGACGCCCAGTCGACTTCGGGCACGCTCGCGCCGATGACCTTCCTGTTCAATCCGCGCCGGATCGACCCGCAGGCCTGCTTCGCCACGGTCGAGTCCGCCAATCATGAGACCAACGCCTTCTCGGTCGCCACCGGCGTGCTGGACGTGGCCACCTCGAACAGCGTCTCGACCGCCGCCCTGACCCGTCAGAATCCGGCCGTCGCTGACCAGATCGAGACCATCTGGCAGTCCCCGCCGATCCCCGAGAGCGGCATCCTGGTGCGCGAGGACCTCGATCCCGTGCTCAAGGAGAAGATCCGCAGCTTCTTCCTGACCTATGGCCAGGGCAGCGGCGTCGAAGCCGATCGCCAGCGCCGCGTGCTGGCCGGCCTGCGCTACTCGCGCTTCGCCGCCGCCGACGCCGACTATCTGGATCCCGTGCGCGAGATGATCGCGGACGAGACCCTCGCCGCCGCCCGCGCCTCGGGCGACCGCGCAGCCGCCGCCGCGGCCGAGCGGGATCTGCAGCGCCTGCGCGCCCGTCGCGAGGTGCAGCCGTGATCGCTTTCCAAACCCTTCTGATCTTCACCGCCCGTTGGGGCGCGTTCCGGGAAACCCAGGCATGAGCCGCCTTCGTACCCTCTTCGCCGGCCTGATGGCCCTGACCGTCGTCCTGTTCGGGATGACCTCGACCGCGAGCGCCCAGACGCAGCGAGCCGAGCAACCGAACGAGCTGGTCTTCACCATCCTGTCGGCCGAAGGCCAGGCCTCCTCGGGCCCGCTGTGGCAGCCGTTGCTGGACGACCTCCAGCGCGAGATCGGCATTCCGGTCCGGCCGATCTTCGGCTCGAACTACAGCGTGCTGGTCGAGGCCATGCGCGCCAATCAGGCCCAGATCGGCTGGTTCTCGGCCCTGCCGGCCGTGCAGGCCATCGACCGCGCCCAGGGCGAGGTCATCGCCCGCACCGTCGATATCGAGGGCAAGGACTCCTACGTCTCGACCCTGATCGTGAGGAAGGGCTCGGGCATCACGCTCGAGAACGTCATCGCCTGCGGCAAGCGCTATGACTTCGGCATCGGCGACGCCCAGTCGACCTCGGGCACGCTTGCCCCGATGACCTATTTCTTCAGCCCCCGGAACATCGATCCGCGAGCCTGTTTCGCCACCGTCCGCTCGTCCAGCCACCAGGCCAACTCGTTCGCCGTCGCCAACGGCACTGTCGACGTCGCGACCTCGAACAGCGTCAATACCGTCTTCCTGGGCCGCCAGAACCCGGACATCGCCAGCCAGATCGAGGTGATCTGGGAGTCTCCGCCGATCCCGGAGTCGGGCATTGTGCTGCGTGGTGATCTTCCCGCCGGCCTGAAGGCCCGGATCCGCGAGTTCTTCGTGACCTATGGCCAGGGCGTCGGCCCCGATGCGGACCGCCAGCGCGAGGTCATGACCGGTCTGAACTACTCCCAGTTCCGCGCCGCCGATAACAGCTACCTCGATCCGATCCGCGAGATGAAGGCCGACCAGGCCCGCCGCGAGGGCCGCCCGTCGGACGTCGCCCCCCCGACCGCCAAGGCCGACCGCCTCGGCCAGATCATCCCGTTCGCCCTGATCGGCCTGCTGGCTCTGATCGCCATCGGCCTGAACATGATCCCGAAGAAGGCCGCGAGCCCGTCTGATCCCGCCGTCATCCCGGCCCCGCCGAAGAAGTCGATGGCGGCGTGGTCGCTGGACGTTCTGTTGTGGGGCGGCTTCGCCATCATCCTGCTGGCCGCGTTCAACCGGGTCGACCTGCCCAACATCGTCAACCTGTTCTCCAACTCCGAGAACATCCGTTCCTATGGCGCCGACTTCCTGCGTCCCGACTGGTCGGAGTGGCAGTCGCTGGTCGGCCAGATGTGGCTGACCGTCCAGATCGCCCTGTGGGGCACCTTCCTGGCCGTCTTCCTGGCCGTGCCGCTCAGCCTGATGGCGTCGCGCAACCTGTCGCCCAACTGGCTGGTCTGGCCGGTGCGTCGCGTGATGGACCTGCTGCGCTCGGTGCCGGATCTGGTCGTCGCCACCCTGTTCATCGTCGCCGTGGGCCTCGGCCCGCTGGCCGGCGTGCTCGCCATCGCCCTGAACACCGCCGGCGTGCTGGCCAAGCTGTTCTCGGAGGCCGTCGAGTCGATCGACAAGGGCCCGATCGAGGGCGTGAAGGCGACCGGCGGCAGCAGCCTGCACGAGATTGCCTGGGGCGTGATCCCGCAGGTGGCCCCGCTGTGGACCTCCTTCGCCCTGTACCGCTTCGAGTCGAACAGCCGCGCGGCCACCGTGCTGGGCCTGATCGGCGCCGGCGGCATCGGCCAGACCCTGTTCGAGGCCCTTCAGGGCTTCGAGTATTCCAAGGTCTCGACCATCGCGATCATCGTGGTCGTCGCCGTGACCCTGATCGACATGCTGTCGCAGGTGATGCGCAAGCGGCTGCTGTAACCAGCCGCTCCATAGTCCGGGCAAGAGAAAGCCCGCCTCGCTGTCGCGGGGCGGGCTTTTTCGTTTCCGAAGTTGGGCGGGCCTCAGCCCCGCTTAAGATCCGGCGGCGTGGCCTCGTCCGTCAGGATGCGGATGGCCTCCTCGACGGTGACGACCTCCTGGGCCTGCGAGCCGAGGCGGCGGATGGCGACCTTGCCTTCCTCGGCCTCCTTCTTGCCGACCACGGCGATGACCGGGACCTTGGCGACCGAGTGCTCACGCACCTTGTAGCCGACCTTCTCGTTGCGCAGATCGATCTCGGTGCGCAGGCCGGCGGCCTTGAACTTCTCGACCACCTCGCGGGCGTAGTCGTCGGCTTCGGACACGATGGTCGCCACCACGGCCTGGGTCGGCGCGAGCCACAGCGGGAAGGCCCCGGCGTAGTTCTCGATCATGATGCCGATGAAGCGCTCGAACGAGCCCAGGATCGCGCGGTGCAGCATGACCGGGCGGTGCTTCTGGCCATCCTCGGCGATGTAGGTCGCATCCAGACGTTCCGGCAGGACATAGTCCAGCTGGATCGTGCCGCAGGTCCATTCGCGGCCGATGGCGTCCTTGACGATGAAGTCCAGCTTCGGCGCGTAGAAGGCGCCGTCGCCCTCGGTGACCACCGGCTCGGTGCCGGCGGCGCGGGCGGCCTCGGCCATCAGGTTCTCGGCCTTGTCCCAGAACTCGTCCGTGCCGGCGCGGTTCTCGGGGCGGGTGCCCAGGCTGATATAGGCCGTTTCCATGCCCAGATCGGCGTGGACGCTGCGGGCCAGCTTGATGAACTCGGCCGTCTCCTCGACGATCTGGTCCTCGCGGCAGAAGATGTGGGCGTCGTCCTGGGTAAAGCCGCGCACGCGCATCAGGCCGTGCAGCGAGCCCGACGGCTCATAGCGATGGCAGGCGCCGAACTCGGCCATGCGCAGCGGCAGTTCGCGGTACGAGCGCTGGCCCTGGTCGAAGATCTGCACGTGGCCCGGGCAGTTCATCGGCTTGAGGCTCAGTTCCTCGCCCTCGACCGTCTCGCAGACGAACATGTTGGGGCGGTACTTGTCCCAGTGGCCGCTCTGTTCCCAGAACTTGCGGTCCAGCACCTGCGGGGTTTTCACCTCGACATAGCCGGCGGCGTCCAGACGGCGACGCATATAGGCTTCCAGCACGCGCCACAGCACCCAGCCCTTCGGGTGCCAGAAGACCATGCCGCGGCCCTCTTCCTGCATGTGGAAGAGCTCCATGGCCTTGCCCACCTTGCGGTGGTCGCGCTTCTCGGCTTCCTCGAGGCGCTGCATGTAGGCATCCAGATCGGCCTGGTTGGCCCAGGCCGTCGCATAGATGCGCTGCAGCTGCTCGCGCTTGCTGTCGCCACGCCAGTAGGCGCCCGCCAGCTTGGTCAGCTTGAAGGCCTTGCCCACGAACTTGGTCGACGGGAAGTGCGGCCCGCGGCACAGGTCGGCCCAGTCGCCGGTCCGATAGACCGTGATCGTCTCGCTGGCCGGCAGGTCGCGGATCAGCTCGGCCTTGAAGGCCTCGCCCTTGGCCTCGAACATCGCAATGGCCTCATCGCGATTCCAGACCTCGCGGACCAGCTTCTCGTCACGGTCGACGATCTCGGCCATCCGCTTCTCGATGGCGGCGAAGTCGTCCGTCGAGAACGGCGTCTCGCGGAAGAAGTCGTAGTAGAATCCGTCCTCGATGGCCGGGCCGATGGTGACCTGGGTGCCCGGGAACAGCTCCTGCACCGCCTGCGCCAGAATGTGCGCCGCGTCGTGGCGGATGGTCTCCAGCGCGTCGGGGTCGTCGCGCATGATCAGCTTGAAGTCGCCGCCGGTCTCCAGCGGACGATCCACGTCCCACTGCTGGCCGTTGATCTCGACCAGCGCGGCGCGTTTGGCGAGGGACGGGGAGATGGAGGCGGCCACGTCGCGGCCGGTGGCCGAGGGCTCGAAGCTGCGAACGGCGCCGTCGGGGAATTTGAGTTCGATCATCGTCAGTCTGCTTTGGCGTTCTGGCCCTTGGGCGGCACCGGGTCATAGCCCGATGCGCCCCAGGGGTGGCATTTACAGAGGCGACGCACCGTGAGCCATCCCCCCTTCAGCGGTCCGTGCTCGATCAGCGCGTCCCGCCCGTAGTCGGAGCAGGTCGGCAGGAACCGACACTGCTGCCCGATCAGGGGCGACAGCGTCACCTTGTAGCTCCGGTGAGCCAGGCGGACGCCGCGTTCATAGAGGTTTGCGCCGGAGGCCATGTGCTCGCGCTTATCCCGCAACGGCGGGACAGGCAATCAGGCCTGACCGACGCGGCGAGTTCGTTCGGGTTCGATCGGGTCCTCGCCGGGGATGGCGTCCGCCGTCGGACGCCCCAGGACGCAGCTGTCCAGCCAGGTCTCCATCGCCTCCTCGTGCGCCTTGACCAAGGCTTCCAGCACCACCATCGTCGAGGCGTGGCGGGCCGGATAGTCGGCCACCTGCTTCATTGCGCGCAGGCCCTCGAAGCGTCCCTCGGGACCGTCTCCACCGTATTTCAGCATCGCCAGCATGTCGTCGCGCGCCTCGCGGACTTCGGCGAGGGTCGCGCCGATGGCGACCTCGCCGACGAGGGCGGCGGCGGCCTGTCCCAGGGCGCAGGCCTTCACCTCCTGGGCGAAGTCGGCGATCCGGCTGTTGCCGTCGATCTTCACATCGACGATCGCCTTCGATCCGCACAGCTTCGCCACCTGTTCCCCGGTGCCGTGGGGCAGGGTCAGGCGCCCCGCGTGCGGCATGTTCGCCGCAAGCGTCAGGATGCGCGTGCTGTAGAGGTCGTCGATCATGGCCCCAATGTAGGGCGTCAGCCGCCCTGAAGCGAGGTCCAGGTGCGGGCGTTCAGCGAAGGGTCGCCCGCCGGCCCGCCGGAGCGAGCTCTCAGCCAGGCCAGGTTCTGGTCGGCCTGCTCCGGCGGCAGGGCGCGGCGCAGGATCTGCTCGGCCTCGCCCATCTTGCCGTTCAGCCCCAGCACCATGGCGAGGTTCAGGCGGATACGCAGGGAAGCGCCGGGCTGGGCGGCGGCCGTCCGCAGCAGCGGCTCGGCGCTGGCGTTGTCGCCCTTGCTCATCGCGGCGACGGCCATGTTGGCCAGCACGTCGGGATTGTCCGGCGACAGGCTCAGTGCGTAGTCCCAGGCCGCGCGGGCGTCGTCGCCTCGCCGGACCTGTTCATAGGCGGTGCCGAGCAGGGACCAGGGTCGCCAGTCGTCCCGGCGCAGTCGCGCGGCTTGTTCCAGCGCCTCGATGCCGTAGAAGGCCTGCCCGCGCGCGATATGGCCGCGTCCGACCTCCAGCATGGCGTCGTAGTTGGCCGGTTGGACCAGCAGGACCCGCTGCGCCATGTCGACCGACTGGTCGTACTGACCCATCTCCCGCAGGGCCTGCGCCGCCTTCACCCCGGCGACCGGGTCCATCGGATTGATCTCGGCCTGCTCGGCCCAGAAGGTCGAGCGCATCAACGCATCGGTGCGCTCATAGGCGGCGCGCACCTCGGCGCTGGCGGGGACGCGCGGGGCAGGGGCGGCGGCCGGCTGCTCCCCGCGCTGCTGGGCGAGGGCCGGCGCAGCGGTCAGGGCCAGCAAGGCGATGGTTGCGACAGAGGCGGTCGTGCGCGACATGGAGAGCGCTCCGGAAATTCTCGATCTCCAGAATCGGCTTTCGGCGTCAACCACTGGTTAATATCGGTCCGCCGAGGGCCGGAAAGGCTGCCATGTCCGTCCTGCACCCCGACATCCTGACGCTCGAAAGCGGCGGCGCCCGCGCGATCCGGATAGTGGGCAAGGGGGAGGCGCCGACGGACGCCTGGTCCAAGGCCAACGACTTCACGGGCAAGGCGGGGCAGTTGCTGCTGGTCCCGGGCGCCGATGGTGAGATCGACCACGCCCTGTTCGGCGCCGGCGACGCCTTCGAGCCCCTGACCGCCCGTTCGCTGGCCCCGCGTCTGCCGGACGGCCTGTGGCGGCTGGAGGGCGTCGAGGGCGAGGCGGCGGAGCTGGCGGCGCTGTCGTTCGCGCTGGGGGCTTATCGCTTCGATCGCTACAAGGCGCGCCCGGCGAAGGCCGCTCGCCTGTCGGTGAGCTCTGATCCCGCCCATCTGCTCCGGATCGCCTCCGCCTGCGCCCTCGCCCGCGAGATGGTCGACACTCCGGCCGCCGACATGGGGCCGCTGCAGATCGAGACCATCGCGCGCGAGATCGCCGAGGCCTCCGGGGCGACCCTGTCGGTCATCACCGGCGACGCCCTGCTGGAAGAGAACTATCCCTCGGTCCACGCGGTCGGCCGCGCCGCCGCCCCGCATCGCGCGCCGCGGGTCATCGAGATCGGCTGGAACCTCGACAAGGCGGATCTCCCTCTCGTCGCACTGGTCGGCAAGGGCGTGGTGTTCGACACCGGCGGTCTGGACCTCAAGCCCGCCGCCGGCATGCGCAACATGAAGAAGGACATGGGCGGCTCGGCCCATGTCCTCGCACTGGGCCGACTGGTCATGCAGGCTGACCTGCCGGTGCGTCTTGTCGTTCTGGTGGCGGCGGTCGAGAACGCGGTGGCCGGCGACGCCTTCCGCCCCGGCGACGTGCTCCAGACCCGCAAGGGCCTGACCATCGAGGTCGGCAACACCGACGCCGAGGGCCGCGTGATCCTCGCCGACGTCCTGACCCGCGCAGCCGAACATTCGCCCGACCTGACGCTGGACTTCGCCACCTTGACCGGCGCGGCGCGGATGGCGCTGGGGCCGGAGCTGCCGCCGCTCTACACTGACGACGAGGCGCTGGCCGCCGACATGCTGGCCTCGGCGAAGTGGGTCGCCGACCCCCTGTGGCGGATGCCGCTATGGGCCGGCTACAAGCCGGCGCTGGAGGCGGAGATCGCCGATCTGCGCAACGACCCGGCGGCCTGGGCGCAGGCGGGCTCGGTGACCGCCGCGCTCTTCCTGCAGAAGTTCGCGCCGGAGACCGGCGTCTGGGCGCACATGGACATCTTCGCCTGGAACCCGCGCGCCCGTCCGGGCTGGCCGGAAGGCGGGGAGGCGCAGGGGCTTCGCGCCGCATTCGACATGCTTTCACGCCGGTTTGATCCGGAAAATCAGTCGCGTTAACGGCCCTTTCGGCTTCTGGCGCTACGACGACGGCTCAACCGGACGAGTCTCGTTTGACCGCAACCGACGCCCTCTTCGACCCCCGCACCACCCTGGCCCGCGCCGATCTGGCCGAGCAGGGGCTGGAAGGGATCGTGCGCGCCGAGGCCCATCGGGCGGCGCAGCCGATGCGGTGCGCGACGCCGGTCGCCGACATCATCGACGCCTCCGGCCAGACCATCGACCAGCTCGTCTTCGGCGAGGTCTTTGACGTTCTTGAGACCCTTCAGGATCGCGCATGGGGGCAATCCCGCCGCGACGGCGTGGTCGGCTGGGTTGAGCGCGCAGCGCTGGTCGCCGGCGTTACCCGGCCGCGCAGCCGGGTGACCGCGCTCGACGCCGACCTGCCGCCGAATGCACTCGTCGCCGACGACGTCTTCGCCTCCGTCGGCGACTTTGAATCTGACCCTGTCGCCTTCGCCGAGCGCTGGCTGGGCGTCCCGCACCGCCTCGGTGGGCGCACGCCCAAGGGCACGGACTGCTGCGGACTGGTCCAGCAGGCGCTCTATGCCTGCGGTCTCGCCGGTCCGCGATACGCTGACGAACAGGCTGCCCTGGGCCGCGCCGTTTCACGGACAGATGCGCGCCGGGGCGATCTGATCGTCTGGCTGCATCCGGGTCAGGGACCGTGGAACGGCCACTCGGCGTTCATGCTCGACGCCGACCACGTCCTGCACGCCACCGGCCATCACGGCGCGGTGGCAGTCGAACCCCTCGCCGAGGCCGAGGCCCGATATGCAGCCGACGGCTTCGAGGCTCCGACCTTCAGGCGGCTCTGATCGCCTTGAAATGAAAAAGGCCCCGCAGTCGCCTGCGGGGCCTTTTCTTGTTCGATCGTCCCGATCAGCGCGGGGTGTTGGCCGAGCTGGTCGCCGCCGACGGAGCCGCCGGGGCGGTCTGGGTCGTCGCAGTGGCGGCGGCGCCCGTGGTCGGCGCGGCGCCCGTCGGGCCGCCCGCGTCAGCAGCGGCGGTCTCGGCGCCGGCGGCCGGAGCGGTCTCGCCCTCGGCCGGAGCCGCGCCTTCCGCCGGAGCGGCGCCCGGCTGACGCGCGGGATCCGGCGCCGGGACGGCGTAGCCGGCCGAGCCCTGGCTGCGCAGCCAGGCGATCAGGTTCACGCGGGTGTTCTGGTCGCGGATGCCGGCGAACGACATCTTGGTGCCCGGCACATAGCGGGCCGGAGCGGTGATGAACTGATCCAGCTCGTCATAGCCCCAGGTCGGAGCCTCGGCCTTGTGGGCGCCCATGGCGTCCGAATAGGCGAAGCCCGGACGGTGCATGACCGGACCGCCGACCACGCCGAACAGGTTCGGGCCGATGCCGTCCGCTCCGCCCGCATTGGCGGTGTGGCAGGCCTGGCAGCGCGCGAAGGCGGCTTCACCGGCGGCCAGGTCGGCGGTCGGCAGGACCGTACCCCAATCCGGCGGCAGGATGACCTCGGCCGGGCCGCCCGCGGCCTCTTCCGGAGCGTCGATGAAATAGCCCATCTTTTCGGGCTTGGCGGTCGCGTAGATCGCGCCCGTCACCTGCTGCAGGCCGATGATGACGAAGGCGGTCGCCAGAGCGGCGCCCAGAATCTTGTTCCCGTTCAGACTGCCGCTCATCCGCGTCGTCGCATCCCGTACGTTAGGGTCCGGCCGAAGGCTCGACCGGACGAATATTGCGTGGGCGTCTCTTACACGCTAGCGCGGCCTTCGCAACCGGGCCGGAGCCGACTTTCCCGCGTTCCGGCATCGCAGCAGTCGAGGCAGGCCGATGAATCCGTTGATAATGATTCCTGCTCGCATGGCGGCGACCCGTTTGCCGGACAAGCCGCTGGCCGACATCGGCGGCAAGCCCATGATTGTGCGCGCCTATGAGCAGGCCGCCCTGTCGGGCCTCCCCGTCGCCGTGGCGGCCGGCGACCAGGCCATCGTCGACGCCATCGAGGCCATCGGCGGCACGGCGCTCCTGACCGATCCGGGCCTCCCGTCGGGCTCGGACCGGATTCGCGCGGCGCTGGAAGCCATCGACCCGAACGGCCAGTTCGACGCCATCATCAATCTTCAGGGCGACATGCCGTTCGCCGACCCGGGCCTGGCCACCGCCTGCGCCGCCCTTCTGAACGGCCAGCCCGACTGCGACATCGCCACCCTTGTCGCCCGCGAGGCGGACGCGTCGGATCGTTCGAATCCGGACGTGGTCAAGGCGGTGCTGGCCGTGAACGAGGGCGAACGCCACGGCCGCGCCCTCTATTTCACCCGCTCGACGCTCTATGGCGATGCGCCCGTCTGGCGCCACATCGGCCTGTACGGCTACCGCCGCGAGGCCCTGATGCAATTCTGCGCCGCCCCGCCGTCGCCGCTCGAGAAGCGGGAGAAGCTGGAACAGCTCCGCGCGCTGGAGATGGGCCTGCAGATCTGGGCCGCCGTCATCGACGAGGCCCCCCTGTCGGTTGACAATCCGGCGGATCTGGAAGCGGCGCGGGCGCTGGCGGGCTGAGAGACCCGCCGAAGCCGGCGTTCAAGGTTGATCACAACGAACACGGCGGTACACAACGGGCACGACGGGACCGCGCATGCTGAACCCGTCGTGTTCGCCGTGCCTCGTTGTGTTCGTTGTGATGAACCCGCTGACGCGGCTCAGACGTCGAATCCGTCGACCCAGGCCTGCAGCAGCGTCCTCGCGATGGCGATCGGCGGCGGCGCCTTGATTGCGGGATGCACGCCGGCCAACACATCGGCCGCCTCGGCCCGCGTCAGCCACGCCACCGCCTCCAGCTCGGTCTGGTCCGGCCGCGCATCGTCCGAATCGACCTCGGCGAACAGGCCGATCATCAGTTGGGACGGGAAGGGCCAGGGCTGGCTGGAGTGATAGCGCACCGACGTCACCGTCAGTCCGGCCTCCTCCTCGATCTCCCGGGCGCAGCCTTCCTCGATGGTCTCGCCGGGCTCTAGGAAGCCGGCCAGCGCCGACATCCGGCCCGCCGGCCAGGCCGCCTGACGGCCCAGCAGGCAGCGGGGCTCATCGCCGCCCCTGTAGATCGCCAGCATGATGGTCACCGGATCGACGCGCGGGAAATGCTCGGTCCCGCAGGCGGCGCAGATCCGTTTCCAGCCGCCGCACGCCGTCTCGCTCTCCTGACCACAGGCTGAACAGAAGCCGTGCCGTGCCCGCCAGTCGAACAGGCTCTTGGCCGTGCCCGCCATCGCCGCGTCAGGCCCGGGCAGGATCGCCGCCGCCTCGCGCATCTCGGGGAACCCACCCAAGCCTTGCAGAGGCCCCGCCGACGGATCGACCGGCCCCTCGACCTCGACGGCGAAGACCGGGGCTCCGTTCCACAGGCCGAGGAACAGTTCGCGATCCGGCACGACGGCGCGGGCGTGCTTCAGCGCCAGCCAGGCGAGGCGCGGCCCCTTTGCGGTTTCCTCGACCAGCGGCTTGCCCTGCCAGACGACCATGGCGAGGGCGTCAGGATTCTCCGCCTGCTCGGCCAGCCATTCAGGATCGTTGCGGCGGTCGCCGGCCCGGTCGAGCGGATTGCCGGCGAAGGTGTTGATCGCGGGGAGAGCCATGCCCCTGTCTAGCAAGGCGGCGCTTGCATCGGCGAGAGCAAACCGCCATATCCCCGATCGGAGATCGCGGGCGAAGGCTTCGCCAATCTGGTCAGGGCCGGAAGGCAGCAGCCACAACGAATTCACCTTCGGGTCGCGGTCTCCACCTCTTCCCTCAACGCAATGTCGTCCGTCGGACCCTGAGGGTGCGGAACCGACGCGCGCGCCGTCCGCTCTTCAAGCTTCACCAATGTGGAGCTGACGTCATGAGCATTCTCGGCAACATCCTCGGCCGCATCTTCAAGAAGCGCGACGCGCCGGCCTCGGCCCCCGTGACGCCGCCGCCCGTCTCGACGCCCGCCCCTACGGCCGCGCCGGCCGCCGCGCCCGCTGCAGCTGCGCCTGTCGACGTCGACGGCATCCTCGACTTCATGAACGAGCAGCGCGACCAGAAGCTCAACTGGCGCACCTCGATCGTCGATCTGATGAAGCTGACCGGCATGGACAGCTCGCTGGCCGAGCGGAAGGAGCTGGCCGATGAGCTGGGCTATACCGGCGACAAGTCGGACACGGCCTCGATGAACATCTGGCTGCACAAGCAGGTCATCCAGCGGATCAAGGACAACGGCGGCCAGATCCGCGACATGACCGACTGATCCACACCGCTCATCCCCGGCGAAATCGGGGTCCGGCGCGCGCAGGGGGTGGCAGCCGCCCCCTGTCGCGCTAAGGATCGGGCATGAGCGACGTCGACCCGAGTCTCGATGGTCCCCCGTGGGACGAGGACGCCCCCGAGGCCGAGGCCGAGGAGCGCGATCCCAATACCGACGACATGTTCGGCGCGCCGCCTGTCGCGCCCGAGCCGGCCAGGGAAGTCGCCCTCGCCGAAGCCGCTGTCGCGCCGACGAAGGCGCCGCCCGCCGCCGAACCCGTTGAGGCCGAGGGCGAGGCCTACACCGTTCTTGCGCGCAAATACCGGCCGCGCACCTTCGAGGACCTGATCGGCCAGGAGGCCATGGTCCGCACCCTGACCAACGCCTTCGCCACCGGCCGCATCGCTCACGCCTTCATGCTCACCGGCGTGCGGGGGGTCGGCAAGACGACCACGGCCCGTCTGCTGGCCCGCGCCCTGAACAACGAGACCGACGTCATCGACCGCCCGTCGCTGGAACTGTCAGCGACCGGCGTGCACGACGCCGCCATCATGGCCGGCCAGCACATGGACGTCATGGAGATGGACGCCGCCTCGCACACGGGCGTCAACGACATCCGCGACATCCTGGAGAGCGTTCGGTACGCCCCGGTCGAGGCGCGCTACAAGGTCTACGTCCTCGACGAGGTCCACATGCTGTCGACGCAGGCGTTCAACGCCCTGCTGAAGACGCTGGAGGAGCCTCCGCCGCACGCGAAATTCATCTTCGCCACGACCGAGATCCGCAAGGTCCCGGTCACCATTCTCAGCCGCTGCCAGCGCTTCGACCTGCGCCGCGTCGAGCCCGAGATCCTGGTCGAGCACCTCGACCGCGTCGCCGGTCGCGAGGGCATGAAGATCGAGCAGGAGGCCCTGGCCCTGATCGCCCGCGCCGCCGAGGGCTCCGTCCGCGACGGCCTGTCCCTGCTGGATCAGGCCCTGGTTCAGGCCGAGCGCGGCGAGACCGTGAAGTCCGAGACGGTCCGCGACATGCTGGGTCTGGCCGACCGCACCCAGACCATCGCCCTGTTCGAGGCCGTCATGGCCGGCCGCACGCCCGAGGCGCTGGAGCTGTTCCGCACCCTCTACGGCTACGGCGCCGATCCGGTGCAGGTGACCAACGACCTGCTGGAGCATTGCCACGCCGCCTCGGTCGCCAAGATGCTGGGGCCGAACGCCACCCGCCTGCCCAACGATCAGGCGCAGAAGCTGGCGGCGCTGGGCGCGGTCATCTCGGCCGGCACCCTGTCGCGGGTCTGGCAGATGCTGCTCAAGGCGCTGGACGAGGTCCGCCGCGCGCCCAATCCGGCCGACGCGGTGGAGATGGCCATCGTCCGTCTCGCCTACGCCGCCGACCTGCCGGGGCCGGAGGAGGCGCTGAAGGCCCTCCGCGACGGCGAGCCCGTCGGCGGCGGTCCGGCCTCCCGCGGTCCGTCCGGCGGCGGTGGTGGTGGCGGCGCCTCGGCCCAGCTTGCTGCCCGCCCCGTCGCCGCGCCGGCCCTGCCCGATCCGCAGTCGTTCGAGCAGGTCGTCGCCCTGATCGGCGAGAAGCGCGAGGTCGGCCTGCAGATGGACGTCGAACGCTTCGTCCGGCCGGTCGCCTTCAAGCCCGGCGCCATCACCTATGAAAGCGTCGAGGGCGCCCCGGTCGATCTGGCCCGCAAGCTGTCTTCCCGCCTGAAGGAATGGACCGGCCGGACCTGGCTGATCGCCGCCAACGGCCAGGGCGGCGGCGAGACCATGATCGAGGTCGATCGCCGCAAGCGCGCCGCCGAGCGCGCCGAGGTCGAGGCCGATCCCTTCGTCAAGGCGATCATGGAGGCCTTCCCGGGCGCGAAACTGGGCGAGATCCGCACCATCGCCGCCCCGGTCGAACTGCCGGCCATCCCCGACGAGGCCGGCGCCGACGACGAGGACTGAGCCACCGCCCGCGAGGAGAGACGCCCCATGGCGCGCAGAGACTTCGATCCCGCATCGGTCACGCCCGACGGCCGCCCCGCCGGCAAGGCCCGCCTGTTCGATCCGGCGAAGGACGGCCCGTGGCGCGGCTCGCTCCCCGGCCTGACCTTCGGCTCCGAGGTCACAGTCCTCGCCTACGGCACGGACGAGATCGGGATCGGTCCCCGGCTGCACGTCCACCCCTACGACGAGACCTTCATCATCGTCGAAGGCCGCGCCCGCTTCTTCGTGGGCGACCTGACGCTGGAGGCGGGGCAGGGGGAAGTTGTCTTCGGCCCCGCCGGCGTCCCGCACCGGTTCGAGAACCTCGGCCCCGGCCGCCTCCAGACCATCGACATCCATCACTCGCCCGAGTGGATCCAGACCGATCTGGACTGAGGGTTGCGGGTAACGAATTCGCCGCTCTCCGGAGCTGTTCCTGTCACGTTTGACAGCCCCGCCGCATGACCGAATGGTGCCGACCGAAGCGCGCTCAAACACCCGCGGACAATGGACGTCGAACGCAGTCTCCAGGCCACCCCCTTCACCATCGACATTCCCGACGCGGCCATCGCCGATCTGCGGCGAAGACTGGCCGACACCCGCTGGCCTGACTCCGTGCCGGGTCGGGGCTGGAGCGATGGCGGCGACCTCGACTACCTCGCCGACATCTGCCGCTACTGGCAGGACGGTTTCGACTGGCGCGCGGCCGAGGCGAAGCTGAATGCCCTGCCACAGTTCAAGGCCCGCATCGACGATCTCGACATCCATTTCGTCCACGTTCGCGGCAAGGGGCCCAACCCGCGGCCGCTTCTGCTGGCCCACGGCTGGCCCAGCGCCTTCTGCGAATTCGCCGACCTGATTCCCATGCTGACCGACCCCGCGGCGCACGGCGGCGATCCGGCCTGTTCGTTCGACGTCATCGCGCCCTCCATGCCGGGCTACGGCTTCTCGTCCGCGCCGCGCTCGGGAGGCATGAACTCCAGCGCCGTCGCCGCCCTCTGGGTCAGGCTGATGCGCGACGTGCTCGGCTATTCCCGCTTCTTCGCCCACGGCGGCGACATCGGCGCCCATGTGGTCAACGCCCTGGGCCGACACCACACCGCCCATGTGGCGGCGATCCACACCATGGCCGCGCCTACCCCGGCGGACACCCCGGACCTGTCACCGGCCGAGGCCGAATGGCTCGACTATGTGAAGGACTGGGAGCGGGACGAGGGCGGCTACTGGCACCTTCAGCGCACGAAGCCGCAGAGCGCCGCGGTCGGCCTGAACGACTCGCCCGCCGGCCTCGCCGCCTGGGTGCTGGAGAAGTGGCGCAGCTGGAGCGAATGCGGCGGTGATCTCGACACCATCCTGTCGCGCGACACGCTGCTGACGCTGGTGAGCGTCTACTGGTTCACCGGCACGATCGGCTCGTCGATGCGAATGTATTTCGAGAACGCGACGACGCGTTCGCCGTCCAACGTCGGCATCGACATTCCGGCACGCCTTTTCCTGACACTGGAGAAGGTTGACCTCTGTCCGTCGGAGTACGCCCGCCGGTCATTCAACGATCTCTCGTATGGCGTGACCGCGCGGGGCGGACACTTCCTCGCCGCCGAGGAGCCACGCCTGCTGGTCGACGACATTCACCGCTTCCTCGCGCCCCTGCCTCTGGACTGACGAAACCTGTCAGGACGCCCTCGGGCCATAGCCGTCCGCGCCTTCGCGGATCATCGTTCGCCCTGCTGAGGGGGGACGACCATGAGATACCGATCGCGAACCGCGCTGTGCGCCGCCGTCCTGCTGTGCGCCGCGCCCGCTGCTGCGCAGGAAACGCCTGTGCGGTCCGAGGTCACCGGAGCGGTCGACATGATCGTGAGGGAGATGACGCCGTTGTTCGAGGCGGCCGGCGTGCCTGCTGACCGGTTCATGTCCCGCGAGCATCTGACGGGCCCGGTCGCCGAGGCCTTGCCGCTGCTGAACGCAGATCGTGACATCGACGGGGAGTGGGACACCTCTGTCCATTTCGAGTTCGACACGACCCGTGCGCCGGAAGGCCTCCCGCCCGAGCCGGACGGCCTCACGGTCCTCGACGACGCCCGCGATTGCGTCGAGGAGGACAAGGAGTTTCTCGAGGTCGTCCACTTCCGCCGCTACGTCCGCGAGGAGATGCGCGGCTACCAGTGCGTCCTGCTTTTCAAGGGCGTCGAGCCGGGAACCTGGGTGCTGGTTTCCAGAGGATTTGCGGAAGGCGGCGGGCGCCGCATGTCCGGCTGGCTCGGCATCGGCATGAACACGCCGGCGGATGGCGCACGGGCGCGTCAGAGCCTCATCGATCACATCGAAGGGGTGGTCGCGCTGTCCGCGGCGATCGACGACTACGCCCTGGCCTTGTTTCTGATGCGGGACCGGACCGATGGCGCCCTTTCCCAGGATGAGGCGCTCGCGCGTCTGGATCGGGTGCGCCGCGCCCTGGAAAGCTCGACACCCGTGCGGCCGGGGACTGCCCAATGACCCTGCGCTTCATCCTCGCCGCACTCGCGCTTTCGCTCTGCGCGCCGGGCCCGGTCGCGGCGCAGGCTGAGCCCCGCGTCGCCATCATCTCGATCAACCAGACTCCGGAGGTCGCCGTCGACGGCTATGTCCGCGCCTTTGACCGGATGCTGGCCGAGGTCGCAGCCGAGGGGGGACTTCCAGCCCCATCGTCGACCGAGGCCGAGGTGCGGTCCATGGCGGCCAGCGTGGTCTCCGAGGCCGCGACGCTCGAGCGGAGCCACAAGGTCAATTTCGGCGTCAGCGTTGCGGTCGGCCGGTTCGGCGATCCCGGTGTCGGTGATCGCCCGGGGCGCACGCACGACACCACGGAGGACGAGTGCCGGGCGCGCTATCCCGATGCGACGGCGTTCGACGTCAGGGTGGCCCGCTTTGGAGCCGTGACGGCCTATCAGTGTCTCAGGCTGGAGACGACGGAGGGCAAGCGTAGCCTGGCGGGAATTGCGACGGTGTCCATGCCCGACCGGATCATCGTCACGGCGATATCCCTCAATGCCGAGGGGGCCGAGGCCGGCCTGTCGGACGGATTCGCCGCACCGGAAGCCGCGGCCCGCCTGCTGTTCGACGGCCAGGTCGACGCAGCGGTGCTGCGTCTGACCCTGCCGTCGGAGCGCTGAGCCTCAGACGATCGCCGCCGCCTCATCGAACGACAGGCGCGGCGACCGGGGGAACAGGTTTTCGTCCGAGCCATAGCCCAGGTTCATGATGAAGTTCGGCTCGACATTTCTGTCGGGGAAGAACTCGGCCTTCACGCCGGCCGGGTCGAAGCCCGACATCGGGCCGACGTCCAGACCCAGCGACCGCGCGGCGATGGTCAGATAGCCGCCCTGCAGCGACGAGTTGCGGAAGGCGCTCTCGCGGCGCGCGGCCTCGTCGGCGAACCAGTCCTTGGCGCCCGGGGCGTGCGGGAACAGGGTCGGCAGGGTCTCGGGGAAGTCCAGATCCATGCCGATGATCACCGTCACCGGCGCCTGCATCGTCTTGGCGCGGTTGCCCTCGGACATGTGCGGCGCGAGGCGCGCCTTGGCCTCCGGCGAGGTCACGAAGATGAAGCGGGCCGGGGTGTTGTTCACCGCCGTCGGTCCGAATTTGGTCAGCTCGTACAGCTGGTGCAGCAGGGCCGGGTCCACCGGCCGGTCGGTCCAGCCATTGCGGGTGCGGGCCTCGGTGAACAGCTGCGCCAGCACGGCGTCGGTCACCGGAAGGTCGCGGGTCGTGTGAGAGTCGAAAGCCATGACGGTCTATCCAGAATAAGAACTGTAACAACAGCGAATGCAAAATAGGTCATCACGATGTGGCGCCAAGGGCTATCGCAACAAAATCTGTTGCTGATCGTCTCGCTTCCCCAGCCCCGCCCCCCTCGGGCTTGACCCGAGGGCCGGACATTGTGCGTCTCAGATCGCAGGGATGACGCGCCTGTCTGTGTCCAACGTCGTCGATCGAGTGCGGCTCGCCCCCCGACCCTCGGGTCAAGCCCGAGGCTGACGGTGGAAGAGGGAGCAACGAGCAAGGTGCGCGGACGCAGCCCCTGTCCCCGCGCGCGCGAAACCCCTATCTAGGGCCTATGAAAGACCTCAACGCCCTGATGCAGCAGGCCCAGCAGATGCAGCAACGGCTGCAGGACGCCCAGGCCCGCATGGCTGAAACCACCGCTTCCGGCACCTCCGGCGGCGGCCTCGTCACCCTGTCCCTCAAGGGCGCCGGCGAGGTGACCTCGGTCACCATCGACGACAGCCTGATGGCGCCGGGCGAGGGCGAGATCCTTGCCGACCTGATCGTGGCCGCCCACGCCGACGCCAAGCGCAAGCTGGACGAGGTCAACTCGGCCCTGATGCGCGACGCCGCGGGCCCGATGGCCGGGATGAACATCCCGGGGATGCCGAAACTCTTCTGATGGCCGCGTCCGCCGGGCCGGAAATCGAGCGGCTCATCAGCCTGCTGGCCAAGCTGCCGGGCATGGGGCCGCGCTCGGCCCGTCGCGCGGCCCTGGCCCTGCTGAAGAAGCGCGAACAGCTCTTGGTGCCGCTCGCCGCCTCGCTGGCCGAGACGGCCGAGAAGGTGTCGTCCTGCTCGGTCTGCGGCGCGCCGGACACCCGCAATCCCTGCTCGATCTGCTCGGACACGGCCCGCAACAACGGCCTGATCTGCGTGGTCGAGGAGGCCGGCGCCCTGTGGGCCATGGAGCGCTCGGGCGCTTTCCGCGGCAAATACCATGTGTTGGGCGGCCTGCTGTCGGCGTTGGATGGCGTCGGTCCAGGCGCCCTGCGCATCGCCGAACTGGTCGGCCGCGTCAGGGGCGGGGAGGCCAAGGAGGTCGTCCTCGCCCTGCCGGCCACGGTCGATGGCCAGACCACCGCCCACTACATCGCCGAGCGCCTCGCCGGCGCGGAGGTCGAGATCACTTCCCTGGCCCGCGGCGTCCCCGTCGGCGGCGAACTGGACTGGCTCGACGACGGCACCATCGTCCAGGCCCTGCGCGCCCGCCGCCCGGCCTGAGGGCGTACGACCGTTTTTGACGCATCATGCCGGCAGGGTCGGCGGATGACCGACCTCAGCCGATATTTCCGGACGACTCGCACTGTGTTGTTCGGCGGCGACTCCCGGTAAGGAACGGAGCATGAACGCCTCGCTCGCTCCTGCGCTCGCCGCCGCCGTCGTCGCCCTGATCGCCCTGATCTGGGCCCTGATGGAGCGCCGCCGCGCCGCCGCCGCCGAAACCCGCGCCTGGGAGCTGCGCGAGCGCCACGCCGAGGTCGAGGCCCGGATGCGGCTGGCCGAGGACGCCGCTGCGACCAATGCCGAGTTCCTGCGCGCCCAGTCGCTCCAGTCGGCCCAGACCGCCGCCGACGAACTGCTGAAGCGCACCGACGAATCCTTCCGCAATCGTGAGCTGATGGCCCAGCAGCGGATGGACGCCCAACTGAAGCCTGTCGCCGAGACCCTGGCGAAGTTTCAGGAGCATGTCGCCGCGCTGGAGAAGACCCGCGCCGAGGAGACCGGCGGACTGAAGGAACAGCTGGCTCAGCTGATGACCGCCTCGACCGCTACCCGCGACGAGGCCCGCAAGCTGACCGAGGCCCTGCGCGGCAACACCGGCCGTCGCGGCCGATGGGGGGAGCAGACCTGCCGTAATGTGCTGGAAGCCGCCGGCATGGCGGGCCGTTTCGACTTCGAGGAGCAGACCTCCAACGCCGACGATGCCGGCCGCCAGCAACGCCCCGACTTCATCGTCCGCCTGCCGGGCGGAGGCATGTTCGTGATCGACGCCAAGGTGCCGCTGGCCTTCGATGACGAGGCCGATCAGGGCGACGAGGACGCCCGCGCCCGCGCCCGCTCCCTGCGCATCGCCGCCAGCCTGAAGACCCACATGCGGCAGCTGGCGTCCAAGGCCTATCAGGACCAGTTCAAGCCCAGCCCGGACTTCGTCGCCCTGTTCGTGCCCGGCGACGCCTTCCTCGCCGCGGCGCTGGATCACGAGCCCAATCTGCTGACCGACGCCATGGCCTCGCGCGTCGTCATCGTCACCCCGACCACCCTGTTCGCCCTGTGCAAGGCCGTCGCCTACGGCTGGCGCGCCGAGGAGCAGGCGAAGAACGCCGAGGACGTCGCCCGTCTCGGCAAGGAGCTCTACAAGCGCCTGTCGGTCATGGGCGGCCACGCCGCCGCCGTCGGCCGCGCGCTCGACACGGCGGTTGGCAAGTACAACCAGTTCGTCGGTTCGCTCGAAAGCCAGGTCATGGTCTCGGCCCGCCGCTTCGAGGACCTGCATGTCGACCACGAGGGCAAGGAGCTTCCGGAGCTCGGGCCCGTCGAGCAGAGCCCCCGCGCCTTCAGCCGTCCGGAACTGACCGAAGCTCCCAAGCTGAAGCTCGCCGACGGCGGGTAAGACAAGCTCGATTGTCTGTTTGACAAGGTTGCTTGACATGCGTGTCAGGTGATGTAAAACACCCTTGTCAAACAGACGTGGGACCTTGTCATGAGCGATCCAAAACCCCGGCCGGCTTTCGGCGGAACCATCGGCTACCTCGGCGCCCTGGGGCTGACCCTGGTCGCCGGCGTGTTCGGAGCGCTGGGCAGCAGCTACTTCGGCGCATGGCCCGGCATGACCGGCCTGCTGTTGACCCTTCTGGTCAACGCCGCCGCCCTCGGCGCGGCCCTGCTCGTCGGCGTCTGGTGGTGGCGCGGCATCGATGAGGCCGCCCGCGAGGCCCACAAGTGGGCGTGGTGGTGGGGCGGGTGCAGCGGCATGATCGTCGGCGCCGTCTTCCTGCTCACGGCCCTCAGTCGCCCGATCGAAGCCGAACTCGGCGGACTGGACATGAACCAGCTCTTCGCCGGCGGCATGGTCGTCGTCCTGCTCTGTCAGGTGATCGGCTACGGCATCGCCTGGGCCGTCTGGTGGGCGCAGCGTCGGTGAGGGCCCGGTCATGAACAACCGCCTCAAGGTGCTGCGCGCCGAGCGCAACTGGAGCCAGGCCGATCTGGCCGAAGCCCTCGGCGTCTCCCGCCAGACCGTCAACGCGCTGGAGACCGGTCGCTACGACCCGTCCCTGCCCCTCGCCTTCAAGATCGGCCGGGTCTTCGGCCAACCCATCGAATCCATCTTTTCGGAACAGGAGAGCTGAGCATGTCCCGCCTCTTCCCCGCCTCCATGTCCAACGGGGCCCGCACCCTCATCAAGGCGCTCGCCGCCGGAGCCGTCTGCGGCGTCCTGGGCTACTTCGTCGGCCAGCTGGCCTATGATTATTTCCCGGGGATCGAGCCCGACCTGTCGGCCGTCCGCTGGGCAGACGTGGTCGCCGTCCTTCTGGCCGCCATCATGGTCGTCGCCAGCCTCGCCACCGCCATCCGCTCCCTCGATCGGAAGGGTCTGGGCAAGACGCTCAACCTTGAGGGCCCTGCCGGTGACGGCGAGGTGCGCGAAGTCCGCCTGCAGTCGGCCATCCTGATCCTCTCGGGCCTGATCCTCCCCCTGCCGATGATCCTCTCGTCCGTCGGCGCTCCGGTCGGCCTCTCGCTGGCGGCCGTCGCGGCCTTGCTGGTCCTGCACACCGTGCTGAACTTCCACCTGTACCGAACGGTCGACGAGCTGTTCCGTCGCATCGTGGTCGAGGCCGGCGCCGTCACCTTCTGGCTCGGCCAGGGCCTGCTCTTCCTCTGGGCTGCCGCGGAACGCCTGTCCGCCGTGGCGCCGATCACCGCCTGGGACGCCTACGTCGTCCTGATGGGCGTCTATCTGGTGGTCTCGATGATCGTGACCATGCGCCGCGGCCTCGCCGCCTGATCCTTCCTCTCCCTGAAACCGCCTGAATCCCGACCAAGGAGTCCTGTCATGACCTTCGCTCGCCGCCTCTCCCGCGCCGCCGCTTCCGCCGGCCGCACCGCCCTCGGAACCGTCCTGGGCCTGACGCTCGCCGGCGCCATCGCCTTCCAGCCGAACGCCACCTGGGCCCAGACCGCGGCTCCGGCTGCGGCCGCCCGCGAGGTTCCCCGCGCCGAGGGCGCCGGCCCGGCCCTGTGGGTCGTCCGCGACGCCGACTCGACCATCTATCTGTTCGGCACCGTGCACGTCCTGCGCCCGACCACGGCCTGGGGCACCGATGCCGTGGACCGCGCCTTCGACAGCGCCGACGAGGTCTGGTTCGAGATCTCCAACCCCGATGACGCCGCCGCCATGATGCCGCTGATCCAGCAGTACGGCATCTCGCCCCAGCGCCCGCTGTCCTCCCTGCTGACCGCCGAGGAGATGGCCGAACTCAACGCCGCCGCGACGGGTATCGGCATGCCGGCGGGCCAGGTCGACATGCTGCGTCCGTGGTTCGCCGCCCTTACGCTCAGCGTCGCGCCGCTGGTCAAGGCCGGCTACGATCCGCAGTCGGGCGTCGAGCTGGTTCTGAAGGGTCGCGCCCAGGCCGCCGGCAAGCCGATCAAGGCCTTCGAGACCATCGACTCCCAGATCCGCATTCTCGCCGAACTGCCGGAACAGGAGCAGCTCGCCTTCCTGCGCAGCACGCTGGAGGACTACGAGAACGCCCACGTCATGGTCGACGCCATGGTCAGCGACTGGTCGCGCGGCGACGTCGAGGCACTGGATCGCCTGATCGTTCAGGAAATGAAGCAGGACAGCCAGGTCGTCTATGACGCCATGCTGACGAACCGGAACACCAACTGGGCGAACCAGATCCAGCAGATCCTCGCCGGCTCGGGCACCGCCTTCATCGCCGTCGGCGCCGCCCACCTGGCGGGCGACGACAGCGTCCAGTCCATCCTCGCCCAACGGGGCGTGACGGCGGAACGGGTGGAGTAGGGGAGAAGCTGGAGCGGGCAGCGGGAATCGAACCCGCACGAAAAGCTTGGGAAGCTTTCAGGCTACCACTACATCATGCCCGCGGAGCCGGACGCAGCCTTACGGCGAACGGCTTCAGAGCTCAAGACGGGGCGGTCGCAAGGCCGCCCCGTTTTCGCGTTCAGTCGGCGCGATGAACGATCACGCCATCCACGACGGTCAGGGTCGCCTTGCCGTTGGGGATGTCGGCGAACGGCGCCGTCATCAGGTCCACGTCGAAGGCGGTGAAGTCGGCGCGCTTGCCCACCTCGATGGTGCCCAGTTCGGTCTCGCGGAAGCTGGCGTACGCCGGCCACAGGGTGAACATCTTCAGCGCGGTCGCCCGGTCCACGGCCTCCTGCGGTCGCCAGTCCGGGCCCTGGAAGCCCTGCAGGTCGCGGCGGGCGACGGCGGCGTAGAACTCGATCAGCGGCGCGCCCCGCTCGACCGGGGCGTCCGACCCGCCGACGACGATGACGCCCATGTCGGTCAGGCTGTGCCAGGCATAGGCCCCGTCCAGCCGCCGGTCGCCGAGGCGGGCGGGGGCGAAATGCAGGTCGCCGATGGCGTGGCTCGGCTGCATCGAGGCGATGATCGGCAGGTTGGCGAAGTAGGCATAGTCGGAGGGCCGCAGGACTTGCGCATGCTCGATCCGCCAGCGCACATCCTGCCCGTTCGGCCGCTCGGACGGCGGCACGTCTTCCAGCGCCGAGGCGTACCAGCTCGCCACCGAGGCGTTGCCGCGGTCGCCGATCGCATGGGTCGCGATCTGGATGCCGCCGCGCAGCGCCGCCTGGTACAGCGGCCCGATCTCCTCCGCCGTGATCTGCATCAGGCCGGTGGTGTCCGGCCGGTCCGAATAGGGGGCGAACAGCGCCGCGCCCCGCGAGCCCAGCGCGCCGTCCGCGTAGTATTTGATCGCCCGGGTGATGATCCGGCCGTCGGCCACATTCCGCGGCCCGCCGGCGATCAGCTCGGCCGCGCCGTCAGGCGTGACGCTGTTGTAGATGCGTAGCGGCGCCTCGCCGTCGCGGGCCATCTGCTCGAGCAGCGGGATGTCCTTCCACGGCGCGCTCATGAAGTGGACGCCGGTCCAGCCATAGGCCGCCTCGACGCGGAAGCCGGCGCGATAGGCCTCCCGCGTCGCCTCCGGATCGGCCTGCGGGGTCAGGCGCGCGACCAGCTGCTCGGCGGCGTCGACCAGCAGTCCGGTCGGCCGCCCGTCCGGACCCTTCAGGATTTCCCCGCCGGTCGGCGCTGGCGTCGAACCGTCGATGCCCGCCGCGGTCAGGGCCGCGCTCGACGCCACCACCGCATGTCCGTCCGCCCGGCTCAGCAGGACCATCCGTCCTGGAGCCGCCGCGTCCAGATCGGCGGCGGTCAGGAAGCGGTCTTCCGGCCAGTGCGTCTCGATCCAGCCGCGCCCGACGATCTGCCCTTCCGGGTGCGCCTGCGCCCACGCCGCCAGCTTCGCCATCGCATCGGCGACGGAGCTCGAGCCTTCGAGGTTCAGCGTCAGCTCCCGCCAGCCGATCCCGTCCAGATGGGCGTGGCCATCGGTGAAGCCGGGGAACATGGCGGAGCCCTTCAGGTCCACGACCTCCAGCCCGGTCGCATCCGGCGCGCCCGCGGCTGGTCCGACATAGGCGATCCGCCCGCCGCGCACCTGCACCGTCTCCGCCGTCGGATTGGCCTCCACCCCGGTATAGATCGGCCCGCCCCGGATCAGCAGATCCTGCGCCTGCGCGCTGAAGGCTGTCCCGGCGAGCAGGAAGGCGAGGGCGGCGGCGCGGATCATGGAGCGGCTCCGGTTGCGAAGTCCAAGGGGTGCGGCGCTGTCAGGCGCAGGTCAAGCCGCAACGAAAAAGGGGACGCCGCAGCGTCCCCTTCGTCCGTCCGTCTTGAGGAGGCGACCTAGGCCGCCGCCTTCTGCTTGCCGGCGAAGTCGCCGTAGAAGGTCCGGCCCTCGGCAGCCATGTCGCGCAGGAACTGCGGGACCTTGAAGCGGTCGCCATAGCGTTCGGCGTATTCATCCGCCTTGGCCACGAAGGCCTTCAGGCCGGTCTGGTCAATGAAGGTGATCGGCCCGCCGGTCCAGGGCGCGAAGCCCCAGGCCAGGATGGCGCCGACATCCGCCTCGCGCGGGTCGTTGATCACCCCCTCGTCCCAGCATTTGGCGACTTCGACGGCCTGACGGTACAGCAGGCGCTGCTTCTGGTCGGCGACCAGCTCGGGCGTCGAGTCGTTGATCGTCACCGGGGCGAGGTCCGACAGGCCCTTCCACAGCGTCTTGGGCTTGGTCGAATAATCGTAGAAGCCCATGCCGTTCTTGCGGCCGTACCGGCCCAGGTCCTCGACCATCTTGCGAACGATCTCGGCCCCCTGCAGCGGCACATACTTGTCGCCGAGGTCGATGGCGGTCTGTTTGGCGACCTTGACGCTCAGATCCAGCGCGACGTCGTCGTGCATCTCCAGCGGCCCGCGCGGCATGCCCGTCATCCGGCCGATGTTGTCAATCAGCGCCGGGGCGTAGCCCTCCTCCAGCATCGCCAGACCTTCGGCGACATAGGTGGCGAAGCAGCGCGAGGTGTAGAAGCCGCGGCCGTCGTTCACGACGATCGGCGTCTTCTTGATCTTCTGGACGTAGTCGAGCGACTTCGCGATCGCCGCCTCGCCCGTCTTCTCGCCCAGGATGATCTCGACCAGCATCATCTTGTCGACCGGCGAGAAGAAGTGGATGCCGATGAAGTCCTCGGGACGCACCGACGCCTCGGCCAGACCGGTGATCGGCAGGGTCGAGGTGTTCGAGCCGAAGATGGCGCCCGGCGCCAGTTGCGCCTCGGCCCGCTTCGTCACATCGGCCTTGATCTCGCGGTTCTCGAACACAGCCTCGATGACCAGGTCCGAGCCCTTGATCAGGTCGTAGTCGGTGGTCGCCGTGACCGAGCCGAGCAGGGCGTCATACTTGTCCTGCGTCAGCTGACCGCGCGACAGGCGCTTCTTCAGCAGCTCCTCGACGTGCGCCTTGCCCTTGTCGGAGGCCTCCTGGTCGCGGTCGATCAGGATGGTCTCGATCCCGGCCATGGCGTTCACATAGGCGATGCCCGCGCCCATCATGCCGGCGCCCAGCACCGTGACCTTCTTCGGGTCGGACTTCGGCACGCCGGCCGGACGCACGGCGCCCTTGTCCAGCTCCTGCTTGCTGAGGAACAGCGAGCGGATCATGGCCTGCGCCTGCGGCGTCATCAGGGTCTTGATGAAGTAGCGGGTCTCGATCCTCAGGGCCGCATCCATCGGCACCTGAATGCCCTCGTAGACGGCCTTCATCAGGTTGGTCGCGGCCGGATAGTTGCCGTAGGTCTGCTTGCGGATCATCGCATTGCCGACGATGAAGTTCTGCACGCCGACCGGATGGTAGGGGCCGCCGCCGGGCAGTTTGAAGCCCTTGTCGTCCCACGGCTGGGCCGCCTTGCCGCCGCCCTTGATCCAGGCCTTTGCGGCCTCGACCTCGGTCCCGACCGGCACGACCTCATGCACGAAGCCCGCGCCCTTGGCGTCGTTCGGGCGGAAGGACTTGCCCTCGGTCATGGCCATCATCGCCGCCTGCACGCCGATCAGGCGCGTCAGGCGCTGCGTGCCGCCGCCGCCGGGGAACAGGCCCACCTTGATCTCGGGCAGGCCCAGCTGGATCTTCGGGCTGTCGCCGACCACGCGGTAGTGACAGGCCAGCGTCAGCTCAAGACCGCCGCCCAGCGCCAGGCCGTTGATGGCCGCGGCCACCGGCTTGCCGCAGGTCTCCAGCGCGCGCAGGGCGCCGTTCATCCTCCAGCCCGCGTCGAACGCGTCCTGCAGGCTGGTCCCGCCGATCATGCCGCCGGCGATGTCACCCAGGTCGGCGCCCGCGCAGAAGCCCGAGGCCTTGCCCGAGGTCACGACGGCGCCCTTGATGGCGTCATCGGTCCTGATGCGTTCGACCCACTGCGGGATCTCGTCCATGACTGAGCCGGTCAGGGTGTTCATCGACCGTCCCGGGACGTCGAAGGTGATCAGGGCGATGCCGTCGGCGTCGACGTCGATCTTGAAGTTTTCCATGTCGATCAGCTCCCGGATCAGACGCGTTCGATGACGGTGGCGGTGCCCATGCCGCCGCCGATGCACAGGGTGATCAGGGCGGTTTCCTTGTCCGAGCGCTCCAGCTCGTCCAGCACCACGCCGGTGATCATCGCGCCGGTGGCGCCCAGCGGGTGGCCCATGGCGATGGCGCCGCCGCAGACGTTGATCTGGTCATGCGGGATATCGAGCGCCTGCATGAAGCGCAGGACGACGGCGGCGAAGGCCTCGTTCAGCTCCCACAGGTCGATGTCGGTTTTCGACATGCCCAGCTTGCCCAGCAGCTTGTTGGCCACGAACTCCGGGCCGGTCAGCATGATCGACGGCTCCGAGCCGATCGAGGCGGCGCCGCGGATCTTCGCGCGTGGCTTCAGGCCCAGCGCCTTGCCGGCTTCCAGCGAGCCGATCAGCACGCCGGCCGAGCCGTCCACGATGCCCGAGCTGTTGCCCGGGGTGTGCACGTGGTTGACGGCCTCGACCTCGGGGTAGCGCTGGTTGATCACGGCGTCGAACGCCATGCCGCCCATGGCCGCGAACGAGGGGTTCAGGGCGCCGAGGGTCTGCATGTCCGTGTTCGGACGGATGGTCTCGTCATGGTCCAGGCGGATCAGGCCCAGCTGGTCCTTCACCGGCACGACCGAGTTCCTGAACCGGCCCTCGGCCCAGCTCTTCGCCGAACGCTTGTGGCTCTCGACCGAATAGGCGTCGACGTCGTCGCGGCTGAAGCCCCACTTCGAGGCGATCATGTCGGCCGACACGCCCTGCGGCACGAAATAGGTCGGGAAGGCCGAGTTCGGGTCCACCGGCCAGGCGCCGCCGTCCGAACCCATCGGCACGCGGCTCATGGCCTCGACGCCGCCGCCGACGGCGAAGTCGGCCTCGCCGGATTTCACCTTGGCCGCCGCCATGTTCACGGCTTCCAGACCCGAGGCGCAGAAGCGGTTGATCTGCACGCCCGCGGTCGTCTGGGCCCAGCCGGCGTTCAGAACGGCCGTGCGGGCGATGTCCGCGCCCTGCTCGCCGACGGGCGAGACGCAGCCCAGGATGACGTCGTCCACCTTCGAGGTATCCAGATCGTTGCGGTCGCGCAGGGCTTCCAGAACCTGGGTGGCGAGCGACAGGGCGGTGATCTCGTGCAGCGAGCCGTCCTTCTTGCCCTTGCCGCGCGGGGTTCGCACGGCGTCGTAGATGTAGGCGTCGGCCATGGGACTCAGTCTCCAATAAGGACGGATCGTTGGATCGCCAGAAAGCGTACGTTTACGTCAACGTCAAGTAACGAGTTGGCGCGGGGTCATTCCGCCGCGTGGCAGACCGCCTCGATGTTGAACCCGTCCGGCCCGATCACGAACGCCGCATAGTAGTTCGGCCCGTACTCCGGTCTCAGCCCCGGCGCGCCGTTGTCCGTTCCGCCGGCCTCAATCGCGGCGGCGTGGAAGGCGTCCACCTGAGCACGGGTGTCGGCGCGAAAGGCGATGTGCGCCGCCTCGCCCGGCCGATCCTTGTTCGCGATCACGAAGTCGGGCTCGTCGCCCACGCCGAACATCACGACAGTCGTCTCACCGTCGTTGATCTCCTGCACGATGCGGTAGCCCAGCGGTTTCAGCGCCCGTTCATGAAAGGCGCGCGAGGCTGCAATGTCGGGCACGTCCAGGCCGATGTGGTCCAGCATTCCGCGTCTCCGGGGTGATGATCCGACAACGCGGACGAACCGCGAATTGTTCTCAGTGGAACGGCAACGCCGCGCGCGCCTTTCTCCTGCCGGACAAAGGAGACCGAGATGGCCCAGGCCTATGACGACATGGACGCGATCGCCCTGCTGAAGGCGGACCACCGGCTGATCGAGGATCTGTTCGAGCAGTTCGAGAAGGCCTCGGGCAAGGCCGAGCAGAAGCGGCTGGCCGAGAAGCTGGTGCTCGAGTTGAAGGTTCACACCATTCTGGAAGAGGAGATCCTCTATCCGGCTTGCCGCGGCGAAATTCCGGACGGCAAGCTGGACGAGGGCTATGTCGAGCACGACGCCACCAAGGTGCTGATGAACGACATCGAGGCGGGTGGCCCCGACGAGCATTTCTACGCCACCAAGGTCCACGTCCTGTCCGAAATCCTCGAGCACCATTTCGAGGAGGAGGAGGCGCCGACCAAGGGCATCTTCACCCTCGCTCGCAAGGCCGGCGTCGATCTGAAGGACCTCGCCGACCAGATGCGCGCCCGTCGTGAGTCCGCCACGGCCGAGTTCCTGGCGCACCCGGGCCGCCCGTCCGAGACCCGCACCTTCGTTGGTGACGATGTCGAGAGCGCCCTGGTCGACGAGCCGTTCGAGGAACCGCCGGTGCGCGACGGCGCGGAGGCGCGCTGAGCATGAAGTCTGGCGCGGTCATCCTTGCGCTGGTCCTGCTGTCCGCTCCGGCGGCGGCGGGCGAGCCCGAGTATCAGGCGCGGGAAATCCGCCCGACCGCGCCGCCTGTCGACTCGAGTCCGTCCAACGCGACCGAGCGCCGCCTCCTCGACGCCCACAACGCCGAACGCCGCCGCGCGCGGACGCCGGCGCTGATCTGGGATGACCGTCTCGAGGCTGAGGCGCGGGTTTGGGCCCACGCACTTCTGCGCACCGGCGAGTTCCGCCACGATCCCGCCCCGCATGGCCACGGCGAGAACCTCTGGACCGGCTGGAGCGGCACCGTCGGCCGCACCTGGACGCCCGAACAGATGGTCGGCGAATGGATCGCGGAGAAGCGCTTCTACCGGCACGCGGCCTTCCCGAACGTCAGTCGGACTGGCGACTGGACCGCCGTGGGCCACTACACCCAGATCGTCTGGCGCGGCACGACCCACGTCGGCTGCGCCACGGTGAGGGAAGGGGAGCGGACAGTTCTTGCCTGCCGCTACTCCCCGCCGGGCAACATCGACGGGATGCGGGCGTACTGAAGTAGGAATTAGGGACCAGGGATTGGGGATTAGGGGAGCGATTTTCAGGCTCGCGCAGCAATCACGGTCCCGGCCCAATCCCTAATCCCTAATCCCTACCCCACGTACCCCGCCTGCATCAGCTCGGCGATGTGAACGATGGCCAGAGGGCGGTCATCCTCGACCACCAGCAGGGTCGCGATCTTGTTCTGGGTCATCAGATCGATCGCGTCGCTCATGCGGGCGTCGGGGCTGATCGTCTTCGGCTTGGGGCTCATGACGTCGGCGGCGGTCAGGCCGGTCAGGTCGCGGGCGAAGGCGCGGCGGACGTCGCCGTCGGTGACGATCCCGGCCAGCGTCCCGCCCTCATTCGTCACCACGGTCGCGCCCTTGCGGCCCTCGGTGATGGCCGAGACGACCTCGGCGAAGGTCGCGGTCAGGGGCACGGTCGCGGGCGCCGGCGGACGATCGCCCATCCAGTCGCGCACGCTCTGTAGGCTCATGCCCAGCTTGCCGCCCGGATGGTGCAGGCCGAAGTCCTCGGCGGTGAAGCCGCGGCGATCCATCAGCACCATGGCCAGGGCGTCGCCCAGCGCCAGCGTCATCAGGGTCGAGGTCGTCGGCGCCAGGCCGTTCGGGCAGGCTTCGGCCACCTGCGGCATGGTCAGGCAGACGGTCGACGAGCGGCCGAGGAAACTGTTGGGCCGCTGGGTGATGCCGATCACCGGGATGCCCTCGCGCTGGCAGTAGATCAGCGGATCGCGCAGTTCGCGGCTCTCGCCCGAGTTCGAGATGGCCAGCAGGGTTACGTCCTTGCGCAGCATGCCCAGATCGCCGTGGCTCATCTCGGCCGGGTGCACGAAGAAGCTGTTGGTGCCGGTCGAGGCCAGGGTCGCGGCGATCTTGCCGCCGATGTGGCCCGACTTGCCCATGCCGGTGACGACCAGATAGCCAGGCCGCGACAGGATGATCTCGACGGCCTTGGCGATGTCCTCGCCGATAGCGCCTTCCAGCGCTGTCAGGGCCTCGATGTTCAGCCGGGTCACCTCGCGGGCGCGGGCGATCATGGCGGCGGGATCGGCGGACAGCTTTTCGGTCATGGCGGGGACATGGCCCATCCGGGCCGTTTTCTCAATCTTCGCGACCGAACGCCGTCATGCTGCACCTGCGAAGAAAAATGCAAAGCTGAGGGACCCGTCCGGGACTTGATGCGTTAGCGACCCCATGGGGACGTCTGACCTGACACTCGACGCCGCTTCCGCGGCCGCCGATGTGCGCCTTCCCGCGCCGCCGACGCAGTTGATCCGCCCTGCGCTGTTTCTGGACCTCGACGGGGTGTTGGCCGAACTGGCCGACACGCCCGACGCCGTCGTTCCGGAGCCGCGTCGCACTGAGGTGCTGCGCGCTCTCGCGCCGCGCCTGAACGGTCGGGTGGCCATCATCAGCGGCCGGACCATCGCCGAGATCGACCGCATCTCCGACGGCAGCATGGCCGCCGCCTCCGGCATTCACGGCCTCGAGCGCCGTCGCCCGGACGGCTCCCTGCTGCGCGCCGAGCCCGACGCCGGCGTCCGCACCGCCGTCCAGGCCTTCGAGGATTTCGCCCGCACCCGTCCCGGCGTGCTGGTCGAGGACAAGACCATCGCCGCCGGCCTGCATTTCCGCGGCGCGCCCGAGGCCGCCGCCGACGCGGCGGTGCTGACCCGCGAACTGGCCGACGAGACCGGCCTGACCATGCAGCCCGGGAACATGGTCATCGAGCTGAAGACGCCCGGCGCCAGCAAGGGTACGGCCCTGAAAGCCTTCATGGCCGAGGCGCCCTTTGCCGGCGCGACCCCGATCATGCTGGGCGATGACCTGACCGACGAACACGGCTTCCGCGCCGCCGCCGAACTGGGCGGCTTCGGCGTGCTGGTCGGCCCGCCGCGCGAGACGGCGGCCACCTTCGGCCTGCCGGACGTGTCGTCCGTGCTGGCCTGGCTTGATGCGGTCGAGGAGACGAAATGACCCCCAATCTCGACCTCGCCCCCATCGGGAACTGCTCGATCAGCGCCCTGATCGATCGCATGGGTCGCTATGTCTGGGCCTGTGCGCCGCGCGTGGACGGCGACCCGGTCTTCTCCGCCCTGATGGACGGCATGGAGCCGGCGCACGGCTTCTGGGACATCGAACTGGAAGGCTTCAAGCGCGCGGATCAGGAGTACATCCGCAACACGCCGGTCCTGCGCACCATCCTGACGGCCGAGGACGGCTCGTCGGTCGAGATCGTCGACTTCTGTCCGCGCCACCCCAAGCACAGCCGGACCTACCGCCCGCTGGCCTTCGGCCGCATCGTCCGTCCTCTCGAAGGCTCGCCGCGCATCCGCGTGCGCCTGCGCCCGTCCGCCGACTGGGGCGCGCGTCCGGCCGACCGGACCAATGGCTCCAATCACATCCGCTTCCTCTGCACGGACGTGACCCTGCGACTGACGACCGACTGCCCGGTCTCGCACATCATGAACGAGAGGGTCTTCCGTCTGGAGAAGCCTTGCGCCTTCTTCCTCGGGCCCGACGAGGGCTACGACCAGGACGTCGGCCCCGGCGTTTCGTCGGCCCTGGACCGCACGATCGCCTACTGGCAGGACTGGGTCCGCAAGCTCTATCTGCCACTGGACTATCAGGAGGCGGTGATCCGCGCGGCGATCACGCTCAAGCTTTGCGCCTATGAGGAAACCGGCGCCATCGTCGCCGCCATGACCACCTCGGTGCCTGAGTTCCCTGAGAGCGGCCGGAACTGGGACTACCGCTACTGCTGGATCCGCGACGCCTACTACGTCGTGCGCGCCCTGAACCGCCTTGGCGCGGTCGATCTGCTCGAGAACTACCTCGGCTACCTCCGCAATCTCGTCGACGCCTCGGGCGGCGGCCACGTCCAGCCCGTCTACGGCGTCGGTCTGGAAGAGGACATCGACGAGTGGATCACGGAATCCGTCGACGGCTATCGCGGCATGAAGCCGGTCCGCGTCGGCAACCAGGCCCGCGAACATCTCCAGCACGACGTCTACGGCCAGATCGTCCTGCCTCTGGTCCAGAGCTTCTACGACCACCGTCTGCTGCGTCCCGGCACGATCGACGACTACTACAGCCTCGAGAAGGTCGGCGAGCGCGCCTTCGCCATGCACGACCAGGTCGACGCCGGGCTCTGGGAGTTTCGCACCATCGCGCGGGTGCACACCTATTCCTCGGTCATGTGCTGGGCCGCCTGCGACCGTCTGGCCAAGGCCGGCGACCATCTCGGCCTGCACGAGCGCGCCGCCGTCTGGCGCGACCGCGCCGACCAGATCCGCACCCGCATCGAGGCCGAGACCTTCCTGCCCGACGAAGGCCGCTTCGCCGCCAGCTTCGGCAACCGCGAGCTGGACGCCTCCCTGCTCCAGCTGACCGACCTCGGCTTCCTCGACGCCCGCGACCCCCGGCAGGTCGCCACCTTCGACGCCATCGAACGTGACCTGAAAAAGGGCCCCTACCTCTTCCGCTACGTCGAGCCGGACGACTTCGGCGAGCCCGAGACCGCGTTCAACTTCTGCACCTTCTGGTTCATCGAGGCCCTTCACCAGAACGGTCGCACCGAAGAGGCCCGCGAGATCTTCGAGGAGATGCTCAGCCGCCGGACTCACGCCGGTCTGCTGAGCGAGGACATCTCTCTCGGCGACCATGAGCTGTGGGGGAATTATCCACAGACCTATTCGCTGGTCGGGATCATCAACTGCGCCGTGCTTCTCAGCCGGTCGTGGACGGACGTGCGTTAATGCGGGGGATCACGAAAATGCGTTGCCACCATCCCGTGTCGAGCACGGTTACGCGGCCATGAGCCGCCTCATCGTCGTCTCCAACCGGGTCTCCGCGCCCAGGGACCCCGCCGCCGGTTCCGCCGGCGGTCTGGCCATGGCCCTGTCCGCCGCCCTGCGCAAATACGACGGCCTCTGGTTCGGCTGGTCGGGCGAGACGGTCGACAAATTCACGGGCGAACTGAAGATCGAGGACCGCGCCGGCGTCACCGTCGCGCTGGTCGATCTCGAGGCCCAGGACGTCGACGAATATTATAACGGCTACGCCAACAAGACCCTGTGGCCTCTGCTGCATCACCGCACGGATTTGGCCGCCTACGAGCGCTCCTATGGCGAGGGCTACGAGCGCACCAATGCCCGCTTCGCCGACGTTCTGGCCCCGCTGATCCAGCCGGACGACATCATCTGGATCCACGACTACCACATGCTGCCGATGGCCAGGGACCTGCGCCGGCGAGGGGTGAAGAACCGCATCGGCTTCTTCCTGCACACGCCCTGGCCCGCCCGCCAGCTGCTGGTGACTCTGCCGCACCATCGTCGGCTGGTGGAGTCGATGTTCGACTACGATCTGATCGGCTTCCACACGCGAGAGTGGCTGGACCTGTTCCGCGACTACGTGGCGTCGGAGCCCGGCGTTGACGGCAAGCTGCTTTCCAACGACGGACTGCAGGCCTTCGGCAGGACCGTCCAGACCGGAGTCTTCCCGATCGGCATTGATGTCGAGGGTTTCCTTGAGGCCCGCAACTCCGTGCTAGGCCGCCGCACCTACGACCGCATGGCCGCCTCAGCCGCCTTCCGCTCGATGATGGTGGGCGTGGATCGACTCGACTACTCCAAGGGGCTGGAAGAGCGGCTGACGGGCTACGAGCAGTTCCTGAAGGACAACCCGGACAAGCGCGGCGAGGTGTTCCTGTTGCAGGTCACGCCGATCAGTCGCGACGACGTGGACACCTATCAGGACATCCGCGCCCGCCTTGATGCCTTGGCCGGCCGGATCAACGGCGAGTTCGCCGACATGGACTGGCAGCCGATCCGCTATCTGAACCGGACCTACCGCCGCGATCAGCTGGCCGGCATCTACCGCGCCTCGCGGGTCGGTCTGGTCACGCCCCTTCGCGACGGGATGAACCTCGTGGCCAAGGAGTATGTGGCTTCGCAGAACCCGGATGATCCGGGCGTCCTGGTCCTGTCACGCTTCGCCGGCGCGGCCGAGCAGATGCGCGAGGCCTTGCTCGTCAATCCGTTCAGCCGTGAAGAGTTGTCGGACGCGATCAAGAGGGCGCTCGACATGCCCCTGACCGAGCGCCGCCGACGCTGGGAGGCGCTGATGACGGTGGTGCAGGACACCGACGTGTCAATCTGGAGGGATGACTTCGTCGGCACGCTGCGCGCCATCGAGCGCCCCTCGAACGGCGGTACTCACACCGCCGCCGAGGCCGCCTGACCCGTCAGGCCACCGCCGCCAGCGGCATCGTCCCGTCCTTCGCCACAGCCGACAGATTCGCCGCCCGGGCGGAGATGCGCTCCAGCCAGGCGTCCATCAGCGCGCTCTTCGGACCGAAGTCCCGGCCCCAGGCCATGGCCGAACCGATCATGACGTCCACCGCCGTGAACCGGTGGCCCATCAGGTACGGACCGTGTTCCAGCGCGGTCAGGATCCGCGCGTTCACCGCGTCGTATCGCTTCTGCGCCAGCGGATCGCCCTCGGTCTGGCCACTGATCCTGCCCCAGTAGGCAGGCTCCATCTCGCCAGCCGTCCATGCCAGCCAGGTCACATAGGCCGCGCGTTCAGGGGAGCCGACCGAGGCGCCGAGGCCGGCTTCGGGGAACAGGTCGGTAAGGTAAAGGGCGATGGCGGCCGACTCCGTCACCAGCGCGCCGTCGTGCAGCAGGGCCGGCACCTTGCCGTCCGGATGCAGGTTTGCGCGGTCGCGGGCGCCGGTCCCGGTCATGGCGCGGAAAATATCGACGTACTCGATCTCATATGGCGCGCCGATCTCCTCCATCAGCCAGACGATGCGGCCGGACCGCGATTGCGGGGCGTGGAACAGCGTCAGCATGATCTCTCTCCTTGATTGGCTATCGCTCGCGACGCGGTCGCTCGCTGCTTGAGCCATCCGGGCGGCCCCTCGCCGCCGGTGAAGATTGATCTACTGCCATGCTGCTGCCAGCATGCTGTCAGCATCGGTGAGCGAGGGTGTCGCCATGAGACGCGCAGACCGCCTTTTCCAGATCATCCAGGTGCTCCGGCGCTCGTCGAAGCCGGTGACGGCCGACGCGATCGCGGTCGAGCTCGAGACGTCGAAACGGTCCGTCTATCGCGACATCGCCACCTTGATGGGCCAGCGCGTGCCGATCCGGGGCGAGGCGGGTGTCGGCTATGTGCTGGACGGCGGTTTCGACATGCCGCCGTTGATGCTGACCTCTGACGAGATCGAGGCGGCGGTGCTGGGCGCCCAATGGGTGGCGGGCAGGGGAGACCCGGCGCTGGCCCGGGCCGCGCGAGACCTGATCGCCAAGATCGCCGCCACCGTGCCCGAGCGCCTGCGGCCCGTTCTGCTCGAGCCATCGGTCGCCGGACCGCCGGTCTGGCACGAGCGCAAGATCGACGCCCTCGACATGGCGCAGGTGCGCAGCTGGATCCACGCAGGCCGCAAGCTCTCCCTGCACTATCGCGACGAACGGGATCGCGAGAGCCATCGGACCATCTGGCCCTTCCTGGTCGGCTATCGGGACACCGTGCGGTTGCTGGTGGCCTGGTGCGAGGCGCGGGAGGATTTCCGCACCTTCCGCACAGACCGCGTCATCGCCGCCGAGTTTCTCGAGGATCGCTATCCGGGGCGTCCAGCCGTCCTTCGCGCCCGCTGGAGCGCGAAGATGGAGGCCGACCGGAAGGCATGGATCGAGGCCGGCAAGCCGGACCTCGAACCCCGCCCCTGAGGGTCTGTAAATCTCGAACAGTCCGGCCGCGCACAACCGAACCGCAAAGCGGTTCGGTCGCTTTGAACCGGGGCGCAGCTTTCCGGCTGTTCTCAGTAAATCTCGAACAGTCCGGCCGCGCCCTGGCCGCCGCCGATGCACATGGTGACGACGCCGTATTTCGCGCCGCGCCGCTTGCCCTCGATCAGGACGTGGCCGGTCATCCGGGCGCCCGACATGCCGTAGGGGTGGCCGATCGAGATTGCGCCGCCCGAGACGTTCAGGCGATCGTTAGGAATGCCCAGCACGTCCTGACAGTAGAGGACCTGTGTCGCGAAGGCCTCGTTCAGCTCCCAGATGCCGATGTCGTCAACAGTCAGGCCGTGGCGCTTCAGCAGTTTGGGCACGGCGTAGATCGGACCGATGCCCATCTCGTCCGGTTCGCAGCCGGCGACGGCCATGCCGCGATAGGCGCCCAGCGGCTGCTGGCCGCGCTTCACCGCCTCGCCGGCCTCCATGATCACGCAGGCCGAGGCGCCATCCGACAGCTGGGAGGCGTTGCCGGCGGTGATGTACTCGCCCTGCTGGATTTCCTCGCCGCCGCCGAATACGGGCTTCAGTGATTTCAGGCCTTCCAGCGTCGTGTCGGCGCGGTTGCCCTCGTCCTTCGACAGGGTGACCTCCTTCCTCAAAGTCTCGCCGGTGGCCTTGTCGACGACCAGCATGGTCGAGGTCATCGGCACGATCTCGGCGTCGAATCGGCCCTCTGCCTGGGCTTGGGCCGTGCGTTGCTGCGACTGGAGGGCGTATTCGTCCTGTCGGTCGCGCGAGATGCCGTAGCGCTTCGACACCACTTCCGCGGTTTCCAGCATCGACATGTAGATGTGGGGCGAGAGCTTGAGCAGCTGCTCGTCCTTCATCCTGTACAGGTTCATGTGCTGGTTCTGGACCAGGGAGATGCTCTCCAGACCGCCGCCGACGGCGACCTTCTGCATATCGAAGATCACCTGTTTGGCCGCTGTTGCGATGCCCATCAGGCCCGAGGCGCACTGGCGATCCAGACTCATGCCAGGCACGGTCGCAGGGAGACCGGCCGCTAGGGCGATCTGGCGCGCCACGTTCTGGCTGGTCGAGCCCTGTTGCAAGGCCGCGCCCATGATCACGTCCTCGACCTCGGCCGGGTCGATCCCGGCGCGGGCGACCGCGTGCTTCACCGCATGGGCGCCCAGTTGCTGGGCCTGGGTATCGTTGAAGGCGCCGCGGTAGGCGCGGCCGATCGGGGTACGGGCGGTGGAGACGATGACGGCTTCGCGGGACATCTTCGGTGCTCTCTTGCTGTGTGCGCCATCGCTCGGCCGGAGGGGCCTCGTTGCCTGGGCGTGGGATAGGGTGGCAGGTTAGGCCCCTGCCGCCACGTCAACGCAAGGGTGACGAGGCGGCAGGGTAAAGGCTCAGCCGAGCGCCTTCTGCAGCTTGCCCAGTTCGATCATGCCCTGGGCGGCGCCCATGTCCGGGATGATCTCGCCTTCTCGATCCGAAATACCGGCGAACTGCGCCTCAATCTGTTCCGGCGCGTCCTCGCCAACAGCGCGGATACCTTGCGTCAGGGTGACATAGGCGCGCTCGAACCCGCCGGCGCCGGCGCCCAGAATGCAGCGCGTCGGAGCATTGTCGCTGACCAGATAAAGCACACCCGGCGATACCAGCTCTGGCCCGAGGTGCTCCAGTGGCAGGGCGGCGCCGAGATCCTCCGTCATGCGGGTATGGGCGGTGGGGGCCAGACAGTTCACCCGGATGTCGTTCTTCTGGCCCTCGATGGCGAGGGTCTGCATCAGGCCGACCAGCGCCATCTTGGCTGCGCCATAGTTCGCCTGCCCGAAATTGCCGTACAGGCCCGACGAGGATGTCGTCATGACGATCCGGCCGTAGTTCTGCTGGCGCATGATCTCCCACACCGCCTTGGTGCAGTTCACCGCGCCCATCAGATGGACGTCGACGACGAAGCGGAAGTCCTCCAGCTCCATCTTGGCGAAGGTCTTGTCGCGCAGGACGCCGGCGTTGTTCACGAGGATGTCGACACGACCCCACTTGTCCATGGCGGCCTTCACCATGGCCTCGACGGCGGCGTAGTCGGTAACGGAGGCGGCGTTGGCGATGGCCTCGCCTCCCAGGGCCTCGATCTCGGCGACGACGGCTTCTGCGGCCGTCGCGGAGCCGCCTGATCCGTCACGCGCGCCGCCGAGGTCGTTGACGACAACACGGGCGCCGCGTTTCGCCAGGGCGAGGGCATGTTCGCGGCCGAGTCCGCCGCCCGCGCCCGTCACGATCGCCACCCGACCGTCGAATTTGATGCTCATATGTGTTGTCTCCCTGTCGCGCCCCTTGTCCTAACAGACCTTTTTCCGACAGGGGAAGGACGCCATTTGTGTTGAAATGGCGCCACAGTCGCCGCATTCGCCGCCATTTTGCGGAACCGGAAACCGACATTGTGGTTAGGTGCCGGGAACGCCTCGTGTAAGCGTAGGCATTCGGGCAACCTTGAGTGAGGGATAATGATGAAGGTGAAACTTCTCGCCGGCGTCGCCATGGCCGGGCTGTTTACAGCCGGTGTGGCCAACGCCGAGCCGAACGGCTGGTATGGCGCGATTGACGCGGGCTACCACAAGATTGGCGAGATCGAGACGATCTCGACGACGACGGGTCCGGCACTGACCACGCTGGTCGAGGACAACTGGGCGGGCTTCGCCCGTCTGGGCTACCGTTTCAACGAGAACTGGCGCGTTGAACTCGAAGGCGGCCACCGCGCTGCCGGCGAGATCGAGTCGATCGCCCTGTCGTCGAACGGCGCTCCGGCGATCTGCAACGTGACGCCTGCGGTTGGCTGTGCGGTTCCGGAAGGCGATATCTCGTCGACCACGCTGATGGCCAACGTGATCTACGACTTCGGTAACGCGTCGTGGGAACTGCGTCCGTTCATCGGCCTTGGCGCCGGCGTGAACATGGTCGACACCCAGTACGTGGGCGTCCGCAACATCGCGGGCCGTCCGGGCGTGGGCGCCGACGACAGCTCGACCAAGCTGGCCGCGCAAGCGATCGCCGGTCTGGCCTGGGCGGTCAGCGAGCGTGCTCACTTCGACCTGACCTACCGCTACCTGGTCTCGAACTTCGAGCACAACACCTTCTCGTCGACGGCCGCCTCGGCCATCGGTCCGTACCAGGGCCGTTACGACGACAGCCACACCCTGTCGCTGGGCCTGCGTTATGCGTTCGGCGCCGCGGAGCCGGCCTATGTGCCGCCGCCGCCGCCCCCGCCGCCGCCCCCGCCGCCCCCGCCGCCTCCGCCTCCGCCGCCGCCGCCGCGTCCGGTGGTCCCGGCTGACCGCGAGTTCGTGGTGTACTTCGACTGGGATCGCTCGGACCTGACGGCCGAAGCCCAGTCGGTGGTCACCCAGGCCGCCAACTACGCCAAGTCGGGTCGTCCGACCCGCGTCCTGATCGTCGGCCACGCCGACACCTCGGGTTCGGCGGCGTACAACGTGGGTCTGTCGAACCGCCGTGCGCGCACCGTGGCTGACGCCCTGGTCTCGCAAGGCGTCAACGGCGGCGTGATCTCGCTGGACGGCAAGGGTGAAACCCAGCTGGCCCGCCCGACCGCCGACGGCGTTCGCGAGCCTCTGAACCGTCGCGCCACCGTGGGCATCTCCTTCCGCTAAGACCGGAAGACGCTCACAAGCGACTGCAAGACAGAGCCGCCGGTTCCGAAAGGGGCCGGCGGTTTTGTTTTGTCCGGGGTGGCCAAAGGGTTGGGCCGGGGCTATCTCCACGCCTGTTCGACAAGGGGGACCCCATGCGCGTGGCGATGATCGGAACCGGCTATGTTGGGCTGGTGTCGGGGGCCTGTTTCGCCGACTTCGGTCACGTCGTGACCTGCGTGGACAAGGATCGGTCCAAGATCGAGCGGCTGGAGAAGGGCG
>JACVCC010000004.1 GCA_016742215.1 Brevundimonas sp.
CCGAATGGAACCAGTTCAGGGCGCTGGATCTGGATCGGGTCAAGCTGTTGCTGAAACAGCCGGTGATGGTCGATCTGCGCAACGTCTACCGGCCGGACGACATGCGGGCCCGTGGCTTCCGATACGCCTCGATCGGACGTGCCTGAGGCTGGCTCCCTGGCATTTGCGGGGCTCAAGGGTTTGAACGGCGCCTCCCGGGCCAGTCGAGGGGTGTCGAATTCTGTTCCGGCAGCGTAAGGTTGGCCACAGGCCGGCCAGACCGTTCAAGAGACTCTCATCTTAATGACCGCATCTCCGATCATTTCCGACCGCCCCTGGACATTGCGCAAGGTCGCTCCGCTGCTGGGGTTCGCGCTCATCCTGATCGTAGCGGTTCTCTATGAAAGCTCACTTGATCGGCAGTGGGCGTTCGTCGGCGCCACCGTTTCGTTCATCAAGCGGGGCATCGCCGAGGGTGGGTTCATCGGCTACCTGACGGCCGCTGCTGGCCTGGTGGTCTATGGCCTTCACGCGATCATTCGCCCCTTGATCATCCTCGGCGTCTTCCTGCTGGTCGAGGTCCTTCTGATTGGCCCTCCCCGCAGCTGGCGGACGACCCTGTTCGCCCTGTGCGTTCAGGCGACCATCGTCGTCGTCACACTCATGACGGCGCCCTTCCTCGCCCGACTTCTGCCTTCCGCGCTTCCGATCGGGCCGTTGATCAGGCTGGATCAGGCCGATCTGCCCCTCTGGCTCGGCGTTGCAGCCCCTGTCATGCTGGCGATCGCCAGCATATTCGCGATGAACTTCGCCCAGTACTGGGTCCACCGGCTCCAGCACACCATTCCGATCTTGTGGCGCTTCCATTCCGTGCATCACAGCATCGAGGACATGGACGCCATGAACAGCTACACCCACCCCCTGGACAATCTCCTGGAACGGGTCGGCTTCATGTTGATGGCGACGCTGATCGGGTTCAACTTCGAGACGCTGATCCTCATCGTGGGCTTCATGAGCATCCACGACCGCCTGCTCCACACCCGGGCGCCGATCAATTTTGGGCCTCTGGGATGGCTCCTGGTCGATAATCGCTACCACTTCATGCACCACAGCGTGCTGCCGCAGGACTATGGCCGAAACTATTCGGCGTGGTTCTCGGTGTGGGACCGCATGTTCGGCACGTATCGCAAACCGCATCCATCCGTTCTGCCCGCGACCGGGGTCGACGACATACTGCCCCCGAGGACGATCTCGCAGTTCCTGCTCGCCCGGATGGAACGGCGCCCGGGCACGCCTTCCGCCTGAGTCGGAGACGGAGCGTACAGCTCCCCTGCCCGGACACGGAAAAGGGCGCGCGTGATACGCGCGCCCTGTCCACTACGATGATGCCGTAGACGAATGTGCAGACGCCTGGTCAGATGACCGCGCGGATCACCTTGAACGCCTCGGCGTAGCCGCAGCCGTTCTGACTGCCGCGGAACTTGGCCAGCGCCATACACGCCTCGATCGATCGCGAGGGTGCGTTCTGGATTTGCGAGGCATAGCACTCGAGCGCCGCCTGCTTGCGATCCATGTAGGCGGTGGTGTCGACAAACACCTCGGGGCCGAACGCCGGCTCGATCCCGGGTGCATTCCAGTGCGTCTCCGACAAGGTCTCGTAGGCCATGACCAGCCGCGGAGCCTTGGGATGGACGGGCCTGCATGCCACCACCGACGCATCGAAGATCACGCGATGGTCGATATGCCGGTCCGGGAACGGGAGCAAAACCACCTCGGGGCTGGTTTCACGGAGAAACGCGCTGATCCGCCCGTTCACTTCCGCAACCGGAGCTTCGTGCACCTTGGTCGCCGGGATCTCGAGAAAGTCCCAGCGCGCCGCCCCCAGCGTCTTCATGGCGGCATCGGCCTCGCGACGCGTCGTCTCAAACGCCTCCTGAGGATACAGCGGGGGAAGGTGCCCGCTGACGATCAGGACCGACACCTCGACTCCCTCGGCCGCAAAACGGGCGATCGTCGCGCCGGCGCCCAGTGTCTCGTCGTCCGGGTGCGGCGCGATCACCGACATTCTCTTTGGCAGGCCGATCATAGCATCAGGGTCCGAAGGTCAGGCAGGGGAACAACGACTTCGACGGGCTTGGCGAACTTGCCTCGCAGTTTGGCGACGATGTCGTCAGCGAAATTCCAGGCGAAGAGCACCAGGACGTCGGGCGGACTGTCCGACAGTTCGGCGCTCGCCTTGATCGGCACGCCCGTACCGGGGAAGAAGCGGTCCGCCTTGTACGGATTGTCTTCAACGACGTAGGCGATCTCGCCCTCACCGACACCTGCAACCTTCATCAGAAGCGTGGCCTTGGTCGGCGCGCCGTACCCGACGATCGAGGCGCCCTCGCTGACGCGCTGACGCAGGATGTCATGGAAGGCGGTCATGGTCGCTTCGATCCGGCCACGCCACGCCGACAGAAAGTCCTGATCGTAAAGCACGGACGCACGCTCGGCCTCGAGGAAGGCCTTGGCGGCGGCCGATACCCGGCCCTCGCCGGTCTTGCGAAGCAACAGGCGGATCGAGCCGCCCTGGATCGGATTGACGCTGAGGTCCACCACATCGAATCCCTTGGCCGTGAGATGACGAACCAGCGGAGCGGCGTGATGGTAGTCCAGATGCTCGTGATAGATCGTATCGAAGCATCCGGTTCTCAGAACTTCCCGGAAGTAGCCGACCTCGAACGCGAAATATCCGCCCGGCTTCAGCAGGTCACCGACGTTGGCGAACACGCCGTCAAGATCGTCAACGTGAGCCAGGACGTTGTGACTGGTCACAAAGTCAGCCTGCCCATGCCTGCGCACGATCTCCGCGACAGCGTCCGCATTGAAGAAGGCATTGATTGTCTCGACGCCGTTCTCGTTGGCGATCCGGGCCGCGAGCGACGCCGGATCGACACCGCAAACCGTGAAGCCTCGCGCCTGGAACGCCTTCAGACATGTGCCATCGTTCGATCCGACGTCCACGACAACCGCGCCAGGCGCCAGCTCGCACTGCTCCGCAGCCCAGGCTGAGTAGCCCTCGAAATGCTTCACGAAGCTCGCGCCGATGCCGCTCAGGTACGTGTAGTTGGTCGCGTACAGGATGCGGGGATCCACGGCGTACCCCAACTGGAAGTGTCCGCAGTCTCCGCACCGCATGAGGTTCAGCGGATAGGAGTCCGCCGCACGCGCCTCATCAGCGCTCGTCTGGAGATTGTTCCCCAGCGGCACCTCACCGAAGTCGACGTACTCGCGGAGTTCGGAACAGCCACAAAGCCGGCACGCAACGATCTTGCGGACGGAATCGCTCATTCAGGCGTACTCCGCCAGCATCTCTTGCAGGTTCTCTTCGGTCACGAAGGTGACGCGAACAGTATCGCGCTCGTAGGTTTCCTGATCGCGCGGAAGCTTGCTGCTGACGATCAGTCGGGTGTGGACCGGGAAGTAGGTAGCGTGGATTTCGTTATCCGGCGTGAAGATATTGTCGCCTTGGCGGACCTTTAGATACTTCACTTCGCCCGTATCGCGTTCCTTGTAGAAATAATCGATCTCACCTTCCAGCACATACATGAAGTGGAAATCGGTCAGGTGATAGTGATTGGATCGGATCGCGCCGGGATTACAGGTGATAATCGAGACGTTCATGATCGGCTCGTCGACGATCGACAGAATGCCGCCGCGCGCATCAGCGTCACGCTCGATATTGGGGAACAACGTGGTGGTTCGCGGCAGCGCCATTGGAGAGTCCTTGATCAGATTCTGGCGGGCAAACGGGACTTCCGTTCGCATCAGCCATGAGAGTTTTTTCTTAGTGCAAAGTCAGGGGGCCGCCAACTGATCGCCAGTGGCGACAAGTATCTTTGCAACCTCAGGAATCAGCATTCCTTCTGAACGTTGCCAAGCTGCCACCCAGCCGTTCGAGCGCCGTTGCGACCTCGATCATCCGGGCGATCCTGGCCGGTTGGTCAGAAAGCCAGGCCGAGCGCTCCACAGCGAACATTGCCTCGAAAGCGTTGCCCTCGGGGAGAAGACGGCTGGTCGCCCCCGACTCGATGCGGCGATCGCCGGCCCGCCCGTAGAAAAAGGGAGAGAACCCTGCGCGGTCTCCATTGCGCGTCTCAAGCACAACCTTGTTGGCATAGACAGGGCCGACACCGATCCTGATGTCCACCTCTACGTCCGCCAATCGCCCTCCGACACAAACCGATTCCCGCGCCGGATCACCGGCATGGTCTACCTGGCGGACCTCCAGTTGCTCCAGCGGCACCCCAAGGTCCGTGAGCAGAGACAATGGATAGCACCCCATGTCGTAGAGACTCGAGGCGGCGATATCGGAACCGTGACGGAATGTCCCGACGGTGGGCATCTCGGGGATCAGGAACTCGATCTCGATGCGCCTGACCGGCTCTCCCTCGCGCCACATCCTGACAAGTTCGCCATGGAGATTCGTGTGGCGTTGCATGAACGCCTCGACCAGAACCGAACCGGACCTCGCCGCAGCCTCACCAGCGCGCTCGACCTCGTCACGACTGATGAAGGCCGGTTTCTCGACGATCACATCCCTGCCCTCCGAAAGAAGCGGAGCGACCTGTCCGAAGTGAGCCATCGGTGGCGAGGCGATCACAAACACGGTCCCGACAGGAAGGGAGGCGTGGGCAGCCCCTACATCGGGGAAAACAGGAGCGTCAGGCAAATCCTCCGCCCCCCTGCGACTGACCAGCCCGACGACGCTCTGGCCGTTCGCGATGAGGGCGGGGATCAGTTTTGTGCGGGCATGATTGCCCAGACCGACCACACAGAAGCTGCGGAAGCTCATGAGCCGGCCGCCTGTGCGGACCGGGGCAGCAGGAAGCGTCGGCAAAGGAAGTAGAACGGGATCGTCACCCCGGCGCCGGCGATCAGAACGGCGAGGAAGAGATTCACCCCGGCCTTCTGAAGCAAGGTGAACACGCCCAGTACGAGCACGGCGTTCACGACCTGCGGCGCCAGGTAGACGAAGCCGGGGCGGTGCGTGTTCAGCTTCTGATACAGATGGAGGTAGTTGCGGGTGAGAAGGTCATGCTTCTCGATCATCCGGACGCAGAAGACATAGAAGGTATCAAACGCAGGCAAGGCCAGCGGAACGGCGACCGCCGGCGTCAATCCGCCAGGCTCCCGCAGGCAGATAACGGTCATCATTGTCAGAAGGCAAGCAAAGGCGAAGCTGCCCGCGTCTCCGAGATAGATCGTCTTCGGCCGGCTGTTCATGATCGCGAACGGAGCGATGAAGCCAAGGCAGGCCATTGCGCTGACGACCATCTCCCGGGAGTCCCCGGCGAGCCACAACAGCCCGATCGCGGTCAGGGCGATCACCGTCGCAAGGTTGAGGTCCGCCCCGTCGTAGAAGTTGATGATGTTGGTCAGTACGACATTGACACCGCCCGCCAGCGCACACGCCAGCACCATCAGCCACACCGGGATGCCGGCGTTGTCCTTCAGCAACAGCCAGCAGATGGCCACACCCGTCGCAAAACTCACCGCCATGCGAAGCCGCGCGCTTAGCTCCTGAAGATCATCCAACCAGTACAGGGCCGTAGCGCCGGCGATGATGCCGAAGGCGATCGAGATGCTTGTCGGGAGCTGGAACACGAGGCTGGCGGCGAGCAGCGCCAGGGCCAGAAGCGCGCCAAAGCCAGTGGGCGTGACCGCATCGCCGCGCATCCGGATCCAGGCTCGTCGATAGGCGAGCCCGGCGACGAGGGTCACGACCGCCAGAAGGAAGGTGAAGAGTTGAAGGGACGATGTCATGCCCAGGAGGTTTCCGTTTTTCTAGCAGTCCGTTGCGCCGTCACAGGCACAGCACGTCCCGGACTCGACCTATCGCTTCTGGATAAGCTTTCCCCCTGCGGGGACGTTTTTGGTGACAGTCGATCCCGCAGCGATGATCGCTCCGTCTCCGATCAGGATCGGCGCCACCAGCAGCGATCCGGACCCGATCGTCGCATTCGAGCCCACGGTGGCCGGCTGCCTCCGAGCCCCGTCCCAGTTACAGAAGACGACGCCCGCGCCAATGATGGTGTCCGGACCGATGTCGGCATCCCCGACAAAGGCGCGATGGGAAATCTTCACGCCGTTTGCAAAACGGCTGCGCGCAGCCTCGACGTGCGCGCCGAGGATGCAGGCATCGCCGACGGCGCATCCATCGCGGATGAAGCAGAACGGACCGAACAGATTGCGCTCGCCGGCCTCGACGCCCGTCAGGATCGACGATTGCCGAACAACCGAGTCCCGACCGAGGCGGACATCCGTCAGGCTCGAGTTCTTGTCGATCAGGACCGGGCCGGCAATCCGGCAAGCACCGGCAAACGTCACCTCGGGTCCGAGCGTGATCTCACCGATCATGCTGACGCTCGCACCGGCAACGAGATAAATTCGGTCCGTCCCGAACAGCCGACGCAGATCAGCCTCTTCGCTGATGCTCGTCTCGACATCCAGGCTGACGGTGTACATCAGGCGCGCTCCCCTACGGCCTCGGTGAGCACAGCCTCGGTGGCGGCGATCGCCGTGGCGAACGAGAAGCGGCTTTCGTAGGCCTCGCGGCCGCGCGCGCCCATTTCCGCCAGTTGCTCCTTCGGCATTCGCGCCATCTGCACCATGGTAGCCGCCAACGCATCGACATCCTGCGGCGGGGAGGCAAGCCCGGCGCCGGCGTCTGTCACGAACGCTGCAGCCTCGCCGCGTACGCCGATCAGCACCGGCCTGCCCATCGCCATGTAGAACTGTGTTTTCTGAGGGATGGTGATCTCGAAGAGGGGGTCGTCCCAGAGATGCAGCACGAGCACGTCTGCGGCGTCAAAGACGTCACCGATCTGAGTGCGCGGGATGCCCGGTTCGATGCGGACATTATCGGCCCCAAGCTCATGCACCAGCGCGCGCAGATTTGCGCCTTCGATACCATCACCGATCAGGAGGAGCCGGATTTCGGGGACCGTTCGAGCCGCGATTTGCGCCGCCCTGATCACCACATCCAGCCCCTGAACACGACCCAGGTTGCCCCCGTAGATGAAGTTGAAGCCCCCATCGAGGTCGAAACGGGTGAGATCGCAGCGTCCGGAGGGCGCCGCGGCCTGCTCGTCAGCCCAGTTGTAGATGACAGCCACCTTCCCGGCAGGCACGCCACGCTCGATCAAACGGGCCTTGATGCCTGCGGACTGGGACACGATCCTGACGGCACGCCGGTACACGAAGTTACACAGCACGTGCAGGATGGTTTCCATCCGCTTCGTACCCGGCATGCCCGATTTGACGACCGAGTCCGGCCACAGGTCCTGAATGTCGAGAACGAATGGCCGACGGGCCACCCATCCTGCGATCGCGGCTGCGAGCCCGACGGTGATCGGCGGATACGCGTAGATAACGTCAAACTTTCGGGCTTTCGCGGCGCAGAAGATGGCCGAGCTCAACAGGAAGGATCCGTAGTTGAGCATCCGCCGCAGGCTCGAACCATCGTGGCTTGCGTACAGGGGCAGGCGATGGACCACGACGCCGTCGATCACCTCCCGTTGATAGAACCGGAGTTTGTAACCTGGATAGATCTTGCCCGTGGGATAGTTGGGAAACCCGGTCACGACCTCGATCTGATGTCCCCGGTCCGCCAACGCGCGGGCGAAGGTCACTCCCTTGATCATCGGCTCGGGCTCGAACCACTGGGTCAGATACAGAATGCGCATGGACCGGCGCTCAGTATTCTTTCCAAACCACGCGCTTCACGTAGTCGGTGTAGCTGTGCAGGATCCGCACGACCTTCTCCGACACATTGGGCATGCTGTAGTCGGCGACCAGACGGAAATCCCGGGCAGTGCGCGACTGGCGTTCAAGCAGGACGAGCGCCTGGCTCACCCGCTCGACGTTGAGCCCCACCATCATCACCGACGCCTCTTCCATCGCTTCGGGGCGCTCATGGGCCTCGCGGATGTTGAGAGCGGGGAAGTTCAGGATCGATGATTCCTCATTGATCGTACCGCTGTCGGAAAGCACGGCCCGCGCGGATTTCTGCAGCTTCACGTAGTCGTGGAAGCCCAATGGCTTCATCAGCCGGATCTGCTCGTGAAAGCGCACGCCTGCCGCGTCGATCCGCTTCTGGGTGCGCGGGTGTGTGGAGACGATAACCGGCAGGCCGTAGGTTTCGGCGACCATGTTGAGCGTCGCCACCAGGCGCGGGAATGAGCGCTCGTCATCGATGTTCTCTTCCCGGTGCGCGCTCACTACGAAGTAGCCGCGCTCTTCCAGCCCCAGCCGTTCCAGAACGTCCGACCCGTCGATCCTGTCTGCGTAGTGATGGAGCACCTCGAACATCGGGCTACCGGTCTTGATCACGCGATCCGGGGCGAGGCCCTCCCGGAGCAGATACTCCCGCGCGATATCGCTGTAGGTCATGTTGATGTCGGCGGTATGGTCGACGATGACCCGGTTGGTCTCTTCGGGCACGCGCTGGTCGAAGCAGCGGTTGCCGGCTTCCATATGGAAGATCGGCACCTTCTTGCGCTTTGCCGGAATGACCGACAGGCAGCTGTTGGTGTCGCCCAGAACGAGCATGGCGTCCGGCTTCACCTGATCCAGCAAGCTGTCCATGGCGATCAGGATATTGCCGATTGTCGCCGCCGCGCCTGCCACCGCACTGTTCAGGAAGTGATCCGGCTTGCGCAGGCCAAGGTCGTCGAAGAAGACCTGGTTCAGTTCATAGTCGTAGTTCTGACCGGTGTGGACGAGCACATGGTCGCAATCCTCGTCGAGCCGGGACATCACGCGCGACAGGCGAATGATCTCGGGCCGGGTTCCGACCACGGTCATGACCTTCAGTTTCTTCACGTCAGACCTTCTGTGCGACAGTGTCGGGCCGGGCCCGGTCAAAAATCTCGTTGGCCCAAAGCATCACGACCATCTCCGTATCACCGATGTTGGTGATGTCGTGGGTCCATCCCGGAATGGTTTCCACGATCCTGCCCTCCCCTCCACGGGTGACAAGATCATAGCGTTCGTTTGTGACGATGTGGCGGAAGCCGAAGCGCGCTTCACCAGTCAGGACCAGGAATTTCTCGGTCTTGGTGTGATGGTAGTGCTGTCCCCGCGTGATTCCGGGGCCGGCCGTAAAGTAGGAAAACTGCCCGCAGTCCGGCGTCTTCAGCATTTCCACGAACACGCCGCGCGCATCTCCGTGGCGGGGCACCTCGTAGGAAAAGGCCTCGGGCGTCAGGTAACTGAGGAAGGTGGAATGGAGCGCGCGGGTTAGCCCCGCCCCTACCCGGCCGATCAGCAGTGTCTCGCGGTTGTCGGCGAAGCTCCGGACCAGATCCGCGACCTCACCGACCGTCGTCTCATACACGGGCCCCGCCTCGGCGAATCCGGCGCCGCCGTCAATCCCGTCCATTGTGGCCAGGAAGCATGAAACGACGTCGTCGACATAGACCAGCTTCAGCGCAGCCGATGGATCATTCACGGTGATGTCCAGGCCACGGGCGATGTTGTGGCAGAAGGTCGCCACCGCGGAGTTGTAGTTCGGTCGCGACCACTTCCCGAAGACGTTGGCGAGACGAAACACGCGCACGGGAGCGCCGGTCGTCTGGCCGTAGGCGAGCAGCAGATCCTCGGCGGCCCGCTTGCTCCTCCCGTAGGCATTGTCGCGTTCCGCCTGAATCGACGATGCATAGACGACCGGAATCGCTCGCCCGGTCTCGACCATCAGGTCGCAGAGCCGTCGCGTCGCGTCCACGTTGCCGACAGTGAACCCATCGTCCGTCTCCGGCCGATTCACGCCGGCGAGATGGAAGACAAAATCGGCGCCCACAAGCGCGGACCGGAGGTCTGCCTCACTGCTGTCCGAGCCGATCGGCGCCACATCGACGCCCCGCTCGGCCAGGTGCACCATCAGGTTCTGCCCAATGAAGCCCCTCGCTCCCGTTACGACGACAGCCATGCCTAGTCCTCCGGCGTGGCGGATCCGCCGCGCAGGACCTGTTGGATATATTCCAGCGTCAGCAGCAGGTCGCGCATCTGCGCAACATCAAGACGTTCGGCGTTGTGCGAATTGAAGTCCTGCGCCTCGCTGATCCGGGGTTCGCCCGTGCTCTCGAACACCGAGTAGTTCAGATCGCGATTATCGGCAGCGACGCGATAGTAGCGGCCGCCGTCTTGCGCCACGGCCATCTCTTCGCGGCTGAGTAGCGCCTCGAAGAGCTTCTCGCCATGCCGTGTTCCCATGACTTTCACCGGATGATCCGGCCGCCCCATGATCTCGAGCACCGCAAGCGCCAGATCCTGGACCGTTACGGCAGGCGCCTTCTGAACGAACAGATCCCCGTTGTTGCCGTTTGCGAAGGCGTGGAGAACCAGGTCCACAGACTCCGCGAGCGTCATGACAAATCGGGTCATCGCCGGGTCGGTCAGAGTGATCGGATCGCCTCTCAGGACCTGTTTGATAAACAGTGGGACGACCGAACCTCGCGACGCCAGAACGTTGCCGTAGCGAGTCCCGCAGATAGTGGTGTTGCTGCCTTGCGCGGTTCGAGCCTTGGCGACCATCACCTTTTCCATCATCGCCTTGGATATGCCCATGGCGTTGATCGGATAGACCGCCTTGTCGGTCGACAGGCACACAACCCGCGACACCGAGTTCGTAATCGCGGCCTCAAGAACGTTGTCCGTGCCAAGGACATTGGTCTTCACCGCTTCCATCGGATGGAACTCACACGACGGGACCTGCTTGAGAGCGGCCGCATGGAAGATGAAGTCGACGCCCCGCGTCGCATTCAGGATCGAGCGGTAGTCCCGAACATCGCCGATGTGATAGCTCAGCCGCGGGTCATTGTAGCGGTGTCGCTGATCTTCCTGCTTTTTCTCGTCCCGGCTGAAGATCCGGATTTCATCGAACGGTTGCTTGATGAACTGGGCGAGGACGGTCGATCCGAACGAGCCCGTGCCCCCCGTAATCAACAAGGTTCGGTCTTTAAACACAGTGCCCCCGACGCAATCTGCTTCTACGGCCAACCACCGCAAAGTGGGTTATGCCTGATAGAGTTATCAGGCGCGGATACCTAGAATTTCCGCTGGAGAGACGCAAGCAACGCGCGTCATCCATGGCGCGTTGCCAGGTCACGGATATACGAAACAAGTTTTTTCTGCTCGGCCGTCCAGTTGAAGCGATCTTCCGCCGCCGCCTTCGCGGCGGTTCTCAGACCTTCATAGTACGCCGTGTCCGTCAGAAGCCTCTCGATAGCATCAACCCAGCGTTGGTGATCGTCGTGAGGCAACAGGATTCCCAGCGAGCCGTCCTCGGTCGCGATGCGGGATCCCTCAACGTCGCTGCTGATCACCACCAACCCGAACTTGAAGTACTCGAAGATCTTCGTGGGCAGCGCCAGCGCCTTGTTGGGCAGATCCATGATCGGAGAGAGCCCGATGCATCCCTTGGCGAGCACCTCGGGCATACGGTCCGACGGAACCGGCGCCAGAATTTCGATATTGAGTTCGGCCGAACCGATGCGCTCGATAAAGGCCCGACGGAACTCCTCGTCGCCGTGGAACAAATCCACCACCCGAAGAGGAACGGTCAGACCGCGACGCTTCATCTCTGCGGCGATCGCCAGGAGGTTGGCGGCTCCGTAGTCCCTGGACATACTGCCCGTGTAGAGGACGGCGCGGTCGTTGACGAAGTCGGAGGCCACATCGAAACGAGGGTAGTTGCGCACCAGAACGGCGTCGGCCCCCAAGGCCGTAAACCGCTTTTCGAGGTGGGGCACTGTGACGATCGTCGTCTTCAACCGCGACACAATGAAGTTTTCAAAAGCGCGATAAGCGTGTGAAACCGGCGCTCTCAGCGCAACCGGAATCCACTCCTTCCCATACCGGATATCTTCCGGGAGGTTCTCGTGACAGTCATAGACGACCGGTCGTCCCGTCAGCGCCTTGAGCACTGGTGCAAACGGGAGGAAGTCCGGATCGTGAAAGACGTAGACCCGCGCACGAATCTGGCGCGCAGCCTGGAACGTCCGCAACGAGTGGAGAAGGCGCGCGGGCCGCGAGCGGGGAGGAACAGTCGCAAGGAACGCGAAGTCATCCCGGTTCCTTCGACTGAAGTCCCACGGCGCAATCACACAGACATCGAGACCGGCATCCGCAAGCGCAACGATCTGCCGGTAAACACGCTTGTCGAAATCCGGATGGATCGTGGTGATCACGCAAACGTCGTGCGGCGCGCCCGCTCCAGCGTCGTTGACCCGGACGGACTCCGGGGTCGGTGTCGGCGTGCTCATTTCCTGCCCCGCTTCAGTATGCGGCTCTCAAGACCTCGCCAGGACACCCCAGCCATGACAATCGCGGCAACGACAGCGACAACAGCCGCGGGCCAATGGCCTGCGTAGCCCAGCGCAACCGCAATATTCACGAACAGCATGTGGAACAGGTACAGGCCGTACGAAATGTCCCACCCTCGCAGCACGGACGCCCGGGACGGCGCCACGAGGGCGACCGCCAGCAGGCCGAACATCAGCAGCGGATAGGCGGCGATGACGAAGAGAGACTCAGGCAGCAGCGGCGCCACCAACGCGCCCGCCAGGGCGTAGGCGAGGACAGGTGCAAGCCAGCCGAAGGGAATTCGCCTCAGCGATCCGACCCACGACAACACCCGATCCAGATGCAGGTAGGTCAGAGCTCCCAAGGCGAACTGCCAGAAGTGTGGCGCAGGCGAAACGCTGATCAACTTCATTACCAGCGACGCATCTTCGGGCGTCGGCCAGACTTTCAGATAGATCACGAACGACGGGATCGCCGCAGCGAACAGGACAAGCGTCAACCGCGCCCGATTGCCAGCAGCGGCGCCTCGGGCGGCCAACCAGGCCAGCACCGGCAGGATGAAATAGAACCCCACCTCGACGGGGATAGTCCACAGGCTGCCATTCAGGACCCCGACGCCAAAGTCCCTGAACATCTCCGGATTGAAGACCTGGAACACGGTCAGCTGACCAACGACCCAGGCCCAGAAGACCGGATTGACCAGCTCTGATCCGCCGATCTGGCCGAACGCGGCGAGAACGAGAACTCCCAGCACAAAAGCCAACCAGAGCGCCGGAATGATCCGCCGCGCGCGGCTCTCGGCGTAGGCCTTCAAAGGTCGGGTCGCGAGGCTCGAGGTCACCAGCAGACCGCTGATGAAGAAGAAGATCGGCACGCCCGGAAACAACTCGAGGAAACGGACCAACTCTGGCGGAAGCCCCGCCTGCAGGTGTCGGTTCGAGTGCAGGATCGCGACCTGGAGCGCCGCGAGGAGGCGAATGATATCGAAATTGTTGTCGCGGTTGATGCCACCCGGGCATGCAAGCCCTGAAACCATCGGCGCCGGCTTCACGGGGCTTGTGTGTGCCTCGGGGTTCGGCGCGCTCCCTGATCCGGTCCTGTCCATCATCTCACCTGAATCTGTTCGGCAGGCGACGTAGCTGTCGCGTCGTCAATGCGGTCAGCCGCTGGAGCGGCTATTGGATCTCGGGAGCATCCGGCGGAAGCCTGCTCGCAACTTCAGCAAACTCTCTGTCGTCGCCTTGGCGCTTGCGAACTCGGAGTGGCTGCGCGGTGGTGCTTCGACCATGTCCGTCAGTTCCGCTTCGGTGATCCCGAGCTTCTTGGCCACGAACCGGAAATCCCGCCGCGCGGATTCCTCGTCGATCGGCGGATGTGAAAGCTCGTCGAGCGCCGCCTCCCTGGTTAGCTGTCCCGCCACAATCAGCGAGGAGAGATGCAAGCGCCGCTTGTCGATCCCGAATTTTCTGGGGAGGTAGATGTCCTGATAGAATTTGGTAAATCGGGACTCGCTGTGTTTGGGACCATAGTCCCTCCAGCCGTAGATACTTGCCAGCTCCTGCTGAGCCGTTTCCTTGTTGTAGTTGATGTAGTCGAGCGGACGAATTCTGCGTGGCGTTCCCCGCACCTTCGTCATCCAGAGATACTCGACCATGCTCATGATCGGATAGGTCTTCAGCTCTTCGGTTCCGAAGGCCTTGTGAACCGCGCGAACATGACTCCCGTCCGTCGAGCTCGGCGAGTCATGAGGAACGTTCAGGCTCTCTGACGAGAAGTTGACACCGGTCAGGAAGTTTCTGACGCCGAACTGGCGGGCCAGCCTGATCAGAGTCGCAAAAAACGCGTGGTCTTGCGGGAAATCCTGGTTGATGACGCCTGCACGAAGGAAAGCCAGTTGCGTGTCCCGCATCTCGCTCCACTCCACGACATAGGTGAACAGGTCCAGATCGAGAGCGCGGACAAGCTTCTCGATGTTGTGGACCGCCGGCTCGCTGTTCCACCCCGCATCGACGTGCACAGCCAGCAATCTGAGGCCCTGACTTGCCATGAGGTGCGCAAGATAGGCGCTGTCCACCCCCCCGCTGAGGCCGACGAGGGCGTCGTACGGCTTGCCCTCGCCTTCGCGCTTCAGCTGCTGGACAAGCGCCTGCATGCGACGCTCGCCTTCCTGGTTGGGCCACCACTCCGTGGGCATCCGGACAATGGCATCGCGACAGCAATTACACTGACCGTCGGCGCCGATGGTGACGCCCTCCTGCGCATCGGTCATCACGCAGAAATTGCACACTGATGAACTTCCACCGATCATTTCGCGGTCACCATCGCTTGTCTGGCGGAGTACTCGGGATAGGTGACAAGGACAGCGCGCAAGCGGCCGATGAAGCAGAATGCGCTACCCGAAGCCGCTGCGGTCGCCCCCTTCGCGATGACGTCGTGCAGGTGATCCGCCTCGCCAGCCCCGCCCAAGGCAATGATCGGAACGGGGAGTTGAGCCGCCACCGCAGAAATGCCTTCCAGATCCATGCCGGTCCGAAGTCCGTCGCGGTCAATCGACTGAAGGATGATCTCCCCGGCCCCGGCCTGAACCATCGCCATGGCCACGTCCCGCGGCGAGGCGCCGGTGACATCCAGGCCAGCAGCGATCGGGGCGGAAACACCTGAGGCCGCCGTGCCTCGATAGTCGACACATCCAATCACCGCCTGCGAGCCGTAATCCTCCGCCAGAACCGAGATCAGTTCGGGGGTCGCATTGCTGCGAAGGACCAGCTTTTCGATGCCTCCGGCCGCCAGGATTCGCGCCTGCTCGAGCGTCGCAATCCCGCCGCCGTACGACAGCGGCATGAAGCACTCTGATGCCAGCGCCAGTGCGAAATCCGTGTCCGGTCCCGAGCCATCCGCGGTCGCGTCGATCTCGAGCACGCAAATCTCGTCGACCTCCTTCTCGTTGAAGAGGCGGATGATATTGAACGGATCGCCCACATACGTCCGGCGGCCGAACCCCTCTGTCTTCACCACGCGACGGTGGCGATCAATCAGCAGGACGGGGATGAGGCGAGGCGGGATCACTGGGTCATTCCGGAAAAATTCTTCAGCACCGTCATGCCGAAGCGATGGCTCTTCTCGGGATGGAATTGGGCGCCGTGGACGTTGCCGGACCGGACCGCGCAGGCGAGCCTCGATCCGTACTGGATCGTGGCGACCGTGTCCTCGGGGCGATCACACACCACATGGTAGCTGTGTGCGAAGTAGAAACGGGAAGGTGAGTTGGCCGACGGGAACAGTTCCGTGGGGTGTGCCACGTCGATCTCTGCCCACCCCATGTGAGGCACCTTGAGGTCAGAGCCCTGCGGTTGAGGGATCCGGACAACGTCCGCCGCGACCCAGCCGAGACCGTCCGCACGCCCCTCCTCGCTACGACGAGCCAGAAGTTGCATGCCAAGGCAAATCCCGAGAACCGGCACGCGACGTTCCAGAACCGCGTGGTTCAGCGGATCGATAAGTGAACGAGCCCTCAGCTCTCCCATGGCCTTGTCGAAAGCGCCAACACCGGGGAGCAGAAGGCGCTCTGCATTCGCGATCGCATGGGGGTCGGCAGTCGTTGCGGCCGGCACTCCCAGATAGTCGAACATGTTCGTCAGCGCGGCGATGTTGCCGACGCCGTAGTCAACTATGGTGATCATGGAAGGCGACCAACCCCCTGGTTTGCCAAGGCCTTCCGCAGGCCCGATAGGGCGAAAGACGTGAGAAGGTGGTTACTCTATTCATCTGGCGCTCGCAATCACACCCACCACCGGCCGCAGCACCCTGAGCGCCACAATGCCACTGAGCGCGAGCGCCAGGCCTGCGCCGACGGCGAGGCCGACGAGCCCACCTGCAAGCAAGGCTGTGCCCGCCGTCACTCCCCAGGCGAGTCCGCCCAGCACAGTCGCTGCGGACAGGGCGCGGAACAACGGCGAAACGGGGTACCCGCAGAGCTTGTACACCACGGTCAGAACGAGCAGGTAAGCGAGAACCAGAGCCGCGGACTGACCAAACGTCGCAGCAGGCAAGGACGCCCCGGCCCAGAGCAACCCCCAGAAACCACCAACGGACAGGACGGAGGCAACGACCTCGAGCTTGAGGTTGGCGTCCTGCCGATGGGCCACGTCGAGAAGTCGATCAAGCCAGTTCGTCAGCACGAAAAGAAGCGCTGGCGCCGCCAACATGCCGGCGTACAGGCCCGCGTCTCGCCAGGCCTCACCCAGCACGATCTCGAACAGAAGACCGGGCTCCGCAATCAGGACGCCCAGCCACGGCGCGCCCATCAGGGCCATGCCGGTGATCAGTTGCTGAACCAGGCTGCCCACTGATCCGACTCCCGAGCGCGCGGCGCTGTGGAAGATGACAGGCCGCAAGGCGCTGCTGGCCAGGCCGGAGGGAATGTGCACAAGGCGCCAGGCCTGGCTGTAGATGCCGACCTGCGCCGGCGTCCCGAAAGCCGCAAGGATCAGGACAGGGGCCCGCTCGCGCGCGAGGGACAGGATCGTGAACGGCAGCGAGAAGATCACGAACCGACGGTGCTGCCCCAGTATGGCGGCGAGCCCCGCCATACTGCCCAACTTCGGCAAGGTCTTCCCGCAAAACAGAACGGCCAGCAGCACGCCGGCAACCGCGCCGATCGCGCTGCCTGCGATCAGTCCCCGGTGGTCCGCATGCCAGATCGCCATCACCAGCTGCCCCAGACCGGCGCCCGCGGTGGTCGCCACCACCGCTGCTGACGCGGCGCCGAAGCGGCCGTTTCGCAACAGCCACGCCTGCAGCGGCTGGTTGAGCACCGCCGCGAGCAGCCAAAGGGCGCAGAGTCCGAGCGTCGCCACATCCCAAACGCCGGGGTCGATTCGTGTCGCGACCATGAAGCCAACGACACTGGCCACGAGCACAATCGTCCCTCCGAGGGCAGTGCATCCCCAGAACAGGACGCCGGCCCTCTCACCATCCTGCTCGGTGACGATCGCGAGATCGTACCGAAGCACTCCGACCGCGGCGACAGCCAGAACGACGGCCTGAAGCGCCGCCCATCGTCCGAAATCCTCCGGGGAATACAGGCGAAACAGGAACGGCAGCATGAGGAATGCTGCCGCCTGCGAGACCATGGCGCTCGCCCCGGCCTTTGCAAATGCGAGAAGACGTCCCGCCGGATTGGGGGACGGCGTCTCTGTCACGACCCGAACGCGCCGATCGCTTCAACAACGGCCTGGCGCTGTTCTTCCGTGATCTCCGCAGAGATCGGGATGGAAAGAATCCGGTCCTGCGTGCGGGCTGCCACCGGATAGTCTTGCGGCGTATGGCCCATCGGCTCATAGCAGGGCAGGAACGGCAGGGCAGTGCGATAGTTGATGGCCGTCTGGACACCGCGATCCTTCAGGAACGCCTGCAGTTCATCGCGGCGTTCATGCTGGATCACGTACAGATGGTAGACGTGCTGACGTCCGGCCGCGACGGTCGGAATGGTGACGCCTTCAATGCCTGCAAGATCCCGATCATAGAGGGCAGCGACTTCCTGCCGACGCCTGGTCCATCCCTCGAGATGGGGAAGCTTGACCGACAGGATTGCCGCCTGCAGCCCGTCGAGACGGCTATTGATCCCTTCGATGAAGTGCTCGCCTTTCACGAGACCGCCATGGCGGGCGAACATGCCCATCTTGCGTGCGAGGTCGGCATCGTTCGTGGTGATCGCTCCGGCATCTCCCATCGCCCCCAGATTCTTGCCGGGATAGAAGGAGAAGGTCGCCACATTGCCGAACGTCCCGACCTTGCGCCCGTTGACGGTGGCAAGGTGGGCCTGGGCACAGTCTTCGATGACCCACAGGCCATGCTTGCGGGCAATCTCCATGATCGCCTCCATGTCGGCAGGCTGACCATACAGATGGACGGGGATGATACCGACGGTGTTAGGCGTAATCCGTGCCTCGATCTGGGAGACGTCGATTGTATGGGTCTCTGGATCGATGTCGCAGAAGACGGGACGGCCGCCGGCCTGGGAGATGCTCTCCGAAGTGGATATCCACGACTGTGCAGTGGTGATGACCTCATCACCGCGCTTCACGCCGAGAGCGTGCATGGCGATGTAGATTGCATCGGTTCCATTGGCGCAGGAGACGCAGTTCTCCACGCCCATGGCCGCTGCGAATTCCTTCTCGAAGGCCTCGACATATGGACCGCGGATGAATGCGGACGTTCTGATGACGTCGGCGATGGCGGTGTCGATCTCGGTCTTGAGCGAGAGGTACTGCAGGTGAAGGTCAGCGAATGGAACGTTCACAGGTTGATCCTATGGGCGGGCGGGCAGAAGCCGCATGTGGTGTTGGGGATTCAGGACAGGTTGCGAAGTAGCCGAGCCGGATTGCCAGCGTAGACTCCGGGTTTGTCGATGTTTTTGGTGACAACGGCGCCGGCGCCGATCACTGCGCCGTCGCAGATCTTCACCGGCAGGATCGTGGCGTTGGAGCCGATCGACACCCGATTGCCAATGCTGGTGGACTTCCAGAGCGTTTGATCACCCCGGGCCGGTCCACCCTTTTCAAAGGTGTCGTTCACGAACATCACGCCGTGACCGATGAAACAGTCCTCACCGATCGTCACCAGTTCACACACAAAGGCATGGGACTGCACACGCGTTCGCGCGCCAATCCGGACGCCCTTTTGTATTTCCACGAACGGGCCGACAAAACATCCATCGCCGAGGTCGCAATCATAGACATTCGCCGGTTCAACGATCTTTACGCCGCTCCCCGCGCGAACGTCCCGCACCGACGCCTTCAGCATGGTCGGCCCATCAGTCATTTGACGCCGCCGAGGCGCGAGAGCTTGGGCTGGAACCGGAGCCGCACTTCCTTGCCCGTCTCGATCGACTCGTACAGGGCATTGATCAGTTCGAGGCTGCGGCGTCCCTCCAGCCCGTCAACCAGGGCCGGCGAGCCGTTGGTCAGACTGTCGACCACGTGCTCGTAATACGCCTGGTGGCCATAGCCGTAGACGTTGGGCGGATTGACCGAGAACTTCGTCTTGATTTCCTCGTCCTCTGCGACGGGCTCGACAAAATTCCACGCTGCAATCTCGTTCACGGCGAAACCGCCAATCACAACGCTACCGCCCGAACCAAGCACCGAAAGGGAGCCCTCGAGATCCTTTGGACGGGTGGCCCCGGTTGCCTCGATAATGCCGAGTGCGCCGTTGGCGAACTTGAGAGTGGCGACCGCTGTGTCCTCCGCCTCGATGTCCACGAGCGCGGTGACCGCCCGGGCATGGACGCTCTCGACCCGCCCCATGAACCACTCCAGCAGGTCGATGTGGTGGCTCGCCTGGTTGGTCATGATGCCGCCGTCCTGGGCCCACGTCCCGCGCCACGCATCCTGTGCGTAGTAACGCTGGTCGCGACACCAACGGACGCGGATCGTCCCGAGAACCAGTTTTCCGAACCGTCCGGCGTCCAGCGCTTCGCGCGCCTTCACGACCGGCACGTTGAAGCGGTTCTGCTTCACGACGAACAGCTTGACCCCGGCCGCGTCGCAGGCGCGGATCATCGCATCGGCGTCATCGAGACGGAGCGCCATCGGCTTCTCCACCACGACATGCTTGCCTGCCGCGGCGACGGCGATCGTGTGCGCAGCGTGCATCCCGCTGGGCGTCAACACGGAGACGACGTCGACTCCCGTCTCGGCCAGCAGGTCCTCCATGCGTTCAAACCACGGCACCCCGTAACGTTCGCCGTACTCCCTGGCGCGCTCGGGTATAACGTCACAGACCGCCGCCAACTGAGCGCCGGCGATCTGGCCGGTTCCCAGCAGTTCCGCATGACGTTTTGCGATCCGCCCGCAACCGAGCAATGCGAATTTCAACATGAAACTTCCCCGAATGAATCCCGCTGTTCCCATGCGCGCGCCTCACGGCGCCACGGCGGGCAGGAACAACGCGCCTCTGCTAAAGCATGAGCGCAAGCCAGTGAGTAGAGGCCTACGTTACTTGCCGAAAGAGGGCACGCGCAATGTGCCCTGCACGCTACTAAAAGGTTGACCGACGACGGACCGCAACCTGTCGTCACCTCCGCGGCGCCCTCAGCCCTGAGGCCTCGAGCGGATGCGCTCGACCATCTCCAGAACCGCTCCGACCGGAAGCGCGGCGGTCAGCAGGGATTGCTCCACGAGACCACGCACGTCCTCGACGCCGACGTCATGACCGGACTCCCAGACCAGCTCCATGATGCCTTCGACACATGGCCGCATCTGCTCACTGCTGTCGCTGAGAACCTCCGCCAGCTTCTCACCTGGCTTCAGTCCCGTGAACTCGATGCGGATATCCACGTCCGGCGCCTTCCCGCTGAGTTCGATCATCTGCCGGGCGAGATCGACAATCTTCACCGGCTCGCCCATTTCGAGCAGGTATTTCCGCGGCGCTCCGTCACCCAGATCCGCGCTGATCGCCGAGCTGTGCAGAACAAGTTGCACGGCCTCGGGGATGGTCATGAAGAAGCGGTTGACGTCGGGATGGGTGACGGTGACAGGGCCGCCCCGCGCGATCTGATCGCGGAAGATGGGAACGACCGATCCGGCGGATCCCAGAACGTTGCCGAACCGGACAGCAGTCATCCGGGTATCGCCGTGCGGCAGGATGTCGAACAGCGACTCCGCGATGCGTTTTGTCGCGCCCATGACGTTCGTCGGCGCCACGGCCTTGTCGGTCGAGATCAGAACGAACTGACCAACGCGGTGCGCAACCGCGGCGTTGATGACGTTCATCGTGCCCAGAACGTTGGTCAGCACACCCTCGGACGGATTGTTCTCCACCAGAGCCACATGCTTCAGGGCAGCGGCGTGGAAGATGATGTCGGGCTGCTCTGAGCCGACGATCGTCTGAATGCGGTCGGTGTCGCGTACGTTTGCGAGAATCGCTTTCCGGCTGCCCCCGCCGGGCGCGAGGGACAGTTCGCGGTCGATCTCGAAGAGCTGGAACTCCGAATGATCCAACATGCTCAGGTGAGAGCATCCCATCTGCAGGAGCTGGCGACATATCTCCGACCCGATACTCCCGCCCGCACCGGTGACCATCACCCGTCGCCCGCCAACCATCTTGCGGACCATCTCGGTATCCAGCGAGATCGGCTTGCGGGGCAGGAAGTCCTCGAGAGGGATTTCCTTGAGAACATTGCCGGCCGTCGCCGCGCCATCGATCTCTGCAAGGCTCTGGGGCTTCAGCAATGTATGTCCGGCGCGACGCAACTCGCCGATACGCTCGGTGGTGAAGCCGTAGGCCTGCACCGGGTCATCCAGAAATACGATCGCATGCGGCGTGGCGCCGCGCCCCACCAGGCCGCTCTGCGCCGGTGTCCACGTCGCCAGATGAGAGATGAACGGGATGCCGTGAAGTCTCAGGCCCACCTCTTCAGGCAGAGTGGTGACAACCCCCACCGGCCTGTAGGGCGAGTTCCGGTCCGCCTGGAGCATCCGGACCTGCCGATCGGCAGCACTCATCGGGCCGACGATCAGCATCGGCGTGCGATCATCACGCGGCCGCGGCCACCACCCAGGCAGGAAATGAGACCCGAGGGTTGGATCGTGAGGCAACCGCCAGGCCATCCGGAACCCAACCAGAAGCGCCAGGCTGACCAACCAGGTCAGCGGCAGCACCGTCCGTGGAAGCAGGACGCCGCGATCCATGAAGAATATAAAGCCAAGGAACAGGGCGTTGGTGACAGTAACGTTCCGCACGAGTCCCACGACCTCGCGCATCGAGACAAACCGCCACGCCGACCTTTCAGCCTGGAACACGAGTTCCACGCCCGCACCGATCAGCGCGTAGAGCGCTGCCCAACGAAGCACCCGGATCGCATCGGGATCATCGAACCACCATTCCAGAGGCAGCGCGCGACGCAATTCGTAGGCGATCACAAGACCGAGGAACAATAGCCCGATATGCAGAGCGAACTTAGCCGCCCAGGCTAAAGTCAAGCCTGACCTTGCCACCTTGGATACGCCCCTCATAAATCCCCCGACGGTCGCCGGCATCGCAATCTATTCTTCGATGCCGCTTAGGCCGCTGTCGTCTGACAGACTTACGACCTTTAGGCAAATACCTTTTACATTCAGCCCGTAAGCGGGCGCGCAGGCGCTCAGCTATCTCTTTGTTCACACACGACGTCTGGCCTGAAGGATAACAATGCTCCGTTGCCTCCCGGCGCCAAAACACGGAAAAACTGTGTTGACCGCACCCCTCGAGTGCACGACAAGGACGCGCGGGGAGAGGCCGCCGCATCTTGGCGGATGTCCGAGCTCTGCGCTCTGAATACGCGATCGAACAAACAGTCCGGCGGTCGCTAATGTTTGAGGTATGTCGTCAATGACACGCGCCGTCTGTCTTTTGTCGTCATTGGCGACGATTCTGCTGGCCGGTTGCGGCGGGCCTCAAATGGACGCAAGCCAGATGACTGCCGCCCGGCCAGTCGATCTTGGGGCGATCGAAGCGACAATGTCGCCTTCAGCGGGCTATCGGATTGGCGTCGGCGACAGACTTAACGTGCGCGTTTTCCAGGTGCCCGACCTGAGCGTCGACAATCTGCTTACGGACACCTCCGGCAATATTCAGATGCCGCTGATCGGAGCCGTCCGCAGCGCCGGCCTCACACCGGATGAGTTGTCTGTCGAGATCGCCGCGCGCCTGTCTGAGCGTTATCTGCGCAACCCCCAAGTCACTGTGACCGTAACTGCTGCTGCCAGCCAGAAGGTCACGGTCGACGGCGCTGTGACAAAGCCTGGCGTCTACGAAATGCGCGGCGCTACATCGCTCCTGCAATCGATCGCTATGGCCGAGGGTCCGACCCGCATCGCCGATTTGACCAAGGTCGCGGTCTTCCGAACCATTGATGGTCAACGTTCGGTCGCGGTCTTCGACCTGGCGGCGATCCGGCAGGGCCGCGCGGCAGACCCACAAGTGTTCGGAGACGACATCATTGTCGTCGACACGTCCCGCCTCAGTGCGCGCATGCAGGACGTGGTCAGCCTGATCCCCGCCCTCGCGATCTTCAGGGCCTACTGAACATCGGAGGGCGTTCGCCTCTGCAAACGTCGGATGTCGAGCCAGGATCTACGCCAGAAGTGCAACCTGCGCGGCTCCGGAAATTCGTGTACGCCCCCGATGGGGATTGAGTTATGAGATCGCGGAACGAGCACGATCTCGGCCGTAGAATGTGACGGAAAAGATGATGTTGGGCGAGAATTCCTCCACTGATGACCGCGGCTCACGGCTCCGGGCGCGCCCAGGCGAGGCTGGAGACAGGGGCACGTCGGATTCATCTTGGAACGACGGCGCCCAGGACCTGCCGATATTTGATCTGGCGGTTTACTGGCGTCTGGCCCTCAAGCACGCCGTACTGATAATCGGCTGCTTTTTGGGCGCGCTCGCTATCGGCGCGTCAATCACCCTGTTTATGACCCCGATCTACACCGCGCGGACCACGTTGCAGATCGATCGGGAAGCCGCCCGCGTATTCAATTCCGAAGAGGTAATGCCTCGCGAGAGCATGATCCAGGGCGAGGAGTTTTTCCAGACCCAGTACGGACTGCTCCGCAGTCGGTCATTGGCGGAACGGGTTATCGAGAGTCTCGGCCTGGCCAGTTCTGACGAGGCGCTTCGGTCATTTGGCGCCGAAGTACCAGAAGCCACCGGCACCGCAGCCGAACAGGCGGCTCGACGCCGTCGGGTCGCCCTTGTCGCCATCCAGAGCAATCTCAGCGTTGCTCCGGTCCGCGGATCGCGCCTGGTTGCGATCGGATACGACAACCCTGATCCCATAGTCGCGGCGCGGGTCGCCAACGGGTTCGCCGAGAACTTCATTCAGTCCAACCTGGACCGCAAGTTCGAGAGCTCGAAGTACGCTCGCGAGTTTCTGGAAGAGCGCATCGCGCAGACCAAGGATCGTCTGGAATCGACTGAGCGCCAGTTGGTCGCCTATGCCGCCAACCAACAGATCATCAATATCAACGAGCCCGGCGAGAGCCGCGCGGGAGACGGCTCGACCCGGTCCCTGACCTCGAACAACCTCGTCGCCCTCAACGGCGCCCTGGCCGAGGCCCGGGCAGCTCGCGTTGCTGCAGAAGAGCGCTGGCGTTCGGCCCGACGCGCACCGCTGATGACCCTCCCGGAAGTTCTGCAGAACTCCTCCATCCAGCGTCTGACAGAGCAGCGCGCCCTGCTCGACGCCGAGTATCAACAGAAACTCCGGCTCTATCAGCCGGACTACCCCGAGATGGTTCGCCTGAAGGCACAGATCGACGAGTCGGAAGCCCAGATTGCGGCGCTGGCCGCGAACATTCGCCGGTCGATCCAGAGCCAGTACGAGATCGCACTGAACCAGGAGCGGGCGCTTCAGGGGCAGGTGAACGCATTGACGGGTGACGTCCTCGACCTTCGCAACCGCTCGGTCCAGTACAACATTCTGCAACGTGAACTCGATACGACGCGGACGCTCTACGAAGGGCTGCTGCAGCGGTACAAGGAAGTCGGCGTGACCGGCGGCGTTACGACAAACAACATTTCGATCGTCGACTCCGCCTCTCCTCCGGCCAATCCGTCGAAGCCCAACCTGCTGCTGAATCTCGCCATCTCGGCGATCCTCGGCCTTGGGCTTGGTGTGGCTGCAGCCCTGCTGATTGAAGCTCTCGACGAGACGATCGCCAGCCCCGAAGACGCTGAATCCAAGCTGGGACTGCCCGTCCTCGGCGTCACGCCGTTGCTGGACAAGGGACAGACCACGGCCAGCGCTCTCGCCGACATTCGATCCGCATTCTCCGAGGCCTACTATTCGTTGAGGACATCCCTGCAGTTCTCGACCCCGGACGGAACGCCGAGCAGCCTGCTGGTGTCCAGCGCCCGACCTGCGGAAGGCAAATCCACGACGGCCTACGCGATCGCACTGAATCTCGCGAAGGTTGGCCGCCGCGTTCTTCTGGTGGACGGCGATCTGCGCAACCCGTCCATGCACCGCATTGTCGGGGCCGGAAGCGAGCGAGGGATGAGCAACCTGCTGTCCGGTTCGGCCGCGCTGGATTCGCTGGCGCAACCGACGGCGCAGGAGAACCTCTCGTTCATTCCCTGCGGCCCGCTGCCGCCCAACCCTGCAGAACTCTGGGGTGGCGATCGCGTCCGTCAGTTCCTGGCCGAGGCGCGCGAAAAGTACGATCACGTGGTCATCGACGGTCCGCCGGTCCTCGGGTTTGCGGACTCCCCTCTGCTGGCGGCTACGGTGGGCGGCGTCGTGTTCGTTACCGAGTCACGCGGAACCCGACGCGCACAGGCCCGTGGCGCCTTGCGCCGACTGAGAGTCGGTCGCGCGCATCTGCTCGGCATCGTCCTGACCAAGTTCAATGCGAAGAGCACCAACTACGGTGGCTACGACTACGCCTATGACTACAGCTATGGTCCGGACAGCGGGCGCGACCGCGCCGGCAGAAAGGCCAAGCGTAGTTGACCGAGGCTGGCCCAACCAAGCCGTCGAAAATCAGCGCCCGGAGCGTCGCCGAAATCGCTCCTTATGCGCTGACCATCGGCGCGGTCGTGCTGGCGTGGCAAATCGCAATCCAGCCGCTGGTGCAACGCGCACCGGTGGGCCTGGCCTTGCGGCTCGCTCCGGGTTCAGCCCAAACGCTCAGTCGTGCAGCCGAAGCGGAACTGGCGGCCGATAGAAATGACAACGCCGCCGAGTTGGCCCGCCGCTCCCTCGCAACCGCCCCCTTCAATGTCAGGGCTCTGCGGGTTTTCGGGCTGACGGAAGCGCGCGCGGGTCGCGTGGATCATGCGAACGAAGTCTTGACCCTGGCGGGAAACTGGAGCCTTCGCGACGATCCGTCCCACGCGTGGCTGATCGAGCACCGGCTGCGCCGGGGAGACTATGCGTCTGCGTTCGCCCATGCCGACACGCTTGCGCGGCGAGAGCGGGTCTGGCCTGAGCTCTTCAGCCTGTTCACGACCGCAGCAGCCACCGATACTGCGCGCGCGCTCCCGGTCCTCGCCAGACTGCTCAGCAACAATCCGCCCTGGCGTTCGGCATATCTGACCAGCCTGTACGAGACGACGGACGGGCTACGCGTCGCCGGCGCACTCGCCATCGTTCTGGAGCGCGGCGCGCACCCTCTGAACAATACAGAGCTGGAACAGCTCTATGTCGCATTTCTGGGCAAGGGCCAGATCGCCGCGATCCAGTCCATCCGCACCCAGCTTGACCGTCCGCCTGCCGCAACGGTGACCAACGGCGGGTTCGATGATCCTGCATCACCGCAGCCTTTCCAGTGGACCCTGATCCAGGAAGCCGGGGCGGTCGCCGATGCCCTTCCGGATGACATCCGACGGGACCCGGCCCTGCGCGTCGAATACTCAGGCCGCCAGCGAGCGACGATCGCGCGGCAGCAGATATTCCTGGCGCCGGGACGTTATCGCTTCGGTTCGGAGTTCCGCATTGAGTCCGGCGAACCGGATGGCCAGCTCACCTGGTCGATCACCTGCGCCGCCGGCATTGGCACCTTCCTCGAACTCCCCATCGTCGGAGCAGGTGTGACGGCCGAGTCGGGCTGGCGCGCGATGGGCCAGGAGTTTTCGGTTCCCGCCGATTGCACCAGTCAATGGCTGGACCTGCTCGGCCAGCCCTCTCTCGACAGACGATCCGCCGTCGTATGGTTCGATCGGATTTCTGTTGCTCCGGCATCATCCAATAGACCCAGTCAACCGTCAGCCTGATGTCCTCCAACCGACGTAAGCGCCGAGAGCAGAGCCACTCATGGGATGCGATCCTTATCGCGTCCCTGGTTCTGGTTGTGCTGTCCATCCTTCTGGGCGGCGCCAGCCGTGACCACGCCCTGCGCCTGGCAGTTGTGGAATTGGCCGCCCTGCCACTGATCACGCTCGGCGCGAGCCGTCTGATCCGTACGGGTGCGTGGCAGGAGCACCGCTTCGCCCTGCTCATCATGTCGCTCATCGTTGCGTTGCCGCTGTTGCAACTGATTCCGCTCCCTCCAGCAATCTGGTCCGGTCTGCCTGGTCGCGGCGATCTTGCAATCGCGCAAGAGATTGCAGGCATTCGCCCGGGAATGAGCCCCCTCAGCCTGACGCCGGACCTGACCTGGCGGGCCGCCCTTGCGCTCTGTCCGCCATTGGCCCTGTTCCTCGCCGTCCTCTCATCGCCCTCGTCTCTGTCGCCGCGGGTGACCTACGTCTATCTGGCGTTGGCGGCAGTCAGCGTCCTGCTCGGGATCGCCCAACTCGCGAGCGGCGGAGAGCGGCTCTATCCTTGGGCGACCACCAGCGCAGGATCGGTCACCGGCTTCTTCGCCAACCGAAATCATCTCGCGACGTTCCTGCTCTGCCTGCTTCCGTTCACGATCATGCTCGGTGCATCGACCTTCCGCCGTCGCCATGCGGACCGGTTGCCGCTCTGGTTCGCCGCAGTCTTTACCGGCGTCATCATCGTGGCGCTGGCGGCGATCCGGTCGCGGGCCGGTGTTATCCTGTTCGCCCCTGTGATCACCTGCAGCATGCTCGCCGCCTGGGTCGCCGCCGGTCGCGGACGGCCCTCGCCGGCCCTGCTCGCCATGATCGGCGTGACCGGCGCTGCTCTCACAGCCGTAGCTGCCCTTGCGCTACCGCCATTGCTCGCCCGTTTCGACAGCCAGTCGGCGCCGGAAGGACGTTTCGAGCGTTGGCCCATCGTCGCGGAAGCCGCCCAGAGTTACCTGCCCGTTGGTTCCGGTATCGGAAGCTTCGATTCAGTCTATCGCTCGGTCGAGCCGCTGGCGCAGCTGGACCGTAGCTTCTTCAACCAGGCTCACAACGAGTATCTCGAGGTCTGGCTGGAGGCGGGTTGGCCGGGCATCGCCCTGATCATTCTGTTCTTCGTCTGGTACGCCCGCCGAACCGTGAGCGCCTGGAAAGGGCAACCGTCGCGCGTGCGTGATGTCCAGAGAGCAGCGAGCATCGCCATTGGCGCGGTGCTTCTGCATTCGATTGGCGACTATCCGTTGCGAACGGCTGCCATGGCAGTGCTGTTTGCGTTCTGCTGCGGCCTGCTCGAATTCGCAAAGCAGCCGGATACCCCTCGGTAAAGCCGGCCGGGGCTGTCTCGAGGTCGCTAGAGAGGCGCCATCCTGATCCCGACGGTCGCACCTTCTCCCCGGCTTTCAGCATCCCGGGCATCCTCGCCGAGCGCCTGGAGAATGCTGCGCGATGACCCCTGCAGGCGCAGCGCGGTAAGAACGCCGGAATCGTAGGCACGCGTGTCGATCCCAATGCGGCGCTGGTCTGCATGAACCTCCGTCGCGGGCGTATGGCCGTGAACGATCACACGTTCAAACTCCTCCTCACTCTCGAGGAAGCTCCCGCGGATCCACATCAGGTCCTTGTCAGCCTGTTGCTCCAGAGGGATGCCCGGACGAGCGCCCGCATGGGCGAAGAAATAGTCGCCGATCGAAACCTGGTACTCGAGCGTCTCGAGAAAAGCGCGCTCACCGACCGTGACCTTGTGATCGAGATCTGCGGCCACAGGGACCCATGCATCCGCCCGGTGCTTCATTGCAGGCGGCTTCAAGCCGTAGGATGCCAGAGCTGCGTCACCGCCGTACTCGCACCAGCTCGGGCCGAATGACGGAGAGGCGAGAAATTTCAGCATGGCCTCCTCATGATTGCCCTTGAGGAACCGCCACTCGATCCCGGCGTCCTGCGGCAACCCGACCAGATAGTTGATGACCCCCCGGGAATCAGGCCCGCGATCGATGTAGTCGCCGAGGAAGACGACTACCTTCCTTGTCGCGCTGACGGAGGCCGCATCAGCCCTGATCGCCTCTACGAGCGGCGCAAGAAGATCGAGCCGGCCATGAATGTCGCCGATCGCCCACACGACAGTGCCCTCCGGCACACGGGGATCAACCGGCGCGACAGGAGCCTTGGGCTTGCGCTTGAAAAGAGTCGAGATCATTGAGGGTCCGCGGCCGTTCCGCAACAGCCGCCTGTCTTTCCGGTCTGGTCGAGTTCGGCAGGCCCTTGTCTAGCTCCGACCTGCGTCCGCAAATGGGCGGAGGCAGTCCCAAGTGTCGAAAACGGCTCCAAAATCAGCGTTCTCCTGCGCATAATCCGGCGCGCGGACGATGTCCATCCGCTACCCCTTCCGCGCGTCATCGCAGGCCGAAATACGAACGGCCAGGCGACATGCGCACGCTCCCGCAACTGCAACCCCTCGGCGAAGGCCCACAGTAAAGCGTGCGTCGACTGCCTATGTCGGGCCGCCACCCCAAGCGCTCCGTTCGGGAGTTGCACCGGATCGGCACTACTTTTCCGGGTACAAACCCGGAGCGCGAGACGCTTTTAGTCTTGCCCGCTGCAAAGCGGCCGGGCTAAGTAGCCAGCTTGAAGTCAGTGACTTCTTGAGAAAACCAATTCTGATAGGGGATGTAAGCATGCGCAAGACTATCGCTGCCGTGACCGTCGGCCTGCTGCTGGTCGCCGGCCAGGCTGCCGCCGCGGGTTCGACCAATGCCACTGCTCGCGTAGGCGACCGCATTGGCGCCGCTTCGGGCGAGGCTTCCGAGTTCGCGGCCATTCCGCTTCCGGTGCTGCTCATCGGCGCTGCCGTGCTGGTCGGCGCTGTCGTCGTCGCTTCGGACGATGACAGCGAGAGCGACTAAGATCGCCTCGGCGGATTGACCTGAGGGTCGATCTCAAGGTTTCTGAAGGCCAGTCGTTCGCGGCTGGCCTTTTTCTTTTGTCGGGAGTCCGGCGTTCAGTGATCCGACGCTCAAGAACACCGTCCGCCTTGCTCGCCCTCCTCGCCCTCGCCGCCTGCGGGTCGCCGCAGGTCAGCCCGAGGCCGTCGATCAGTCTGGATCCTGAAGGTCCTGAACAGAGACTCACCACCCTGACCGCCCTCGACGAGCGCGTTGCCCGGGTGGCGTGGAAGCTGTCCGGGGCCAACGTCGATCTGTGCCCCGTCGTTCGCCAGTCGGCGGGATGGGCGCTGCACTCCGCGGGCCAGTACAGTCCCGAGATGCGGCCGATCGCGGAGGAGAGGTTCGGCCTCGACGGGGATCAGCCAGGCATTCTGTCGGCGCCGTCCGGCTCGCCGGCGGCGCAGGCGGGGCTCCGGTCGGGGGATCGTCTGACCAGTGTCAACGCCCGCCCGCTCAACGTCGGAGATCGCGGACGGGCCGCGCAGTATGAGGGACTGGCGGCAAATCTGGCCCTGCTGGACAGCGCCCTGGCCTCCGGTCCGGCGACACTGGGCGTGGTCCGCGGCGGGCAAGCCCTGACAGTCGAGGTCCGGCCCGTCCGCGCCTGCGGCTATGAAGTGCAGCTGAACCCGTCCGACGAGCTGAACGCCCGCGCAGACGGGCGCCGGCTGTTCATCAGCACCGCGCTGGCCGGTTTCACCCAGTCCGACGACGAGCTGGCCCTCATTCTGGGGCACGAGCTGGCGCATAATGTTCTGGGCCACCGCAGTTGGGCCGAAACCGGCGGCGAAGGCCGGACTGTGGTCGATCCGAACTGCGATCCGCGTCTGTGCGGCGACGGCAACCACGAACGGCAGGCCGACCGCGTCGGCCTGTATCTGATGGCGCGCGCCGGATACGATCCAGGCGTCGCGGCGTCGTTCTGGCGGCGGTTCGCCGCCTCGAACTGGCGGGTTCGCTATCCTTCCCTCGCCCACGCCTCCGCCGGTGTCCGCGCCACCCGTCTGGAGGCGGTGCAGGCGGAGATCGAGGCGAAGCGGGCGGCGGGCGAGCCTCTCCTGCCCTGAGGCGTCAGCCGCCCCATTCCGGCAGGCGGTCCTCCAGGGCCCGCAGCTGCTCGCAGGCGACCATGATGTGATAGAGCGAGCTGGCTGGCGCGGGTTCCTCGATGAACTCGCCGTCGGGCTTCAGCTTGTCGCGCCACAGCCCCGAGGGCTCCAGATATCGCATCAACCCCTTCAGGGCCGAATGGGCGTCGCGGACGTAGCGGGCGCGATCGCCCTCCCCTGCCTCCTCGGCGAGGATCAGGGCGGCCTTGAGCCTCTCCGTCTGCGGCCACAGGCGCGCCTGCGCCGAGCGCACGGACAGGTCGTCGTTCAGGGCGTCCATGGCGATGCCGGTGCGAACGTCCACCCCGCGCGCTCCGACCCTGTAGAGCGCCCGCGCGGCTTCCAGCGCCCACGCGTCGCCCCGCAGCCGGCCCCAGCGGGTCAGCAGCCAGGCCCACTCGAACTGATGCCCCGGCTCGACCAGACGGCCGTCCTCACCGGCGGCCGGGTTCCAGTCGGCATCGAAGAACTCACGCAGGAAGCCGCCTTCGGCGTCGATGAAACGGGCCCTGGCCATGCCGACGATCGCATCGGCGTGACGGGTCCAGGCGCCGTTCGGCTCAAGCTCTTCCCAGGCCATGCAGGCTTCCAGCAGATGCATGTGGGCGTTGGCCTGGAAGGGATGATCTCCGGCTTCGCGCCAGCCGCCCGCAGGATGTCGCAGCGTGTCCAGCGCCTCGAACAGACGGTGCGCGCGCGCGGCGTTGGCTTCGGCGTCAATGCCCGTCGCCGCCGCGGCGGCAAGGGCGAACAGGACGAAGGCCTGATCGTAGAGCCAGGGCGTATCGTCCAGCACGGCGCCGTCGCGTCCGACGCGGGTGCGATACAGGCCGTCGGGGCGCAGGTTGCTGGCCTCGAAGGCCGCCAGCCCATCCCGGACCAGTCGCATCCAGGGCCCGCCCCAGCCGGCCTTGCCGGCCGCGGCATAGACATAGGCCTGTCGTCCCTGAACCCGCGCGCGGCGGAAGTCGCCGACAGCCTTGCCGCGGGCGTCGAGCGCTTCGGCGAAAGCGCCGTCCGCTTCGACCCCCAGGGTGGCCCACAAAGGCAGGGCGGCCAGATCCATCCAGTCGAAGAACCGGGTGGCGGTCGTGGCGAAGCTCTCCTGCGCGCCCGGAGTCAGGTGCCCCGGCGACATCTCGCGCAACCGCTCAACGAGGCTCTTCACCTCCTGCGATCGGCTCAGATGGCAGACCAGCACGGCGTCCGGTTCGGCGATGATGGCCAGGTCGGATACGCCGGCGGTGGCGACCACCATGCCTTCGGCGGCCCGCACCAGATTGGCGCCGTCGCCGTTGCCGCCGATCCAGAGGCCGCGGCCGCCGGTGTCGGTCGCCGCCACCGCGTCCCAGGCGCCGAGGTCGGACCAGCCGAAGCCGACGGGCAGGACCCACACCTTTCGACTGCGCTCCAGCACGGCGTAGTCCATCGAGATGCGCGGCGCCGATTCAAACTCGGACTTCAGCTCCATGACGCCGGAGGCGCCGGACGGCATGGCCGAGGCCACCGCCGCGCCGACCTCGGGCGCGAAGCTGATGACCTCGTCCAGCAGGGTGCGGGCGGCGACGACCAGGTTGCCGCTGTTCCAGAGATAGCCCTGGGCGAGATAGCCGGTCGCCGTCTGCCGGTCCGGCTTCTCGACGAATGACGCGACCGGCGACAGGCCCGCTGTCTCGGGGCGAATATAGCCATAGGCGGAGGACGGCTCGGTCGGATGAACGCCGAAGACGACGATCCGTCCCTGCAGCGCTGACCCGACCCCTTCCAGCACCGAGGCGCGGAAGGCGGCGTCATCGGGAATGTGGTGATCGGAGGCGACGAAGACCGCGACGCCATCGGGGTCCTGTGAGGCAATCCAGTGGGCGGCGGCCGTCATGGCGGCGGCGGAGTCGCGCCCGGTCGGCTCCAGCAGGACGACCGCATCGACGTCGCCCAGCTGTTCCTCGACGAACCCGCGATGCTCCCGGCCCGCGACGACGACGACCTTGCCACCGTCGCGGGCGAGAGGCTCGACGCGTCGGACCGTCTCCTGGAACAGGGACAGGGGGCTGGTCAGGTCCAGGAACTGTTTCGGCTTCTCGGGACGAGACGCGGGCCACAGCCGTGTCCCCGCCCCGCCGCACAGGATCACCGGAAAGATCGCCATGTTTCGGCCGCCCCTCAATCGGTGACCGGACGACGGGAGTCCGCCGTCCGATCCGGATCAGGCAGCCGTCAGAACGTCGCCCGCCAGCTTCCCATTAGCGCATAGGCCGGCGGGGCGGAACGGACGTGGCGGTCATCGCGCGTGACGATGGCGCGCAGGGCCAGCTGGGAGCCGTCCGGCAGCGCGTGAAGGCTGCCGAGCGACATGTCGATCTGCCGTCCCGTCGGCGATGCCGAGAACCGGCGCTCCGAGAAAGTCAGGGCGTCGAAATATTCGAGCGGCGCATCGGCCAGCATGGCGCTAAACTCACCGCTCTCGACCCGCAGGGGCTGGGAGACCGACCAGGTCAGCGACTGGCAGCCGAAGCCCAGCTGCTTGCAGAAGGTGGTCAGACCCAGCTTCCAGCTGGAGCTCATGGCCTGTTCCGACAGGGCGAGGAAGTTGCCCTCCATGTCGGTGCGGGCCCAGCCCATCTCGGCGTCGAGCCAGAGGCCCGAGCCGAGATCGACCCTGCCCGACACGCCGGCGAAGGTGGTCTGGCTGGGCATCTCCATGCCCGATCCGAACGGAACGTAGGAGCCCAAGGGGCCCATGCGCTCGTCCAGCCCGCCAGCAGCGAAGGTGACATTGGCGCCCGGTGTCGCCTGCCAGTTCATGGCGAAGCGGGAGTAGCGCGAAACGTCGTCCTCGGCCGCCTTGAAGGGCATGGTGCGGTCGCCCACGCCGGCGTCTGCGGTGAAGGTCAGCTGACCCAGCTGGACCGCGCCCATCCACGCCCGGTCGACCTGGGCGAGGGAGGCGAAGCCGTCGCCGGCGCCCAGTTCAAACGGCGAGCGGGCGCCGTTCCGGCCCTGCCACACGGCGACCAGGCCGTTGCCGGCGGAGAACTCGACCAGCATGTCCTGCCGCCGGCGCTCGTCCAGCCACGGCGTGATCGAGGCCGAGGCGGCAGCGGGGTCATAGACGCTGTCGTCATGGGTCACGCTGCTGGTCAGCGACAGCTGGCCGCCGAACGGCGCATCGACGCGCAGGGTCGCCTGCTCGCGCTGCAGCTCGGGCATCCGGGCGCGATCGCCCCGCGGCGCGACGCCGAAGGACTCGGCCAGATTGACCCGGAACAGGCGATCGTACTCATCGTGCCCGACGGTGTTCAGGCCTTCGGCCACCCGCAGGGCGTCGCCGAGGGCTGCGCCGGTATAGGCGAAACGCTGGGAGGTCACCGCCACCGAGGCGCCGCTGACCGTGGCGACCGAGGTCGTCCCGACCGGCTGGAAGGCCTGGGCGATGTCCAGCAGGCCGCGGCCATAGATGACGTCCGTGCCGGTATCGCCCGCATCACGGGCCGTCCTCAGCAGGATGTCGACCGCCTGACGGCCGGTCAGGTTGGGGAAGGCGTCCAGCAGCAGGGCCAGGGCGCCGGCCACGGCCGGGGCCGAGAAGGACGTACCGCTGATCCGCCAGCAGGAGGTGCTGTCGCAGCTGGTCAGCACGCCCGCGCCGGCCGCGCTGATGTAGGCCTCGCGCGAGATGCCGGCCCGGTTCGAGAAGTCGGCGATCTGGTTGGCGCTGTCGTGCGCGCCCACCACGATGATGTTGCCCGCGAAACGGGGATCGGTCGCATAGCGGCCCGGCCATTCAGGATCGACCCCGGACTCATTGCCGGCCGAGATGGTGAAGACGATGCCGGCGGCGACGGCGCGGGCAAGCGCAGCCTCGAAGGATGCGCCGAGCGGACCGGAGCCGCCCAGCGACATGTTCACGACAGGAATGCGGTGCAGGATTGCGTAGTCGATGGCCCGAACAAGATCCCCGGACTTGAAGCAGACCGTGTCTTCGGGATCCGTGCAGTCGCTGACGTCGGTGCGGATCGAGACGATCGTCGATTCATAGGCGACGCCGATCGTGCCGGTGCCGTTGAAGTTCGACGCGATGATGCCGGCGACGTTGGTGCCGTGGGCGGGCTGCCCCTCCGGCCCGATCGTGCCGGACGGATTGTTGCGTCCGACGACGACATCCGTCGACAGGGGGGAGATCCGTCCCTGCAGGTCGGCCTGGGCGAAGTTGATGCCCGAGTCGACGACGGCGACACTGATGCCCGATCCGGTCGCGCCCGCGTTCCAGGCCGCGATCGCCCCCATGTTCGCGACCGCATAGTTGCGCGTGTACTCGGTCGACGTCGGCGACGGCCCCGGAGGTGGGGGCGGCGGCGGAGGCGGCGGCGGCGGAGGTGGCGGCGGAGGAGGAGGCGGAGGAGGAGGCGGCGGCGGGGGAGGCGGCGGAGGCGGCGGAATGGGCGTCCCGATGCCGCCACCACCCCCCCCGCCACCACCGCCACAGGCGGCCAGCGGCAGGACGGCGGCGACCGTCACGATCGGCAGCAGCGCCTTCACAATCCGTAGTTTGCGCATCTCGAGAACCCCACTCCACCCCTATAGAGGGAATGTATGACACGAGGTTTCCCGTCTGGCAATGCGTTCAATTACCGATTGGCGACTCGTTCTCGACGAATGGCGGTTCGAGTGTCTCGTTCGCTACGGCTTGACCATTGAGCGCCGCAGCGGGGTTCAGGGCTGCGGTCGCCTCCAGAAACGTCCCGGGTTTCATGGACGGCTCCTGCGCCGTCTGCAGGCCGGCGACCCGGGCCAGATCGGCGATGAAGGTGATGCAGTTGCGCCGGCGCAGGTCGTAGGTCGAGCCCTCCGGACTGTTCCACCAGTCCGATCGCGCACGAACGGCATCGAACACCGCGTCCGGCACGGTCAGCCGCAAATAGCCCCTGCCCTCGCCGACATAGCGCTGGTCCGGCTCCAGCACGACGCCGCCGGCCCGGCCGAACAGAAGGTGGGGACCAGGATTCTTCGCAGTGAAGCCTGCCGCCCAGTCCACCGCCTCTCCGGTGTCCTCGCGCGTTCCGCTCGCGTGGATGTAGGCGTGGGGAAACAGCAGGTCGCCCCCGCGGAAGCGTGCGCCTGGGTGGGCATAGAAGGTCAGGGTCACCTCGGCCCAGGCCTGTCCGGCGACGAGCGCCAGCAGCAGTCCGGGGATCAGAGCGCGAAGGCAGGTACGGATCATGAAGGTCTCCGGCAGACGCCCACCCTGGGCGCCCGGAGCGGAACGCACAAGGGCCGCCGGGGTCTCCTCCGGCGGCCCTGTTTCTCTCAGCCTGTCAGATCAGTGCGAAGCGGGCGCGGCCACGACGTCCCCACCGCGCGCCGGCGTGCGGGCCGCGGCGATGGCGAAGATCGTCAGGATCACATAGCCGGCCATCGGGATCAGGAAGGCCAGGTTCAGGCCGGCCTGGTCCGCCACCGCGCCGCCGACCAGCGGCAGGATCGCCCCGCCGATGATGGCCATGCAGAGCAGGCCCGAGGTCGCCGAGGCCGGAGCGGTCGAACGCTCCAGCGTCAGGGTGAAGATGGCCGGGAACATGATCGAGTTGAACAGGCCCACCGACAGGGCGGCGAAGGCGGCGTTGAACCCGCCGGTCTGCGACACGATCAGGCACAGGATGGCGGCCACGGCGGTGCAGACCGCAAGCAGAACGCCGGCCGGGATCCGCGTCAGGAAGGCGCTGCCGGCGAAACGGCCCATCAGGGCGCCGGCCCAATACAGGGCGACCAGACGGCCGGCGTCGTGGATCGGCAGGCCCAGCACGCCTTCGGAATGCAGCAGGTTGGTCATCAGGCTGCCGATGGTCACCTCGGCGCCGACATAGAAGAAGATGCCGATGGCGCCGAACACGGCCCAGCGCGACGACAGGGCCTTCAGCGGCGAGCCCGGCAGGTCGGCAGACGCGCCGGCGCTGGCTGCGGTCAGCTTGCCGCGGACGCTCCAGATGAAGGCGCCCAGCAGACCGAAGAAGATCGCCAGGCCGATGAAGATGGTGTCGATATTGCGCAGGGTCGCAGCGCGGGCGGCCGCCGGATCGGCGACCACTTCCACCGCTTCGGCCACGGGGGCCGACGGCTGGGCGGCGATGCCGCCGATGTAGTTGTGCAGGAAGATCACCCAGCCGACGATCAGGCCGGCGGCCGCGCCGACGACCAGCCAGCCCTTGATGTCGCGACGCAGGGCGCCGATCAGGACGCCGGCGACCAGGCCGAAGACCACGCCCAGCAGGATCAGGATCAGCGCGGTGGGCGAGGCCAGGGCGCTGACGCCGCCGACGGCGAAGATGCCGCCCGACAGCATGACCGTGGCGCCCAGAAGCGGTCCGACGACGGTGCCCAGGGAGTTGAAGGCCTGGGAGAAGACCAGCCGGAAGTGCGAGCCCTTCGGCGTGCCCAGCGACGCCGCCAGCGGATTGGCCGCGACCTGCAGCAGGGTCACGCCCGCGGCGATGACGAACAGCGCCACCAGCACGCCGGGATAGAAGTCGAAGATGGTGGCCAGCGGCACGATCAGGGCGCCCAGGACCATGACGGCGAGCGCGCCGACGACCGATTTGGCATAGCCCAGCTTCGACAGCACGGCTGCGGCCGGCAAGGAGACGATGCCGTAGGCCGTGAACCAGGCGAACTGAGTCAGCAGGGCCTCGGTGAAGTTCAGGTCGAACACGCCCTTCACCGCCGCGATCAGCGGATCGATCAGCGAGGTCGCGAAGCCCCATGCGAAGAACAGGGTGGTCACATAGGCGAAGGCGAGGCCTGTTCCCGGACGCGCCGCCGGTTGCGTGGTGTCGGTCATTTCACTTCCCATGGGCCGGTCGCATCCCTCATGCGCGGCCTTGTTGTCGCCTTGGTTCCATCCGGACGCCCCTGCGTCCAGCGGTTTGAGGAAAATCGTAACCAAAAGTGGCCGGCCGATCCGGGCTCTGAAATGGAACGAGCCGCCCCGATTGCCCGGAGCGGCTCGACCATGACCACTACCGGTCGGGGTATCAGTAGCGGTAGTTCACGCCGAACAGGAACGTCCGGCCGTAGGACTGGTGATCGATCACGCGACGCTCGTCACCGCCTTCATAGGTATAGAAGGGCTCGTCCGTGGCGTTGTTGACCTGGGCCAGGAAGGACAGACCTTCCAGCGGCCCCGACTCGAACTGGTAGCCGATCTGGGCGTCGACGATGCTCTCGGCGCCGACCTGACGCAGCGTGCGACCGTTGCCGAAGCCCGCGACCTCACCCAGGAACTCCGAACGGTAGCGGTTCGAGACACGGGCCTGCAGGCCGTTGCGCTCGTAGTACAGGGTCACGTTGGCGACCGTTTCCGACAGGCCGGGGATCGGCGTGGCCGGGTTGGACGGGTCCGGCTGGATGCTGCTCTCGGTCTGCGAGATCGAGAACTGGCCGCCGAAGCCTTCCAGCCACGGGGAGATGAAGTCGAACGGGGTCGAGATCGCGAACTCGGCGCCGTAGATCTCGCCGCCCTCACCGTTCTCCGGACGGGTGTAGTTGCCCAGTCGGTAGGTGCCGGTGGCCGGCGGGAAGCCCGAGTAGTCGATCTGGGTCGTGCGGTCGTAAACGAACGTCTCCAGATCCTTGTAGAAGGCCGCGAACGACACATAGGCCGAGCGACCGAAATACTGCTCGAACGAGATGTCGAAGGTGTTCGCGATCCACGGACGCAGTTCCGGGTTGCCGCCGCCGCCGGTGAACGGCGGGTTCTGCGGATCGAAGACCGGCGTCGCCGGAGCGTCGAGGGCCGCGTTATAGCTGAAGGTGCGGCTGGCGCGCATCTGATCCATCCGCGGGCGGGCGAGCGTGCGGGCGGCGGCCAGACGGATGAAGCGCTGATCGGCGATCTCGAAGATCAGGTTCGCGCTGGGCAGGATCTCCCAGTACTCGTCACCGCCGCGGATGGCGATCGATTCCGAGATGCCGGTTCCGAGCTGACGCGCGGCGAAGCCATGCGATTCCTGCTCGGTGTGCTGGGCCTGGATGCCGAAGTTGCCGGTCAGCGGAATGCCGAACAGTTCGGTGTCCAGCTCGAACTTCACGAACGGGGTGAAAACCTTCTCGGTGACCTGCCAGTTGCCGGCGCGGACGTCTGCGTTCGGGTTGCGTACCAGATTGTAGAAGCCGCTCTGCACCAGGCCGAGGGCGTCGTAGCTGATCATCTCACCAAGGCCGAGATACTCCAGCGACGTCGGCGCGAGGCGGAACTCGACCGGCACTACGGGCGAGGCGCCGCCGGGGATGGCCAGGTACCACTGGTCGTTGATCAGCTCCTTCTCGCGGCTCGAGCCGTAGAAGCCGGTCTCGATCGACGAGATCGGACCCCAGTCCACATTGGCGTCCAGCGCCAGCCGGATGCCCGACAGTTCGTCATTGACCGTCGGGCTGTTCAGATAGCCGTCCTGACCGCCGGGGATCACATCGCCGCCCCAGCCCTGCGGGCTGGTCAGGCGCATCAGGTTGAAGTCGGCATAGTTGAGCGACGGCGAGAAGCGGGTGATGTCGTCGCTGGTGCGGAAGCCCATGGTGTCGGTCGCACCCGCCGGCCCACGACCGGTGCCGGCCCAGGTCTCGAGGATCTGGTCGGTCCGCTCGACGCGCGAGTGGTTCAGGTCCGCCGACAGGGTGACGTTGTCGCTGACGTGCAGCTCGGTATTCCAGCCGACGGCCAGCATCGAGCTGTCGCGGGTGTTGACGTCGTTGCGCACGACGCCCTTCACGCCGGTGTAGGTGCCGGCGACGACCATGCCGTCCTCGACGGTGAAGCCCGGCTGCAGGCTGGCCGACGACCAGAACAGGGGCAGCTCGATGCCGCGCATCGTCTGGGTGTTGTCGAAGGTCGAGTAGAAGGCGTCGAACGTCGAGTGAACGCGGTCGCTCGGGCGCATTTCCAGAACGGCGACATAGCCGTCGCGCTCGAGTTCGCTCGACATGACATAGGGCTTGGCGCCGCCGATCACGCGCGGACCGCCGCCGGTGACTTCAGGATAGCCCCAGGCGTTGAAGCGCTCTGACTGATAGGGCGACTCGATGTGGGCGTAGCCAAGGACGAGGCCGACGGTGTCGTCCATGAACTGGTCGATGTACGACACGCTGTAGCGCCAGCCCTGATCGGTGGTGCCCGCGTTCAGGGCGCCCATCTCGTTCAGCTCGTAGCGCAGGTTCGCGGCGATCGCCTGACGACCATACTCCAGCGGACGGATCACGCGCAGGTCAGCGGTGCCGGCGAGGCCCTGGCCGATCAGGCTGGCGTCCGGGGTCTTGTAGACCATGACACTGCCCAGCAGTTCGGACGGATACTGGTCGAACTCGACGCCGCGGTTGTCGCCCGTGGAAACCTGTTCGCGGCCGTTCAGCAGAGCGGTGGTGAAGTCCGGTCCGAGGCCGCGGATCGAGATGACCTGGCTGCGACCGTCCAGACGCTGGGTCGTCAGGCCCGGCAGGCGGCCCAGCGATTCAGCGATGGAGACGTCCGGCAGCTTGCCGATGTCCTCGGCGGTGACGACCTCGACGATCGAGGTTTCGTTCCGCTTCGAGGCGATCGAGCTTTCGATCGACGAGCGGATGCCGGTGACGACCACCTCGCCCAGCTCGGTCTCATCGTCCTGCGGGCTCGGAGCCGACTGGGCGGACGCAGTTCCGGCGAGAGCCAGAAGGGCGACGGCGCCGAAGGCGGAGCCGGCAAGAAGGCGCGCACGCCGGGTGACCTGAAGTCTCATCTCTAATCCTCCCTGTCCGGCGTCTTCTGACGAAACGTCCGGCATCTGATCGCAAAGTTATGCAAACTTCTGACAACCTTGCAAGATGGATGGCGAAAAACCGTGCCGAACCTTGGCTGCAATGTGGCGCAGCTCACACATTGCCACCTGTCATAGGCTAGCCAATCCCGATGGCGCGGGGATTTCCGCTTGAAAACATGACAAGATTGACAGGTGTCGGCGACGCTGCAAAATATTGCAAACGATCTTTCGGCCACGATGCCGGCGGACAGTCTGGAGGGACGCCATGAGGAGGAGACGGCCGTCACTGGCCTGCGCGCTCGCGCTTTCCGCATCCATGCTGGCCGTCATGCCGGCCATGGCGCAGGACCCGGTTGCCGCGATGCGCGACCGTCCGGCCGAGGACGAGGTCATCTACTTCCTGCTGCCAGACCGCTTTGCCAATGGCGATCCGGCGAATGACCACGGCGGTCTCTCCGGCGACCGGCTGGCCACGGGCTACGACCCGACTGATCCCGGCTTCTACCACGGCGGCGATCTGCGCGGCCTGACGGAACGACTGGACTATCTGCAGGGTCTTGGCGTCACTGCGCTGTGGATCGCGCCGATCTTCGCCAACAAGACAGTGCAGGGCCCGGCCGGTCACGAGAGCGCCGCCTACCACGGCTACTGGATCACCGACTTCACCCGCGTGGACCCGCATTTCGGGACCAATGACGACTTCCGCGCCCTGGTCGCGGCGGCGCACGGGCGGGGGATGAAGGTCTATCTGGATATCGTCATCAACCACACGGCCGACGTGATCCGGTATCGCGAATGCCCGGCCAACGACTGCGGCTACCGCTGGAAGGGCGACTATCCGTACCAGCGTCGCGGCGGTCTGGACGGCGAGGCGGTCAACGCCGGATTCGACGGCTCTAATTTCGACGCCCTGACGCGGCCGGACTATGCCTACACGCCCTACGCTCCCGCGGGCGAGGAGGACATCAAGGTCCCGGACTGGCTGAACGACGTCAGCCTCTATCACAACCGGGGCAACAGCGCCTGGTACGGCGAGAGCGCGCTGGACGGCGACTTCGCCGGCCTGGACGACCTGTTCACCGAGCATCCCCGCGTGGTGGAGGGGATGATCGACATCTATGGCGACTGGATCGAGCAGTACGGCATCGACGGCTTCCGGATCGACACAGCCCGCCATGTGAACCCCGATTTCTGGCAAGCCTTCGTTCCGGCCATGCTGGAGCGCGCGCGAGCCAACGGCATTCCGAACTTCCATATCTTCGGCGAGACCTATGACTTCGTCGTCGCCGACGCCGCGCGGCACACGGTCGTGGACGGCCTGCCGTCGGTGCTGGACTTCGCCTCGCAGCGGGCGATCCAGGAGGCCGCAACCGGGACGGCGGGGCCGTTCAATCTGGCGCAGGTGCTGCGCGCTGATCCGATCTATGCCGGAGGAGCTGAGACCGCCCGCCGCCTGCCGACCTTCACCGGCAATCACGACATGGGCCGGATCGGGCATCTGATCCTGAAGGCGCTGCCAGAGGTGAGCGACGCCGAACTGCTGGACCGCTCTGCGCTCGCCCATGCCATGGTCCTGCTGGGGCGTGGCGTGCCGGTGATCTACTACGGCGACGAGCAGGGCTTCACCGGCGACGGCGATGACCGCCGCGCCCGGCAGGACATGTTCGCGACGCAGGTTCCGAGCTACGCCGACGACCGGCGCGTGGGCTCGGCCGCCGGTCCGTTCGACCAGTCCGCCGACATGTACGGCCGCATCGCCGAGATGACCCGGGTGCGCGCCGCCGACCGTCGCCTGCGCCACGGCCGCGTCGCCATCCGCATCGCCGACCAGACGCCGGGCGTCCTCGCGATCTCGCGACTCGACGACACCGGCGAGACCGTGGTGGTGTTCAACACCTCGACCGAAGCGCGCGACGTGAACGTGCCGATCGAGACCGGTTCCGCGTCCTGGCGCGCATCCATTGGCGCCTGTTCCGCCCGCGCCGCTGCGCCGGGCGTCCTGTCCGTTTCCGTGCCCGCCCTGGGCTACCTTGTCTGCGTTTCCGAAGGCCCCGCGTGACCGTCCAGATTCTCGAAGCGACCGAACCTCATGCCGACGCCGCCGACTGGTGGCGCGGGGCGGTCATCTATCAGGTCTATCCGCGCAGCTTCGCCGACACCAACGGCGACGGCATCGGCGACCTGAGAGGCATCGCCGACCATCTGGAGCACATCGCCTCGCTGGGCGTGGACGCGGTCTGGATCAGCCCCTTCTTCACCTCGCCGATGAAGGACTTCGGCTACGACGTCGCCGACTACTGCGACGTCGATCCGATCTTCGGCACGCTGGCCGACTTCGACGCCCTGCTGGAGAAGGCCCATCGCCTCGGCCTGCGGATCATCATCGATCTGGTCTTCTCCCACACCTCGGATCAGCACCCGTGGTTCACCGAGAGCCGGCGCTCGCGCGACAATGCGAAGGCGGACTGGTTCGTCTGGGCCGACGCCAAGGCCGACGGCTCGCCGCCCTCGAACTGGCAATCGGTGTTCGGCGGTCCGGCCTGGACCTGGGACGCGCGGCGCGGCCAGTACTTCATGCACAATTTCCTGCCGGAGCAGCCGCAGCTGAACGTGCACAATCCGGAGGTTCAGGACGCCCTGCTGGCCGCCGCGCAATTCTGGCTCGACCGGGGTGTCGACGGCTTCCGCTTCGACGCCATCAACTTCTCGATGCACGACCCGAAGCTGACCGACAATCCGCCGCTGCCCAAGGGCGGCAAGCGGACGCGTCCGTTCGACTTCCAGGACAAGATCAACAACCAGAGCCAGCCGGAGATCGTCGACTTCCTGAAGCGCATCCGCGCCCTGACCGACAGCTACGGCGGCCGATTCAGCGTGGCCGAGGTCGGGGGCGATCATGCCGAGCGCGAGATGCAGGCCTTCACCGCCGGCGACGACCGGCTGAACAGCGCCTACGGCTTCCTCTACCTGTACGCCCCGGCGCTGAAGGGCGCGATGGTGGCCGCCGCCAACGACATCTGGGACGGCCGTCAGGGACAGGGCTGGCCGTCGTGGACCTTCTCCAACCACGACGCCCCGCGCGCCATCTCCCGCTGGGCCGAGGGCCGTGATCCGGAAGCCCTGGCGCGCATGGCGATGCTGCTGCTGATGTGCCTGCGCGGCAACGTCTTCATCTACTACGGCGAAGAGCTGGGCCTGCCGCAGGGCGAGGTGCCGTTCGAGCGACTGGTCGATCCCGAAGCGATCGCCAACTGGCCGCAGACCTTGGGCCGCGACGGCGCGCGCACGCCGATGCCGTGGCAGGCCGACCGTCCTTACGCCGGCTTCTCCAGCGTCGAGCCCTGGCTGCCGCTGGACGCGCGTCACGTTCCCCTGTCGGTCGACCGGCAGGAGGGCGATCCGAACGCCATGCTGCATGTGACCCGTCGGCTGGTCGAACTGCGCAAGTCGCTCCCGGCCCTGTCGCGTGGCGAGATGCGGATGCTGGACACCGACAGCGACGTGGTCGCTTTCGAGCGCCGGCTGGGCGCCGAGCGGCTGATGTGCGTGTTCAATCTTGGCCACGCCGAGGCGAGCTGGACCGCGCCGGATGGCTGGCGTCTTGTCGAGTCGGTGAACCTCGGCGCGGGGTCGGCGGGCGTGCTGCCCCCGCTGGCGGGACTGGTGCTCGCGGGCGAGCCCGGATGACCTCAGCCGCCGCAGCTCTCGCGCACGATCAGGTCTGTCGGTATCCGCTCGGAGCGGCCGACGGCGTCGCCGGGGTTGTCGATCAGCTTGGACACCAGCAGCCGGCCGGCCTTCATCGTGTCCTGCGCGATGGTGCTCAGCGCCGGGCGCGCATACCGGCTGAAGGGCACGTTGTCGAAGCCGATGACGGAGACGTCCTCGGGCACCCGCAGGCCGGCGTGCAGCAGGGAGCGCACGGCGCCCAGGGCGATCTGGTCCGAGGCGCAAACGATGCCGTCGAACTTGACCCCGCGACGGATCAGACCGTCGACGGAGGCCTCGGCGGACTCGACCTCGAAATGGGCTTCCATGATCAGGTCGGGATCGACGCCCAGACCTGTCTCCTCCAGAGCCTCGAGATAGCCGCGGTGCCGCTGCATCGCCTCGGGCGGATCGAGGTCGCCGAGGAAGACGATGCGCTTGCGGCCCAGCCGGGCGAGGTGGCGCGTGGCGCGACGCCCGCCGGCGTGGTTGTCCGAGCCGACCGAGCAGTACAGCTGGTCCGGCATCTCGGCGCCCCAGACCACGAAGCGACCGTCGGTCTCGGCCAGCCGGTTCAGGCTCTGGTGCAGGAAGGACTGGCCCAGGAAGATCACGCCGTCGGCGCGGGTGTTCATCGCCGCCGACAGGTCGTCGTAAGAGGTCGGGGCGAAGTGACTCATGATCACGTCGCAGCCGCGCTCGCGCGCCGCCTCGCCGACCCCCGCCAGAAGTTCGAGGAAGAAGGGATCGCTCAGCCGGCCCTCTCGCCCTTGCGGACGTGGCGTCACCAGGGCGATCACGCCCTCGGCGCCGACCGGGCCGGACGGCATGTAGCGGCGGAACGGATAGTCGTGCTCGCGCGCCAGCTTCCAGATCAGCTGCTTGGTGCGGGCGTTGACCGCCGGGCTGTCGTTCAGCGCGCGCGAGGCGGTCGAGATCGAGACCCCGGCCATCTGCGCCAGATCCTCGAGACGGGTGTTGCGACGACTCACGCGCGGTGTCCTGTGACGGTCTCGTCTGCAAAATTTGCTGCAAACCTTGCTTGTTCTGCGCCGCTGCGGTCGCGCTTGGCAAGTCCTGTTCTTCGGAGTGCGTGACCCATGCTGACCCGTCGTTTTCTGGTGTCCTCCGCCGCCCTTCTGGCTGCCCTGCCCGGCTCCGCGATCGCGCAGGACGTGGCCCAGGCTCCGGCCGGTTCGGTCGGTGTCGCACTCGCTTCCTCCCCCGGCGGCGTGCTGACGGTCGAGGTCGGCGTGACCGGCGAAGGGCGTCCCGAGTACACCGTCACCCGACTGGGCCGGCCGGTCATCGCCGCCTCTCGGCTGGGCTTCATCCTGACCGATGCGCCCAAGCTGGAGCGCAACTTCGCCGTCACCGCCGAGGCGCCGACGCAGCATGACGACACCTGGGAGCAGCCGTGGGGCGAGCGCCGCTTCGTGCGCAATCGCTACACCGAGTTCCGGGTGCATCTGACCGAGAAGTTCGGCCTGCAGCGACGCGTCGACGTGGTCTTCCGCCTGTACGACGACGGCCTCGGCTTCCGTTACGAATTCCCCGAACAGCCCAACCTGACCGCGCTGAGCATCGGCGAGGAACTGACCGAGTTCGCCGTCGCCGATCCGGGCACGGCGTGGTGGATCCCGGCCTTCGAGTGGAACCGCGAGGAGTATCTCTACAACCGCACCGCCATCGATCAGGTCGGCGTGGCCCAGACCCCGCTGACGGTGCGCACCGACGACGGCCTGCACGTCTCGATCCACGAGGCGGCGCTGGTCGACTACTCCGGCATGAACCTGCGCCGGGTCGAGCACGGTCGGTTCAAGGCGGCGCTGACGCCGGGCCTGTCGAACGCGGCGGTCGAACTGGCCGCCCCCTGCAACACGCCGTGGCGCACCCTGCAGATCTCGGACAGCGCTGCGGGCCTGGTCGATTCCAGCCTGATCCTGAATCTGAACGAGCCGAACAAGCTGGGCGACGTCAGCTGGTTCAAGCCGATGAAATACGTCGGCATCTGGTGGGAGATGCACCTGGAGCTGAAGACCTGGGGCTCGGGACCCAAGCACGGCGCGACCACCGAAAACGCCATCCGCCACATCGACTTCGCGGCCGAGCACGGCTTCGGCGGGGTGCTGATCGAGGGCTGGAACGTCGGCTGGGATGGCGACTGGTTCGGCAACGGCTGGGACTACAGCTTCACCCGGCCCTACGACGATTTCGACATCGAGCGGATCGCCGCCCACGCCCGCAGCAAGGGCGTCGAGATCATCGGCCATCATGAGACCGGCGGGAACGCCTTCCACTACGAGCAGCAGCTGGACCCGGCCTTCGCCCAGATGCAGCGTTTCGGCTGGCACTCGGTGAAGACCGGCTATGTCGCCGACGCCGGCGGCGCGCGCGTGCGCGGCGCGGACGGCCAGGCGCGGCTGGCGTGGCACGAGGGGCAGGCGATGGCGCAGCACCATCTGCGCGTCGCACAGACGGCCGCCCGCTATCAGGTCGCGGTCAATCCGCACGAGCCGCACAAGGACACTGGCCTGCGCCGGACATATCCGAACATGATCACCCGCGAGGGCGCGCGCGGCATGGAGTTCAGCGCCTGGGGCCAGCCGGGCAATCCGCCCGAGCACGAGGCCAATCTGGTCTTCACCCGCCTGCTGGCCGGGCCGATGGACTACACGCCCGGCGTCTTCGGCATGGAGACCCGCAGCCCCGACGGCATCGCCACGACCTGGGCGAAACAGCTGGCGCTCTATGTCGTCATCTACAGCCCGATCCAGATGGCCGCCGACCTGCTGGTCAACTACGAGGCCAATCCCGAGCCGTTCCAGTTCATCAAGGACGTGCCGGTCGACTGGGCCGAGAGCCACACCCTGAACGGCGAAATCGGCGACTACGTCACCATCGTCCGCAAGGACCGCAACTCGGATGTCTGGTGCCTCGGCTCCGTGACCGACGAGCATCCGCGCGTGCTGCAGGCCCCGCTGTCCTTCCTCGACGCCGGCCGCCGGTATCGCGCCGAGATCTATCGCGACGGACCGAACGCAGACTGGAAGGGCCGGCGTGAGGACATCGTCATCGAGCAGCGCGAGGTCACCGCCGCCGACACCCTGAGCCTGCAACTGGCGCCCGGCGGCGGTCAGGCCATCCGCTTCGTCCCGATCGGAAGGGCCCGTCGATGAGCACAGCCGCGGCGAGCCGTCCCCGCCTGAGCGGGCTGGCCATCTGGAACATGTGCGTCGGCTTCTTCGGCATCCAGATCGGCTTCGGCCTGCAGAACGCCAACACCAGCCGGATCTTCCAGACCCTGGGCGCCGAGGTGGATTCGCTGGCCATCCTCTGGATCGCCGCACCCCTGACCGGCCTGCTGGTCCAGCCGATCGTCGGCTGGTTCAGCGACCGGACCTGGGGCCCGCTGGGCCGGCGTCGGCCCTATTTCCTCGTCGGCGCCATCCTGACGACCCTGGCCCTGCTGGTCATGCCGCACAGCCCGTATCTGTGGATGGCGGCATCGATGCTCTGGATCATGGACGCCTCCATCAACATCACGATGGAGCCCTTCCGCGCCTTCGTCGGCGACAACCTGCCGGCCGAGCAGCGCCCGACCGGCTATGCGATGCAGAGCTTCTTTATCGGCGCCGGCGCGGTGTTCGCCTCCTGCCTGCCGTGGATGCTGTCGAACTGGTTCGAGGTTGCCTCGACCGCGCCCGAGGGCGTGGTGCCGATGAGCGTGCGCATCTCCTTCTACGTCGGCGCCATCGCCCTGCTGGCCGCCGTCCTCTGGACCGTTTTCACGACGAGGGAATACAGCCCGGAACAGCTGGAGGCTTTCGAGCCGACGTCACCGGCCGAAGGCACGACCGGCCGCACAGCCCGCGCCTACGGCCTCGGCGCCCTGCCGTGGCTGGTCGCCGGCGGCGCCCTGGCCGCGCTGGTCAACGCGCTTCAGCTGGCCAAGGAGCTCTACGTCCTCGCCGCGCTTCTGGCCGGCTTCGGCGGGCTTCAGGCGATCGTCGCGGCGGTGAAGTCAAAGGGCGGCTCGAACGGTCTGACGCAGATTCTCGACGACATCTTCGCCATGCCGAAGACCATGCAGGGACTGGCCGTGGTCCAGTTCTTCAGCTGGTTCGCCCTGTTCTCGATGTGGATCTACATGACCCCGGCGGTTACGGCGGTTCACTACGGCTCGCCCGACCCGACCTCCGCCGGTTACGGCCAGGGCGCGGACTGGGTCGGGGTGCTGATGGGCATATACAACGGCGCCGCTGCGCTGGCGGCCTTCGTCATCCCGGTGCTGGCTGCGCGTGCCGGCCTGCGCGGCGCCCATGCGATCAACCTGCTGCTGGGCGCGGCGGGCTTCGTCGGCGTGTTCCTGATCCGCGATCCGGCGCTGCTGTGGCTGCCCATGATCGGCGTCGGCTTCGCCTGGGCCAGCATCGTGTCCCTGCCCTACGCCATCCTGTCCAACGCGGTGCCGGGGCGGAAGATGGGCGTCTATATGGGCATCTTCAACATCTTCATCGTCGTCCCGCAGCTGGTCGCCGCGACCCTGCTGGGCGTGCTGCTGAAGACCTTCTTCGCCGATCAGGCCATCTTCGCCCTGATCCTCGGCGGCGTCAGCTTCGCCCTCGCCGCGGCCGCCAGCCTGCTTGTGCCCAGGGAGACGGCATGATCGCGCATCGTCGCAGCGTTCTTGCCGGCCTGGCGCTGCTGCCATGGGCGACCGCCGCCCGCGCGGAGACGCCCGCGGCGGGCCGTCTCGTCGAGCACCCGACCATGACCTCGGCCCACGCAGCGGATCGCGACGTCACCGTCTGGCTCCCGCCCGGCTACGACGACAGGCCGGATGCCCGCTGGCCGGTGCTCTACATGCACGACGGCCAGAACCTGTTCGACGGTTCGCGCGCCGCTTACGGGACCGAATGGGGCGTCGACGAGCATGTCACCCGCCTTCAGGCCTCGGGCCAGATGCGCGCGCCGATCGTGGTCGGCGTCCACAACACGCCGCAGCGCCTGCGGGATTATGTGCCGGCCGATCTGATCTCCGCCCTGCCCGCGGACATGCGCGACGATGTGCAGGCCATCTATGGCGGCGTCCCCCTGTCGGACGGCTATCTCCGGTTCCTCGTCGAGGAGCTTAAGCCCTTCATCGACCGGACCTACCGCACCCGGTCCGGCCGCGCCGATACGGCGATCATGGGCTCCAGCATGGGCGGGCTGATCTCCCTGTATGCCATGATCAAGCATCCGGACGTCTTCGGCGGCGCCGGCTGCGTCTCCACCCACTGGCCGCTGAAGATCGAGGGGCTGGACGATCCCGTGGCGCTGGCTCCGTGGCGCGAGCGGCTGGTGACGGCGTGGACCGGCGTGGTCCGTGACGGACTGCCTCGCGCCGGCGACCACCGCCTGTACTTCGACCGCGGCGACGAGACGCTCGACCAGTTCTACGCCGTGTTCCAGACCCGGATCGACGAGACCGTCCGCGCCGCCGGCTGGTCCCCCGAACGCTTCCGCTCGCTGGTCTTCCCCGGCGCCCAGCACAATGAGGCCAGCTGGAACCAGCGTCTCGACGTGCCGCTCACCTTCCTGCTTCCCCCCGCCTGACGAGGTCCTCCATGCGTATCTTCCAGACCCTCCTCGCGGGCGCCGCTGCGGCCGCTCTCGCCCTGCCCGCCGCCGCCCAGTCCGTGGCTCCGGGCGCGCCCGGCGATACGCCGACCTGGGTCAATGCCGCCAAGACCGGAGCCGGAGCCTCCTACGAAGCCTATGTCGACGGCCAGTATCGAGACGGCGGCCCGACTGGCGACGTCAGCCGCGTCTGGTTCTCCATCGCCGACGGCGTCCTGACCGAGACCATGTATGGCCTGATCCATCAGGCGCAGATCAGGCAGATGCGCTTCGCCGTGGTCACGGAGAGCGGCCTCTCCATCGAGGGAACCGACACCACCAGCCGCACCGAATATCTGCACGTCGATGCGCAGGGCCGCCCCCTGTCGCCGGCCTATCGGGTCGTCACGACGGACCGGCAAGGCCGCTATGAGCTCGAGAAGCGAATCCATACTGATCCGGACAACCAGAGCCTTGTCGTGCGTGTCACGATCAAGGCGCTGACCGGCGAGGTTACGCCTTACCTGCTCCTTGAGCCGCACATGGCGAATACGGGCGTTGGCGATCGGGGCGATGTCTCGGATGACGTCCTGATCGACTATCCGCATTCGGGCGTCACCCACACCTATGGAACGCTTCGGGCCTCGGAAGGCGATGTTCATCTCGCCTTGCTGGGCGACCAGCCCTTCACTTCGAAAAGCGTCGGTTTCGTCGGAGCATCCGATGGGCTGACCGACCTCGCCGACGGTCGGCTCGACAACACCTATGCCACGACCGGCGACGCGACCGGCAACATCATGCTGACAGGAGCGCTGCCTGCCGTCTCTGCCGGCGAAACCCTGTCGCGCGACTTCGTCATCGGCTTCGGATCGACGTCGGGCGAAGCAGCCGGCGAGGCCATCAGCACCTTCGGCGCCGGCCTCGACGAGGTTCTGGCCCGCTTCAACGGCGAGGGTGATCGCGTCGGCTGGGAGGACTACATCGCCTCGCTCGACCAGTTGCCGCGTCTGGCGGAGCAGTCGACCGACGGCGGCAGGCTGGCCTACGCCTCGGCCCTGATGCTGAAGGTGCAGGAGGATCGCACCCACGCCGGCGCCCTGATCGCCTCGCTGTCGAACCCGTGGGGCGACACGGTGGACGCGACCAACAGCTCGACCGGATACAAGGCCGTCTGGCCGCGCGACTTCTATCAGGTAGCCATGGCCATGCTGGCGCTCGGCGACACCGGGACCCCGCTGGCCGCCTTCCGCTATCTGCCGCAGGTACAGGTCAATGCGCAGACGCCGGGCAACAGCGGCGCCACCGGCTGGTTCCTGCAGAAGACCCACGTCGATGGCGAGATCGAATGGGTCGGGGTCCAGCTGGACCAGACCGCCATGCCGATCATGCTGGGCTGGAAGCTGTGGAAGGCCGGGCTTGTCTCCGACGCCGAGATGAGCCGGATGTACGGCCAGATGATCAGGCCGGCCGCCGACTTCCTGGTCGAGGGCGGCACGGTCGGCCTGCTGTGGAATGATCGCCAGGTCACCCCGCCCTGGACCCAGCAGGAGCGCTGGGAGGAGCAGGAAGGCCATTCGCCCTCCACCACCGCCGCCGTGATCGCCGGTCTGGTGACCGCGGCAGACATCGCCCGAGCCTCGGGTGACGAGGCCTCGAGCGCCCGCTACCTCGCCGCCGCCGACGACTATGAGTCGAATGTCGAGGCGCGGATGTTCACGACCAGCGGCGAATGGGGCGACGGCCGCTATTTCGTCCGCATCACCCGCAACGACAATCCGAACGACAAGGCGCCGATCGGCGAGAACAACGGCCAGCCGGCCATGCCCGAGGATCGCATCGTCGATGGCGGCTTCCTCGAGCTGGTCCGCTACGGCATCCGTTCTGCGACGGCAGACTCCATCGTCGCCAGCCTGCCGGAGTACGACGACCAGACGCGCGAGGATCGCTTCCGCGTGCGCTACGACGTCAACGGCGTCCCGGCCTTCCGCCGCTATGGCAATGACGGCTATGGCGAACAGGCCGATACCGGCGGCAACTATGGCGTCGGCGGCGAGATGCACGCCGGCCAGCGCGGCCGCCTGTGGCCCTTCTTCACCGGCGAACGCGGCCACTACGAACTGGCCGCCCTGATGGCCATGCCGTCGGCCGACGCCGGCTGGATGACCAGCCAGGTCGACGGCATTCGCCAGACGTATGTGCGGGGCATGGAGTCCTTCGCCAACGGCGGGCTTCTGCTGCCGGAACAGGCGTGGGACGGCGTCGGCGACGACACCGCCCATGACTACCGACTGGGTCAGGGCACCAACTCGGCGACGCCTCTCGCCTGGACCCATGCGGAGTATCTGAAGCTGCTGCGTTCGCTGGCCGACCGCGCGGTGTGGGATCGCTACGCGCCGGTCGAGGAACGGTACGCACGCTGACGCTGGCGTCGCACCGCCGCCGGAGCTAACGAGGACGGATGACATCCGGACCCGTCCTCGTCACCGGCTCGGCCGGCTTCATCGGCTTTCACACCGCGCGCCGGCTGCTGGCGCGGGGTGAGACCGTCATCGGCGTCGACAATCTGAACAGCTACTATGATCCGGCCCTGAAACAGGCCCGGCTGGACCAGTTGTCGACCGAGCCGAACTATATCCATCACACGCTGGACCTGGCCGACCGCGAGGGCATGGCCGCCCTGTTCGCGAAGCATCAGCCGCGCCGCATCGTCCACCTCGGGGCGCAGGCGGGCATCCGCTACAGCGTCGAGAACCCCGAGAGCTATGTCGACAGCAATGTCGTCGGCTTCCTGACCGTGCTGGAAGGCGCACGGGCAGTGCAGGCCGAGCATCTGGTGTTCGCCTCCACCAGCTCGGTCTTCGGCGCCTCGGCCGCCCTGCCCTTCTCGGTGCAGCAGGGCGTGGCACATCCGCTGAACGTCTATGCCGCGACCAAGATCGCCAACGAGGCGATGGCCCACTCCTACGCCTACATCTTCGGCATCCCCTCGACCGGCGTCCGGTTCTTCACCGTCTATGGCCCGTGGGGCCGACCGGACATGGCGCTGTTCAAATTCACCCGCGCGATCCTCGAGGGACGTCCGATTGACGTCTATGGCGAGGGCCGGATGGAGCGGGACTTCACCTATGTCGACGACATCGTCGACGGGGTGGTCGCGGCGCTGGATGACGTGCCGGGCAAGGACGCGTCCTGGCGTGCCGAGGCCCCCGGCCAGGCCACCAGCGGCGTCGCGCCCTGGCGTCTGCTGAACCTCGGCGCCGGCCGCCGCGAACTGCTGTCGCGCTACATCTCGGTGCTGGAAGAGGCCATCGGGAAGAAGGCCGTCCTCAACGTCATGCCGACGCAGGAGGGCGAGATGACCCGCACCGAGGCCGACGTCACCGAGACCCGCGCCGCCATTGGCTACGATCCCAAGACGCCCATCGACATCGGGGTGCGCAAGTTCGTCGACTGGTACCGCGAATTCTACAAGGTTTGACGCGCCTGCGAGAGCGCGCGGCAAGTCCTTGCCGATCACGCTCACCTGAACGCTGATCAGCGCAGCGCCACAGGATTTTATTGCGCCGCACACGAAATGAATTGCCTGCCGCGGCGCGATAGTCTCCTATCCCTGTCCGCGGGTCGAACGCGGGTTCGGGCCGAGTCCTCCTCCCCGGAACCGGTCATCCCATGCGGCGCATCCTCCTATCTCTCGGCATTCTTTCGGGCGCGCTTCTCGCTGCGCCGGCTCTGGCGGCCGCGCCCGCTGCGCCCCTGCTGGCGCACCAGACGACGCTGGCGCTGAACGAGGCGTCCAGCAGCTGGATCCTGACCTCGACGGCCCTGGTGCTGCTGATGACCCTGCCGGGCCTCGCGCTGTTCTACGGCGGCATGGTCCGCAAGAAGAACGTCATCGCCACCATCGCCCATTCGACCGCCGCGCTGGCGATCGTCACCGTCCTCTGGTTCGTCGTCGGCTACAGCCTGTCGTTCGGGACGAGCGGCGAGGCGACCAACGGCTTCATCGGCGGATTGCAGGCCGCCTTCCTGAACGGCCTGACCCCGACGACGGCGCACAGCCTGACGCCTGGCCTGCCCGAATTCCTGTGGGTCGCCTACCAGCTGACCTTCGCCATCATCACTCCGGCCCTGATCGCCGGCGCCTTCGCCGAGCGGATCAAATTCTCGGCCTCCATCCTGTTCTTCGCCCTGTGGCATCTGATCGTCTATGTGCCGATCTGCCATCAGGTCTGGGGCGGCGGCTGGATGGGCTCGCACGGCGTACTCGACTTCGCCGGCGGCGCGGTGGTGCACGTCAATGCGGGCGTCGCCGGGCTGGTGGCCTGTCTGGTTCTGGGGCCGCGTCAGGGCTTCGGTCGGGACAACATGGCCCCGCACAACCTCGCCTTCACCGCCATCGGCACCGGCCTGCTGTTCGTCGGCTGGCTGGGCTTCAACGCCGGCTCGGCCTGGGCCGCCGACGGCATCGCCGCCGTGGCCGCACTGAACACCATCGTCGCCGCCGCGGCCGCCGCCATCAGCTGGACCGCCGTTGAGTGGATCGACCACAAGCGCCCGACCCTGTTGGGCCTGCTGTCGGGCATCGTCGCCGGTCTGGTCGGCGTGACCCCGGCGGCCGGTTTCGTGGATCCGAAGGGCGCCTTCTTCATCGGCCTGCTGTGCGGCCCGGCCTGCTACGCCGGCGCGGTCTGGCTGAAGCGTGCGCTGAAGTACGACGACAGCCTGGACGCCTTCGGGGTGCACGGCGTCGGCGGCATCGTCGGCGCGATCCTGACCGGGGTCTTCGCCACCACCACGATCAACGCGGCGGGCGAGAACGCCAGTGTCGTGAACCAGATCATCGGCCTGCTGGCCGTCATGGCCTGGTCGGCCATCGGCACCTTCGTGATCCTGATGATCTGCAAATTCACCGTCGGCCTTCGCGTTACCAGGGAGTCGGAGATCGAAGGGCTGGACTACACCCAGCACGGCGAGACCATCCACCAGTAGGCGCGCGCCGCTCCGGTTCGGCCGACCTTCACCGGGACGGTCGAACCGGCTATCTGCACCGGATGAAGTCCGCCCCCCTTCCCGATGCCGGCGCCAACTGGGTCGATCGGCATGCGCCGGAAAGTCTCAAGCCCTGGCTGAAGCTGGGGCGCTTCGACCGGCCGATCGGCATCTGGCTGCTGCTGATCCCGGGCTGGCAGGGGATCGCGCTGGCGACGGGCGCGCAGGGGCTGACGCCGGACCTGCGCACCCTGTGGCTGGTCGTCGGCTTCGCCATCGGCGCCTGCCTGATGCGCGCCGCCGGCTGCGCCTTCAACGACATCGTCGACCGCGACATCGACCGTAAAGTGGCCCGCACCGCGGCCCGCCCGGTCGCCTCCGGCCGCATCAGCCGCAAGCAGGCGCTGATCTATGCCGCCGCCTGTAGCCTGATCAGCTTCCTGATCCTGCTGACGCTGGGTCGCACCGCCATCGGCCTGGGCATCCTCTCTCTGGTGCTGGTCGCCATCTACCCCTTCATGAAGCGGATCACCTGGTGGCCGCAGGCGTGGCTGGGCCTGACCTTCAACTGGGGCGCCCTGATGGGTTTCGCCGCGGTGATTCCCGCAACCGCATTCGTGACGCTTCAACATACGTTTGCCGCCGACGCGTCAGGCGCGCCGACCATGACCCGGACGCTCGGGCTGGACATCGACGTCTGGCTGCCCGCCTTCCTGCTTTATCTCGGCGGCCTGTTCTGGACCCTCGGCTACGACACCATCTACGCCCTGCAGGACATCGAGGATGACGCCATGGTCGGGGTGAAATCCTCCGCCCGACGGCTGGGCGCCAACGTCCGCCTTGGCGTCGGCCTCTTCTATCTGATCGCGATCGCATTCGCGGCCGGCGCGGGAATCGCCGCCGGCCTGGGTGTTCTGTTCTATGTCGGCCTGACGCTCTACGCCCTGCACCTGTCGTGGCAGACGCGCCGCGTCAGGAAGGGCGATGGCGCGATGGCGCTGCGTCTGTTCAAATCGAACCGTGAGGCGGGCCTCATCCTGCTTCTCGCCATCATTCTCGGCACGGTGCAGCTACCGTTGTGAAGGAGACCTGCATGATCCCGCAAACCGGCATGACCCGCGCCCTGCTGATCGCCGCCGCCGTCGGCGCGACGCTCGCGGCCTGCAATCGCGATCAGGACAGGCAAGCGCCGGCTGCCGCCAATGCCGGTCAGCCCGCGGCCGCGGTGACCACCGCCGAGGCGGCCGCGCCGATGGCCTATGAGACGAAAACCCCCTTCGCCAACGTCAGCCTCACCCTGCCGGTCGCGATCAAGAGCCAGGGCGATCTGCACGCGGCCCTCTATGCCGAGGAAGTGCGCAAGCTGCGCCAGTTCGTCGAGGGCGCCCAGGCGGACCGGACGGAAGCCGGCGGTGATGCCGGCCTGCCGCCGTTCGAGAATGCGGTGACGATCACCGGCGCCGCGGAGACCGGCAAGCTGCTGAGCCTGAAGCGCGTGGCCTTCGACTATTCCGGCGGCGCCCACCCCAACACCCTGACCAGCGGCATCCTGTGGGACAAGGCGCTGAAGCGTCGGATCGGCTTCTCCGACCTGTTCAAGCGCGGGGCGGACACCTCTGTTCTGGATCAGGCCCTTTGCTCGGCGATCAACACCGCCAAGCGCGCCCGCTCGCCGGGCTCGGCTGGACTGACGCTGGGCGGCGCGGGGGCCGACTGGTCCTGCCCGAAGGCCTCAGCGACCGAGTTCGTGCTGACGCCGGGCGATCAGTCGGGCAAGGCCGCGGGCCTCACCTTCCTGATCGGTCCCTATCAGGTCGGCCCCTATTCGGACGGCGCCTATGAGATCGCCATTCCGGCCTCGGCCTTCCGGTCCCTGCTGTCCACGCCATACATCGGCGAGTTCGGCGGCAACCTGGCCAAGGCCGGGGACGTGACCCCGACGGCGACGCCCGCGATCTAGTCCGCGAGGAACTGGTCAACGATCTGCGCGAACCGCTGCGGCTGGTCCGCCATGATGAAATGGCGGCTGTCGTCAACGCGGATCAGGCGGACGTTCGGAGCCCCCGCATACTCCCGGGTCCACATGGCGTCGGCCATGGCCGCCGGCGCGCCACCGTTGGCATCCGAGGCATAGGGCGCCCAGACCGGCACGCGCAGTCCGGCCAGTCCGGGACGCGCATCGGTGGTCATGACCTCGCTGATTGCAATGGCCATGGCGCGACGATCGCCGGCCAGGCTCCACTCGACCATCAGACGCTGGGTCTCCGGGTCGCGCGACAGGCCGGGCGCGCCCTGGGCCTGCGAAACGCGGAAAGCGTCTTCGCCGGCCGCCAGCATCCCGGCCGCCGCCTGATCGGCGAACGGACGCGCCGTCTCGACGGTGACCTGCGGCCCGAACAGGGCGCTGAAGAAGGGCAGGCTATCGACGGTCATGGCCTTGCTGATCGCCTCCGGATGCTGCTGGGCGATCAACAGGGCGGTCAGACCGCCCATGGAGTGGCCGATCACGGCCGGGGCTTGCAGGCCTTGGTCGGTGATGTAGCGGACGATCTCGTCCACCGCCGGCTGCAGGACCGGACCTTCGCCATGCGTCCAGGCTTCACCGGCGAAGCCCGCCAGCTGTACCAGATGCACCCGGTGCGTCGCCTTCAGCCGATCGGCCTCGGCGCGCCAGACCTCGCGCGAGGAGGCATAGCCGGGGATGAGGATGACGTCCGGCCCCTGCCCGACGACCTCGACCGACAGGCGGCTGGAGGCGAAGGGCGCGGCGACCTGCATCGGCGCCGGCTCGGCCCAGGCTTGCACAGCGACGGCGAGGGAGGGCGTGCAGACCGCCAGACCGAGCAGGGCCGCTTGCCAGGTCTTCAGGGGACGACGGGCGCGCGGCATCGACCGCGCCTTGTTGAGGGCGTTGAACATCGGAGATTCCTTTTCTGGATTTGTCGGGTTGCGCGGCCTCAGCCGTGCGGGTTCTCGAAGACGTCTTCCACGGGCCGCTCGAACAGCACCGCGATCCTGTAGGCGAGATCGAGAGACGGATCGTGTTTCTCGGTCTCGAGGGCGTTCACGGCCTGCCGGGAGACACCCAGCGCCTGGCCGAGCTGCTCCTGGGTCCAGCCGCGCTCGACGCGCAGCAGCTTCAGTCTGTTGCGCATCAGTTCGACCCCTTGATGAAAGGCGAAATCACGCCGAAGCAGGCCCAGAAGACCGGATAGATCAGCCAGCTCGGGATGTGCGGCGCGGCGGCGAAGGTCTCGGCGAAGCCCCAGAAGGTGGCCAGCGCCAGAGCCAGACCGGCGGCGACGATGAACTGTTTGGCCGTGACCGCACGGACGAACTCGTCGCTCTCGCGCATCAGGCTCAGCGTCGCCCAGATCTGGCCGATGATCGGCGCCGAGATGGCCGCCGCGAGCACCCAGCCGGCGGGCTTGCCGATGATGTCGTCGAAGGCGTCGGTCGTCATCATCGCGACGCACACCAGCACATAGGGGACCATGAAGGCCCAGGTGCGGATGACGTAGCGGCGGCCGGCGGGGGTACCGTTGTTCCAGGTCGACCACATGACAACTTCTCCTGACTTGATGTAAGGCTGACCTTACACGATCAAAATGTCATGTCAACCTGACATGAAGTCATGATCGCCTGACACGGCTTCGATCTTTGCCAGGCTCCGGCGCGACGCCTATTCTCGCCCCATGCCCGCCGCGCCCCGCGCCCGTCCTGCAGACCTTTTCACGCCCGAGGAGTGGGCGCCGTTCCAGTCGCGCCGCGCCTGGGTCGGGCCCCTGCTGGTGCTGCACTGCTGGGCGGTGATCGCACTGGCGGTCGCGGTCGGGGTGCTATGGCCGATCCTGATCCCGCTGTGCGTGGCGGTGATCGGCACGCGGCAGCTGGGGCTGGCGATCCTGATGCATGAGGCGGCGCATGGCGGTCTGTCGACCCATGCTCGCCTGAACGACTTTCTGGGCCACTGGCTGTGCGCCGTGCCGGTCGGGGCCAGCCTGAACAGCTACCGCCCCTATCACCTGGCGCATCACCGCTTCGCCCAGCAGCCCGAGGATCCGGACCTGGCCCTGTCGGCCCCCTTCCCGGTCACGCCGGCCTCCCTGCGCCGCAAGCTGGTCCGAGACCTGACCGGCCAGACCTTTTTCAAGCAGCGCGTCCTGTTGCCTCTGGCCGCCATGCGGGGCCGGACGGCGCAGCGCGCGACCGACGACCACGCCTACGAAGCCATCGTCACCGGCCGCTCGATCGGTCCCTTCCTGATCTTCAGCGCGCTGACGCTGGCGGCCTTCGTGGCTGCGGGTGTCTGGTGGGCGTGGTTCGCCCTGTGGCTGCTGCCGATGGCGACCTGGTTCCCGATGGTCACGCGCCTGCGCAACATCGCCGAGCACGCCTGTGTCGAGGGCTCGGCCGAGGACCCGTTCCGCGCCGCCCGCACCACCCGCGCCGCATGGTGGGAGCGCGCCTTCATCGCCCCCTACTGGGTCAATTTCCACGCCGAGCACCACCTGTTCATGCACGTCCCCTGCTGGCGCCTGCCGGCCCTGCACAGGGCGGTGCGCGGCAAGCCGCAGGGCGCGCGGATGGAGGTGGCCGGCGGCTATGCCGAGGTGCTGCGCGAGGCCGCGTCCCGCTAGGCGGCGGCCTTCTCGTCGGGCCTGAGGGTCAGCACGCGGACGCCGTCCTTCGTCACCGCCACCGTGTGCTCGAACTGGGCCGACAGCTTTCCGTCGATGGTGGTGACCGTCCAGCCGTCATCCGCCGTCTCGGTGCCCGCGCGCCCCTGGTTCAGCATCGGCTCGATCGTGAAGGTCATGCCTTCCTTGAGCGTCAGCCCGCGGCCCGGCTTGCCGAAGTGAAGGATCTGCGGGTCCTCGTGCATCTCGCGGCCGATGCCGTGGCCGCAGTAGTCGCGCACAACCGAGTAGCCGGCCTTTTTCGCGTGGGTCTCGATGGCATGGCCGATGTCGCCGAGGGTCGCGCCGGGCTTCACGACCCGGATGCCCTTCCACATGGCTTCATAGGTCGTACGGACCAGCCGCTTGGCCGCCGCAGACACCTCGCCGATCATGTAGGTCTTGCTGGAGTCGGCGATGAAGCCGTTCTTTTCCAGCGTGATGTCCAGATTGACGATGTCGCCGGCCTTCAGGATCTCGGTCGCCGAGGGCACACCGTGGCAGACGACGGCATTGATCGAGCAGTTCAGCACGAAGCCGTAGCCGTACTGGCCCTTGCTGGCCGGCCGCGCCTTCAGCTCGTCAACGATGAAGGCCTCGACCCGGTCGTTGACCTCCAGCGTGCTCATGCCCGCCAGCGTCAGGCCGTCGAGGTAGGTGAACACCGACGCCAGCAGGCGACCGGACTCGGCCATCAGTTCGAGTTCCTGCGGGGTCTTGGTCATGCCGCGGCCCCCGCGCGATCCGGCTCGCCCACGCCCGCCGCCTTCAGCTCGCGCGCGGCCAGCTCCTGAAAGGTCAGCCCGGGGTTCAGTTCGCCCAGCATCCCGATCCTGATCCAGAACGCCGCCTGGGCATTGATCGACCGGCAGGACGCCTTGCTGGCGCGACGTAGCTGCTCGTGCAGCTCGTCCTCGATGTTGACGATGCCCATGGGCGACCCTCGGAATATACGTTTCGTATATGCCATATATTGGCGAGGCTGGGGCACGGCAACCGCTATCGCCTGCGCTGTAAGCCCGCTACTGACCGCGGGTGATCTCCGACCCTGAAGCCTTCATTCTCGCCAACACCCGGCTGCAGCCCGTGCCGCATGCGCCGGAGATTTCGCTGTGGGTGGCGGACGAGCTGACGCCGATCTGGCGGCTGACCGAGGAGGAGCTGGGGGAGATGGGGGTGCCGCCGCCGTTCTGGGCCTTCGCCTGGGCAGGCGGGCAGGCGCTGTCGCGCTGGCTGCTGGATCATCCGGAAGAGGTCGTCGGCAAGCGGGTGCTGGACTTCGCGGCGGGCTCCGGTTTGGTCGGGATCGCGGCGATGAAGGCGGGAGCCGTCTCGGCCCTGTGCGCCGATATCGATCCGTTCTGCGGCGCGGCGGTGCGGTTGAACGGGGAGGCGAACGGCGTGGCCCTGACCTTCACCGCGCAGAACCTGCTGGATGCGCCGCCGCCCGACGTGGACGTCATCTGCGCCGGCGACGTCTGTTACGAAAAGCCCATGACCGAGCGCGTTCTGGCCTGGCTGGGCGAGGCGAAGGCGCGGGGCGCGCGGGTCATCATCGGCGACCCGGGCCGCACCTATTTCCCGAAGGCAGGTCTGGAGTTCCTGGCCGAGTACCGGGTGCCCACCACGCGCGAGCTGGAGGATCAGGAGGTCAAGCGGTCGTCGGTGTGGGCGCTGTAGGCTCCTCGGCGGGATCGGGCGAGAAATGGATGTGCCGGTCGGGCGCCGGATCGTCGGAATGATCCTCGCCCGACATCTCCGAGGCGGCCGGTCGGCCGAGGCCGCGCGCCTTCTCGAGCTCGGGGTCGCGGCTGAAGCCGGGATCCTTCATCGACATGGTCATCACGGGGCCTTTCGGAAGCTTGAGAGTACGCCTTGGAAAAATCCCGACGGCGGAATCGGTTGCGGCGCAGCTTGGTCGATCCGCCATTGAGGACCATGTTTGCGGCATGACCCGGATCGCTCTCGCCCTTGCCTTACTGGCCGTCGCCGGGCCGGCGCTTGCCCAGACCCCGCCCCGCGTACCGCCGGCCGGTCTGTCGGCCTTCGACCGGCATCAGTTTCAGGCAGAACAGCACCGCCAGCGCATGGACCAGCTTCGCAACCAGTCCGACCAGCGGCAGGCGCTGACCAACCAGCTCCGGCTTGACGGCGAGCTGGCCCGCCAGCGCGTCGAGCGGTCGCGACAGGCCGACCCCTATGCATCGAATCCGCCCGCTATTCGCTCGCCGGAAGAGGAGCGGGCGGCCCGGGAGGCGGCGACCGAACGGCGTCGCCGGGCGGCTTCGGACGTCGGCCAGATCGACGACTGGCTGGATCGCCGCCCGAACTGATCGTTTCGCATCCCTTCCCCTCGCTCCGCGTTCCGGCCTAGCTTGGATCTGAAAGCGGGAGGACGACCATGCGGTGGGAAGGCGGACGGCGCGGCGGCAATATTGACGACCGGCGCGGAATGGGCGGCGTCGGGATCGCAGGCGGGGGCGTCGGCGCCCTCGTATTGGCGGCCATCGGCTATTTCGTCTTCGGCATCGATCCGCAGACCACCCAGCAGATCACCAGTCAGCTCGGCGGCGCGACCCAACAGGAGGGCGCGCAGGGCAGTCCCGAGGATCAGGCCGGACGTTTCGTCGACGTGGTCGGCACCAATATCGACGACGTCTGGAAGACGAAGCTGCAGGGCTACCGTCCGCCGACCGTCACCCTGTACGAACAGGGCACCAACACCGGCTGCGGCTTCGGCCAGGCGGCCATGGGGCCCTTCTACTGCCCGGCCGACCAGCACGTTTATCTGGACCTGTCGTTCTGGGCCGAGATGGAGCGGATGGGCGGATCGAGCGCCGAGTTCGCCCGCGCCTATGTGATCGCGCATGAGTACGGCCACCACGTCCAGACCCTGACGGGCGCGTCGCAGCAGGTGCAGCGGGCCCAGCAACAGGCCCGCAGCGAGGCCGAGGGCAATCGCTACTCGGTCGCGCTGGAGCTTCAGGCCGATTGCTACGCCGGCGTCTGGGCCGCCAACGCCGCCGCCGTCTCGAACGGCGAAGTCGCTGTGACGGCCGCTGACATCGAGGAAGGGCTGCGGACCGCTTCGGCCATCGGCGACGACGCCCTGCAGCGCAACGCCGGTCGCAGCGTTTCGCCCGACAGCTTCACCCACGGCTCGTCGGCCGAGCGGGTGGCCTGGCTGCAGCGCGGCTATCAGTCCGGCGATCCTTCGGTCTGCGACACTTTCCGCGCCCTGTAGAACGCTTGTTGCAGCGCACACGACGCGGCAAGGTCGCGTCGTGACTGCAGCCGCTTCCGCCTTCGCCTCTTCCCGCCGTCTTGTTCTCAAGATCGGTTCCGCCCTGCTGACGGAGGGCGGTCGCCCAAACCTGTCCCGCCTTTCGGTGCTGGGCGAGGAAATCGCCGGCCTGCGCAAACGCGGTGTCGAGGTGATCGTCGTGTCGTCCGGCGCCGTGGCGCTGGGCCGGGCGCGGCTGGGTCTGTCGAAGTCAGCACGGCTGGATGAGAAGCAGGCCGCCGCCGCGGCAGGACAATCCCTGCTGATGCAGGCCTGGGAGACCGCACTGTCGCCCCACGGCCTGACGCCCGCACAGGTGCTCCTGACGCGCGAGGACACCGAGCGTCGCCGCCGTTGGCTGAACGCCCGCTCGACGATGGACGCCCTGCTCCGCCTGGCCGCCGTGCCGGTGGTCAACGAGAACGACACTGTCGCCACCGAGGAGATCCGCTACGGCGACAACGACCGGCTGGCGGCGCGCACCGCGCAGCTGGCCCGGGCGGATCTGCTGGTGCTGCTCAGCGACATCGACGGGCTGTATGACGCCGACCCGCGCAGCCATCCGCACGCCCGACACATGCCGCTGGTCGAAACGCTGAACGCCGGCGTCATGGCCATGGCGGGCGACTCCAACGCCGACGCGGCGGTTGGAACGGGCGGGATGCGCACCAAGCTGGAAGCCGCCCGGATCGCTCGCTCGGCCGGATGCGCCACGATCATCGCCTCCGGCCTGAACGATCGCCCGCTAGGGGCGATCGCGGACGGCGCGCCGGCCACCCTGATCACCGCCCCCGCCGGCCCAATGGCGGCATGGAAGGCGTGGATCGCCGGCAGCGTCGATCCGGCCGGCCGCCTGATCGTCGACGAAGGCGCCGTCGCGGCGCTGAAGGACGGCAAGAGCCTGCTGCCGTCCGGTGTGCGGGGCGTCGAGGGCCGCTTTGATCGCGGCGACAGCATCCTCGTCGTGGACCCGGCCGGCCGCCGCGCCGCGGTCGGTCTCGCCGCCTGGGCGTCGGACGACATGCTTCTGATCCTGGGCCGGCACACGAACGAGATCGAACGGCTGGTCGGGTACAAGGGCCCGCAGGTCGCCATCCATCGCGACGATCTGGTGCTGGAGGGCGAATGACCGAGCTGCATGACGCCATACTGGCCATGGGCCGCCGCGCCCGCACCGCCGCCGACGCCCTGCGCACCGCTTCGCCGGAGACCCGGACGGCGGCCTTGGTCGCGTGCGCCAGTACCCTGCGGCACCATGCAGAGCACATCCTCGCCGCCAACGCCGAGGACGTCGCTCGCGCCCGCGCGAGCGGCCTGTCCGAAGCCCTGATCGACCGTCTGTCCCTGACGCCCGCGCGGGTCGAGGCCGTCGCCGCCGCCGTCGCCGAGGTGGCGGCTCTGCCCGATCCGGTGGGCCGCGAACTGGCCCGCTGGGATCGGCCGAACGGCCTCGACATCGCTCGGGTTTCCACCCCGATCGGCGTGCTGGCCATCATCTACGAGAGCCGGCCGAACGTGACCGCAGACGCGGCCGCCCTGTCCCTGCGCTCGGGCAATGCGGCCATCCTGCGCTGTGGCTCGGACTGCCTGTCCTCCTCGCTGGCAATCCATGCGGCCATGGTCGAGGGCCTGTCCGCCGCCGGCCTGCCGGCCGATGCCATCCAGCTGGTGGACACCCCGGATCGAGCCGCGGTCGGCGCGCTGCTGACCGGTCTGGACGGGGCGATCGACCTGCTGATCCCGCGCGGCGGCAAAAGCCTGGTCGCCCGGGTGCAGGCCGAGGCTCGCGCGCCGGTGCTGGGTCACCTCGAGGGCCTCTGCCACACCTTCCTGCATGCCGGCGCCGACACGCAGATGGCCATCGAGGTGGTGCTGAACGCCAAGATGCGTCGCGTGTCCGTCTGCGGCGCGACCGAGACATTGCTGTTGGATCGGGAGGCCGCGGACCGCCTGCTGCCTCCGGTCGCCGAGGCCCTGATCGCCGCCGGCTGCGCCCTGCGCGGAGACGAGTCCAGCCGCGCGCTGGTTCCGGATATCGCCCCCGCCGACGAGGCCGACTGGAGCACAGAGTATCTGGCCCCGACGCTGGCGGTGCGGATCGTCGATGGCGTCGCGGGCGCGGCGGATCACATCCGCCGCTACGGCTCGGGCCACACCGAGGCGATCGTCACCGGCGACGCGGAAGCTGCGGCCGAATTTCTGAACGCCGTCGACAGCGCCATCGTCATGTGGAACGCCTCGACCCAGTTCGCGGACGGCGGCGAGTTCGGCTTCGGCGGCGAGATCGGCATCTCGACCTCCCGTCTCCATGCCCGCGGCCCGGTCGGCGCGGAGCAACTGACCAGCTACAAATACGTCGTGCGCGGGACCGGTCAGGTCCGGCCCTGAGACCCTAGCGCCCCACGGTCAGGTCCAGCGGGCGAGAGACATGCATCGTCCCCTCGCCCAGGTCCATCGCCACCCGACGGCCGCGGAAGGCCGCCATCCCGACCAGACCGCCGGGGAAGTTGGGCAGGGGCGGCTGGTCGAACACGCCGACCTCGACGTCGTTGTACAGGTGGTCAGCGAACGTCACCGTCTGCGCCTCGACGATCAGCGACCGCAGCTCCCCGCCCAGCACCAGACTGCTGCCGTCCCGCGTCGGTCGGCCGTCCAGCAGGCCCGCGGTCGTGGCGGCGGCCCGGCTCAGACCCAGCAGGCCTGAGGCGCCGGTGTCGACCACCGCGTTGATCGTCACGCCCTCAACCGTCAGTTCGGCCTGCAGGGCTGTGCCCTTCTTCTGCACCGGCGTCTCGACGAGATCCGGCGGACGAACGAAGGCGTCGCGACGGATCAGGCGGACATGCCGTCGCGCCGGATCCAGCGCCAGCACCGCCTGCTCCAGCACGTCCTGTCCGAGGATCAGCGGCGTGCTCAGCCCCTGTTCGGACGCCAGCGGGCCAAGATCGAGGATCGCCGCGCGCAGGCCGCTGATGGTCAGGTGCGGCAGGCCGATCTCCAGCGTCGTGCCGCGCCCCATCTGGGTCCCGCCGCCGACGCCGTAGGCGACCAGCGGCATCTCGAACAGCGAGCGCTGGGTGTCAGGCAGGGTCCCGAACAGGCCGCGGTCGATCACCGAATACTGGGCGCCGGAATCGATCAGGGCCAGATGGCGCTGTCCGGCCAGGGTCACCTCGACCGTCGGGGTCAGCGACCGGCGTGCATAGGGCAGCCAGGGCGTGGCGCCGTCGCCGGTGAACGTCAGCTTCGGCTCGGGCCACAGCAGCGTCTCGCGCGCCCACCACGCGCCGGCGCCGAGGGCCACAAGGGCGGCGGTCCGGATCAGGAGGCTGCGGCGGTTCATGAGAAACTAGATGGCGCGGCTCACGCCAATGCGCCAGCGCCAGATCGTCGCGATTTCGGAGAAGAGCGACGGTCGGTCGGCGTCCCCCCGAACGCCGACCGAACCGTCCCAGAGTCGGCGGCGATCGACGCGCCAGAGCTCCGTTGCCGGCGTATGTGCCCAGATATGGACACATTGTCCATCGCTTTCCCCGTGTGCGGGAAAGTTTGGGTTAACGGTGGCCGAAAGGCACCACCTTGTTTTCGCGATCGTGGCCGATGTCCGCGCCGCCAAGGTAGGGGATGCCCGAGCGCTGGCACCAGTATCGGACGATTTCCTCGGGCGTCAGGCCGAAGTCCGGGTCGTTCTCGACGATCTCGGACACGCGCCCAAGTCGAATGCCGGCGACCCGCCGGATCGACGGCTGGGCGGTCAGGTGGAACATCATCCGATCGATCCGGTACAGCGGCTCGGAAACGTCCTCCAGCATCAGGACGTGGCCGGTCAGGTCCGGCTCCAGATAGGTCCCGACCAGGGCGTCGAGGATGCTCAGGTTGAAGGCGACCGCCGGGCGCGGATCCTCGTGCAGGGTCGGCTCCCATGACGACGAGGCGCCGGTCTTCAGCCAGTCCAGCGCCCGCCACGCCGTCGCATCGCTGCGGACTGCGTCCGACGCCATCGGCCCGTGAGCCACATGCGGAAAGCCCGCCTTGTAGAGCATGGCCAGCAGGCTGCCGGCGTCGGAATATCCAAGGTAGCGCTTCTTGCGCGCCTCATCGTTCAGGCGCGGCAGGATGGCCTCGGCGATCCGGCACGAGCCGTAGCCGCCGCGCGCGAACCAGATCGCGTCCAGCCGGGGGTCATTGGCGAACTCGACGAAGGCGCTGGCCCGGGTGGCGTCGTCCCCGCCGAAATGGCCATGCTTCTGGAACACCGCCGGATGGAAGACGAAGCTGATCGAACTGTCGGGCACATTGGCCTCGAACCAGGCCTTGATGGCTTCCCCGCGCGTCTCGGCGAAGCGCGAACTGGCGTTGACGATGCCGATCTTCATTCCGGTGGATTCGCCCTGGAGACACGTCCCGGCTTCTTCGCAAAGCGGCTGTTGGAAAGATAGGTCAGCCAGCTTGCCGACAATGCGATCAGGTTGATCAGCGACAGGAGATAGCTGGTGAACTGCGCTTCTGGAATCGGAAGCCAGCCCAGTCTTCCCGCCCCCCAGAACAGGGCGCAACAAAGCCAGACCAGATAGAGCGCCGTTGAGAGCCGGCTCATCCAGCGTCCCGTTTGGGACGCCTTGCGAGCCGCAGCTTCTTCCGCAGTCAGACGGCGACCGAAGACCAGATCCATGATCTGGACATCGAGGGACGGCCGTTCTTCCTGTCTCATGGCTGGGCGTTCCGATTCATGTTCGGCCACCTTAGGACCTGCGGCCATGCACTGAAAGGTCCGCCCGCGTACCGCCTCCGCTCTTTTCGGACGGCCTGAAGCGGCCTACTCAACGCCCCATGGCGAACGACTATTTCTTCTGCGGCATCGGCGGCTCCGGAATGCTGCCCCTGGCGATGATCGTGCAGGCGCGCGGCAACCGGATCGAGGGTTCGGACCGCTCGCGGGACCAGGGTCGCACGCCCGAGAAGTTCGCCTGGCTGGAAGCGCACGAAGTGACCCTGCATCCGCAGGACGGCTCGGGCGTCACCCGCGCGGACCAGATCGTGGTCGCCACCGGCGCGGTCGAGGACACGGTGCCGGACATCGGCGCGGCCAGGCGGGCCGGCGCGACCATCCTGACCCGACCAGAACTCCTGTCGCAGCTGTTCAACGCCGCCCCGACCTCGATCGGCGTGGCCGGCACCTCGGGCAAGTCGACAATCACCGGCATGATCGCCTGGATCCTGCATCAGGCCGGTCGCGAGCCGACCGTCATGAACGGCGCGGTGATGAAGAATTTCGCCGACGCCGACCATCCCTTCGCCAGCGCCCTGATCGGCGGGCCGGACCTGTTCGTGTCCGAGGTGGACGAGAGCGACGGCTCCATCGCCCGCTATGACCCGACCGTCGCCGTGGTCTCCAACATCTCGCTGGACCACAAGTCGATGGAGGAACTGCGCGAGCTGTTCGGCGGCTTCACCGCCCGCGCCTCGACCGCCGTACTGAACCTCGACAACCCCGAGACGGCGGCGCTGGCCCAGACCCTGCCCGCGGACAAGGCCGTGACCTTCTCGCTGGGTGACGAGACCGCGACCCTCTCGGCGCACGACCTGCAGCCGCGCCCGACCGGCATGGCCTTCACCCTGTCCGAGCGTGGCGGCGAGAGCCTCTCCGCAGTTCTGAACGTGCCGGGCGCCCACAACGTCGCCAATGCCCTGGCCGCCCTCGGCGCCGTGCGGGCGCTCGGCGTGCCTCTGGCCGAGGCCGTGCGGGCGCTGGAGGGCTTCAGTGGAATCCGGCGGCGGATGGAGGTGGTGGGCTCGGCCAACGGCGTCACCGTCATCGACGACTTCGCCCATAACCCGGACAAGATCGCCGCCACGCTCAAGACCCTGCACGCCTTCGACGGGCGGCTGCTGATCCTGTTCCAGCCGCACGGCTTCGGCCCGCTGAAGCTGATGAAGTCGGAGTTCATCGAGGGCTTCGCCGGCCTGATGCGGGAGGACGACGTCCTGCTGATGCCCGAGCCGGTCTATTACGGCGGCACCACCGATCGCAGCGTCGGCAGCGAGGACATCGCCTCGGGCGTGCGCGATGCCGGGCGACAGGCCGAGGCCCTGCCGACCCGCGACGCCTGCGGCGACCGCCTGGTCGAACTGGCGAAACCGGGCGACCGGATCATCGTCATGGGCGCGCGCGACGACACCCTGTCGACCTTCGCGACCGATCTTCTGAACCGGCTTTGAAGTCCGCTTACGGACTGATTTTCAAGACAATATCGCGAAACTTTCATTTTCGGCAAAGTCGCCGTTAAGCGCTGCCGCTCGATAAGCGCCCCGACCTGCGGGGAGTTTTGCGTACATGGCGAGGATCGGTGACTTCGCGAGCGGTTCGGATCCGATCACGCCCGAGACGTTCGGCGCCGTCGTGTTCGAGCGTTTCGAAAACGAGCCGGACACCCTCGCCATCGCCGTGGTGGATGCCGATCAACGTCCGGTTGGTCTGGTCGAGCGAAACGCCTTCACCCTGCGCATGGCCGCCGAGTTCGGCCGCGCCCTGTACGCCCGCAGACCGGCGTCCAGCTTCATGGACCCCGCCCCCAAGGTTCTGGACGCCCATGCCGGGGTCGAGGACCTGTTCGGCGATCTGGACGCCACCAATCTCGGATCGCTGCTGAACGGCTTCATCGTCGTGACGGACGGCCGCTATGTGGGCGTCGGCGCCGGGGTTCACCTGTTGCAGGCCGGGAGCGCCGTCTATCGGCGTCGTGCGGAGGCCATGAGCGCCCTCGCCCGCGATCTGGCCCGAGCCGAGCAGGAGGCCCGCACCGCCAGCCGCGCCAAGTCCGAGTTCCTGGCCGTCATGAGCCACGAGATCCGCACGCCCCTGAACGGGGTGCTGGGCGTCGCCGCCCTGATGGAGCGCGAGCTGACGCAGGATGCGATGCGGCCCTATGTCCGCACCATTCTCGACTCCGGCCAAAGCCTGCTGCGCCTGCTGACGGACGCCCTGGACATGTCGCGCGCCGAGGCCGGGATCATGACATTCGAGGACGGCGTGGTCGGACTGGAAAGCATGGCCCGCGATCTGGCCGCGCTCTGGACGCCGCGAGCCGAGGAAAAGGCGCTTCTGCTGGAGGTCGATTGCGACCTCGCGGCCGCGCATGTAGTGGCCGACGAGATGCGGCTGAAGCAGTTGCTGAACAACCTCATCGGCAACGCCATCAAGTTCACGCCCGCTGGGCGCATCGATGTCCGCATCCGGTCCCGGATCGAGGGCGACGTCGCCGCGATCACCATGAGCGTCGACGACAGCGGCCCGGGCATCGACGACGAGACCGCCCGGACGATCTTCGACCCGTTCAACACCGGCAAGGCCGGGCGCGAGGGTGCGGGGGCCGGGCTCGGGCTGGCCATCTGCCGTCAGATCGTCGAGCGCATGAACGGAGGCATCCGGGTCGAACGCTCGGCGATCGGCGGGGCCAGCTTCGTCTTCGACATGCGCCTGCCTCTGGCCGATGCGGCCTCGATCGACTCCACCCCGACCGAGGAACCCGCCACCCCGCACGAAACGCTCCATGTGCTGGTTGTCGACGACAACCCCGCCAATCGCTTCGTCGCGGGCAAGGTCCTGGAGCTTTTCGGCTGCACCCACGAAACCGCGGAGAACGGCCAGCAGGCGGTCGAGGCCGTTCAGGCGCGCCCGTTCGATCTGGTGCTGATGGATGTGAAGATGCCGGTCATGGACGGCGTCGAGGCGACACGTGCGATCCGGGCGTTACGCGGCCCCGTTGCGACCCTGCCGATTCTGGCCCTGACCGCCAATGCCGATCCGCGCGACGAGCAGGACTATCTGGCGGCCGGCATGGACGGGGTGGCCCAGAAGCCGATCCAGCCGGACGTGCTGCTGAACGCCATCCGCCGGGTGCTGACGCGACCAATGGCCGCCGAGGCCGCCTGACCGCGCAACCCGATCAACAGTCGGGTATTGTCACGCTCGCATGTTTCAGGACGCTCCCCCGCCCGTTCCCGCCCGACTTCCGGAGGTCGTCGTCACCGGCGCCCGATTGCCGTCCGCAGCCAGCGAAGCGGCCTTCTCCGTCATCCGGCTGGATGGTCGGGACCTGAGGCCCGAGCAACGGCTCGACGAGGCGCTGGCGCAGGCGCCGGCGGTCTCCCTGTTTCGCCGTACGTCCAGCCTGTCCGCCAATCCGACGACGCAGGGCATCAGCCTGCGGGCCATCGCCCCGTCGGGCGCGGGGCGGACGCTGGTGACACTGGACGGCGTGCCGCTGAATGATCCCTTCGGCGGCTGGGTGATCTGGTCGCAGGTCCCGACCGAAAGCCTCTCCGGCCTCGACATCGTGCGCGGCGCAGGGGCGGGACCGTATGGCGCCGGCGCCCTGACGGGTGTGATCCAGTTGCGGGAACGGGACACGGGCTGGACCATCGATGGCAGTCTCTCCGAGAACAGCGGCGCAAGGCTGTCCGGTTCGGGCGCCGCATCGGTCGGCCCCGCGAGGATCGTCGCCTCGGGCCTCTACGAGACCAGCGACGGCTACATCCCCGTGCGCGGCGCGAGCCAGGGCTCGGCCGATACGCCACTGGACCTTGAGGTCGCTTCCGCCAGCCTTCGGGCGGACCTGCCGGTCGGCGAAGCCGTGCTGGCCCTGCGCGCCTCGGCTTTCGAGGAGGGACGAGGCTCGGGTCTCGCCGGGGCGCGGGCCACCGCCTCGGGCAACGCCCTGTCGGCGACCGCAGCGCTGCAGCCGCGCGCGGACCGGATGGGCTGGCGGCTGCAGGCATGGAGACGCGAGAGCGATCTGGCCAATACCTCGGTCGCCGTCGCCGCGGACCGCGCGAGCACCACGCCCGCCAACGACCAGTTCGAGACTCCCGCCACCGGCTGGGGCGTCAACGCCGCCGCCCGCTGGATCGGCGTCTCCGGCATCGGTCGGACGGAGCTGGAAGTCGGCGCCGACGCCCGCTTCGCCGAGGGCGAGACCCGCGAGCTGTTCCGCTACATGGGCGGCGCCTTCACCCGCGACCGGATCGCCGGGGGCGAAACCGCCGTCGCGGGCCTCTATGCCGACGGCAGCGTCAGCATGGGTCCCTGGTTGGCGACGGGCGGCCTGCGCGTGGATCGCTGGGAGAATGCATCCGGCCGCCGCTTCGAGCGCGACCGCGCCACCGGCCTGCCGACGCTGGACGAGACCGATCCGGATCGATCGGGAGAGGTGGTCAGCGCACGCCTCGGCGTCCGCCGCGATCTGGGCGGCGGCCACGCCCTGCGCGCCGCCGCATATTCGGGTTTCCGCCCGGCGACCCTGAACGAACTGCACCGCCCTTTCCGGGTCGGCAACGACCTGACCGAAGCCAACGCCGGGCTGGAGCCGGAGCGGGTGAAGGGCGTCGAGGCGGGCTGGAGCTGGACCGGCGATCGCGCGTCCCTGACCGCCACCGCCTTCCAGACTGAAATCGAGGACGCCATCGTCAACGTCACGATCGGCTCGGGTCCCGCGACCTTCCCTCGCGCGGGGTTCGTCCCGGCCGGCGGCGTCCTGCGTCAGCGCCAGAACGCCGGGACCATCGAGGCGACAGGGCTCGAGCTCGACATGCGATTCTCCCCTGTGGACGCCCTGACCCTGCGCGCCGCTCTCTCCGGCACGGACGCCCGCGTCGATGGCGGCGGCACCGCGCCGCAGCTGACCGGCCTGCGCCCGGCCCAGGCCCCGATCTGGAGCGCGACCGCAGGGCTGGACTGGCGGGCGACGGATCGCCTGGCCGTAGCCGCCGACCTTCGCTGGGAGAGCCGCCGGTTCGAGGACGATCTGAACAGCCGCGTACTGGAGGCCGGCGCCACCCTCGACCTGCGGGCCGATTGGACCCTGTCGCCGGACGCAACGATCTGGGTGGCGGGCTCCAACCTGCTGGATGAGGAGATCGAGGTTTCCGAGACCGGCTCCGGCGTCGCGGGCTTCGGGCCGCCCCGAACCCTGGCCGTCGGCGTCAGAGTGTCACGCTAGAAGCTGACGGGACCGTCTTGCAAATGGTTCTCATGTTCGGCAAAAGCCGGACGTGACCGAAACCGCCGTTCCCTCGCCGAAGCCGAAGAAGGCCCTGAACGCCACCCGCTCGTTCTGGCTGAAGCAACTGCATCAGTGGCACTGGATCTCCGCAGCGGTCAGCCTGGTCGGCCTGCTGCTGTTCGCCGTCACCGGCATCACCCTGAACCACGCGGCCCAGATTCCGGGCCAGGTCGAAACGGTCGAGGCCACGGCCGTCCTGCCCGCACCCCTGCTGGAGCGCCTGTCGACCTTCCCGCAGGAGACCACCGATCCGGTCCCCGACGCCGTGGCGCGCTGGGCCTCGGAACAGTTCAAGGTCCAGATCGCCGGGCGCCCGACCGAGACCACGCCGGAAGAAATCTATGTCGCCCTCGCCGAGCCCGGCGGCGACGGCTGGCTGACCATCGACCGCGCCACCGGCGACGCCCTGCGCGAGCGCACCACGCGGGGGTGGATCGCCTATCTGAACGACCTGCACAAAGGCCGGAACGCCGGCAAGGTCTGGTTCTGGTTCATCGACGTCTTCGCCGTCGCCTGCGTGATCTTCGCGGTGACCGGCTTCGCCCTCACCTGGATGCACGCCAAACAGCGTCCCTCGACCTGGCCCCTGCTGGGGCTCGGCGTGCTGATCCCCGTCATCATCGCCCTGATCTTCATTCACTGACGAGTTGCCCATGCGTCCCGTGACCCTCGCCGCTTCCGCCGCCGCGCTCGGCGCCATCGCCGCCCCCGCGGCCGCCGCCGACCTGACCGTTTCGGTCGAGGTCCCGCGCCTCAGCGTCGCGGCGTATCACCGCCCCTATGTCTCGGTCTGGATCGAGCAGGCTCCGGCCACCCCCGGCGCCGCCGGCACGGCCGTGCGCACCCTCGCCGTCTGGTACGAGGTCTCGAACGTCGCCGAGGGCAAGGACTGGCTGAAGGACATGCGCAGCTGGTGGCGCGCCATGGGCCGCGGCATGACCCTGCCGGCCGACGGCGTCTCCAGCGCCACCAAGGCGCCGGGCCGCCACAACGTCGTGATCCGCGGCGCCCAGCTGCGCAACCTGCCCGCCGGCAACTACCAGATCGCCGTCGAGGCCGCCCGTGAGCTGGGTGGTCGCGAGGTCGTCCGCGTGCCCTTCCGCTGGGGTGGTCCGAACTCGGGCCGCGCCACCGGCCGTACCGAACTCGGCGCCGTCAGCGTCACCGTTTCCCGCTAAGGATCTCCGTCATGAAGAAGTCCATCGCTATCGTCGCGGCCCTCGCCGCCCTCGCCCTGCCGCTGTCGGCCCAGGCCCACCGCGCCTGGCTGGCGCCGACCGCCACCGTCCTGTCGGGCTCCGACGCCTGGGTCGGCTTTGACGCGGGCATGTCCAACGGCGTCTTCATCCCCGACCACGCGGCGATGAACCTGGCCGGTCTGGTCATCACCGCGCCGGACGGCTCGACCGTCGCGCCGGAGAACATGAACCGCGCCCGCTACCGCTCCAGCTTCGACCTGCACATGACCCAGCAGGGCACCTATCGCGTCGCCAATGTCATGGGCGGCGTGATCGTCAGCTACAAGCAGGGCGGCGAGCAGAAGCGCTGGCGTGGCGCCGAGGCCGACATGGCCGCCAACATTCCGGCCGACGCCACCGACGTGGTCGCCACCCGCAGCAACAGCCGCATCGAGACCTTCGTGACCCTGGGCGCGCCCAGCACCACCGCTCTGGCTCCCACGGGCCAGGGGATCGAACTGGTCCCGGTCACCCACCCGAACGATCTGGTCGCCGGCGAGGCCGCGACCTTCAAACTGGTCCGCGACGGCCAGCCGGCCGCCAACCTCGACGTCACCATCGCCCGCGGCGGCACCCGCTACCGCGACAATCCGGAAGAGATGACGGTCAAGACCGGCGCCGACGGCTCCTTCACCGTCACTTGGCCGGAAGCCGGCATGTACTGGGTCAACGCCTCCGTCCGCTCGGAAGCCTCGGCCGGTCAGTTGGCCTCGAACGCCCAGTACAACGGCGTCGTGGAAGTGCTGCCCTGACCGACGGACGGCCGTTCTCGAGCCGCGGCGCGCCGCCCCCGCTGATGGTGGGCGGCGCCTCCGCGCGCGCGGATGGCCCCGTCAACCGGGTTCTGATCCCGAACCACGACCGCGTGCCCGACCGGCCGCCCTCGGACCTCATCTGGGAGTTCGCCGGCGAGACCATGGGCACGACCTGGGCGGTGACGCTGGTCCCGCCGCCGGAAGAGACGCACGAGACCTTCCGGTCGGCCATCGAGGACGAACTGGCGCGGATCATCGCCCTGTTCAGCCACTGGGATCCGTCGTCCGAGCTGGCCCGCTTCAACGCCGCGCCCGAAGGCTTCTGGGCCGTATCCCAGCCCTTCTGGGACCTGCTGAACCAGGCGATGGACATCGCCGACGACACCGACGGCGCGGTCGACCCGACCCTCGGCGCCCTGGTCGACCTGTGGGGCTTCGGCCCGCCTGGACCGCGCCCGCTGGACAGTTTCGGCGCCGCCCACACCGTCCCCTTCGCCAGCGACATCGATGATGCGCGGGCCCGTTCCGGCTGGCGCTCCCTGCGGCTGAACCGGCAGCAGCGCGCCGTACAACAGCCCGGCGGGATGAAGCTGGACCTGTCCGGCATCGCCAAGGGCCATGCCGTCGACGTCGTTTCCGACCGACTGAACGCGCTCGGCGCCACGAGCCACCTTGTCGAAATCGGCGGCGAGCTGCGCGGCCGGGGCGTGAAGCCCGACGGCCGTCCGTGGTGGACCGAGCTGCAGCAGGCGCCGGACTCGCCCGCGCCGCGCACCCTCGTGGCCCTGTTCGACCTCGCCGTCGCCACCTCCGGCGACTGGGTCCGGGGCTTCGAGACCTATGGCCAGCGCTACAGCCACACCATCGACGGGCGCACCGGACGCCCCATCGACAACGGCGTGGCCTCGGTCACCGTGCTGGCCGATACGGCGATGTACGCCGACGCCATGGCCACAGCCCTGACCGTCATGGGCCCAGCCGAGGGCCCGGCCTTCGCCACGGCCATGAAGATCGCCGCCGCCTTCGTCGTCCGTGGCGACACCGGCCCCGTCGAGATCATCACACCCGCCTTCCAGGCGATGCTGGACGAGGGCGCGTGACCACCGATCCGATCCGCTGGCTGTGGGCGGCGCTGGCCGTCGCCCTTTGGTTCGCCTCCATCGCGGCCGTCGCCTGGGTCCGCGCCCGCGCGCGCCGCAAGGCGGCCGAGAAGGCCGCGGCGCTGGCCGGCTCCGGCGACGCCCTGCTGGTCGCCTTCGCCAGCCAGACCGGCCTGGCCGAGGAACTGGCCTGGATGTCGGCCCGCAGCCTGTCCGAGGCCGGCACGCCCGCCCGCGTCGTCTCGCTGGGCGAGCTCTCCGCCGCCGAGCTGAAGGCCGCCGGCCGGGTGCTGATCATCGCCTCGACCACCGGCGAGGGCGATCCGCCCGACAGCCTGTCGCGCTTCGTGCGCCAGACCATGGCCGCGCCTGCCGACCTCGCGGGGGTGACCTATGGCGTGCTTGCCCTGGGCGACCGGACCTATGCCGACTACTGCGGCTTCGGCCGGGCGCTGGACAGCTGGCTGAAGCGCTCGGGCGCAGAGCCGATCTTCGACCGCGTCGAGGTCGATGACGGCGACACCGGCGCCATCCGTCACTGGCAGCACCAGCTGGGCCTGATGATCGGCGCCACGGTCCAGGCCGACTGGACCCCGCCCGCCTACGATCGCTGGACCCTGGTCGAGCGTCGCCATCTGAACCCCGGCAGCCCCGGCGGCGAGGCCCATCTTCTGGCCTTCGCGCCGGTCGATCACGCCCCCGTCTGGAAGGCCGGCGACATCGCCGAGGTCGGCCTGCCCGCCCGCGACGGCCAACCGTCGCCCGGCAGCCGCGAGTATTCGGTCGCCACCCTGCCCGCCTCGGGCCGGGCGGAGTTCATCATCCGTCGCATGACCCATCCGGACGGCACGCCGGGCCTGGCCTCCGGCTGGCTGACGCATGACCTCGCCGTCGGCGATGCCATCGACATGCGCATCCGCGCAAACCGCAGCTTCCATGGGCCCGACGCATCGATCCCGCTGATCCTGATCGGCAACGGTACGGGTCTGGCCGGCCTGCGCGCCCACCTGCTTGAGCGCGGCGAGAAACACGGTGGCGCATGGCTGCTGTTCGGCGAGCGGACCCGCGCGCATGACGCCCTTTTGGATGAGGAGCTGACCGCAGCGCTCGTCACCGGCCGCCTGACCCGCCTCGATCGCGCCTTCTCGCGTGACGCTGGCGACGGCCGATACGTTCAGGCGCTGATCGCAGAGAACGCCGGCGAGGTTCAGGACTGGGTCGATCGCGGCACCACCATCATGGTCTGCGGCAGCCTCGAGGGCATGTCGAAGGGCGTCCATGCAGCACTGGAGACCGTTCTGGGGGAGGAGCGCCTGCTGGAGCTCACCGAAGCCGGACGCTACCGGCGCGACGTCTACTAGGGTTCAGACCTCCGCCCAGCGGCGCAGCAGGTTGTGGTAGACGGCCGTCAGCTCCAGCACGGCCTGATCCTTCGGTCCCTTGTCCGCATTCACGCGCTGGATGGCGACGTCCATGCGGAACAGGGCCTCGCGGTCGGCGTCATCACGGATCAGGCTCTGCAGCCAGAAGAAGCTCGACACCCGCGCGCCCCGCGTCACCGGCGTCACCCGGTGCAGGCTCTTGGACGGGTAGAGGACCAGATCCCCGGCCGGGAGCTTCACTGACTGGGGACCATACATCTCCTCGATGATCAGCTCGCCGCCGTCGTACTCCTCGGGCTCCGACAGGAAGAGAGTGCAGGACAGGTCGCTGCGGATGCGGACATTGCCCCGCTGCCGGATCGCGTTGTCGACGTGGACGCCGAAATGCTCGCCGCCCTCGTAGCGATTGAACAGGGGCGGGAAGATCGTGTGCGGCAGGGCGGCGGACACAAACATCGGATTGGCGTTCAGCGCCTGGAGCACCAGCTGGCCGACCTCGCGCGCCTCGACGCTGTCCTCGGGCAGCTGGTGATTGACCTTGGCCGTCGCCGACTGGTGGCCTGACGTGGCATTGCCGTCGGCCCAGGGTCCGGCGTCCAGCCGCGCGCGCAGGCTCGCGACCTCGTCCTTCGTGAACACGCCGGGAATGTGCAGCAGCATGAATGCTCTCCGTCCTGACGCAACAAAGCCCGGGGCAGGCCATCAGGAAACCTGCCCCGGGCTCTGCGCTCCCGGGTCCTCGGGCCGGACGACCCTAGTAGCGCAGATTCAGCGTCAGCGTAGCCTGACGAGCCGGAGCGACGTCGGCGTGGTGCACGCCATTGGTCCGGACGATGTATTCCTCATCACCGGCGTTCTGGACGTTCAGCTGGAGGCTGGCGGTCTCGTTCAGATCCCAGGAGGCGAACAGGTCCACGCGGGTGTACTCAGGCGCATAGATCCGGTTCGCGCCGCCGCCGGCGCCGCCCTGGTTCCCGCCGAAGGTGTCGGCGACATAGTAGACGCCTCCGCCCAGGCTCAGGCGACGCGTCACGCGATAGGTGCTGAACAGGCTGACCGTGTGCTCCGGCGTGTTGGCCAGCGGATCGCCCTGGTTGACGTTGCCCTGCGCGCCGCGGACCAGTTCGGAGTCCATCCACGAATAGCCGCCGAACACCTGCCAGGCCGGGGTGATGTTGCCCGAGATGCCCAGTTCGATGCCGCGCACCTCGACTTCGCCGACCTGGGCGTAGGTCGGCGGCGTCGTCGCGCTGTTGGTCAGGACCTGCGCATTCTCGCGCTTCAGGACAAAAGCCGCGCCCGACAGTGCCAGACGGTCGCCGAACAGATTGGCCTTGGCGCCGACTTCCCAGCTGGTGGTCTCCTCAGGGTCCAGAACGGTGCTGACGAGGCTGCCCGTGCCGGTGCCGTTACCGCCCGTGCTCTGATCGCCGGCCGCCGTCAGCGGCGGCGTCGAGGAGGTGGCGTACGAGACATAGATGCTGGAGCTCTCGGTCGGCTTGTAGACCAGTCCGGCCTGATAGTTGACGAAGTCCCAGTCTCCGCCCACCGGCGTATAGACCGGCGCGGCCACCGTGCCCGACGCCGTCGTGCCCTCGACCGAATAGTCGTCGTACCGCACGCCGAGGTTCAGGATGAAGTGACGGCCGATCTCGATCGAGTCGAGCGCGTACAAGCCGAGCGTGTCCGTCTTGCTGCGGCTGATCAGGCCGCGGGTGATCGTGCCGGACCACGGATCCTGCGGATTCGGGTCATACAGCGGGGTGCAGTCGAAGCCGGTCAGCGGCGCCGGGCAGGTCGAGCCGCTGAGCGTGGTCACCGTGTAGGAGGCGTTGCGGTTGTCCTCGCGCGCCACTTCCAGGCCGATGTCGTAGCTGTGACGCAGGCCGCCGGTCGAGAACCGGCCATGCAGGTCGGTGACGTTGGCGATTGTCGTCGCCGGGTTCCAGCGCGACTTGGTTCCGCGCTTCATCCAGTAGGTCCCGCCGATCAGGGCGACGCCATTGTTGGTGATGTTTCCGCCGTCGCCCGGGTTGGTGACGACATAGTCGTTCAAGGTGCGCGACCAGCGGGTCACGTTGCGCAGATTGGCCGCCTCCCCGAACGAATGACGGACGTCGAAGGTGAAGGTGTCGACGGTGTTCTGCAGATGGTCGCGCGCCTCGAGGCCGTAGAAGCTGTCGTAGGGCACATCCAGGACGCCGCTCTCGGTCGTGCGCACGCCGATCTTGGTGAACAGCGGGATGCCGTAGTCCGGCATCTGGTTCGAATCCAGGTGGTAGTAGCTCATGGTCGCCGTTGTCGGCGTGCCCAGACCCGCCGCCAGCGACAGGCCCAGCCCCCATTTGTCGTAGTCGACCGAGTCGCGGCCGGGAACGTCGCCCTCGGCGCCCATCAGGTTCACGCGGAGGGCCGCGGTGCCGCCCAGATCCCAGTTCTGGTCCAGCGTGCCGCGCAGATAGCCGTCCGTTCCGGCCCCGAGGCTATAGTGGCTGAAGGTCTGTTGGCGCGGCGCCTTGGACGCCAGATTGATGCTGCCGCCGCCCGAGCCGCGGCCCGAATAGACGGAGTCCGGCCCCTTCACGACCTCGACCTGCTCAAGGTTGAACACCTCGCGCTGCTGGCCGCCCGAGTCGCGGATGCCGTCGACGAAGATGTTGTTGCCCGACGACTGGCCACGGATGAACGGACGATCCGCCAGCGGCTGGCCGCCCTCGCCCGCGCCGAAGGTGATGCCGGGCGAGGTGCGCAGGATGTCCTGCAGCGACATGGAGCCGGTCTGTTCGATGATCCGTTGCGGAATGACCGTGACGGCGCGCGGCGTGTCCACCAGCGGCGCCACGAACTCGGGCGACTGCGGCTCGCGGCGCGCGTGATGCCCGTTGACGTTTACGGCGGACAGCGTCGTCGGCTCGTCCTGCGACGTGACGATCGCGCCATCCGGCTCGCCGGCCATGGCAGGCGAGGCAACCAGCATTCCGGCGGCGCTGGAGGCGAACAGGAGGGCGCGGAGCGTATCGGCGCGTTGGGTCATGAAAGGCTTTCCGGGGGAGGAGGGTGAACTTGCGAGCGGCTCGCATTATCACCCCAATCTCGTACCGCAAGCGCTTTTGCGACACATTCGCATAAATTCATGACAGAGTGTCGCAGGAGTCGCACCCAACCTGCGGCGCCCTGGCGCTACAACCTTGGGCCGTGAAGTTCTTCGCTGCCGACTACTCAGGACTGTGGCCGCCTTTACTTTGATTTCATCTCTGCGACCTAAGAAATGCAGTATGGCGTCACCCCGTCGGGCGGATGAGTCCGCCGCTTCAAAGGTCGTCTGATGTCGCCCGCCCGATCCCCTCGTGGCTGGTCGGGTTTCCGCAACCTGCGGACGCGCATGACGATTTTGTACGCCGCCCTGTTCAGCCTGGTGCTCGGCGTGACCGCGGTCGCGGTCCTCATGACGGTCGGACGCGCCACCGGAATGGTCCCGGAGCACAGCGTCGAGGTCTCGGCGTCAGTCTATGAGGCTGTTCTTGTGTCTCTCGGCGTAATCTCCGCGCTGGGGCTCGCGGGCGTGGTCGCCGGCTCATGGGTACTGTCCCGCAATCTGACCCGCCCCATATCGGACCTCGACAAGGCTGTGCAGAAGCTCAAGCAGGGCGAACACGTACAGGTCCCTGTCGCATCCGACGACGAGCTCGGCCGCCTGGCGGCGAGCTTCAACGCCATGATCCGCGATCTCAAGGATCGCGAGGCGCGCCTGACCCACATGGCGCTGCACGACATGGAAAGCGGCCTCCCGAACCGCCTGGCGCTGGAACGTCTGGTCGCGCAGCACAGCGACGGCTGGGTGATCCTTTTCAGCCTCGACCGCTTCGAGGTCGTGCGCAACGCCATCGGCTACGACTCAATGGCCCGGCTCGTGACCACGCTCGGCCAACGTATTTCCGCGCTTGCGGAGGGTGCGGCCGTCGCCCGGGTTGGCGCGGGCGCCCTCGGCGTGGTCGTCCACGCGCAGACAGGTGCGGAGGCCCTCGCGCTCGCCCGTCGCCTCGGAGAGGCCGCCCATGCGCCCGTGAAGGTCAACGGCGCGCCGGTCGACATCGCCGTCACCGCAGGGGTCGCAGGCCGGGCGGCCTCGTCCGACACCGCCTCACCGATCGACCGCGCCGCCATCGCGGTCGAGCAGGCTCGCCGCACACGTCGGTCAGCCGCACTGTTCGACCCCGGCCAGTATGGTGATCCGGCCGGCAATCTTTCCCTGATCTCGGAACTGATGGCCGCCCTTCACAACGGCGAGTTCTCGCTGGCCTACCAGCCCAAATACGATTTCCGCGCCGACCGGATCACGGGCGTCGAGGCGCTTGCGCGCTGGACCCATCCCCGCAGGGGCGTTGTTCCGCCGGATCTCTTCGTCGGCATGGCCGAGGAGACCGGTCACATCCGCCCCCTGACCGAGTGGGTCATCCACCGGGCCCTCCTGGACCAGCGCGTCCTGGCCGAGGCCGGACATGACATCCAGATGTCGGTGAACATCTCCGGCCGCCTGCTGACCGATGACGCCTTCGCCGACGGGGTCCTGGCGACCCTGGGCGAGTCCGGCGCCCGACTGTGCATCGAGATCACCGAGACGGCGGTGATGGACAATCCGGAGCGGGCGCTGGCGATGATCGAGCGCTTCGCAGCGGCGGGCGTGGCGGTGTCCCTGGACGACTACGGGTCCGGACTGTCGTCGCTGGCCTATCTCAAGTGCATCCCGGCCAATGAGCTGAAGATCGACAAGGCCTTCGTGCTGGGCATGGACCAGTCATCGCGCGACGCCCTGCTGGTCAAGTCGACGATCGATCTCGCGCACGGCCTCGGCCTGCAGATCACGGCCGAAGGCGTCGAAAGCCCGACCGCCCTCGCCCTGCTCCGCGGCATGGGCTGCGACATGGCGCAGGGCTATCTCATCGGCCGCCCGGCGCCGTTGGAGGCCCTGCTCGAGCAGCTGGGCGACGCCCCGGTCGAAGCCACGACCGCGGTCGCCTGATCAGCCTGCGGCCACTTCCTTCATCGTCACAGCCGGATCGGCGAGACGGCCGTCATCGACCGGCGTGCGCCTTCCGATCATCAGCTTGCCGGCCATGAACTCGGCAGGCGCGTTGACCGCCTCGACACAGACGATCCGGTCCTCGTCCAGATGGAAGACCGCGAAGCTTCCGGCCGACGGATCGCCGCGCACGACCTGACGATCGGCGTCCGTCGGCAGCCCGGCGATCTGCAGTTTCACATCGTACTGATCGGACCAGAACCACGGGACCTCGGGCGACGGGGCCGCACGACCCACGATGGCCGCAGCGGCCTGCTTGGCCTGTTCCAGCGCATTGGGCACGCTTTCCAGTCGATGCATCCGCCCGCCGTGCACCGGCAAGGGGCGGAAGGTCATGTCGCCGATGGCGAAGATGGAGGGATCCGAGGTCCGGGCCGACTCGTCCACCACGACGCCGTTGCTGCACGCCAGCCCGGCCGCCGCGGCCAGACCGTCACAGGCCAGGGCGCCGATGCCCACCAGCACCGCATCGCCCTCGACCAGGGTTCCGTCCGCCAGGCGCACGCCACGGTCCTCGAACGCCACCACCTCCGCCGAGGTCAGGATCTGCACGCCCTCCGCGCGGTGCCGGTCCGTGAAGAAGGCCGACAGTGGCTCCGAGGCGACGCGCGCCAGCACGCGGTCCATCCGCTCGATCAGAACCACCTCGGCGCCCAGCGCCCGCGCCGAGGCCGCCGCCTCCAGCCCCACATAGCCGCCGCCGACGATGACCAGCTTCCGTCCCCGCCCCAGCGAGGCCTTCAACGCCTCGGCGTGCGCCAGGGTGCGCAGTTCCAGCAGGCCGGGCCGGTCAAAACCGGGCACGGACAGTCGCCGGGCGGTCGAGCCGGTCGCGAGGATCAGCACATCCCAGCCCTCGATCGTCCCATCCGCAAAGACCGCCGTCTTCGAGGCCGGATCGATCGACGTGGCGGTCACGCCGGTCCGCAGCTCGATGCCCTGTTCGGCATAGAAGCTCTCCGGTCGAAGCAGCAGATCCTCCAGACCGGCCTCGCCCTTCAGCCAGGCCTTGGACAGGGGCGGACGCTGGTAGGGCGGAGCCATTTCCTCACCCGCCAGCACGATCGGCCCTTCATGGCCGTACTGCCGCAGGAAGGCCGCCGCGCTTCCGCCGGCATGGCCGGCGCCGATAATCAGGACCTTGGTCATGTTCGGGAAGTAGTGCCTTTGCCTCGCCTGCGCCAAGTCTGTTCTCACCAACACGGAGATTGCCGGACCGGCCGGCTCGTGAGAACGTTGTCATCCGAACTTGGGGGATATCACACCATGAAACTCGCCACCCTTCTCGCTGCATCGGCGGCGGCCCTGCTGGCCGCGTCCGCCGCCCAGGCCCAGGACACCTCGCTGAGCGCCACCTACGGCGACTACAGCCTGTCGGCCGGCTTCACGCCGGACCCGTATTCGATCTCGCTGACTGCCGGCGGCAACCTCGCCGCCTCGAACGTCAGTTCGTCGTGCCGTGGCAGCATCGCGCGGGCGCCGGACGTGCAACTGACCTACTCGGCCGGCAGCCTGCCGCTGATCATCACCGGCGACGCCTCGTCGGACACCACCCTGGTCGTCAACGGCCCGGACGGTCAGTGGTACTGCGACGACGACAGCGGCGAAGGCACCAACCCGCAGCTGACCTGGAACAACCCGCGCTCCGGCGTCTATGACATCTGGGTAGGCACCTATGGCGGCGGCACGACGCCCGCCCGTCTTCTGATCTCGGAACTCAGCAGCTCGAGCAACAACAGCAACAACAACTCCGGCGGCTATCCGGACGCCAGCCGTCGGGCTGCCTTCGGCGAGACCGTGCTGAACGCCGGCTTCCAGCCCGACCCCCACCGCGTGTCGCTGACCGCCGGCGGCACCATCCCGGCGTCCAACGTCTCGTCGTCGTGCAGCGGCTCGATCGCCGTCGCGCCGGACTACCAGATCACCTACAACGCCGGCTCCCTGCCGTTCTCGATCCGCACCGAGTCCAACAGCGACACCACCCTGGTCGTGAACGGCCCGGACGGTCAGTGGTACTGTGATGACGACAGCGGCGAGGGCACCAACGCCCGCGTCTATTTCGCCAAGCCCGCCTCGGGCACCTATGACATCTGGGTCGGCACCTACAGCGGCGGCACCACGCCGGCGACCCTGATCGTCACCGAACTGGACTAGGACTTCCCGCCTGCGGGGAACCCGCACGGACGCCGGGGATTGACCCCCGGCGTCCGTTCTCGTTTCAGCTTCGCCGTCACATGGTGTTTCAGCTGTACCGCGACGTGTTGGCGGGACGGGCGTAACCGGCCAAAGACCCTGTCATAGACACGGGTTCAACGAGCGAAGGAGCACGAATGGCGGCCCTGGTGCTGTTCGGCGGCGGCGGCGACCTCGCCATGCGGATGCTTCTGCCTTCGCTATACTTCCTCGAGCACGACGGCCTGCTGCCCGACGGTCTGAAGATCATCGGCGCCGCCCGCTCGGACGAGAGCCGCGACGAGTACGTCCAGAAAGTCCGCGCCTCGGTCGAGAGCAAGGCGAAGGCCGACGACGCCTGGTCGCCCGAGGCCTGGGCCCGGATGGAGCAGCGCCTCGACTACCTCGCCGTCGACGCCACCTCGGCCGAGAGCCTCAAGCCGCTGAAGGACAAGGTCGGCTCCGGCGAGTGCACCAGCTTCCTGGCCGTCTCCCCCTCGCTCTACGCCCGCATCGTCACCGCCATGCGCGCCGCCGGCCTGGCCGAGCCGGGCGACCGCGTGGTGCTGGAAAAGCCGGTCGGTCGCGACCTGCAGACCTTCAGCGAGATCGACGACGCCGTCTCGGACGCCTTCGCCGAGCATCAGGTGTTCCGCATTGACCACTACCTCGGCAAGGAGACGGTCCAGAACCTGATCGCCCTGCGCTTCGGCAATACGATCTTCGAGCCGCTCTGGAACAACCTGTCGATCGACCACGTCCAGATCACTGTCGGCGAGACCGTCGGCGTCGGCGACCGCTGGCCGTATTACGACGAGTACGGCGCCCTGAAGGACATGCTGCAGAACCACATGCTGCAGCTGCTGTGCCTGGTCGCCATGGAGCCCCCGTCCGACCTCGACCCGGACTCGGTCCGCAACGAGAAGGTCAAGGTTCTGCGCTCCCTGCGCCGCATCACGCCCGAGGAGGCCGAGCGCGTCACCGTGCGCGGCCAGTACGTCGCGGGCGAGAGCGAGGGCAAACCGGTCCCGGGCTATGACGACGAGCGTGGCCTGGACTCCGACACCGAGACCTTCGTCGCCATCCGCGCCGACATCGACAACTGGCGCTGGGCCGGCGTCCCCTTCTTCATGCGCACCGGCAAGCGCCTGCCGGAGAAGCGCACCGAGATCGTGATCCAGTTCAAGGAACTGCCGCACTCGATCTTCGACAACGACCGCGGCCAGGTCGCCGCCAACCGGCTGGTCATCGAGCTGCAGCCCCAGGAAGACATCTCCCTGTCGGTGATGAACAAGCGGCCGGGTCTGGACCAGCGGATGCAGCTGCAGCCGATCCGCATGTCGCTGTCCTGGGGACAGGACGACCGGAACGCCAAGCCGCCGCGCCGCCGCATCGCCTACGAACGCCTGCTGCTGGACGCCCTGAACGGCGACTCCACCCTGTTCGTCCGTCGCGACGAGGCGGAACAGGCGTGGAAATGGGTCGATGAGGTCTCCCAGGCCTGGACCGACGGCAACGTCAAACCCATCGAATACAGGGCCGGAACCTGGGGGCCGGGCGAGGCCGACTTCCTGCTGGAGCGCACCGGCCGTGCGTGGAACACGAAGAATGGCTGAGCCTTTTCACCCGTCATCCTCGGGCTTGACCCGAGGATCGGACGTTCAGCCGCTCGGCGCCCGACGGGTTGGCGGTTTCCTCGCCGCCGCCTCCGATCCTCGGGTCAAGCCCGAGGATGACGGTGTTGAGGTGAGTGGATGACAATCGAATTCCAGACCATCACCGATGGCGCCGCCTGGGCCGAGGCCTGTTCGGAGCGCCTGATCGCGAGCCTGTCCGCGGCCATCAGCGGATCCCGCAAGGCGATCTTCGCCGGCTCCGGGGGCTCGACGCCCTCGCCGATCTATCGCCGCATGGCGGGCTCGGATCTCGACTGGTCAAAGGTCGTCGTGACCCTGATCGACGAGCGCTATGTGCCGGAGTCCTCGCCGGACTCGAACGCGGCCCTGATCAAGCAGACCTTGATGACGGGCCCCGCCGCCGCCGCGCGCTTCCTGCCGCTGTACCACGCCGAGGTCACCGTCGATCGTGCCGCCGCGATCGCCGGCAAGGCGCTGGCCGCCGAGGGCGAGCGCCTCGACGCCGTCCTTCTCGGCATGGGGGAGGATGGCCATATCTGCTCCATGTTCCCCGAAAGCCCGACCCTGAAGACCCTGCTCACCCCCGACCTGAAGCCCGCTGTTCTGGGCGTGCCCCACGGCCGCGACGGCATGGCGCCCAGCCTCGAGCGCCTGTCGATCAACCTGCCCTGGCTGATGACCGCGCACACCGTGGTCCTGGCCCTGACCGGCGCGAGGAAGCGCGAGGTGTTCGAGCGCGAGGCGGCCGGCGATCCGAAGACCCAGCCCATCGCCGCCCTGATCGCCGCGAACGTGCCGCTGCAGGTCGTCTGGACGGAGAAGGCCTGATGACCAAACTGAACCCCGTCGTCGCCGAGGTCACCGACCGCATCCGCGACCGCAGCGCCCGCACCCGCGCCGACTACATCCGCCGCATGGACGCCGCGTGCGACAGCGGCGTCGGCCGCGCCAAGCTGTCCTGCGCCAACTGGGCCCACGCCTTCGCCGGCGCGCCGATCAAGGACAAGCTGACGGCCATGTCGGGCGCCCAGCCCAACCTCGGCATCGTCACCGCCTACAACGACATGCTGTCGGCGCATCAGCCGTTCGAGCGCTATCCCGATCTGGTCCGCGCCGCCGCACGCGAGGTCGACGCCACCGCCCAGGTCGCCGGGGGCACCCCCGCCATGTGTGACGGCGTCACCCAGGGGCGTCCGGGCATGGAGCTGTCGCTGTTCAGCCGCGACGTCATCGCCATGTCGGCCGGCATCGCCCTGACCCACGACGCCTTCGACGCGGGGCTGATGCTGGGCGTCTGCGACAAGATCGTCCCGGGCCTGTTCATGGGCGCCCTGGCCTTCGGCCACCTGCCCGTCGTGTTCGCGCCGGCCGGACCCATGCCCTCCGGCATCCCGAATGCCGAGAAGGCCCGCGTCCGCGCCCTCTACGCCCAGAACCAGGTCGACCGGCAAACCCTGCTGGAAAGCGAGATCGGCAGCTACCACTCGCCGGGCACCTGCACCTTCTACGGCACCGCCAACTCCAACCAGATGATGATGGAGCTGGCCGGGCTGCACATGCCCTCGACCGCCTTCGTCCATCCGGAGACCGGCCTGCGCGACGCCCTGACGACGGCCGCCGCCAAGCAGGCGATCAGGATGGCCCGCGAGGGTCGCGGCCGCATGGCCGACGTCGTGGACGAGCGCACCATCGTCAACATGATCGTGGCCCTGCTGGCCACCGGCGGCTCGACCAACCACGCCATCCATCTGGTCGCCATGGCCCGTTCGGCGGGCGTGCTGATCGACTGGACCGACATGGACCAGCTGTCATCGGTGACCCCGCTTCTGGCCCGCGTCTATCCGAACGGCTCGGCCGATGTGAACGCCTTCCAGGCCGCCGGCGGCGTCGCCTTCATCGCCCGCGAACTGGCCCGGAACGGCAACCTTCACGCCGACGTCACCACCATCATGGGCGACGGCATCGAGGCCTATTTCCAGGAGCCGTCGATGGTCGACGGCGAACTGGTCTGGCGCGACGGCGTCAGCGAAAGCCTCGACCTCGACATCCTTCGCCCGGCCTCCGATCCATTCCAGAAGGACGGCGGCCTGCGGCTGGTCCAGGGCGACCTCGGTCGCGCCGTCATCAAGGTCTCGGCGGTCAAGCCCGAGAACCGCATCGTCGAGGCGCCCGCCGCCGTGTTCGAGACCCAGGAAGAGGCGCTTCAGGCGTTCAAGGACGGCAAGCTGAACCGCGACGTCATCCTCGTCCTGCGCTTCCAGGGCCCGAAGGCCAACGGCATGCCCGAGCTGCACAGCCTGTCGCCGGCGCTCAGCGTGCTGCAGGACAAGGGCTTCAAGGTCGCCTTCGTCACCGACGGCCGCATGTCCGGCGCCTCGGGCAAGACGCCCGCCGCCATCCACGTCAGCCCCGAAGCCCTGGCCGGCGGACCGCTTGCCCACATCCGCGACGGCGACATCATCCGTCTGGACGCCGAGGCCGGGACCCTGATCACCGTCGGCGTCGGCGACCTGCGGGCCCGACCCGCCGCCCGCCGCTCCGACGCCCATGCCGACGGCTCGTCCTGGGGCTATGGTCGCGAGCTCTTCGGGGCCTTCCGCCACGTCGTCTCGACCGCCGAGGAAGGCGCCTCCGTCTGCTTCCAGCCGACGCCCGGCGCCACCGAACACACCGACACCCCGCCCGACCCGAACGTGGTCGACCGCGCGGTGGACGCATAAGAAACAACAAGGGAGCGCCCTCACTTCGCGAGCAACCGCGTTGCGAGCACAGGGCGAAGACAAACATGACCGTGGCCTGGGACCGAACCCTTCTTGTCGGCGACGTCGGCGGCACCAATGCGCGTTTCGCGATCGCGCACATGGTCAACGGCCGTCCTGTGCTGGAGCATCACGACAGTTTCCCGGCCGAGACCTATCCGACCTTCCTCGAGGGCGTGAAGGCCTTCATCGACGGCTGCGAGGTCAAGCCGACCGGCGGCGTCATCGCCGTGGCCGGTCCTGTCACCGATGGCGAGATCGACCTGACCAACTCGCCCTGGCGGGTGTCCGAGGCCGAGCTTCAGACCCTGGGCCTGAACCCGGTTCGCCTGATCAACGATTTCGAGGCCCTGGCCTGGGGCGCGCCCGTGGTGCCGGATGCTGAACTGGCCTCGCTGGGCGGACCGGCCGAGGGGGACGACAAGGCCGCCATCGCGGTGCTTGGGCCGGGCACCGGCTTCGGCGTCTCGGCCCTCGCCCGCGACGGTCGCGGCGGCGAGATCGCCATGCCGTCCGAGGGCGGCCACGCCTGCTTTGCTCCGGGAGATCCGATCGAGGACGAGATCCTCCGCATCCTGCGCCGCCGCTACGAGCGGGTGTCGATCGAGCGCCTGATCTGCGGTCCGGGCCTGCTGAACATGCACCGCGCCCTGGCCGAGATCGACGGCCGCGAGACCCATATCGACGACCCCGCCCTGATCACCGCAGAGGCCCTGGAAGATCCGCGCGGCCATTGCGGCGCCACCCTCGCCCGCTTCTGCGCCATCCTTGGCGCCGCGGCCGGCGACATCGCCCTGACGACCGGTGCCCGCGGCGGCGTCTATATCGCCGGCGGCATCGCCCCGCGCATCCTGCCTTTCCTGAAGGCCAGCCCCTTCCGCGAACGGTTCGAGCGCAAGGGCCGGTTCAAGGACTATATGGCGGCCATCCCGACCAAAGTGATCCTGCACAAGCACGCAGCCCTTCTGGGCGCTGCGCGCGTGGCCTTCTCGGCGACCTGAAGTCACAGGAATTACACGACGGCGTGAACCTTTCCGACGGGAGACAGTTTCTGTGTCTCCCAAGAGGAAGGAAGCTATTCCATGCGTAAACTGATCATCGCCTCCGCCGCCGCCTTCGCCTTCGCCGGCCTCGCCGCCTGCGGTGAGAGCGCTGCCGACAAGGCCGCCGAGCAGCAGGCTGACGCCCTGGAAGCCCAGGCCGCCGCGACCCCGAACGAAGCCCAGGAGCAAGCCCTGAACGCCGAGGCGGATCGCATCGAGCAACAGGCCGGCAACGCTGATGGCGGCATGACCACCACCAACACGCCGAATACCTCGCCGTCGGACCCGGCCGCCCCGGCCCACTAAGGCTCGACGAACGGTAAGCGTATCCGGAGGGTCATGACCTCCGGCTGACGACTTCAGAAGGTTCAGGCCCCTGTCGCGGTTCGCGGCGGGGGCCTTTCCTTGTCCGGCATCAGGCCTTCTTCGGCGGCCACGGAATGAAGGCGCTGGTGCGCCTCACATAGTCCGCATAGCCGGGCCGTGACTTCGTCACCGCCTTCTCGGTGATGCCGATGCCGCTCCAGCGGGTCAGGGTGAAGGTCAGGAAGATCGGGCCCAGGATCGCCCACCGCCCGGCCTCCGTCTCGGCTGCGATCAGATACAGCCCCCACCACACGCAGGCGTCGCCGAAATAGTTGGGGTGGCGGGTGTACTTCCACAGGCCGGTGTCCAGCACCTTGCCCTTGTTCTGCGGGTCCCGCTTGAACGCCGCCAGCTGGGCGTCGCCGATGCTCTCGAAGCCGATGCCGATCACCGCCAGCGCCGCGCCGGCCCAGCCCAGCCAGCCGACAGCCGGCGCCGCATCCACCTGCCCCAGCTGGACCGGCAGGCAGGTCAGCCACAGGAAGACCGCCTGCGGCAGGAAGACGAACAGCAGCGCCGTCAGTGCAAAGCTGCGGCCCTTGCGCGTCTGCCTCTCGACCAGATCGACATAGCGTCCGTCGGCGCCCTGGAGCCGCCAGCGCGCCAGCAGGTGCCAGCCCAGCCGCACGGCCCAGACGCCGCACAGCCAGATCAGCAGCCATTGGCGCGTGACGTCCCCCTCGGTCCGCGGCCAGGTCGCCAGCGCGAGGAACAGCATGCCGAGCGGCCATGCGCCGTCGATGAAGCTGACATCCTTCAGCCGCGTCGCCAGCCCCCAGAGGGCCAGCATCACGACCACGATCAGCAGCAGGTTGAAGCCCAGCAGGGCCGCGATCTCGGGGAAGGTCATGCCCTGCATACGGGCCTGACCTTCGACCGGATGCAACTCAGTCGATGCAGATCGCCGCCGTCGCCTTGCCGTTCTCCACGCGGGCGTGACAGCCGAAAGGCTGGCTGTCCGCCTGACAGCGCCCGACGGCGTTCGAGCCGGCGGCCGGGAAAGGCGCGGTCTCGATGCGGCAATCGCCCTGACAGTCCGAGCCGGTGGTGCAGCGCTTGCCGGCGTCGGCATAGGCCACCACGCACTGCATCGTCTGCGCACGACCGACCGGACGCATCGTCCCGCCCGCCGTCGCGCATTCGGCCGGCGTGGCGTTCTGCAGCTCGCGCGTCACCGTCGGGCGCGGGATGGTCACTTCGGGGTCGGCCGCGGGCTGAGGTTGGCAGGCCGCGAGCATGAGCGCCGCGGCGGCAAGGATCGCAAATCGCATCAGTCCACCCGTCCCTTTTCGAATCCGGTCCATACGTCGTCGTAGTCCAGCTGCATGGTCGGCGAGGTTTGCGCCCATTCCGTGGTCCGGATGGGCATTCGCGTCTCGAACATGAAGGCCAGCGTGTTGTCGATCTTCACCGGCTTTAGTTCCGCCGCGACGGCCTTGTCATAGGACGCCTGATCCGGCCCGTGCCCGCTCATGCAGTTGTGCAGGGACGCACCACCGGGGGCGAAGCCGCCTTCCTTGGCGTCGTACTCGCCGATCACCAGACCCATGAACTCGCTCATGACGTTCCGGTGGAACCACGGCGGGCGGAAGGTGTCCTCGGCCACCATCCAGCGCGGCGGGAAGATGACGAAGTCGCAGTTGGCCGTTCCCGGCGTATCCGACGGGCTGGTCAGCACCGTGAAGATCGACGGATCCGGATGGTCGAAGCTGACCGTGCCGATCGTGTTGAAGCGGGCCGTGTCGTATTTGTACGGCGCGTTGTTGCCGTGCCAGCCGACCACGTCCAGCGGGCTGTGGTCGAAGGTGGTGACGTACAGCCGGCCGCCGAATTTCTGCACGCATTCGGTCGGGCGATCGACGTCCTCGAACCAGGCGACGGGTGTCTGGAAGTCGCGCGGATTGGCCAGGCCGTTCGAGCCGATCGGGCCGAGATCCGGCAGGCGGAACGGCGCGCCGTAGTTCTCGCACACATAGCCGCGGATCGGCCCGCTGCACTCGACACGGAAACGCACCCCGCGCGGGATCACCACGATGTCGCCGGCGTGGGCGTCGATGCGACCCATCTCGGTGACGAAGGCCTGCTCGCCCTGCTGCGGCACGATCAGCAGCTCGCCGTCGGCGCAGTAGAAGACGCGATCCGTCATCGACCGGTTGGCGGCGTACAGATGGATGCCCGTGCCCACCCCGGCCTCGGGATCGCCGTTGCCGCCATAGGTCACCAGCCCCTCGACCCAGTCGGTCGGTTCGGCCGGAATGGGCAGCGGGTCCCAGCGCATCCGGTTCGGCGACGGCGGCGCCTCGTGGAACGGGCCCGAGCGCACCTTGCCCTGCGAGAACGGACGGTAGGCCGGATGCTGCGCCGACGGCCGCAAGCGATACAGCCAGCTGCGACGGTTCTCGACGCGCGGCGCGGTGAAGGCCGTGCCCGAGAGCTGCTCGGCATACAGACCCATCGGCGCCCGCTGCGGCGAGTTCCGCCCCTCCGGCAGCGCGCCAGCGACAGCCTCGGTCGCGAAATGATTGCCGAAGCCGGTCAGATACTCAGGCGCGTTGGCTCGCGTCGTCATGGTGCGTGTCTCCCTTGCGGGAGGTTTAGGGCGCCCGGGCCGTGGAAACTAGAACCCCTGCGCCTGCGCCATCCGCTCCTGATGGAAACCCGCGTCGCCCAGCAGTTCGTTCAGCACGCGGACGCGCTTCATGAACAGGCCGACGTCGAACTCGTCGGTCATGCCGACGCCGCCGTGCATCTGCACCGCCTCCTGCACCGCCAGCTCGGCCACCTTGCCGGCCTTGGCCTTGGCGACCGAGACGGCCAGCGGCGCATGGGTCTTGCCGGCGTCGACCGCCTGCAGCGCGCCCATCACCGCTGCGCGGGCGATCTCGATCTCGGTGAACAGATGGGCGGCCCGGTGCTGCAGCGACTGGAACTCGCCGATCAGCTTGCCGAACTGCTTGCGGGTCCGCAGGTACTCCAGCGTCAGCTGGAAGGCTTGGTCGCCCGCTCCGTTCAGCGAGGCGGCGGCGCAGGCGCGGCCCAGATTCAGCGCGCCTTCCAGCAGCGGCTCGCCGCCGTCGACCGTGCCGATCACCGCGTCCGCATCGACCTCGACATCCGTCAGGAACACCCGCGCCGCATTGTGCGCATCCACCATCACGGTGCGCTCGATCTCCACGCCCCTGGTCTTCGGATCGACGAGGAACAGCGTCAGCCCGTTCTCGGTCAGGGCCGCCACGATCAGGGCGTCGGCGACGTGGCCGTCCAGCACGAAGCCCTTGGCCCCGTTCAGCCTGAAACCGTTGCCCGAGCGCTCGGCCACGGTCGCGATCTTCGCCGGCGCATGTTTGGCGCCCTCATCGACCGCCAGCGAGACGATGGCCTCGCCCGCTGCGATGCGCGGCAGCCAGGCCGCCTGCTGCTCGGCCGATCCGCCCTTCAACACCGTCGCCGACAGCACGCCCGAGCCCATGAAGGGCGACGGCGTCAGGGTCCGCCCCAGCGCCTCGGCCACCACCCCGGCCTCGACCGCGCCGAGGCCCGAGCCGCCGTGCTCCTCCGGGATGATGACGCCCGCGAAACCCATCTCGCCGAATGCCTTCCACAGGTCGCGCGAAACGCCGTCGGCGTCGCGGCTGTCCCGCAGCTTGCGCAGGTGCGCGATGGGCGCGTTGTCGTTCAGGAAGCCGTCGGCGGCATCCTTCAGCATGGTCTGCTCTTCGGTCAGGATCAGAGGCATGGTCCGGTCTCTTTCCACCGTCATCCTCGGGCTTGACCCGAGGATCGGATGTTGAACTGGCAGTGCATCTCCACAGACGCACAGTCGACTGACCGTCCGGCCCTCGGGTCAGGCCCGAGGGTGACGATCATGAAAATGGCGACCTATGCGCCGGGCAGTCGCAGCAGGTGTTTGGCGATGATGTTCAGCTGGACCTCGCTGGTGCCGCCCTCGATCGAGTTGGCCTTGGTCCGCAGCCAGTCGCGCGCCGCGCCGCCGTGGTCGGAGCGTTCGCTCTCCCACTCCAGCGCATCGGCGCCGCCCGCCGCCATCAGCAGCTCGTGCCGCCGCTTGTTCAGCTCCGAGCCGTAGTATTTCAGCATCGAGGCGATGGCCGGATTCACTTGCCGCGCCTTCACCTGATCGCCGACCCGCTCCATCGACAGACGGAAGGCGGCGGCGTCGATCTCCAGCTCGGCGATCCTTGCGCGCAGCATGGCGTCGTCCAGCCGGCCCTCGTCGTCCACGCCGATCGCGTCCGTGGCGACCTGCCCGACCGGACGGCCGCCGACATCGCCGATGGCGCCGATCATCGTCCGCTCATGCGCCAAAAGCGCCTTGGCCACGTCCCAGCCGCGGTTCAGCGTGCCGACCAGGTTCTCCTTCTCGACGCGCACATCGTCGAAGAAGGTTTCGCAGAACGGGCTCTTGCCGCTGATCAGGGTGATCGGCTTCGTCGTCACCCCTGGCGTGGCCATGTCGAACAGCACGAAGGAGATGCCCAGATGCTTGGGCGCCTCCGGATCGGTCCGCACCAGACAGAAGATCCAGTCGGCCTTGTCGGCATAGGAGGTCCAGATCTTCTGGCCGTTGACGATCCAGTGGTCGCCCTTGTCCTCCGCCCGCGTCTGCAGACCGGCCAGATCGGACCCGGCGCCCGGCTCGGAATAGCCCTGGCACCAGCGGATTTCGCCGCGCACGATCTCGGGCAGGAAGCGCTTCTTCTGCTCCTCGCTGCCGAACTGCAGCAGGGCCGGCCCCAGCATCCAGATGCCGAAGCTGGACAGCGGGTCCTGCGCGTCGATGCGGCGCATCTCCGAGCGCAGCACCTTGGCCTCCTCGCGGCTCAGCCCGCCACCGCCGTACTCGCTGGGCCATTCCGGCGCGGTCCAGCCGCGCGCGCCCATCCGCTCCATCCAGAGCTTGTGGCCCGGCGTCCGGAACTCGGCGTTGCGCCCGCCCCAGACGCGGTCCTCGTCACTGGCCACCGGCCCGCGGCACTCCGCCGGGCAGTTGTCTTCCAGCCACGCGCGCGTCTCCGCGCGGAAGGTCTCCAGATCCGTCATGCGTCCCTCGTCGATCCCGCCTTTGCGGCGCGCGTTTCCCTTGAAAGGAACGCTAGCAGCCCTCCGTTGCGTTTGACCACGGTGACGTCGCGGCAACGCTCGACGATGTGATTGCGTTAGGCGCCCATGACTATCCTGACCCGCGTGATCTTCGCCCTGTCCAGCCTGCTGCTTCTGCTGCTGGCCGTCGGTCTGGTCGGGGTCGGCGTGCGAGAAGCGGCGGGCGCCTTCGTCAGTCCGGACGAGAGCGCCGCGGACGCCATCCTCGACATCCTCGGCTATGTCATCGTCGCCATCGCCGTCTTCGACGTGGCCAAATACCTGTTCGAGGACGAGGTTCGGCGCGGAGCCGAGAAACGCAGCGCGGCCGAGGCCCGGCGCAGCCTGACCAAATTCCTGTCGACCATCATCATCGCCCTGTTCCTCGAGGCGCTGGTGCTGGTGTTCAAGACCGCCCGGGAGGACGTCAGCCTGATGGGCTATCCGGTCGCCCTGCTGGTGGCGTCGATCCTCGTTCTCGTCGGCCTCGGCGTCTTCCAGCGCCTGTCCGCCACCGTCGAGGAAAAGGTCGGCGACGACGATGACGCGGAGGCCGCGGCGGAGAACGCCGCGACCGGCCGGACTAGCCGTTCGAAGGCAGGAACGGCGAGAAGGTGATGATGGTGAAGCTGTCGCGGATGTTCGGGCGGGTCTGCACCGACTTGGTCACGAAGGTCCCGATATCCAGATCCTTCGGCAGCGAAAACTTGGCAAGCAGGTCGTACTGGCCCGAGGTCGAATAGACCTCCGAGACGTATTCGACATTGTCGACGATATCGGCCGCCACGTCATTGGCGTGCCCCAGCTCGCATTTGATGAAGACGAAGATGGCGGTCATCATGGCGGTGGGCTCCGGGGGTCGAGGGGCGAGGGTCGAGGCGGACCCGACCCGTACACGGCGACGAAAGGCTAGGCGAGTTGAGCAGTCAGAAAAATCCCCCCCTCGACCCTCGACCCTCGACCCCCGACGCTCTCCTTGAAGCCGAGTACAACAACCGCGCCCGAGTGCCCGACCACATGCAGGCCATGGCGCAGTGGAAGACCGCCGCCGAAGCCGCCCGCAACGCCCATGCGCCCGAGGTCCTCGCCTATGGCCCGGGCGAGCGCGAGGTCATGGACCTGTTCTCCGCCGGTCCCGATGCGCCCATCGTCGTCTTCCTGCACGGCGGCTACTGGCAGGCGCTGGACAAGGACTGGTTCAGCGGCCTCGCCCCCGCCCTGCTGCATCACGACGTCAGCCTCGCCATACCGTCCTACGACCTCGCCCCGACCGTCCGGCTGGGAACCATCCTCAAACAGGTGCGCGCCGCCGTGGACCTGATCCGCGAAAGCAACGGTGGCCGACGCCCTGTCGTCTTCGGCCACTCCGCTGGTGGTCACATGTCGGCCTGCATGCTGTCCGAGGCCCGCGCCTCGGCCGCGGTGTCCATCAGCGGCGTCTTCGACCTGCGCCCCCTGATCCACACCTCGCTGAACACGGCGCTGGACCTCGACGACAACGAGGCCGCCGCCCTGTCGCCGATCTTCTGGCCCATCCCCAACGGCTCGACGCCCGGCGGCACGATCCTCGACTGCATCGTCGGCGGCGACGAAAGCTCCGAGTTCCTGCGCCAGTCGCGGATGATGGCCAACCACTGGGCCAACAACGGCGTCCAGACCCGCTACGAGGCCCTGCCCGGCCTGAACCACTTCACCGTGCTGGAGCCCCTGCTGGACCCGGACAGCGCGCTGGTGGGACGAATAGCTGGGTTGGCGACTGCAGCTTGAAATATCTTTCCTTGAAGGGATTGTTTGAGGGAAAAGTATACCCAAATCAGCCTGACCAGAAAAAGGATTTGAAATGCTTTCGCCGACAGAAGCCAACCAGCTACAGGTGCTAAGAATGGTTGCTGCTGAGGACTTTCCCATCCCAACACCGCTGGGGGGGCGCCCTTAAAGTCTTGGTTCAAGCACGCCATGTTTTGATTGGTCCCAGCGGCGAACACCTTTCCCAGTCCGGTCGAATTCTGTTGGATGCTTACACGGATTGATGGGGTGTTTGCTTGACGCAGGGCGCGAGACAACGGAGTCACAGGTCTCGCTGGAGGGATAGATGCGCCACGACCGCCTGACCGTTCTCAAAGCCCTCGAAGCGCAGGGCGTGGCCCCCGTCTTCTATCACGCGGACCCGGAGGTCTGCCTGAATGTGATCCGCGCCTGCTCGCGCGGCGGGGCGAAGGCGATCGAGTTCACGAACCGCGGCGATTTCGCTGTCGACCTGTTCGGCGACATCGCGCGCGAGCTGCAGAAGACCGATCCGGACATCATCCTGGGCATCGGCTCGGTGGTCGATGCGGGCACGGCCAGCCTCTATCTGAACCGCGGCACCCGCTTCATCGTCAGCCCCTGCCTCGTCGAGGACGTGGCGAAGGTCTGCAACCGCCGTATGACCGCCTACTTCCCCGGCTGCGGCTCGGTGACCGAGATCGGTCAGGCGCACGAGCTGGGCTGCGAGATCGTCAAGCTGTTCCCCGGCGCCTCAGTCGGCGGCGCGGACTTCGTCAAGGCGGTGCTGGGCCCCATGCCGTGGACCAAGATCATGCCGACCGGCGGCGTCGATCCCGACGAGGCCTCGATCGCCAAATGGTTCGGCTCGGGCATCGTCGCGGCCGGAATGGGCTCCAAACTGATCACCGACGCGGCCGTGAAATCCGGCGACTGGGCGGGGATCGAGGCGCAGGTGAAGGCCACGGTCGCTGCGATCGCGGCGTTCCGCGGCAAGCAGCGGGCCTGAAAGTGATTAGTGGCTAGTGGCTAGTGGCCGGTGATTGACAGCTCACCGGCTGCGATAGACGGGCGCTAACGTGTCAGCAGGCTCCCACTAACCACTAATCACTAGCCACTCACTTCACAGCCCCAGCGTCGGGCTATCCAGATCCAGCTCGGCCGCCGGGATCACCACCACATCCGGATGCGCCTCGCGCAGGGCGTCGATGAACATCGAGGCCTCGCCGACCACGACCACATAGGCCTGCTCCGAACTGACCGCCTGCGCCGCCGCGCGGACAGTGTCCGGCGTATTGGCGCTGATGCTGGCCGGATAGGTCTCGATGACGCTCAGCGGCAGGCCATAGGTCACCGCATTGGCGAGTGTGCCCCCCAGACCGCCGGTGGTCTCAAGGCCGCGCGAGAAGCCGCCGTTGATGAAGGCCTCGCGGTCGGTGACGGCCTGATCGGTCACGGCCTCGGTGCGCAGACGGTCGAACTCGTGCAGCACCAGTCCGACGACCTCCGCGGCGCTCTCGTTCTTGGTCTGGGTGGAGGCCGCCAGCAGGCCGCCGTCGCGGCGCGCGCCCAGCGTCGAATAGGCGCCGTAGCTGAGGCCGCGCTTGGCGCGGATTTCCTGGAACAGATGCCCGTTCTGGCCCTGCCCCATGATGCTGTTGACCACCGACAGCGGATAGAAGCTGTCGTCGGCCCGACGCGGACCGCGCACGGCGGCGCTGACCGCGGCCTGACCGGCGCCCGGCAGATCGACGACCACGATGCGCGGCGCTGGCACGGCTCCGGCGCGATCACCCAGCGTCGGAATGGCGCCCGCCGGCTTCGTCCAGCCGCCCAGGGTGCGCTCGGCGAAGGCAAAGGCCTCCTCCGGCTCCATGCCGCCGGTGATGATCATCGTGGCGTTGTCCGGCCGCCACCAGCGCTGGTGGAAGCCGACGATCTCGTCGCGGGTGATGGCGCCGATCGACGCCGGGGTGCCCGACGACGGCGCGCCATAGGCGGCCTCGCCGAAGGCCAGACGGTTCAGCACCAGACTGGCCACCGGGCCGGGCTGGCGCAGGTTCACGCGCAGGGCGTTGGCGCGGCGGGTGCGCGAACGCTCGACCTCCTCGGCTGCGAATGTGGGGTTGCGCACCACGTCGGCGAAGACCGCGCCCGCCGCATCCGCCGAGGCGATCGGCGTCGACAGGGACAGGCCGGTGACGTCGGCGTCGGCCCCGCCGCCGATGTTTGCGCCCAGCGCTTCCATCGTGCTGGCGATCTGCGGCGCGCTGCGTCCGCCGGCGCCGGCCGTGGCCAGATCGGCGGTCATCGAGGCGACGCCCGGACGGTCAGCGGGGTCCGCCGCCGCTCCGCCGCCGATGATCAGCTGGGCGTTCATGATCGGCAGGTCGGTGGACTTGGCCACGATCACGCGCATGCCGTTCGACAGGGTCCGCTCGACAACCGACGGGGCGACCGCCGCGCGGGCCGCGCCCGGCGCCGGCGGCGCCATCCGCTCGCCCTCGGGCAGCAGTTCGTTCGGCGGCAGAATGGCGGGCGGCACGCTGACGAAGGTCGGGGTCGGGGCCGGGTTCCTCCAGCTGTCCTCCGGCACGCCTTCCGGCCGCTGGCTCTCGTCCTGATAGCGGATGGAGACGCGGGCCTGTTCGTTCAGGTACTGCCGCGCCACGCGCTGCACATCGGCGGCGGTCACCGCCTGGATGGCGGCCAGATGCGTATCCGGCGCGTGCGGGTCGTTCTCCGACACCAGCGCCTGCCCCAGGATGAAGGCGCGGCCCGAGGCCGTCTCGCGCTGGCGCAGCTCCGACGCCACGATCTCCATTTTCGCCTCGGCCAGTTCGGCGGCGGTGACCGGCTCGTTGCGGATCCGGTCCAGCTCGGCGTTCAGCGCGGCCTCGACGTCCGGGATCGCCTTGCCCTGGGCGACCGTCGCGCTGAGGGTGATCGAGCCGTCCTCCTCCATCGAGCCGGAGCTCAGGAAGGCGCTGGTCGCCAGCTGGCTGCGATAGACCAGGGCCTGATACAGGCGCGAGCTCTCGCCGCGCGACATGATGCCGGACAGCACGTCCAGCGCCGCCGCATCGGCGTGGTTCGCCGCCACGCCCGGATAGATGGCCGCCACGGCCGGCAGCGGCACGTTCGGGGCGTAGGACTCAACGAGGCGCGGCTGCGTCCGCGGCGTCGCCACCGGACGCTCGAACACCGGCACCGGGCGGTCCGGGTTGCGGATGTCGCCGAAATACTGGTCGACCAGTCGATCCAGCTCGGCCTGATCGAAATTGCCCGAGACGATCATCGTCGCCGTGGCCGGACGGTAGTAGGCCTCATGGAAGGCCCGGGCGTCATCGATGGTCGCAGAGTCCAGTTCCTCGATCGAGCCGATCACGCTGCGGCGATAGATGCTCTCGTCGAAGCTGTTGTCGCCGATGACGAAACGCTGCAGTCGGCCATAGGGCGGCGCATAGACCCGCTGGCGCAGCTCCTCCTTCACGATCGACCGCTCGGCGTCGAACACCGCCTGATCGACCACCGGCCGCGCCATCCGCTCGGCGTGGGTCCACAGCATGGTCTCCAGATACTCCGGCGGCACGGTCTCGTAGTAGTTGGTGAAGTCCTGACCGGTCGAGGCGTTGCGGCTGCCGCCGGCGTTCTCGACCAGGGTCGAGATCTGGCCATAGGGCAGGTTCACCGTCTTGCGGCTCAGGATGTGCTCGAACAGGTGGGCGAAGCCCGACCGGCCCTCCGGATCGTCCTTGCCGCCGACGTTGTACCAGAGGGTCACTGTCACCGTGCCGGCCGAGGGGTCGGGCATCGAATAGACGTCCAGCCCGTTGGCCAGCTCCCGGTGCGCGAACTGCAGCGGCGGCACGGCGATCGGGGCCGGCTCCTGCGCCACGGCGACGGCGGCGGGCGCGGTCAGGGCGATCAGCGAGGCGCCCAGAAGGGCCAGGGTGCGGGTCATGTCGGTTTCCCCCTTGGAACTGAGGATCGGGACCCTGACAGCGGGCGGGGAAGCCGCCTAGTTACAGGGCTGTAATGTCCGCTTCTCGCGCGGTCGCTGCCAAGGTCACGCTTAAGTCGACTTCCGACAGACGGGCGGCAGCGGTTCGCCGTATGCGCCGGATATGAACGACCTTTCGCCCGGCAACCGACTGATCGAAGCGCTGGACGCCAACGACCGTGAGGCCCTCCTCTCCCTGTCCGTCGCGGCCGAATTCGACGCCGGACACGTCTTTCACGAGCCCGGAGACGCGATCGACCACGTCCACTTCATCGAGCAGGGCATCGTGTCCGCCGTCGCGGTGCTCCAGGACGGCCGGACCGTCGAGACCGTCATGGTCGGATGCGAGGGCGTCACCGGGGCCCTCGCCGCCGCCGTGCCGCAGATCGCCCACACCCGCAATGTCGCCCAGGCGGCCGGCGTCGCCCGGCGGGTCGAGGCCTCCCGCCTGCGGGCCCTGATCGCCGACCGCCCCGCCTTGCGCGACCTCCTCGCCAGCTACATCACCAGCCTGCAGGCCGAACTGGAGCAATCGTCCGCCTGCAACGCCCTGCACCGCGCCGAACAGCGCTTCGCCAAATGGCTGTTGCGGTGCCACGACCGCGTCCAGGGGGAGGCCTTCAATCTGACGCAGGAGTACCTCGCCACCATGCTGGGCTCCCAGCGCACCACGGTGAACGAGGCCGCCCAGGCCCTGCAGAAGTCCGGAGCCATCGCCTATTCCCGCGGCCGCATTACCGTGCTGGACCGCGCCGCGCTCGAGCGCGTGGCCTGCGAGTGCTACCGCGCCGCCGACACCTTCCGCTGGTCTCCGCGCAGCTGACCGCGGCGGGAACCCGACCGCTACGCTTCCCGTTTTTCGCTGATCCTGACCCGATGCGAGGAGCGAACCCATGGCGGGCACCGGCAACGCCCTTCTTGATCAGATGCCCGAGGCGGATCGCAACCTGATCCTCGAGGGCGCCACGCGCGTGCCCCTGATCCTCGGCGACGATCTGGTCGCGCCCGGCGACCGGATCCTGCACGTCCACTTCCCCCTGTCCGGCATCATCTCCACGGTCAATGAGATGGCCGACGGACGCTCGGTCGAGGCCTTCATGGTCGGCCGCGAGGGCGTCGCCGGCATCGAGGCCACCGTCATCCCCATGACCTCCGCCTCGCGCCAGACGATCCAGGTCACCGGGGAGGCGCTCAAGGTCGATACGGCCCGGATGCGGATGCTGGTCGACGAGCATCCATCCATCCGCCGGACGCTGGCGCTCCATCATGCCGGCATCCAGCGCGAGCTTGAACAGACCTCCGCCTGCCACGCCCTGCATCCCTCGCACCGGCGCCTGGCCAAGTGGTTGCTGCGCTGCCACGACCGGTCCGACGGGGACGTGATGCAGCTGACGCAGGAATACATGGCCGCCATGCTCGGCTCGCAGCGCTCCACCGTGAACGAGGCCGCGCGCCTGCTGCAGGCCGAGGGCGCCGTCAGCTATTCCCGCGGACAGGTCCGGGTGCTGGATCGCAAGGCGCTCGAGCGGGCCTCCTGCGAATGCTACCGCAAGATCGTCGTCCACCAGAACGCCGCGGCCTAGGCTTCGAGGATCGCGTCCACCTCGTCGCGGGTCGGCATGGCCGGCTGGGCGCCCGCCCGCGTCGCGGCGATGGCTCCGGCGGCGCAGGCGAAGGTCAGGGCCGCCTGCGGCTCCATGCCTTCCAGAAGGGCCACGGTGATCGCGCCGACGAAACAGTCGCCCGCGCCGGTGGCGTCGATCGCCGTCACCTTCGGCGGCGTCGCCCAGGCCATCTCGACCCCGCGCTGGTACATGGTCGCTCCGGCCGCGCCCCTCGTCACCACCACCCGCCCGCCGCCGTGATGCAGCAGGTCGCCGTAGAAGGCCGCCTCGGTCTCGTTGACCACGATCAGGTCAGCCCGCCGCAGCAGTTGATCCGACACCGGCTGGGCCGGGGCCAGGTTCACGCACACGAAGTCCGTCGCCCGCCCCACGGCCGCCTCGACCGTCTCGACGGGCAGCTCCAGTTGCAGCACCAGCGGCCCCTCGATCCGGGCCGGCAGTTGCTCGGGGAAGACCTGATGGTTGGCCCCGGCCGCCACCACGATCTGGTTCTCGCCGGACGGATCGACGGCGATCAGGGCCACGCCCGTTGCCGCATCGGCGTCGCCGATCACCCCGCCCACATCGACGTCGTCGGCCAGCAGCAGGGCCATCGCCTCCTCGGCCATGGCGTCGCGCCCGACGCGACCGATCATGCAGACCTCGGCGCCCAGCCGCTGGGCCGCCAGCGCCATGTTCGCGCCCTTGCCGCCCGGATGCCGCGCGAGCGTCGCCCCGGTCACGGTCTCCCCGTCGTCCGGCAGCTTCGGCGCCGACGCCACGAAATCCAGATTGATCGATCCGACGACCGTGATCCTCATGCGCACTTCTCCCCGATCAACCCGAACACCCCGTCCGCATCCGCCTCCGTCGCCCAGCGGTGCCGCAGCGACTCCCCTGCCACGGCCTCGCGGAACTCCACCGCCGTATGCCCGCGCGTCAGCTCGCTGTCCGTCTCTACCCGGATCAGGCAGGGCGCCAGCTCGAACAGCTCCGCCTTCAGCAGCCAGGCCACCGGACAGGGATCATGCAGAGGCGAGGCGTCCCAGCCGACGATGGTCCGCTCGACCCGCTGTGAGAACCGCAACATGGCCGCTGCCGCATCGCCCTTGGCTGTGCCCAGCGCTTCGATGGTCGCGATCCGCGCTTCGGTCGCCCGCACCTGATGGGTGGCGTCCAGGCCGAACATCACGACCTCGCACCCGGTCGCCAGCACCTCGGCTGCGGCCTCGGGGTCGGCCCAGATATTGAACTCGGCCGAGGCGGTGATGTTGCCGCCCTCGCTGCGCGCCCCGCCCATGACGGCGACGGCGCCCAGCCGCGGCGCCAGTGCGGGCTCCTTCCGCAGCGCCAGCGCCAGATTGGTCATCGGGCCCAGCACCGCCATGGCGACCGACTTCGCCGGCCGGCTCATGACCAGATCCACGATGGCGTCCGCCGCATGCCCGTCCGCACACGGAAGATCCGGCTCGAACGGCTCCAGATCGCCCGTCCCTTCGGGCCCATGGAAATCCGTCGCCGTGCCGAGAACCCGCTTCAGCGGGCGTTCCGCGCCCATGAAGACCGGCACGTCCCCGCGGCCCGCGATCTGCCGCAGCATCCGCGCATTCCGCGCGGTCTTCTCCACCGGCACATTCCCGCCGACGGTGGTCACCGCCAGCAGCTCCAGCTCGCCCGCCCCGAAGGCCAGCATCAACGCCACGGCGTCATCCACGCCCGGGTCGCAATCGATAATGAGGGATTTTCTGTTCACGGTTTGGGTGTGAAGCGGGTTGGGGCGGAGGGCAAGGGAGGACGGTGTCGGTTTCCTGATCTCCAGATCGAGCGCTCACCTCTCCATTCCCTTAGGAATGGAGAGGACAGATCGGCGCGTCAGCGACGATCAGGTGAGGGCGACGCCGGCGGACGTGGACGGAGCTCTGATGACCACGGCCAACGTCGCCCTCACCTGACCGCTTCGCGGTCTGTCCTCTCCATCGCCTTGAAGGGGCGATGGAGAGGTGAGGCCATCGCGAACAGCGACAGCTTCAGCCGCTCTTCACCCGCACGCCTCCACGCACGCCCGCGCCAGTACCTCGGCTGAGTCCGTCAGCGGGACCGGGCTCTCGTCGGCGCGGATCAGCAGCGGCACCTCGGTGCAGCCGCCGATGATGGCCTCGGCCCCCGCGTCCGCCAGCGTGGTCGCCAGCCGTCGCATCTCCCCGCGCGGCCCGTCGGTCAGATCCCCGGCCTTGAAGGCGAAGACGGCGGCCATGAAGGCCTCGCGGTCCGCGCCCTCCAGCCGGACGATCGCCAGACCGGCCGCCGACAGGGCCTCGGCGTACAGCGCCTCCCCGCCCGGGGTGGCCAGCACCCCGATCCGGCGCGCGCCGCCGGCGGAGACCGCCTCGACCGTCGCGCCGATCATGTCGATGAAGGGCAGGCCCGCCGCGCGGATCGCATCGGCATGGGCGTGAGCAGTGTTGCACGGCATGGCCAGCACTTCGGCTCCGGCGTCCCGCAGCCTCACCGCCATCTCGCCGAGCGTCCGGCCGGCGGCCTCGCCCTGGGTATGCCGGTTCGGCACATGCGGGTTCAGGTCGACCAGCATGCGGATGTGATCCTCGTCCCCCCTGGCCGGCGTCAGCGCCTGCACCTGCGCCATGAAGGCCGTCGTCGCGACCGGCCCCATGCCGCCGAGGATGCCCAGAACTTTCATCTCAATCCGGCTCCTGCGGGCTGTCGCGCGGGGGATCGCCCCGCGTCGTCCAGAATATGCGCTGCCCCGCGTTCTGCTCAGCCAACAGACGCGTGACCCGCGTCTGCGACGCCGCCCGCAGCGCCGCCTCGCCGAAGCCTGCTCCCGCCGGCTCCTCCCGCTCGACCCGGCAATCTGACAGCGTGCCGTCACGGTTCACAAGACAGCTCACCTGAACCTGCCCGTGCTCCGGACTGCCGCGGGGACTCGGCGTGGCGCAGCCGGCCAAGGCAGCCAGCGCCACGCCGATCGGTATGCCCAGGACTTTCAAGCAGCCTCATCCTTCCTTGCCAGGGTCATTCTGGCTGGCGTCGAACACCGCCTTCTGCGCCGCGAAGGCGCGCGTCCAGGCCGGCCGCGCCTCTGCGCGCGCGATGTAGGCGATCAGGTTCGGGTAGTCGCCCAGCATCCCCGAACTGCCCAGCCGGCGCAGCACCGTCACCATCATCAGGTCCCCGGCGCTGAACGCCCCGTCCAGCCAGTCGGCGTCGCCCAGCCGGGCCGACAGATCGTCCAGCCGCACCCGGATGCGCTGCTCCAGCATCGGCAGGCGGTCGGCATGATACGGCTGATCCGCCTCGGTCAGCACCGCGCCCTCGCGCTCGACGATCGGCGCCTGCACCGTCGTCTGGGCCGCGAACATCCAGTTGATGGCCCGCGCCCGCGCGGCCGGATCGGCCGGCAGCAGGCCCGGCGCGCGCTCGGCTATGTGCAGCACGATCGCGCCGGACTCGAACAGGGCCAGCCCGTCCTCCTCCAGCGTCGGAATCTGGCCGAACGGGTGGATCGCCTTGTGCGCCGGCTGTTTCATCTGCGCGAACGAGACCAGCCGCACGTCATACGGCCGGCCGACCTCCTCCAGCGCCCAGCGCACCTGCATGTCGCGCGCCAGCCCCCGGCCCTTGTCCGGCGAGGCCTCGAAGGCGGTGATGACCGGCTTCATCCTAAAGCGCCCCGTCCAGTTCGCCCTGATAGCCGAACAGCCCCTGCGCCCCGCCGGTGTGCAGGAAGACCACCGTCTCGCCCTCGAACCGGCCGGCCTTCGCCAGGGCGATCAGCCCCTTCATCGCCTTGCCCGAATAGACCGGGTCCAGAACGATGCCGTCCGTGCGCGCCGCCAGCTTCAGGGCGTCGATCACCGCATCGTCGATGAAGCCATAGCCCTCGCCGACATAGTCGCAGTCGGCGACCACCATCTCCGCCGTCACCGCGTCCGGACGGCCCAGCAGGGCGGCGGTCTCGCGCGCCAGCTTCAGGACGTTTTCTTCCTGTTTGGGCTTGGGCGCCCGCACCCCGATGCCCAGCACCGGGATGTCGGCCCCCATCACCGCCAGACCGGCGACCAGACCCGCATGGGTCCCCGCGCTGCCGGTGGCCGAGACGATCCGGTCGATCTTCAGGTCCAGCTCGTCGGCCTGCACCACGATCTCGCGCGCACAGTCGACATAGCCCAGCGCCCCGACCGGGTTGGAGCCGCCGCCGGGGATCACATAGGGGTTGCCGCCCCGCGCCCGCACCTCGGCCGCCGTCTTCTCCAGCTCGGCAGGCATGTCCGTCCCGCCCGGCACGGTGCGCACCCCCGCGCCGAACAGCCGGTCCAGCAGCACATTGCCGTTGCGGGTGTAGTCGATCGCCTTCGACCCGGTGCGCTCCTCGAGGATGACCTCGCAGGCCAGACCGTGGGCCGCAGCGGCCGCGGCCGTCTGGCGCACATGGTTCGACTGCACTGCGCCCTGTGTTACCAGGGTGTCCGCGCCCTGCTCGAACGCCTCGCCCAGCAGGAACTCCAGCTTGCGGGTCTTGTTGCCCCCGCCGGCCAGCCCCGTGCAGTCGTCCCGCTTGATCCAGAGCTCCACGCCCAGCGCCTCGCTCAGGCGAGGCAGCGGCTCCAGCGGCGTCGGCAGATGGGCCAGTCGGACACGGGGAAAGCGGGCGAGATGCATCGGCGAAACTCCCTGAAAGGTCGGCCCGGACTTAGCATCCGCATCGGCGCGAGAATATCTCTCGCTGTGTCGGGAACCGAACGCGGCGATCCCGGTTATCGCATCGGACCTTGCGGCGATGCGCGCTCGACAGAGTCCTTCAAGCGGCCCCGGTCTCTGCCACGCCCCCCGACGCAGACCGGGGCCGTACCTTGTCTGACATACCCCAACCCCTCCGTCTCTCCGGCTGCGCCGTCGAGCCACCTCCCCACTGCGTGGAGAGGTGAAACGATATGCTCACCTCTCCAGCGAAGCTGGGGAGGGGGACCATGCGAGCCGCAGGCGAGGCATGGTGGAGGGGTCTCCGCGCTGCCACTTGCCCGACTCAGTCGACAGGCCCGATCCTGTCCCCATGGCCGAATCGACCCAGCCCGCCCGTCTGCGCGACCGCGCCTCGACCGAGCGCCTCATCGTCGAGGCCGGCGAGCGCGTCCTGCTGCGCGACGGCTTCCCCGGCCTGAACGTCCAGACCCTGGCCGCCGAGGCCGGCTGCGACCGCAAGCTGGTCTATCGCTATTTCGAGGGCGCCGACGGCGTGGTCGACAGGATCGCCGGCCGCGCCCATGCCGGCCTCGTCCGCTCGCTGGACGCCGTGCCCGCCGATGAGGCCCCGTCCCTTCGCGCCTTCGCCCGCCTCAGCCTCTCCGCCTGGATCGCCGCCCTGCGCGCCAGCCCGCTGACCCTGCGCCTGATGGCCTGGGCGCTGGTCGAGTCCTCGCCCCTGCTGAACCGCATCGAGGACGAGCGCTCCGCCGTGCTGCAGGCCTGGATGCGCGAGCGTCGTCCCCGCCTGCGCGTGCCGCCCGAGGGCGATCCCGTCGCCCTGAACGCCGTGCTTCTCGCCGCCGTCCAGCATCTGGCCCTGTCGGCAGGCTCTCGCCCCGGCGTTGGCGGCGTGGCACTGGACGACGCCGGCTGGGCCCGCATCGAGGCCGCGCTGGACCAGCTTCTGGTCGCCTTCCCGGACTAGGCCGCCCCCGCCGTCTTGCGGATCAGCGCCAGCACACCCTCCGGCTCCGCCAGCCCCTCCAGCTTCGGCAGCGCATCGAACCGCGCCAGCCCGCCGTCCAGATCGGTGCGGCCCTCATCGATCGCCGCCTGCTCCCCGCCCAGATGCAGGGTCCGCCCGACCAGGCGAAACTCGCTCGCACGATCCAGCCCGACCCACGCCCGCACCGCCCCCTTGCGGTCGATCAGCATCACCCGCCGGTCGGTCACCGCCTGCACCTTCACCGCCATCCGCATGTCCTGCCACAGGGCGAGGGCGAACAGGCCTGCGAACACCAGCACCGGAACCGCCAGCACCATCAGGATCGCCGGCCGCGGCACACCGTAGCCGGTCCCCAGCGCCCAGGCCGTCCCGCCGGCCACTGCGATCAGCATTCCGCCGGAATGCATCACCGGATGCGACGGCCACCGCAGCCCGCTCGTCCGCCCCGCCCACAGCACCCGCTCGCCGGGGACGGCCGCCTTGCGCGCGACGGTCAGGGCCTCCGGATCGGTCCTCACAGGGTCAGCCGCATGTCGTGCCGGTCGCTGCCGGGCGCATAGCCGTCCTTCACCACCCCCTCGATGACGAAGCCGAAGCGTTCGTAGAAGCCGGTCGTGTGCTGGCCGGTGTCCAGTCGCACGCTGGTCACGCCCGGCTCGGCCCGCGCCGCTGCCAGCCGGGCCTCGGTCAGCATCCGGCCCAGTCCCTGTCCGTGCACCCCCTGCTCGACCATGCCCCAGCACAGCGACACCGTCCGCCCGTCCGGCTCCACCGCATGACCGCCGCAGGCGACGATCCGCCCGCCACGCTCGATCACCTGATAGGGCCAGCGCATCTCGTCCAGAAACGCCGCATAGCCGTCCCGCTCCGCCCCGTCGAAGAAGCGCGGCACATTGCTGTCGAACAGGGCCAGACAGGCCTCGCGGTCGGCGGTCTGATAGGGGCGGGCGATATCCATACAGCCAACCTTGGCCCGCAGCGCTTGACCCGCAAGGCCTTCCGGCCCAGTTTCCGCCCGTTCTCCGGGGGGCGGCATTCGAGCCGCTGAGATTGAGGTAGTCCTCTGACCCGTCGAACCTGATCCGGGTCATGCCGGCGAAGGGATGAGTAACGCGCGGTCCACACGCCACAGGACCCACGCCCGACGTCGGCGGACCTCAAACGTTTTGAGGCCGCCATGAACATTCAAGTCACGCCCCCCGCCCTGCCGGAAGAGCCGAACATCGAGCTCCCGCTCGCCGACGCCCGCAAGGCCGTCGCCGCCGAGCACGGCCGCATCCCCACCGGCCCGCGCGCCGGCGGCGTGAAGGTCTATGTGGCGGGCGAACTCTATCCCGACATCCGCGTCCCCTTCCGGGAGGTCGCCGTCCACCCCTCGGCCAACGAGCCGCCGGTGACGATGTATGACTCCTCCGGCCCCTACACCGACCCGTCGGTGGCCATCGACATCAAGCGCGGCCTGCCGAAGGTGAAGTCGTCCTGGCAGCTGGATCGCGGCGACATCGCCCCCGTCGCCCATCCGCGCGAGGTCAAGCCCGAGGACAACGGCCACGCGTCCGGCAAGCACCTGGCCCCGCGCTTCGACGTCTCGAACCATCAGGTCTTCAAGGGCGTCCCCGGCCGTCCGGTCACCCAGTTCGAATACGCCCGCGCGGGCATCATCACGCCCGAGATGGAATACGTCGCCATCCGCGAGAACCTGCGCCGCGAGCAGTCCGCCCCCTGCGTCCGCGACGGCGAGGACTTCGGCGCCGCCATCCCCGACTTCGTCACGCCCGAGTTCGTGCGTCAGGAGATCGCGCGCGGCCGGGCCATCATCCCGCACAACATCAACCACCCCGAGGTGGAGCCGATGATCATCGGCCGCAACTTCCTGGTGAAGATCAACGCCAACATCGGCAACTCGGCGGTCCTCAGCTCGGTGGACGACGAGGTCGACAAGCTGGTCTGGGCCACCCGCTGGGGCGCCGACAACGTCATGGACCTGTCGACCGGCCGCAACATCCACAACATCCGCGACTGGATCATCCGCAACTCGTCCGTGCCCATCGGCACCGTGCCCATCTATCAGGCGCTGGAGAAGGTGAACGGCGTGGCCGAGGACCTGACCTGGGAGGTCTATCGCGACACCCTGATCGAGCAGTGCGAGCAGGGCGTCGACTACTTCACCATCCACGCCGGCGTCCGCCTGCCCTTCGTGCCCCTGACCGCCAACCGCGTCACCGGCATCGTCTCGCGCGGCGGCTCGATCATGGCCAAGTGGTGCCTGGCGCACCACAAGGAGAGCTTCCTCTACGAGCATTTCGCCGACATCTGCGAGATCATGCGCGCCTACGACGTGTCGTTCTCGCTGGGCGACGGCCTGCGTCCCGGATCCATCGCCGACGCCAATGACGAGGCCCAGTTCGCCGAGCTGCGCACCCTGGGCGAGCTGACGAAGATCGCCTGGGACCACGGCTGTCAGGTGATGATCGAGGGCCCCGGCCATGTGCCGATGCACAAGATCAAGGCCAACATGGATGAGCAGCTGAAGCACTGCCACGAGGCGCCCTTCTACACGCTCGGGCCGCTGACCACCGACATCGCGCCCGGCTACGACCACATCACCAGCGCCATCGGCGCGGCCATGATCGGCTGGTTCGGCACGGCCATGCTCTGCTACGTCACGCCCAAGGAGCACCTGGGCCTGCCCGATCGTCAGGACGTCAAGGACGGCGTCATCACCTACAAGATCGCCGCCCACGCCGCCGACCTGGCCAAGGGCCACCCGGCCGCCCGCGCCCACGACGACGCCCTGTCACGCGCCCGCTTCGAGTTCCGCTGGGAAGACCAGTTCAACCTCGGCCTCGACCCCGAAACGGCCCGCAAATACCACGACGAGACCCTCCCGAAAGAAGCCCACAAGACCGCCCACTTCTGCAGCATGTGCGGCCCGAAATTCTGCTCGATGAAGATCAGCCAGGACATCCGGGATGCGGCGCGCGGGCAGAACGACGCGGGGGCGTCGCTGGCGGAGGCGCAGGCCGGAATGGCCGAGATGTCGGCGAAGTTCCGCGCCGGCGGCGGGGTGGTGGAGGTGAAGGTGTGAGGATAGGAGCGCTGGCTGTAGCGCACGCAACAGGTGTGCGAATAAACTGACCGAATCATGGCGGTGGACTGCGGAGCCCAGATGAACGGCCGAAGAAAAATTCAAGTATTCATTTCAAGCACCTATCTTGACTTGAAAGAAGAAAGACAGACCGCTGTTGCCGCTATATTGAAAGCTGGTCACATTCCCGCCGGAATGGAGCTGTTCACGGCTGGAGATAAATCCCAGCTCGACGTCATCAAACGTTGGATCGATCAATCCGACGCATACATGCTTATTCTGGGCACGAGGTATGGAAGCGTCGAGCCAGATTCCGGTCTCGGTTATACGGAAATAGAGTATGACTACGCAATATCGAAGGGAAAACCCCTATTTGCGCTAGTTATGAGCGACGAAGCTATCGACAAAAAACTCAAGTCTAGCGGGTCCGAATTCTTAGAGAAGACGAATCCAGAAAAACTTAGCGCCTTTCGCAAAAGAGTATTGGAGAAGATGTCTTCGTTTTTTGACAGTGCTTTGGATATTAGAGCCAGCGTTTACGAAAGTTTGATCGACCTTTCAGACAATCCTGAACTTGAGGGATGGGTTCGAGCCAGTGCAGCTCAAGATTCAAAGCGGCTTAGCGACAAGCTCGCCGAAATGACGCACCTGAACGAGAAACTTGAGAAAGAAGTAAGTGAACTGCGCGTGAACGCGGCTCCGGACTCTAAGGTATTGGAGGAAGACCCGGGATTTTCATCCCTATCGGCAGTTCTCAAGGCAAAATCTTTTACCATTCCCGCCGAGGTGGCGAAGGAAGGGGCAGAAGTAGAGACAAATGCATACAATCTTTTTGTTATAAACAAGAACATATACGTAAAAGGAACAACAATTTCTCAACCAACCAGCGTGAGAACATCTTGGTACGAGCAAAATTTCTATGCCGTACTCGTTACTCATAAGTTGTTGGACATGGATAGACGCCCGGACGGCGTCCGATTCTACTCTATGTCGGATTTGGGCATGAGCTATTCAGCTTGGCTCGACATGAACAGTTTGAATAAAGAATAGATTTATTTAGATTTTCTTTGAATTCCTTCTTTGACTAACCGCCTACCGCAGGCGTCAGAGAAAAGAAATTTCGAGAGATCTTATTTTTGCTGGTCCGAGATGAGCACGGTCTTCGACCGCGAAACCACGCTGAAGGCCCTGCGCGACGCCGCCCGCATCGCGATGCACAGCAACCCGCGAGGAGAAGTCCGGCAAGTTCCTGCCGCCGCCCGGCTGGAAGGGTCGCCTGATCACCGCCGACGACGACGGCCTGCCGAAACCGGCCAAAGGCAAGGCGGCGTAAGCCTCCCGTCTCCCGATGGGAGAGGGCTTGAACGTCCGGGAGCGAAGCGATCGGTAACGCGAAAGGGTGAGGGTCGGACCTCACCGGACAGGCGCGCCCCTCACCCTTCGGCAAAGGCGCATCGCTATCGCTCTGCGAGCCTCAAGCCCTCTCCCGCCGGGAGAGGGTGCGACATTTTCTGACGCATCCCACCCCTATTCTCCCCGCCGCTGAAGCCTCTTCGAGGGAGGATGCGATGGGTAACGGATCGCGCGGGCCGGGGCGGCCGACGGCGCCGGACGAGGTCTGGGACGCCGTGAGGGTCGACTATCTGGCCGGGATGACGGCGGCGGACGCCTGCCGCAAGCACGGCGTCGGCCTGAGCGCCCTGCGGGCGCGGTCGGCGCGCGACGGTTGGCGGCGCAAGGACCAGCCGTGGTCCGACGCCCTGCCCGAGGACGATCCCGGCCGCGTGCTGGAAGACCGGGTGAACGGCGACTTCGAGGCCATCGGCTTCCTCGATCTGGGCGACGTCGCCCGCAGCCGCATGATCCTGGGCGTGCTGCGCAACGACGCCCGCGCGGCCGAGGAATGGCGCAAGGTCATGATCACCATGCTGGAGATGGAGCTGGACCGGCTCGATCTGAACAGAAACGAGGCGGAGGCGCGCCGCCGATATCCGGAGCTATTTCCGGACGACTCGCACTGATCGTTGAATCCGTGACCAGTTTGAACAGTTCGTCCGGATATTCGGCGTGCGGGAGCGCCCTACGGCTCGCGCCCCAGCCCCGCCACACAGTCCCGCAGCCCGGCGATCGCCTCGCCCAGGCCCGCCGTCGAGCCGCCCCACAGCAGGGCGCCGTTGGCGTCGTCGATGCGGATGGTGGTGACGTCGGGCAGCAGCTCCAGCAGGGCCGCCGCGTCCGTGCCGACGGCGAAGCCGCCGGTGCGTTCGGGGCCGCGCACGCCCTGCATCTGCTCGGCCACCACCACGCCGTTCAGGCTCAGGCGGTGGGTGAAGCTCTGGCCGGCCGTGTCGCGCCATTGCGGGCTCAGCACCTGCAGGCTGGCCGATTGGCCGTTGCTGTCGATCCACAGGTGATAGACCTGCCCCTGCATCCGGTATTCGCGCAGCAGCACGCAGTCGGCGGTGTAGCGCATCACCGTATACGGGCCGATGCGCATGCCGCGCGGCTCGGCCTGCGCTTGCGGCGCGGACGCCGGGGCGGCGGTCAGAAGGGCCGCGGCCAGAAGTTCGATCATCGCGGTCTCTCCGGAAGCGGCGCCCGGCTTACCGCGCGGGCCGTCTCCGGTCGAGGCTTACGCCATCTGCGTCCTGGGCTCGGCGGCGATGCGGCGCAGGGCGTCCTCGAATACCTCGGCCGGCTGACCGCCCGAGATCAGGTATTTGCCCTCGACCACCACGGCGGGGACCGAGTTGATGCCGCGCTGGCGCCACAGGGCCTGGGCCTGACGCACGGCGTCGACATAGCGGCCGGACGCCAGCACCTCGGCCGCCTCGGCGCGGTCCAGCCCGGCCTGTTCGGCCGCGGCGGTCAGGACGCCCGCGTCGCTGATGTTGCGGCCCTCGGTGAAGTGGCGCGCGAACAGGCTCTGCTTCAGCGCCTTCTGGGCCTCGGTCGAGACCTCGCCGGCCCAGTGCAGCAGGCGGTGGGCGTCGAAGGTGTTCCAGATCCGGCTGTCGGCCGTCATCTGCATCTCAAACCCCACCTCGGCGGCGCGGGCGCGGATCATCTCGCGGTTGGCCGCCGACTGTTCGGGGGTCGAACCGTATTTGGCGCCGATGTGCTCGACGATGTTCTCGCCCTCGGGGACCATGTTCGGGTTCAGCTCGAACGGCTGGAAATGGATGTCGGCGGTGACGCCCTCGGCCTTCAGCCTGTCCAGCGCCGTCTCCAGCCCGCCCAGGCCGACCACGCACCAGGGACAGACGACGTCAGAGACGAAATCGATGTGCAGGGTCCGGTTCATCGCGCGCTCCTGAATGGCGAAGCCGGATATGGGGACCGGATTCATCCGCGCCAGTCCCTGTTCCAGATCACGAATTCTAGCGGACCGCGAGTCAGTCAACATTCTGATCTGGCGCGTAATTATTCCGAAACCCGTCCGTGTCAGCCAGCGTACACAGTTGATTTCGTTGGACTTGGCCGTTGGAAAGGCGCAGGGTTCACCAACCGCGAGCCGAAGCCTTTTCGCAGCATGTCGCGGCTGAGAGATATTGGTCCACCCCCTGTAGAGGGGTCGTTCGAACACTCCCGCTCTGATGCTTCCGGGAGTTCGCCATGTCGAAATTCACCCTGCGCCTGCACCACGCCGAGGGCGCCGACCCGATCGAGGAGACCCTCGCCGACGTCGATGACGCGTTCGAGGCCCGCGAGCTGGCGCGCATGCGCCTGCTGCTCACCCGCGATTTCAGCCACGTCGAGCTTTATCAGGCCGACATCCCGGTCGAGACCTTCGCGCGCGACAGCGAAGCCTGACCCTGCGTCAGCAAATTCGTGGCCCGGGCGCCGCAGCCGCCGGGATTCACGCCGTCTGAAGCCTCTGTTCACCGCCCGGTCACTGGCGCGGCCCATTCTTCCGGAACGAAGTACGGGCAAGAGGTTTGAAGAGGCCATGCTCATGCATCTGAAACGACTGGCCAGGCGCGTCTGCACGCCGGACGAGCTGGACATGATCGAGCATTACACCTCGCCGGCCGAGAAGACGGCCGATCTGGTGGTGCATGTCGTCGGCCTGACGCTGGCGGCGGTCGGCGGCGTGGTTCTGGCCGTGCTGGCGGCGCTCTACACGGGCGTCGGGGCGGTGGTGGCCACGGCGCTTTACGCCGCCTGCCTGATCGCCATGCTGACCGCCTCGACCGCCTACAACATGGCCCGCCCCTGCGCCGCGCGGCCCGTTCTGCGGCGGCTGGACGAGGCGGCGATCTTCCTGATGATCGCCGGCAGCTACACCCCCTTCACGACCCAGCGGTTCGAGGGGGCCTGGGCCGTCGGCTTCACCCTGCTGGTCTGGGCCGTGGGCCTGGGCGGCGCCTTCGCCAAGATCGTCATGCCGCGCCTGTCCGACGCCATCTGGAGCGCGGTCTACGTCGCCTTCGGCTGGCTGGCCGTGCTGGCCCTCAAGCCGATGGTCGAGACCGTCCACCCGGCGTCCCTGGCCCTGCTGGTCATCGGCGGCCTGATCTACACGGCCGGCGTCTTCGTCTTCATCAGCCCGAAGGTGAAGTTCCGCCGCGCCATCTGGCACGGCTTCGTCGTCGCCGGGGCCTCGGTCCACTGGGTCGCCGTGCTGGTCGGGGTGGTGCTGGCTCCGGCCGCCGCCGGCGTCGGCTAGACTTTCGCGCCCGCAGCGCGGAAACTGACGCGGTGCAACAGGGATGGGACCAGCGTGGCTGAGAAGAAGTCCGGAAACGGCGACACCGTCGTCATCAAGAAGTACGCGAACCGCAGGCTCTACAACACGGCCACCAGCGCCTATGTGACGCTCGAGGATCTGGCGAAGATGGTCCGCGACGGGACCGAGTTCGTGGTCTTTGACGCCAAGACCAACGATGACCTGACCCGGCAGATCCTGACCCAGATCATCTTCGAGGAAGAGAGCCGCGGCGAGGCCCTGCTGCCCGTCCAGTTCCTGCGCCAGCTGATCGGCTTCTACGGCGGCCAGATGCAGAGCGTCCTGCCGAGCTACCTCGAGATGTCGCTTGACACCTTCACCCGCCAGCAGGAGCAGATCCGCGGCCAGTTCACCAAGGCTTTCGGCGCCACGCCGGGCGCGGGCCTGATGGACGAGGCGGTGAAGCGCAACATGGCCCTGTTCAACGAGGCCATGCGCATGTGGCCGGGCTTCGGCGGCGTCGGCGGCGCGGCCGCCCGCCCTGCCCCCCAGGCCGAGGCGCCCCGCGCTCCTGCGGCTGACCCGCTGGACGAGATGCGCCGCCAGATGGACGAGATGCGGGCCCAGCTCGACAAGCTGTCCAGGTCATGACGGACGAGGTGCGCGCGATCGGGCCTGTCGAGCGTCGCGATCGCCGCGACGCCGAGCGCCGCACGGCCGAGCGTCGCGCCGCCTCAGCCTCCCGCGCCCTGGTCCCGGTCAGCCCGCCTCCGGCCGAAGCTGCCGAGCCCCCGGCAAGACCTGCCCCGACCCCGCCGCCTGCGGATGCAGGGGCCGCGATCTTCGCCGCCCAGATGCTGGGCCAGACCGGCCAGCGCCGCGGCCTGAAGGGCGGCCCGCCCGTGCTGGACGCCGCCCGCTCCGCCTATCTGGGAACCGAGCATTCCGGCGCGGCCGATCGCCGTCCGAAACCCGGCCGCAAGGAAGACACCGACATCTGAGGGACCGGCACGGTCCTTGCTGCGGGGCGGCGGTCACTGACCGTTTCCGGACCGCCCCATGCTCGCCCTCCTCGCCCGCACCGTCGACGTCACCGTCGTGGCCCTGATCTTCGTGGCGTTTTCCTGAGGGCTTAAACGCCCCCGAAGTCGAGGTCCTTGCGGGCCGAGATGATGGTCACGATGAAGCCGGCCAGCACGTCCAGCATGACCATGGTCACGATCAGGAAGAAGGTCGACGTCGCGAAGCCCTTGATCAGCAGGAACTCGACCAGGCAGATCACGAACAGGATCATCGACAGGGCGTGATTCACGATCGCGACCTTCTGGCTCGAGGTCGACTTCAGCAGCTCGAAGAACAGCAGGATCAGCGACAGGAACAGGATCAGGTCGCCTGCGCCCACATTCCAGCTCGCGCCCGAGGCCATCGGGATCGAGAACATCGGATCACGCAGGACCGCATCCGCCCCGGCCGCTGCCGCAGATCCGTCGCCGCCGCCCAGCACGCTGGTGAGCACCACCAGATTGTAGAGGACCACCGGGATCACGAGCAGCGGAAGAGCGATCAGCATCGCGGGATCTCCATCAGGCGCACCTCAACGGCCGCGCTTGTTAACGATGCATACCCCGGTTCGCTCCATACGGCTACGCCCGCTCGCCTGACGGGCGAACCGGTCAGAACTCGCTGATCGCGCCGGGCCGCCGTGCGCGGGTCTTGAGCCACATCACGCCCAGCAGATCGGAGAACGAGGCCATCAGCCGGCCCCAGTTTGTGTACTTCGAGCGACCGGTCTCACGGTGCCGGTGATCGACATCCAGATACCGGTTCTCATACCCCTCGCGGATCATCAGCGCCGGCAGGTAGCGGTGGATGTGGTCGAAGTAGGGGAGGCTAAGGAAGACGTCACGACGGAAGGCCTTGAGTCCGCAACCGGTGTCGGCAGCGTCGTCATCCAGCAGCTTCTTGCGAATGCGGTTCGCCCAGCGCGAAGCCCAGCGTTTGGCTTCGGAATCCTGTCGTTTGGCCCGCACGCCTCCGACAAGGGCGACGGTCGTGGGCGAGGCGATCAGCAGGTCGGCCAGCCGCGGCGCATCCGCCGGCGGGTTCTGTCCGTCTCCATCCAGCGTCACGACGATCGGCGCCCGGGCGGCCAGAACCCCGGTGCGCACCGCACGGCTCTGCCCGGCATTCGAGCCGTGGCTCAACACCCGCAGCATCGGCAGTTCGGCCTGCAGGGCGCGCAGCTCGTCCAGCGTCGTATCCTTCGAGGCGTCGTTGACGAACACCATCTCGAACGACCGGCCGGCGAAGGCTGCAGCGATCTCGCGGGCCAACGACCCGGCGGCGCCGGCTTCGTCATGGACGGGAACGACGACGGAAATGTCGGGAGCGGCTTCGGTCATGACGCCTGTCTAGCCGATGGCTGACGCGGGCCAAAGCGGCGTGTTAGGAAGATGAACATGACGCGCCTCGACCTCGATCGTTACATCGCCGGATGGCGCGGCCCCCTGCTGGCGGCGCTGGTCGCCCTGTTCGCCGGCCTGCCCGTGCTGGCTCTCCTGCCGCCGCTGGATCGCGACGAGAGCCGCTACGCCCAGGCGACGTCGCAGATGCTGGAGACCGGTGACTACGTCGACATCCGCTTCCAAGATGACCCCCGCTGGAAGAAGCCGGTCGGCATCTACTGGATGCAGGCGGTGGCCGTGGCCGTGACCTCCAAGGTCGAGGACCGGCTGATCCAGCCCTACCGCATCCCCTCGATCCTCGGCGCCATGATGGCTGCGGCCGCCGTGGCATGGGCCGGGGCGGCGATGTTCGGGCAGAGAGCAGGCTTCCTCGCCGGGGCCATGCTGGGCGCGACCTTCCTGCTGTCGACCGAGGCCGGCATCGCCAAGACCGACGCCATGCTGTGCGGCGCAGTCACCCTGAGCATGGCTGCGCTGGCGCGAATCTATCTGGCGACACGGGCCGGCGAGATACCGCGAAGACCGCACAAGCTGCTGTTCTGGGCCGGGCTCGGCCTGTCGATCCTGATCAAGGGTCCGATCGGCCTGATCGTGATCGCGCCTGCCATGATCGCCCTGTCGATCTGGGATCGCGACGTCAAATGGATGCGCCGCCTCGGCTGGGGCTGGGGCCTGCCGCTGGTCGCCCTGATCGTCGGCCCTTGGGCCATCGCCATCACCATCGCCACCGACGGCGGCTTCTGGCGTGAAGCGATCGCCGGCGATCTGGCGCCCAAGGTCGCGGGCGGGCACGAGAGCCATGGCGCGCCTCCGGGCCTGTACCTGCTGATCGCCTTCCTGACCTTCTTCCCCGCTGGCCTGATGTTGCCCGCCGCCGTTTCGACCGGCTGGCACCGCCGCGCCGAGCCGGCGATCCGGTTCCTCGTCTGCTGGCTGGTTCCGGCCTGGCTGATCTTCGAGCTGACCCCCACCAAGCTGGTCCACTACAATCTGCCCACTTTCGGCGCTTTGGCCCTGCTGGCCGCAGCTGCGCTGACCCGGCCGATCGGCAAGATCTCGCGTTTGACCGGCGCCGGGTTCTCGGTGGCCGCCGGTCTGGTGCTGGCCGCCATCGTGGTCGTGGGCCTGACCGAGTTCGGCAAGTCAACGGCCCAGACCTGGGCCACGCTCACCATCGTGTTCGCGGTTCTGGCCGGCCTGATCGGCGCCTTCCTGATGATGCACCGCGCGGCCGTGACGGCCGTCATCGTCTCCCTGACGCTCGGTATTGTCGCTCACGGAGCGCTGGCGGGCACGCTGCGCCAGCTGCGCCCGCTATCGGTTTCGCCCCAGCTGCAGAAGGTGCTTGAGGAGACCGACCTGCATCCGAGGCAAGGCCGACCCGGCCCTGTCGCCATCGCCGGCTATCACGAGCCCAGCTTCGTCTTCCTGACCGGCCGTGAGACTGAACTGACCGACGCAGCCGGGGCGGCGCGCGCATTGTCGGAAGGTCGTCCGGCCATCGTCGAGGAACGGCTGGAACGCGATTTCCACGAGGCCGAAGCCGCGCTGGGCGTCACGGGTCGGTCGGTCGGCGTGGTCAATGGCCACAACTATTCGCAGGGCGACAACGTCGAGCTGACGGTCTATGCCCCGCCCGGCGCGGGTGGACCCGCCGCGGAGGCGGCGCGATGAGCCGCAAGATCACCATCGTCGAGGTCGGCCCTCGCGACGGCCTGCAGAACGAGAAGGCCGTGCTGGAGCCCGCTGTCCGGGCGGATCTGGTGCGCCGGCTTGAGGCCGCGGGCGCTCGGCGGATCGAGGCCGTCAGCTTCGTCCATCCCAAGTATGTGCCGCAGATGGCCGGGGCCGAGGAAGTCATGGCCGTCCTGCCGCACGAGACCGGCCACAGTCGCATCGGGCTGGTGCTGAACGGCAGGGGCTACGACCGCGCGCTCGGAACCAGCGTTGACGAGGTCAACGTCGCCATGTCGGCCACCGATGGCTTCGGCCTGAAGAACCAGGGCCTCACCGTCGACCAGCAGGTGCAGATGCTGGCCGACATCGGCGCCGGTCGCGCCAACACCGCGGCCCAGCCCGGCGCGACGCCTTCGCTGTCGGCGACCCTGTCCTGCGTATGGGGTTGCCCGTTTGATGGCGAGGTCGGCGTCGATCAGGTCGCCGATCTGGTCGGCCGCATCGCCGAGCTCGACGTCGAGGAAATCGCCCTGGCCGACACCATCGGCGTCGGCGATCCCTGGAGCGTCACGCGCAAGGTCGAGGCGGCGCGGAAGGCCGCCCCGAACGCTACCCTGCGCCTGCATTTCCACGACACCCGCAACACTGGCCTGGCCAATGCCTATGCCGGCGTCGAGGCGGGCGTCGACGTGCTCGACGCCTCGGTCGGCGGTATCGGCGGCTGCCCCTTCGCACCGGGCGCCACGGGCAACATCGCCACCGAGGACCTCGTCTACATGCTGGAGCGCGCCGGCTTCGAGACCGGCTACGACCTCGACCAGTTGATCGAGAGCGCCCGCTGGATCGGCGAGAAGATCGGCCGCCCCGCTCCCAGCGCCCTCAGCCGCGCCGGCGGCTGGCCCCGCTAGAGTTCTACCGCGAGGATCGGATCCTTGCCCTGCGGCAGCAGGGCGACCACCCGGTCCAGCAGCTCGAAGTATGAGTCCGCGACCGGCGTGAAGCAGGGCGTCGGGTCGCGGCGTTCATGAACCGCACGGCCGGCATCGAGGACGTCATAAACATAGATGCAGCGATCCCCGCCATTCAGCTGAATGGCCAGGAAGATGCGTGGATCATCGACAGCCAGACCGATGTTGACAAAGCCTGCGGCAACCAGGGCTGCCTCCTCGTCGGCCCCATGGCCGTACTGGGCGAGGTAGAACGCCCGTCCCGAAAGTGACCCGTGAGCGCTGTCGCCAAAGCGAACCGGAATAAAGGGCGGCCTGGGCAACCAGCCATCCAGGGTCCGGCGTAGCTCGAGGAACCAGTCGGGGAGCGCATAGGCATCATGGCTCGCCTCGATGTCGAGCCGGGCCTGACTCAGGCGATAGAAGGTGACTGTCGGAAATCGCCCTGCGAAACGGGAAAGGTCCGCCTTGTCGTCGTCCCTCAACGAGGAACCGGCGATCCAGCCGCGCACGTCCGCGATGCGCCCAAGGGTGCGGTACGAGGTTCGTTCCGACATGTCCGGGCAGGCGATGAGGCCAGCATACTCCTCGAACAGCTTCCCGACGCCGAAATCCGGCTGGTTCAGCTCGTGGCGGATAAAGGCCAGGGCGAGCGCATCGTAGGCGTTGGAGGTCAGCTCCGGCAGCCCGGGTCGCACCACCATGGGCATCATGTCCGCGATCGGTCCCCAGCAGAGACCGTGCCCCTCCCAGAGCTGGCGAGTGGTCTTCCAGTCGAACTCGGCGGGCAGGTCGATGAGCAGGCCCGCCTCCGCCGCGGCCCGCAGGTCCAGCCAGCTCTGGTCATCCCACGGATTGCCAAAGACGGCTCCGCACCTCAGCGCCTTGAGCGCGAGCAGATCGGCGGCGCTGGTCAGCGAGGTGTAGAGCAGATCCACCCGCGCCAGCTCCGCACAGGACGACGCGCCTTCTAGCGAACCGATGCAGGTGGCGATCACCTCCAGATGCGCCAGCGCCGGCATGGCGCCGCACACCGCCAGGCCGTCGAGCTCCGATCCGATGATGCGAAGATGAGTCAGGCCGACGCAGGCCTGCAGCCCGTCAAGCGATCGGGCGCCGACGACAGTCAGGCTGAGCAGCCCACCCAGTTCGGTCGCGCTGAAGGGCGCATCGTGCTGCAAGGCCTCGGCGAGGGCGGTTACACAGGCGGGATCATGGATTGCTGGAGACATGCCCCAGCATCGGACACCTCGCCTTCCGTTCGACGATGCCGCACCGGCCTTGGTCGCAAACCGGCCGGGCTGAAACCAAATGTCGGCTTCCGGATTTTGTCCGTATGGCCATGGATATCGACGCACTTCTCGAAGGCGGTCCCTCCTACGGCGTGGTTGACGCCAAGGACGGCTTCCTCCTGTACGGCCGCGAAGGCCACGAAGCGGAATTCCGCGCCTTGACGGCCGAGGTGGAAGCCTTCGCCGACGGGTATGAGGTCATTCCGCTGGAGACCCCGGACGACAGTCCCGATCGCCTGTTCCTCGCCCCCCTGACGGAAGAGAAGAGCTTCGCGCCCGGGCGTTAGAGGTTCAGCAGCGCGGGGTCGCCGCCCTGGGCGGAGATATTGTTGCTGATGGCCTTTTCCGCCGCGAAACGGATCAGGCTGTTCGGACCACCTGCCTTCGGGCCGGTGCCGGACAGGCCCTCGCCGCCGAAGGGCTGGACGCCGACGACCGCGCCGGTGATCGAGCGGTTGATGTAGACATTGCCGGCCGGAACCAGACGGATCACTTCCTCGGCGAAGGCCTCGATGCGGCTGTGCACGCCCAGCGTCAGGCCGTAACCGCGCGCCGCCAGCTTGCCGGCGACCGTCTTCAGATCGGCCGGGTCGTAGCGATAGACGTGCAGGATGGGGCCGAAGACCTCCTTCTCGAGGAAGTCCGGGCTCGGGATTTCGGCGATGGTCGGGGCGAACAGGTCGCCCTTGTCGGCGCCGGCCGGCAGTTCGGCGCGGGCGACGATCTTCGCGTCCTTGTTCAGGCGCTCGACGTGGGCCTCCAGATTGGCGCGGCTCTCGGCATCGATGACAGGGCCGATGTCGGTGGCCGGGTCGGTCGGGTCGGCGACGACCTGGGCGGCCAGCGCGCCCTTGAGGCCCGCGATCAGGGCGTCGGCGGAATCCTTCGGCGCATAGAGAATGCGCAGGGCCGAGCAGCGCTGGCCGGCCGAACCGAAGGCCGACAGGATCACGTCGTCGATGACCTGTTCCTTCAGCGCCGTGGTGTCCACGAACATGCCGTTCAGGCCGCCTGTCTCGGCGATGAAGGGAATGATCTGGCCCGGACGGGCGGCGATCGAGCGGTTGATCATCGAGGCGGTGTCGGTGCCGCCGGTGAAGGCGACGCCGTCGATGCCGGGATGCGAAACCAGAGCCGCGCCGACGGTCTCGCCACGGCCCGGGACGAGGGCCAGCAGGTCGGGGTTCAGGCCGGCCTTGTGATACAGGCGCACGGCCTCGGCTGCGATCAGCGGGGTCTGCTCGGCGGGCTTGGCCAGCACGGCGTTGCCGGCGGCCAGGGCCGCGGCGACCTGGCCGGTGAAGATGGCCAGCGGGAAGTTCCAAGGGCTGATGCAGGCGAAGACGCCACGGCCGTGCAGGACCAGCTGGTTGATCTCGCCGACCGGTCCCTTCAGGTCCTCGCGGCCACCGAAGTCACGCTCGGCCAGCATCGCGTAGTAGCGGCAGAAGTCGGCGGCCTCGCGCACCTCGGCGACGCCGTCGTTCAGGGTCTTGCCCGCCTCGCGCGACAGCAGGGCGACCAGACGGTCCATGTCGGCTTCCAGGGCATCGGCCATGGCGCGCAGGACCGGAGCGCGGCCCGCGCCGCCCTTGCGGTCCCAGACGATCTGGGCGCGGGCGGCCGCGTCGGCGGCGGCGTCGATGTCGGCGGCCGTGGCTTCCGAGACGTGGCCCAGAACCTGGGTGCGGTCGAACGGGTTGGTCACGTCCTGCGCATTGGTTCCGGCCTTCAGCTTGCCGCCGATCAGCGGACCGGCCGTCAGCTTCTCGCTGTCGACCTTGGCCAGGGCGAGGGCGTGGCGTTCACGGTCGGCGGCCTGCGAATAGTCGCGGCCCAGCGAATTCTGGCGGTCCATGTACATGTCCTTGGGAACAGGAATTTTGGCGTGGCGGTCGGGGTGGGCCTCGACGGCGGAGATGGGGTCGGCGGCGACGGCGGAGGCCGGCACCCGCTCGTCCAGCAGGGCGTGGACGAAGGAGGAGTTGGCCCCGTTCTCGAGCAGGCGGCGCACCAGATAGGGCAGCAGGTCCTCATGCCCGCCCACGGGGGCGTAGGCGCGGACAGTGACCGGACCGAAAGCATCGCGCGCCGCGTCATAGAGCGCCTCGCCCATGCCGTGCAGGCGCTGGAACTCGATCTTCACCCCGCGGTCGCTGGCCATCTTGTGGACGGCGGCCAGCGAGTGGGCGTTGTGGGTCGCGAACTGGCTGTACAGGTGCGGCGCGGCCTCGATCATCAGGCGGGCGCAGACAAGATAGTTGAGGTCCGTCGCGGCCTTGGTCGTGAAGACCGGATAGTCGGTGCGGCCGGCGACCTGGGCGCGTTTGATCTCGGTATCCCAGTAGGCGCCCTTCACGAGGCGGACCATCAAACGACGGCCGGAGGTCTTCGCCAGATCGGCGACGCGGCGGATCACCTCGGGACAGCGCTTCTGATAGGCCTGAACGGCGAGGCCGAGGCCCTTCCATTCGCCCAGCTCCGGCTCGTGAACCAGCCGGTCCAGCAGCTTCAGCGACAGAGCGAGGCGGTCGGCCTCCTCGGCGTCCATCGTGAAGTTGATGTCGTACTTCGCCGCGATCTTCGCGAGGCGCAGCACGCGGGGATAGAGCTCGTCCCAGACGCGGGTCTCGTGCGTGGCCTCGTAGCGGGGCGACAGGGCAGACAGCTTGACCGAGACGCCGTGGCCGACCTCGGGGCCCTGCCCCCTGGCGGTCCTGCCCACGGCCTCGATGGCGTCGGCGTAGATCTTCTCGTAGCGCTCGGCGTCGTGGGCGGTGCGGGCGCCCTCTCCCAGCATGTCGAAGCTGCAGAGCCAGCCTTCCTTGTTCGACCGCTTCAGGGCGGCCTCGATGGTGCGGCCGACGACGAACTGTTCGCCCATGATCCGGACCGCCGCCGCGACGGCCTCGCGGATGACGGGCTCGCCGAGGCGGCCGACGATGCGCTTCAGGAAGCCCGGCAGGTCGGTGCGTGCCTCGTCGTCGACGTCCACCAGCTTGCCGGTCAGCATCAGGCCCCAGGTCGAGGCGTTGACGAACAGGCTGTCGGATTGGCCCAGGTGCGACGCCCAGTCGGCCGCGCCGATCTTCTCGGCGATCAGCCGGTCGCGCGTATCCTCGTCGGGCGTCCGCAGCAGGGCCTCGGCCAGGCACATCAGAGCCAGACCCTCGCGGGTGCCCAGCGAGAACTCCTGCAGGAAGCTCTCGACCACGCCCTGCTTCTTCACGCTGCGACGGGCGCGCTCAACGAGGTCCGTGGCGGAGGCCAGAACGCCGGCGCGTTCGGCCGCATCCAGCGGGGTCCGGTCCAGCAGGCCGCGGACGACGGCGGTCTCGTCAGCGAACTTGCCGTGGTCCAGCGTGTCCCAGCCGGCGACGCTCGAAGGGGAAAAGGCGGCGGTAGGCATGGGCGCTGATGATCCTGTTCGATCGGCCATATATGGCGGACATCTCCGAATGTGCATCGTATGATGCGCAGCACAGCCGAAGATCGTTCGGCCATCAGGGCTCCAAACCGATGGAAAATCTCGACGCTGTGGATCGCCGCCTCCTCAAGGCGCTGCAGGAGGATGGCCGGATCTCCAATGCGGAGCTGGCCCGGCGCTGCAACCTGTCGCCCGCCGCCTGCTTCGAGCGGGTCCGCCGGCTGCGCGAAAAGAAGGTCATCACCGGCTATGCCGCCCTGATCGATCCAGCCAAGGTTGGACGGGGACTGATGATCTTCGTCGAGGTCCTTCTGGACCGCACCACCGGGGACATGTTCGAGGCCTTCGCCGAGGCGGTGCGCCGCCAGCCCGAGGTTCTCGAGTGCCACATGGTCGCCGGCGGCTTCGACTATCTGATCAAGGCCCGCGTCGGCGACATGGACGCCTACCGCGCCTTCCTCGGCGATGTTCTGGTGAAGATGCCCGGCGTTCGCGAGACCCGGACCTATGCGGTGCTGGAGGAGGTCAAGGCAACGACCGCGTTACCTCTGTAACTGTCGTCTCGCCAACGTCATCGCGAAGCGCTAGACCGTTCCTCCGATCAACGGCGGGAGCCATTCGGCCCATATGCGCATCGTTCTGGCCACCGACGCCTGGGAGCCCCAGGTCAACGGCGTCGTCCGCACCCTTTCCCGGATCACGGCGGAATGCCGTGCGATGGGTCACGAGGTGGAGGTGATCGAGCCGAGCCAGTTCAAGACCATCCCCTGCCCCACCTATCCGGAAATCCGGCTGGCGCTGGGCGCCGAGGAGGAGATCCGCGAACGGCTGCGCGCCTTCGAGCCGGAGGCGGTGCACATCGCCACCGAAGGCCCCATCGGCATCGCCACGCGCCGCATCTGCGTGGAGTGGAAGCTGCCCTTCACCACCAGCTACCACACCAAATTCCCCGAGTATGTCTCGGCCCGGTTCCCGATCCCGGTTCAGGTCGGCTACGCCTACATGAAGTGGTTCCACAAGCCGTCGGGCCGGCTGATGGTGGCCACCCCGACCCTGCGCGACGAACTGACGGCGCATGGCTTCCGCAACGTCTCGCCGTGGACGCGGGGCGTGGACACCGAGCAGTTCAACCCGGATCTGGCCCCGATCTATGAGGAGCTGGGCGGCAAGGACTGGCCGCGGCCGTTCTGGCTGAACGTCGGCCGGGTGGCGGTCGAGAAGAACATCGAGTCCTTCCTCGAACAGGACCTGCCGGGCACCAAGATCGTGGTCGGCGACGGGCCGGCGCGCGAGGAGCTGCAGGCCAAATACCCGGATGCGAAGTTCCTCGGCGCCCGGTTCGGCGAGGAGCTGGCGCGGTGCTTCCGCGACGCCGACGTCTTCGTCTTCCCCAGCTGGACCGACACCTTCGGACTGGTGATCCTGGAGGCCATGGCCACGGGCACGCCGGTGGCCGCCTATCCGGCCCACGGCCCCATCGACATCATCCCGGGCTCGAACGCCGGGGCGATCGACAAGAACCTGCAGACTGCCTGCCTCGAGGCCCTGAAGTGCGACCGCAGCGCGGTGCGCGCCTATGCCGAGCAGTTCAGCTGGCGCGCCTCGGCCGAGGAGTTCGTGCGCAACCTTCAGCCCTATCCGGAACCCGAGCGCGGCCGGTTCTGGCGTCGCCTGCGCCGGATCGCCCGCCTGCGTCGCAAGGCAGCGGCCTGACCGGATTTCCGGACTCACTGGTCAAAATCGCCGCCGTTCGAAAAACGCGTGCGAGTCGTCCGGATATTCGTCTGTCTGATTGTCAAAGACCGATGCCGACAGCCTGACATCGCGATGCGTCAAATCCTGTCGTACCGACCATGAAAAAGGCCCCGGATCGCTCCGGGGCCTTTGTCTTTTCGGGCCGTCCGATCAGTTGGCCGGGGCGGTCATCGGGGTCAGTGCGGTGGCGATGGCGCGCTGGGCGGTCAGCTCGTCGGCGGCCAGCGGGATCAGGCCGCGGTCCTGCAGATAGCCGCCGCGACCGGCCGAGCCTTCCGACATGAACTCCAGCACGAACTGCTCGAGGCCCGGCGTTACGCCGATGTGCTGCTTCTTCACATAGATGTAGAGGCTGCGGGCCAGCGGGTAGGAGCCGTCGGCGATGGTGTCCGCCGAGGGGGCGACGCCGTCGATGGTCTCGGCCTTCACCGTGTCCATGTTCTGCTCGAGGAACGAATAGCCGAACACGCCCAGCGAGCCCGGGGTGCGGGTCAGGGTCTGGACGATGGCGTTGTCGTTCTCGCCGGAGTCGATCCAGGCGTTGTCCTCGCGCACGGTGTGGGCGATGGCCTCGAAGCGATCCTCGTCAGCGTCAGCCAGGGCGGTCAGCGTCGGCAGCTTCTTCGCGCCCGGAGTCATGCCCAGTTCGAGGAAGGCGTCGCGGGTGCCCGAGGTCGGCGGCGGGCCATAGACCTGGATGCGCTGGGCCGGCAGGGCCGGGTTCACCTGGTTCCACATGGTCGCCGGGTTGGCGACGAACTGGCCCGAGGCGTTCGGGGTCTCCTTGGCCAGGCCGAGGTAGAGGTCTTCCAGACGCAGGTTGAAGCTGGCGCCGGTGCGGGCCGTGGCGATGACGATGCCGTCATAGCCGATCTTCAGCTCGACGATATCGGTCACGCCGTTCTGACGGCACAGCTCGAACTCGGAGGCCTTCATCCGACGCGAGGCATTGGCGATGTCCGGGGTCGAGGGGCCGACGCCCTGGCAGAAGGCCTGGATGCCGCCGCCGGTGCCCAGGGCCTCGACGCGCGGCGCCGCGCCGCCGGCCGTGCGCGAGAAATTCTCGGCCACGCGGGTGGCGAAGGGGAAGACCGTCGAGGAGCCCGCCGCCCAGATGCCGGCGCGCGTCGCCGACGCGCCGCCGCCGGCGTTGTCGCCACAGGCGCCGAGGGCGAGGAGCGCGACCGCCGAGGCGGCGGCGAGCAGGGTGCGGGTCATCGTCAGTCTCCGGACTACGGCTGAATGTGCGCCGCTTAGACCAGAGGATTGTGACGGTCAGACGAAGGTCAGGCGCAGGTCAGGCGCAGGTCAGGTTCTGGGCATCGCGCGGGTGGGCGAGGTCGGGCCGGTCTGTTGGCCGCGGGCCAGTCGCCAGTCCGTGACCTGATAGCCGTCCTCGGCGAGACAGGTGGTCATGGCGTTGCGGATCTCGCGTTCCTTGTTGGCGCGCTGGACACGGGAGACGCCGTAGACGGCAAGGGGCGCGAACACGACGGCGCTGATGGCGAGGATCGGTCCGGCGGCGGCGGCGCCGATCAGGCCCGTGCCCGCGACAGCCGAGCCTGTGGTGGCGACGGCCGCCGTCCCTCCGATGGCTCCGCCGACCAGCGCAGACCCGCCGCGCCCCGAACGGAAGCTCTCGCGGCGACCGTCGGCCACCTGCTGGCTGCAGACGTTGAAAGCCGCCTCGAACGCGGCCTGATCGGCCGGCGCCTGCGCCATAACGGGTGAGAAGCCGCGCGGATGGGACGCACAGCCGACCAGCACGGCGGCGATGGCGAGAATGGCAGCGGATGTACGGACGCGCATGGGCACTCCCTCTGAAACGACAGGGGAAGGCTACATCGGGCCAACGCGCAGAGGCGTTTGCCCGCCGCAGCAAACGGGCGGTTGGTCGCAAAGATGTAATGCCGGGCGCGGGCAGACGGCTGCTGAGCGCTAACCCGAAACCCGACCCTCACCCGTTCGCGCAAGGACGACGGCTCACGCCGTCGTGCGCGAACGTCCCCTGCCATCGGGAGAGGGTGCAGGCGTCAGATGTGGATCGCGTGACCCAGCGCGCGCAGCGACGCCTCGTGGAAGGCCTCGCCCAGCGTCGGGTGGACGTGGATGGTGCCGGCGACGTCTTCCAGAACCGCGCCCATCTCCAGCATCTGGGCGAAGCTGTTGCTGAGTTCCGAAACGTGCTGGCCGACGGCCTGAACGCCCAGCAGGCGGTGGTCGGTCTTCGAGGCGATGACGCGGACGAAGCCGCCGTCCTCGCCCGCCTCGATGGCCAGGGCGCGGCCGATGGCCATCAGCGGGAAGACCGACTGGATGACGTCGTCGCGGCCCTCGACGTCCAGCGGGCCGAGGCCGGCGGAGACGATCTCGGGCTCGGTGAAGCAGACGGCGGCGATGGTGACGGGATCAAAGCGCTTGTCATGACCGGCGATGATCTCGGCGACGATCTCGCCTTGGGCCGAACCCTTGTGCGCCAGCATGGGTTCGCCGGTCAGGTCGCCGATGGCCCAGACGTTCTTCATCGAGGTCGCGCAGCGGTCGTCGATCTTCACGAACGGGCCGGCCATGGCCACGCCCATGTTCTCCAGACCCCAGCCGGCGGTGCGCGGACGGCGGCCGACGGTGACCAGCACCTTGTCGGCGGCCAGCTGGATCGCCTCGCCGTCCTTCGTCGTGACGTTCAGCTTGCCCTTCTCGAAGCCGCCGGCCTTCGCGCCCAGCAGCAGCTTCACGCCATGCTTCTCCAGCCACTTCGTGACCGGGTCCGTCAGGGCCTTGTCGTAGAGCGGCAGGATGCGCTCGGCCATTTCGACGACCGTGACCTCGGCGCCCAGCTTGCGGAAGGCGATGCCGAGCTCCAGCCCGATATAGCCGCCGCCGACGACGACCAGTTTGTTCGGCACCTTGTCCAGCGACAGGGCCTCGGTCGAGGAGATGACGTCGCCGCCGAACTTCAGGAAGGGCAGTTCGACCGGCTCCGAGCCGGTGGCGAGGATGACGTGTTCGGCCGAGATGGTGATGTCGCCGTCATCGGTTTTGACGGTGCAGGTCTTGGCGTCGGAGAACTCCGCCCAGCCCTTGATGACCTTGACCCTGGCCTTCTTCAGCAGGGCCGCGACCCCGCCGTTCAGCTTCCTGACGATGCCGTTCTTCCACTCGACCGTCTTCGACAGATCGACGGCCGGCTTCGACGCCGTGATGCCCAGAGTGCCGCCGTCGGCGGCCTTGGCCACCGTCTCGAACTTGTTGGCCGCGTGGATGATGGCCTTGGACGGAATGCAGCCGACATTCAGGCAGGTCCCGCCCAGGCCGTCGCCGCCGTCGACCAGCACGGTGTCCAGGCCCAGCTGGCCGCAGCGGATGCCGGCGACATAGCCGCCGGTGCCGGCGCCGATGATGAGGACTTTGGTCTTGAGGGTCTGGGTCATTCGATATTCGCTCTTTGAAGGACGGGCTCCACCCGCCGTCGAAGGCTGGGGTGGAGGACGCCCGAAACGTCGTAGTAACCGAGCAGCGTACCGACCTCACCGGGGGTGCGGGGTGCGTCTGCCGTACGCATCAGAAACACATGGACCTCACCGAGCGCCGGAACAGGCAGACAGGTAAGGGTAGCGATCGAAAAGTTCTCCGGGAGAACCCCCTCACGCGAAACCAGCTGCAGGGGCTCGTAGAAGGTGACGTTGTCGTCGGTGTCCTCCGACCAGCCGTGGCTGACGACCCGGGCGACGAAGATCAGGCTCGCTTCGCGAAGGTCGCGCCATTGCTCCCGTTGCAGTTCGGCCGGCCGGATCCGACCGATAGAACACGCCAGCGCCGGCGTTGAAACAGCGGCGGCCAGGGCGATGACGGCCATCAGGACCCTGATCTTCATCGATAGCCTCCCTCTCTCCGCCCGTCCCCGTTCCGTCCGGACCGACGCCGGCGCCTACATCCACAACGTCGCGGGATGCTCCAGCAGGCCCTTGATCCGTTGCACGAAGACGGCCGCGTCGTGGCCGTCGACGATGCGGTGATCGAAGGACGAGGACAGGTTCATCATCTTGCGGACGACCATCTGGCCGTCCTTCACCACGACCCGCTCCTGGATCTTGTTGGGGCCGACGATGGCGACCTCGGGGTGGTTGATGATCGGGGTGTGGGTGATGCCGCCCAGGGTCCCCAGCGAGGTAATGGTGATGGTCGAGCCCGAGAGTTCCTCGCGCTTTGCCGAACCGTCCTTGGCCGCGCCCGAGACGCGGGCGATTTCGGCCGCCGTATCGTAGGGATCGCGCGCCTCGGCATGGCGGACCACCGGCACCATCAGGCCGTTCGGCGTCTGGGCGGCGATGCCCAGGTGCACGGCGGCATGCTGGGTCAGGACGCCGGCCTCGTCGTCATAGGTGGCGTTGATCTGCGGCTGGTCGCGCAGGGCGACCACGATGGCGCGGGCGATGAAGGGCAGGACGTTGAGCTTTCCTTTGCCCGTCTTCTTCGCCTCGGCGTTCAGATGGGCGCGCAGCTCTTCCAGCGCCGTGACGTCGATCTCCTCGACGTAGGTGATGTGTGGAATGCGACGGACGCTCTCGGCCATCTTCTCCGCGATCTTGCGGCGCAGGCCGATGATGCGGACCTCGGTCACGCCCTCGGCCTTCGCATAGCCCGAGCCGGTGGAGGCGACGGGCGCGCCACGGCCGCCCGAGGCGACATACGCATCCAGATCGCCGTGCTCGATGCGGCCGGCCGGGCCGGAGCCCGGGACGAACTGCAGCTCGACGCCCAGATCGCGGGCGCGGTTGCGGACGGCGGGCGAGGCGAGCGGGCGCTCGCCGGCGGCGCGGGTGGTGAAGGCCTCGGCCAGCGGCTTCGCGGCGGTCTTCGCCGGAGCCGGGGCGGCCTTGGCGGCCGGAGCCGGAGCGGCTTCAGCCTTGGGCGCGGGGGCGGCGGCCGGGGCGGCGCTGGCGGCGACATTGCCCTTGCCCTCGACCTGCAGGCTGACCAGCGGGCCGCCGACAGGGACCTGTTGGCCCGAGTCGCCGTGCAGGGCGACGACCGTGCCGGCGACCGGCGAGGTGATCTCCACCGTGGCCTTGTCGGTCATGATGTCGGCGAGGATCTGGTCCTCGGACACCGTGTCCCCGACCTTGACGTGCCAGCCGACCAGCTCGGCCTCGGCCGTGCCTTCGCCGACGTCGGGCAGTTTGAAGACGTAGTTGGCGCCGGCGGCCGGCTGGGCGGCGGCCGGAGCAGCGGCAGGCTTCGGAGCCTCGACGGGAGCCGGGGCGGCCTCGGCCTTGGGCGCGGGGGCCGGAGCGGGCGCATCGGACGCATTGCCCGCGCCCTCGACCTCGAACTCGACCAACGGGCCACGGACGGGGACCATCTGGCCGGGCTCGCCGTGGATGGCGATGACCTTGCCCGAGACCGGGGCGGTGATCTCGACGGTGGCCTTGTCGGTCATGACGTCGGCGACGATCTGATCCTCGGCGACGACGTCGCCGACCTTGACGTGCCAGCCGACCAGCTCGGCCTCGGCGGTGCCTTCACCCACGTCGGGCAGCTTGAAGACGAAACGACCCATCTCAGCGACCCCCGCTCATGACGGACTTCAGGGCGTCGGCCACGCGTTGCGGGCCGGGGAAATATTCCCACTCGAAGGCGTGCGGATAGGGGGTGTCCCAGCCGCAGACGCGTCCGATCGGGGCCTCGAGGTGGTAGAAGCAGCGCTCCTGCACCAGGGCCGACAGTTCGGCGCCATAGCCCGAGGTCTTGGGCGCCTCGTGGACGATGACGCAGCGGCCGGTCTTCTTCACCGAGGCCTCGATCGTCTCGATGTCCAGCGGCACGAGGGTGCGCAGGTCGATGACCTCGGCGTCGACGCCGGCATGCTCGGCGCCCGCCAGCGACACCCAGACCATGGTGCCCCAGGCGAGGATGGTGACGTCCGCGCCTTCCTTCATGATGCGCGCCTTGCCGATCGGCTCGACGTATTTGCCGGTCGGGACCTGGGCCAGCTCCTGGGCCTTCCAGGGCGAGACCGGGTTCTCGTGCCAGCCATCGAACGGGCCGTTGTACAGGCGCTTGGGCTCGAAGAAGACGACGGGGTCGTCATCCTCGATGGCCGCGGTCAGCAGGCCCTTGGCGTCGTAGGGGTTGGACGGGATCACGACCTTCAGGCCGGCGATGTGGGTGAACAGGCTTTCCGGCGACTGGCTGTGCGTCTGGCCGCCGAAGATACCGCCGCCGTAGGGGCTGCGGATGGTGATCGGCGAGGTGAACTGGCCGGCCGAGCGATAGCGCAGCTTGGCGGCTTCCGAGACGATCTGGTCGTAGGCCGGATAGATGTAGTCGGCGAACTGGATCTCGACGACCGGACGCAGGCCGTAGGCGCCCATGCCGATGGCGGCGGCGACGATGCCGCATTCGCTGATCGGGGCGTCGAAGCTGCGGGTCAGGCCGTGCTTCTTCTGCAGGTGATCCGTCACGCGGAAGACGCCGCCGAAATAGCCGGCGTCCTCGCCGAAGCTGAGGACGTCCTTGTCCTCGGCCATCTTGACGTCCAGCGCCGAGTTCAGCGCCTGGATCATGTTCATCGGCTGGATGCCCGTGTCGGGCACGACCGAGGCCGGGGCGTTGGCGGCGGTGACCATGTCCGGCTCGACGCCGTCGGTGCGGTCGGCCTCGGTGAAGGTGGTGTTCTCGCTCATGATCAGACCCCCACTTCCCGACGCTGTTCGACCAGACGCCAGTCCTCGGTGGCGAAGACGTCCTCGAACATGGTCTTCACGCTGGCGCGCGACTGACCGAGCGTGCCGATGGCCTCGGATTCCTTGCCGGCGGCGCGGACCTGTTCGACGGCGTCGGCCTCGGCGGCCGTCTGCTGCTCGTCGGACCATTCGCCCAGGCCGATCAGGTGCTGCTTCAGGCGCTCGATCGGATCGCCCAGCGGCCATTTCTCGTGCTCGTCGCCCGGGCGGTAGCGGCTGGGGTCGTCCGACGTCGAGTGCGGAGCGCCGCGGTAGGTGAATAGCTCTATGACCGTCGCGCCCTGGTTGGTGCGGGCGCGCTCCTCGGCCCACTGGGTCGCGGCCCAGACGGCGAGGAAGTCGTTGCCGTCGACGCGCAGGGCCGGCAGGCCGTAGCCGATGGCCTTGGACGCGAAGGTGGTCTCCAGACCGCCGGCGATGCCCATGAAGGACGAGATGGCCCACTGGTTGTTGACGACGTTCAGGATGACCGGCGCGCGATAGACGGCGGCGAAGGTCAGGGCGTTGTGGAAGTCACCCTCGGCCGTGGCGCCGTCGCCGATCCAGGCGATGGCGATCTTGTCATCGCCCTTGTAGGCGCTGGCCATGGCCCAGCCGACAGCCTGCGGCACCTGGGTGCCGAGATTGCCCGAGATGGTGAAGAAGCCGTACTCCTTCGACGAGTACATGATCGGCAGCTGACGCCCTTTGATGGGGTCCGAAGCGTTGGAGTAGATCTGGTTCATCATGTCGGCGAGCGGGTAGCCGCGCGAGATGAGAAGACCCTGCTGGCGGTAGGTGGGGAAGCCCATGTCCTCGCGGTTCAGGATCATGCCCTGGGCGACCGCGATGGCCTCCTCGCCGGTGCACTTCATGTAGAAGCTGGTCTTGCCCTGGCGGTGGGCGCGATGCATCCGGTCGTCGAACGCGCGCGTCAGGATCATGGCCTTGAGGCCCCGGCGCATGGTCTCGGCGTCCAGTTTCGGGTTCCACGGACCGACGGCCTTGCCCTCGTCGTCCAGCACGCGGACCAGCTTGAAGGCGTGGTCGCGCATCTCGAACGGGGCGGTGGAGACCGAAGGCCGGTCCACGGCGCCGGCCGGGTCGAACTTCAGGTGGCTGAAATCAGGCGCGTCGCCCGGACGGCCCGAAGGCTCCGGCACGCGCAAGCTGAGCGGTTGCTTATTGGGCTTCTTCATTCCGTCCTGCCGTCCGGTTGATCCGACCGCGTTTCCTCGATGCTGCGTCTAGCACGACGCTGGCGCCAAGGCTTGCGCGTTTTTGACCTTGCACTCTGCCAATCGCGGGTATTTTATTGCGCGAAAGATGAGAGTGGAGAAACGCCTTGGCTGACGAGTTGGATCCCGTCGACGCCCGCATCCTGGACATCCTGCAACAGGACGCCGGCCTTTCGGTGGCCGAGGTCGCTGACCGGGTCGGCCTTTCAGCCTCTCCCTGCTGGCGCCGGATCAAGAGACTGGAGGACGCCGGCCTGATCCGCAAGCGGGTCACCCTGCTGGACGCCGCGAAACTGGGCCTGGACTTCGAGGTCTATGCCATCGTCAAGCTGAACCTGCCGTCCAGCGACAACCTCGACGCCTTCGAGCGGGCCGTGGCCGAATGGCCCGAAGTGGTCCAGTGCGCGACCATCACCGGCCGCGAGGACTATGTGCTGCGGATCATCACCTCTGACATGCACGCCTTCGACCGTTTCCTGCGCGAGAAGCTGCTGAGCCTGGGCATCGTCTCGGACTGCGAGAGCCACATCGTCACGCGCGGCGTGAAGAATGTGACGTCCCTGCCGCTGGGCATCATCACCCCGCACGTGGGCTGAGCCGATGGGCCGGATGCACACGGCCCTGATCGCGGGCGTGGGATGGGCCATTCTGGCCCTGCCCGCCGCCGCGCAGACACCGGAGGTGCTGGCGACTTCGCCGGCCGAACCCTTCCTGATTGAGAGCGTCGCGCGCGACCCGCACGGCGCTCTTGTTCTGTCCGCCATCCACGCCGGCGGCCTGTTCACGCCGGGAGAGACAGGACGGTTGATCCGCTGGGGCGAGCTGGGTCACCAGCCGGTCTTCGGTCTGGCGATAGATGCATCCCGCGGCATGCTCTGGGCCGCATCCGGCCCGGCCCATCCCGACGAGACGCCACTGAGGACCTCCGGCCTGCTGCAGATCGACGCCGACACGGGCGTGGTGGTCGCCAGCTGGGATGCGCCCGATGGCGTCATCGGCTTGGGCGACGTCGCGGTCGCGCCCGACGGTTCGGTCTTCGCCGCCGACGGCCGGGGCGGAAAGATCGTGGTCAAGCGCGAGACCGGCGACCACGTCGAACGCTTCCTCGATCTGCCGGAACGCGCCTCGCCGCAGGGGATGGTGGTGTCGCCGGATGGCCAGAAGCTGCTGTTCGCCAACTATGGCTCGGGCCTGCACGTCGTGGACGCGACGGCGCCGCACCGAACGCTGACGACGGAGACCTTCACGCCCCTGCCGGCGCCGGAAGGCGTGGAGATGCGCGGGATCGACGGGCTGATCCCTTGGGGCGATCGCATCATCGCCATCCAGAACGGCACGCGCACGCATCGGATCCTGCTGCTGACGCTGGATGCCGACTGGACGCGGGTCATCGCTCGCGAGGCCCTGCTGGAAGGCCCGCCGCTGGAGGAGCCAACGACCGGATTCGTCGAGGGAGACAGCCTGGTGCTGGTCGCCCGCAGCCAGTGGACCGACTTCGATGCGCAGGTGCAGCCGCGCAGCCCGACGCCGCAGCCGGCCGTCGTCATCCGCCTTCCGCTGAAAGTCGACTGACCCGCGCATTGCCCCGAAGCGCCGGACCGGCGATGCTGCCGCCGGCTGTTCGAATATGAGGAGGGGCAGATGATCGAGATGGTGATCGACGCGCGGCGGAAGGACCTTGGCGGGTTCGAGGTCGGGCGAGTGCTGCCCTTCCATTCGCGCCGCATGGTCGGCCCCTTCATCTTCCTGGACCAGATGGGCCCCGCCGAGTTCGCGCCGGGCTCGGAGGCGATCAATGTGCGGCCTCACCCGCACATCGGCCTGTCGACCCTGACCTATCTGTTCGAGGGCGAGATCATGCACCGGGACAACACCGGCGCGACCCAGGCCATCCGTCCGGGCGAGGTCAACTGGATGGTGGCCGGCAAGGGCATCGTCCATTCCGAACGCACCGACCCGCTGAAGAAGAGCCAGGGCGGCCCCATGCACGGGATGCAGGCCTGGATCGCCTCGCCGACCGAGCTGGAGGAGGTCGATCCGTCGTTCCATCACCACGGCGAGGACGGTCAGCCGGCCTATGAAAACGGCGGCCTGTTCGCCCGTCTGGTGGCGGGCGAGGCCTATGGCGCGAAAGCCGCCGCGCCGATCCAGTCGCCCCTGTTCTATGTCCACTGGGAGCTGGCCGAGGGCGTGCGCACCGCGCCGCCGCCGGGCAAGGGCGCCGGCGGCTATTCGGAACGCGCCCTGTACGTGGCCAAGGGCGAGATCGAGGTCGGCGACCGCACCTTCCACGAAGGCCAGATGATCGTGCTGGAGCCGGCCGCCGACCCGACCGTGAAGGCCATCCGGCCGTCGTCGGTCATGGTGCTGGGCGGCGAGCCGGTCGGGCCGCGCGTGATCTGGTGGAATTTCGTCTCGTCGTCGCAGGAGCGGATCGATCAGGCCAAGGCCGACTGGAAGGCCGGCCGCATGTCGCTGCCGCACGAGGACGATCTGGAGTTCATCCCCCTGCCCGACGTCCCGGCCACGCCCGAACCGGCCCCGGTCAAGCCGGAGCCGACGCACCCGGTGTGACCCTGTTCCGCTCATCCCCGCGAAGGCGGGGACCCAGTGCGGTCGCGTGACCCTCGCACAAGCTATCCGAAGCACGCTGCGAAGCGCTTCTGCTGAACCTCTGCATGCACTGGATCCCCGCCTTCGCGGGGATGAGCGGAAGTATGTGGGCGTTTAGAGGTTCGACCGCGCCACGACCCACTCGACGACGGTCGAGATCGCCTCGGGATCGAGGGTCGTCTCGATCGTCCCGTACTCCTGCATGAGGCCGGTTTCGGCCGGCTGGAGCAGGTGGTTGAGGTTCGGCAGGACGACGATCTCGGCGTCCGGCTTGTAGGTCCGCAGCGGCGGGACGTTCTGGTCGGGCGAGACCTGAAGATCCTTGCCGCCGTACAGCGCCAGCATCGGCACATCGACCGCGCGCAGCGAGGCCGCCGGGTCATGGGCGACGCTCCAGCGATACCAGGGCGAGCTCATCTGGGCGCCGGCGCTCGCCGCCTGCGCCGGGGTCTGGCCGGCCTCGACCAGGATGGCGCTGACGGCGCTGGAGACGGCCGCGGGGTCGTCGGCGTTGTCGGCCACGGCCCGCATCAGACGGGCCTGAAGCGCACCCAGGGCCGCATCCTGCTCGGGCGTGGCGCCGGCCGCGACGCGGATCAGGTGGGCCTGTTCCTCGATGATGGCGCCGCCGGACACCGTCGGTCCGGCGAGGGTCACGATCCAGGCGACATCCCCGCCGTCCTGCGCCACCAGCGGCGCAATCGTCCCGCCCTCGCTGTGGCCGATCAGGCCGATGCGTTCACGATCGATGCCCGGCTGCTGGCCCAGCCAGTCCAGAGCCGCGCGCACGTCGGTGGCGAAGTCGGCCGAGGTGGCGGTCCCGAAATTGCCGGTCGAGGCGCCCACGCCGCGATCATCATAGCGAAGCACAGCGACGCCGCGGCGGGTCAGGGCGTCAGCCCAGACGGCGAAGGCCTTGTGGTCGAGAATGGTCTCGTCCCGATCCTGCGGCCCCGAGCCCGTGATCAGAATGGCGGCGGGGAATGGTCCCGCGCCCTCCGGCACGGTCAGGGTTCCGGCCAGTCGAACGCCGGGCGCGGCGGGATTGTCGAAGGCGACCTCGCGCGCCTCATAGGGGAAGGGCGGGCGGGGCGTCTGGGGCCGCGATGGGCCAGCGGCGACCTCGCCACGCTCCAGCACCATGGGCGCGGTCATGCCGCCCTGAACCAAGGCGCCGGTCAGGGTGCGACCGTCCTCGGACAGCACGCCCTCGAACCGTCCGCTGATGGCGGTGACGGCGAAGGTCACATTGCGCCCCTCGACCGAGCCCTGCGCCGGGATGCCTCGCGCACCCTGATCGGGGCTGTCCATGGTCGTCGTCCCGTCGGGCGCGACGTTGAAGACGATACGGATCGACTGGCCGGCGACCGACAGCCGTCCCTCCCAGGCGCCGGCGATGTCCGGCGCGGCCTGCGCGGGGGCGACGACGGCGGCGACCGCAGCGATGCTCAGCGTGGAAATGATCATGGGGCCCTCCTGTGTTTCCACCCTAGGGTGCGGAACTGTAACCGTCGAGGACTTGAACGGCGGCCGATCGACCCGATCTGTCCGCCATGACCGCATTCTCCGTGCTCGACCTGTCGCCCATCGTGGAGGGCGGCGACCCCCGCCGCGCCCTGCTGGAAACCACCGAACTGGCCCGCGCGGCTGAGCGGCTCGGCTTCACCCGCTTCTGGCTGGCGGAGCACCACAACATGCCCGGCATCGCCAGTGCCGCGACCGCCGTGGCCCTGGCCCATGTGGCGGCGTCCACGCAGACGATCCGCGTCGGCTCGGGCGGGGTCATGCTGCCCAACCATGCGCCGATGGTCGTGGCCGAGCAGTTCGGCACACTGGAGGCCCTGCATCCCGGGCGGATCGATCTGGGCCTGGGCCGCGCGCCGGGCACCGACGGCGAGACCGCCCGCGCCCTGCGTCGCTATTTCGAGGCCGCCGACCAGTTCCCGCGCGACGTGATGGAGCTGCAGAACTTCCTCGGCGATCCGGTCGAGGGGCAGCGGGTCACGGCCTGGCCGGGCGCGGGATCGAAGGTGCCGATCTGGCTGCTGGGCTCCAGCCTGTTCAGCGCCGAACTGGCCGCCCATCTGGGCCTGCCCTTCGCCTTCGCCAGCCATTTCGCGCCCGAGCTTCTGCTGCCGGCGCTGCGCACCTATCGCGAGGGTTTCCGACCGTCGAAGCAGCTGGCGACGCCCTATGCGATGGCCGCGATCAACGTCTTCGGCGCCGATACGGACGAGAAGGCGAAGCATGTCTCGACCGCGATGCAGCAGGCTTTCGCTGCGGTGGTGACGGGCAAGCCGGGCCGGCTGAAGCCGCCGGTGGACGACATCACTGCCGTGCTGGACGCCCGCCAGATCGCGGCGGTCGAGAGCCGCCTGACCTATGCCGCGATCGGCGGCGTGGCGACCGTGCGGACGAAGCTGCAGGAGTTCATCGCCCTGACCGGGGTGGACGAGGTGATGGTGACCGGGATGATCTTCGACATCGAGGATCGGGTGAAGAGCCTTGAGGTGACGGCCGAGGCGGTCGCGGGGCTCTGATCAGACCCCCCGCAAGAACTCCAGCAGCAGCCCGTTCACCTCCTCCGGCCGTTCCTGCTGGATCCAGTGGCCCGCGCCCTCGACCACCATCTGCAGGCGCAGGTCGTCGATCCAGTCCTTCAGCCCCGCCTCCTGCGGTCCTGAGTAGTGCCGCACCGGATCGCGGTCGCCAACGACGAAGGCGGCCGGCACGCGGATGCGGGCGTCCTGCAGCCACGGCGTCAGCGCCCAGTTGCGATCCACGTTGCGGTACCAGTCAAACGGCGCACGGAAGCCCCCGGCGGTGAAGGCGTCGACGTATTCCCGGAAATGGGCCTCGCTCATCCACGGTGGCAGGGGCGCATCATCCGGCAGGGTCGACAGGAAGGTCTCGCCCTCGGGGATGAAGCCGGTCGACTGGCGCCCGGGCGGCGTCGCGCCGTCGTAGGCCCAGAAGCCCTTGCGCAGCCCGGCCTCCACATCGGCGTCGAAGATGGCGTGGGCGTCGTCGGCCTGGAACTGGTTGATGTAGAGCTCGCCCAGCCCGCCGCGCTTCGCCAGCACGGCCATGGCGGCGGTCGGCGGGCCCTTGGGCCGGCGCGGCTGGAAAGGGACCGACAGGGCGAAGACGGCGCGGAACAGATCGGGCCGCATCAGGGCGCAGTGCCAGGCGACCGGCGCGCCCCAGTCGTGGCCGACGACGACGCATCGGTCATGGCCCAGCGCCCGCACCAGATCGACCATGTCGCCGACAAGATCGAGGATGGAATAGGCGTCCCGCGCCTCCGGCCTGTCCGTGCCGCCATAGCCGCGCATGTCCGGAGCGACGGCGTGGAAGCCGGCCTCGCCCAGCGCCTCGACCTGCGCCCGCCAGCTGACGCCCAGCTCGGGAAAGCCGTGGATGAACAGCACCAGCGGTCCGGAGCCGTGCTCAAGGATCTGCTGGCTCAGGCCATCGGTCTGGATCAGGCGGAATGTCGTCATGCCCGTATGGAGGCGCCCTCCGGCGCTTACCGCAAGCCCGCGGCGATCTCGACCGCATGGGTTGTGCCTGCGCGTGAACTCCGGTTGAGTGCCGCCGAAGGAGAATGCCATGAGACCTCTGCTCGTCGGATGCGCCATCAGCGTGCTCCTCTCCGCGTGCGCGCCCCTGCCCGCGCCAAAGACTGTGCTGGCGAGCGCCGAGTCCGCGCCCGCACCGGAACGTGAGGTCCGGGCCGGCTCGGTGTCTTTATGGGTCGGCGGATCCAACCGACTTCCCGACGGCCTGACCCGCTCGGGCTTCGTGGCCGCAACGAACCGGTCGGGCGGCATCGCCGTGTACGATCTGGAGGGTCGCCAGCGGCACGCCGTCGCCGGCCCCCGACTGGTCGAACTGGACACCGCCGCCCTGCCCCTGGCCGACGCCTATGCGGCTCTGATCGGAGGGGTCTACCGGTCCGGGCGTCAGACCCGGCTGAGCTTTTACCGGGCCGATCACGGGCAGGATCAGATTCGACACTGGGGCGAGGTCGCGGTGGATCTGGCCGAGCCGCTCGGCTTCTGCATGAGGCAGGTCGAGACCAGGGTTCAGGCCGTCGTGTTCGACCGCCGGGGCGAAGTCCGGATCATCGAGATCTCGGAAGGACCGGACGGCGCGGTGCAGTCCGCCGAGCGGGGGCGGTTCAGGATCGACAATCCCGGCCCCGGCTGCGCGATCGACACCATGCTGCGGCAGGTCTGGTTCAGCGGGCGGCGCGGCGGGTTTGTGCGGGCGTCGCTGACGCAGGATCCTGCGCCGGTCACGGTCGAGGTTTCGGCGCCTCACCGGCTGCCGCGGAGCGTGGGCGTGTCCTATCTCAACAGCGGCCGGGACCGTTTCCTGACGGCAGTCGACGAGGATCGGACCGCCTTCTCGGTCTGGCGACTGGAGCGCAGCGGCGTGGTCTGGGTCGGCCGGTTCGCCGTGCGTCAAGACCCGGACGGACGGCCGGCGCGAAGCATCGGCGGCATCGAGTCCTACGGCAGTGCGATCGCGGGCTTCGAGGACGGCGTGGTGATTGTGCAGGACGAGGCGGACGCGGGCGGCCCGAACCTGAAGTTCGTCCGCTGGGCGGATGTACGGGTCGCGATCGGCTTCTAGAGAGTCACGCCCGTCGTGCGCATGATCTCGGCGCGCAGCTCGGGGATGCCGATGCCCTTCTCCGACGAAGTCAGGGCCACCGCCGGGAAGGCGGCGGGGCGTTTGGCGATGGCCTTGAGCGTGGCGGCGACCATCTTCTCGCCCTCGCCCTTCTTCAGCTTGTCGGCCTTGGTCAGGACGATCTGGTAGCTGACCGCGGCGAGGTCGAGCGCGTCGAGGGCCTCGTCGTCGACCTTCTTCAGGCCGTGGCGGGCGTCGATCAGCAAATAGACCCGCTTCAGCGTGACCCGGCCGCGCAGATAGTCCCGGCCGAGGTCCTGGAACTTCTTCACGGTGGATTTGGACGCCTTGGCCCAGCCGTAGCCGGGCAGGTCGACCAGCCGCATCTTGCCGTCGAGGTCGAAGAAATTGACCTCGCGCGTGCGGCCCGGCTCGTTCGAGGCGCGGGCCAGCTTGTGCATGCCGACCAGCCCGTTGATCAGGCTGGACTTGCCGACGTTGGACCGCCCGGCGAAGGCGATCTCGGGCAGGTCCGGATCGGGCAGCTGGTCGATCTTCGCGCAGCCCAGGACGAAGGTCGCGGGACGCGCGAAGAGGACGCGGGCCTCTTCCAGCTCTTCTGGCGTGAACTCGTCCACCTAGGCCTTCTTGAACCGGGCGAGGAAGGTGTCGATCGGGTTCTCGGCCTTGAAGCGGTGCATGATGATGTACTGCTGGAAGATGGTCAGCACGTTCGACCACGCCCAGTAGATCAGCAGGCCGGCCGGGAAGGTCGCCATGATGAAGGTGAAGGCGATCGGCATCAGCTGGAAGATGCGGCGCTGCATCGGATCCGGCGCCTGCGGGCTCATGGCCATCTGCAGCCACATGGTCAGGCCATAGACGATCGCCAGGATGCTGAGCGAGAAGGTGCCGGTCAGGTGCGGCCCGAGGAAGGGCACCGTCGACGGATCCCACGGGATCAGGCCCCACAGGTTCCAGATGGTCGTCGGATCCTTGGCCGAGAGGTCGCGGATCCAGCCGAAGAAGGGCTGGTGACGCATCTCGATGGTCACGAACAGCATCTTGTACACGGCGTAGAAGACCGGGATCTGGAGCAGCAGCGGGAGGCAGCCGGCCAGCGGGTTGATCTTCTCCTTCTGGTACAGCGCCATCAGCTCCTGCTGCTGCTTGGGCGCGTCGTCCGGGTACTTCTTCTTGATCTCCTCCATTTTCGGCTGGAGGTTCCGCATCTTCGACATGCTCTCGTAGCTCTTGTTCGCGAGCGGGAACATGACGAGGCGGACGGTCAGGGTCAGGGCCAGGATGGCCAGGCCGAAGTTGCCCAGCACGCCGTAGAAGAACTCGACCAGGATAAAGATCGGGCGGGTCAGGAAGAACAGGAAGCCCCAGTCGATCGCATAGACGAAGCGCGGCAGGCCGAGGCTCTGCTCGTAGCCCGACAAGATCTCGTTGCGCTTGGCGCCGGCGAACAGACGGGTGGTCTCGGTGATCTGGCGGCCGGGCTGGATGGTGCGCTCGGCTCCGGCCATCGTCACGGCGTGGGTGTCGTAGGTCTGTGCGTCCGTGACGCGGAAGACCGCCTCGACCTGTTCGTTCTGGGTCGGGATGATGGCGGCGAGCCAGTATTTGTCGGTGATGCCCATCCACCCGCCGGTGGAGGTGAAGCTCTGTTCCGGCTTCTTGGCCCAGGCCTTGTACTTGAGCTGCTCGGTCGTATAGCGGCCCTCGCTGCCGAAGGTGCCGATGCCGCCTTCATGCAGGATCTGGTTCCGACCCAGATCATCCGGCACGCCCTGGCGCTCGACGCGGGCGCCCGGGCGGATGGTGATGGCCTGGGTCGTGAAGTTGGCGACCGTGTCGGCGATGGTGAAGACGTACTGGTCGTCGACCGAGATGCGGCGCGTGAAGCGCAGGCCCGCGCCATTGTCCCAGGTCAGGGTGACCGGGGTGGTCGGGGTCAGGGCCGACCCTTCGGTCAGACGCCACGGCGTGTTGGCGCCCGGGACGCCGCCGGCGACATTGGGGCCGCTCCAGCCGAACTGGGCGAAGAAGGCGTGGCGCATGCCCTGCGGGCGGAACAGCTCCACCGCCGGCGAGTCCTTGTCGATGGTCTCGCGGTAGCGGGTCAGGAACAGGTCGTCGATGCGGGCGCCCGTCAGCGACAGCGAACCGGTGAGGTTCGGCGTCTGGATCGCGACGCGCGGGCCGGCCCCTAGGGCGGCGGTGCGGTCGGTCGTGAAGACAGCGGCGCTGGGCGACGGCGAGGTGATCGGCGCATCGGCCGTCTGCTCGGCGGCGGCCTGCTGTGCGGCCCGGCGCTTCTCGGCCTGGGGCTGCATCACGAAGACGCTGTAGGTGACCAGCATGATCGCCGCGATCACGAGGAAGAGGGTCGTGTTACGGCTGTTGTCGTGAGGGGGCATGGAGATCAGGAATCCTGGCCGGCTGGCGCGGGCGTCGAGGGCGCAGACTTGGGCGCCGACCGCGGGGTCGCGAGCCTTGTAAGCGCCGATTTCACATCGTCAAGCAAACGGTCCCAGTCACGGTCCGCCGTGCCCATGCGGGCAATGAACACATAGTCGCTCCCGGCCACGCCCAGATGCGGCGCAAGCGCGCGGGCGGCTTCGCGAAGGCGGCGTTTGGCGCGGTTGCGAATAACGGCCCCGCCGACCTTGCGGGTGGCGGTGAAGCCGAGGCGAACCGTCGCGTTTCCGTCCTGCCGGTCCAGTCGCTGGACGACCACGGCGCCGCGAGCCTCAGAAACGCCTTTCGCGGCCGCCAGAAACTGGGGCCGCGATGTCAGGCGTTCGATTTTGAACGGGTCGCTCACGCAGAGCGCCGACGACTTAGGCCGTCAGGCGCTTGCGGCCCTTGGCGCGGCGGCGCTGAACGATCTTCTGACCGTTCTTGGTGGCCATCCGCGAACGGAAGCCGTGACGGCGCTTGCGCACGAGTCGCGACGGCTGATAGGTCCGCTTCACGGTCGGCTCCTTGATAAATACTGGTGGACGACGGAACGCGTCCGCCGCAGGAAGGGCGGGCGTATAAGGGGGTCAGCGCGTTGAGTCAACGCCGCCAACGCCCGATACACGTCCTGTTTGGAGACCCGATGGACCGCGTGAAGCGTTTTCTGCCCCTGATCGTGCTGGCGGCCGTCATCGCCGTCATCTTCGGCATGGGCTGGAACCGTTATCTGTCGCTGGACACCATCCGCGACCACGGGGCGGAGTTCGGGGCTTTCACCGCCGACAACTATCTGATCAGCCTGCTGATCCTGATGGCCCTGTTCGCCATCCTGACGGCCAGCGTCGTGCCCGGCGTCTTCTTCGTGACCATCACGGCCGGTTATCTGTTCGGCCCGTGGGTCGGCGGCGTGGCCACCTCGATCGCGGCGACGCTCGGCGCCCTCATCGTCTATGGCGTGGCGCGGACCGCCCTGGGCGCCTCCCTGCGTGAGAAGGCCGAACGGGACGCCGGCCTGATGCAGAAGGTCTGCGCGGCCATCGACAAGGATACATTCTGGTACGTGCTGGCCTCGCGACTGGCCGTCGTCGTGCCCTTCCACATGATCAATATCGCCGCGGGCGTCATGGCGGTGCGGCTGGTCCCCTACACCATCGCCACGGTGATCGGCCTGCTGCCGGCCCACATCATCTACTGCTGGATCGGCGCACGGCTGAACACCCTGTTGGCCAATGACCCGAACCCGGACTTCCAGGCGCTCTTCGGCCAGTTCTGGGCTCCCATGCTGGGCGTCTTCGTGCTCGCCGTCGTCCTGCCCTTCGCCCTGAAGGGACTGCAGGCGCTGCTCGGCAGGAGGGCGAATCCGGCATGAGTCAGGTCCGCGCCCTGCTGACGACGATCCGCAAGGCCCTGCGCGTGCCCGGCGACTGGCGCGAGTGGGTGAAGATTCATGCGCCCGACGCCCTGGCGGGAAGACTGCTGCTGCTGACCTTCGTCTTCGCCGCCGCCGTCGAGGTGATGATCGTGGCCCCCAGCGCGGCGAGCTTCCACGAGCGCTGGCTTCTGGACCGGCTGCAGTCGGCCGAGCTGGCCTCCGTCGGCGTCGAGGCCCTGCCCTATTCCGCCGTCGAGGACGATACGGCCGAACAGTTGCTGGCCATCGGCGGCGTGCAGGCGGTGGTCGTCGGCGATCAGGGCGTGCGTCGTCTGCTGCTGCAAGCCCCGAACCTGCCCCGGACCCCGGACCTGATCGACCTTCGCCAGCGCCGGCCGCTGGCCCGTCTGATGGACCCGTGGAAGACCCTGTTCGGGCACCCGGACCGCTCCATCCGCGTGCAAGCCCGGCCGCGCTATCGCTCGGGCGACTTCATCGAAATCCTGGCCCCGGCCCAGCCCTTGAAGGCCGAGCTCAAGACCTTCCTGCTGAACAGCCTGATCACGTCGCTGTTCGTGTCGCTGGTGGCCGGGGGACTACTGTACGCCGGTCTGGCCTTCCTGGTGCTGCAACCGCTGCGGCGGGTGACGCGCTCGATCGAGAATTTCGCCGAGGACCCGGAGCGCGAGGGCGATCCGCCCAGCGATCGCCACGACGAGATCGGCCGGGTCGAGCGCGAACTGGCCCGGATGCAGGACGAGGTCCGACAGTCGCTGCGCTCGCGCGCCCGTCTGGTGGCGCTGGGCGAGGCGGTGGCCAAGATCAATCACGACCTGCGCAACATGCTGACCTCGGCCCAGATCGCGTCCGAGCGGCTGGCCGATTCGCCCGACCCGACCGTGGCCAAGGCCCTGCCCCGGCTGGAGCGCGCCCTGGGCCGCGCCGCCGCCCTGTCGCGCAATGTGCTGGAGTACGGCCGCAGCGAGGAGCCCGCGCCGCAGAAGGCGCGGCTGCAACTGGCTGCGGCCGTCGTCACGGCGGCCGAGGACGCCGGCCTGTCCCCCGACGGGGTCAAGCTGATCAAGAGCATCCCCGCCCGGTTCAGCGTTCTGGCCGATCCGGACCAGCTCCACCGCGTGCTGGTCAATCTGATGCGCAACGCCCGGCAGGCGATCGAGGCGGACGCGACGCGAGCCGACCGCAGGGGGCACGTCCGTGTCAGCGCCGCGCACGATGGCGGAGACTGCGTGATCCAGGTTGAGGACGACGGCCCCGGCATTCCGCCGCGGATTTCCGAGCGCCTGTTCGAGGCCTTCGTCAGCGGCAAGGCCTCGGGCGGCACCGGACTGGGCCTCACCATCTCGCGCGAACTGGCCGAGAACGGGGGCGGATCGCTGAGCCTGATCGAGACCGGCCCCACCGGAACCCTGTTCGAGCTGCGGATTCCCAACTGAGACCAAATCGCCCGAACGGCGTTTGGACTCGCGAAACGGTCTGAAACGGTCCAGCTTGGGGCCGACGCCGTTCGCCTTGAGGAGCCCGCCATGACCCGCCTTACCTTCGCCTGCGCCGCTGCGCTGACGCTGGCCGCAGCGCCTGTCCTGGCGCAACAGGCCAAGACCGTCGCGCCCGTCGCCGTCCCGCAGCAGGCCCAGCCTGCAGTCGGCTCCGAAGAGTGGCTGCGGCAGCGCGGCGAGAGCTACAGCGCCGCGCCGGATTCGGAGCAGGACCCGGCAGAGGTCGAGACCACGACCAAGCTGAACACCGGCATCGCGGCCGAGGCTGCGGCCGCGGAACGGGCGGACGCCCAGGCCCGCGCCGACTTCGAGGCCGAGAACCAGCGCTGGCGCGAGGAGCAGGCCCGTTCCAGCACCGCTCGCGCCCAGTGGGAGGCCGATGTGGCCGCCGCCGATTCCGCCCGCGCCCGCTGGGAGCGCGAGCGCGCGCAATGGGAGGCCGACGTCGCCGCCTGCCGCGCCAGCAACCGCGTCTGCATCGTCCCGGAGCCGCCGGCTGCGCCGAAGTAAGGCCGGGCCGTGGGCGGGGGGGCGCTGACAAGACGCGGCTTCGTCGCCGCCGGAAGCGGGCTGGCGATCGCCGCACCGCTGACGTCCGTGGCGCCTCCGGTCGTGACGACCGGGTCGGGACGGGTCCGCACCCATCGCGAGGGCGAGGTGCTGTCGGCGAAGGGGCTGCCCTATGGCCGGGCCGATCGGTTCAGGCCGCCGACGGCGCCCACGCCATGGGCCGATGTTCGCGACGCCCGTCGGTTCGGGCCGGCGTCTCCGCAGCGCGGATCGGAGCCGGATCAGGACGAGGACTGCCTGCGCCTGAACGTCTGGACGCCGGGGGTGCGCGGACGACGACCGGTGATCGTCTATATCCACGGAGGGGCCTATTCGACAGGCTCGGGCTCGGCGGCGGTCACCAATGGCGCGCGCCTGTCGAAGCGTGGCGATGTCGTGGTGGTGACGGTGAACCACCGGCTGGGACCGCTGGGCTATGCCTCGCTGGCGCGACTGGCGCCCGGCTTCGAGGACAGCGGCAATCTGGGGCAATTGGATCTGGTGCAGGCCCTGCGCTGGGTGCGGGACGAAATCGCGCGCTTCGGCGGGGACCCGGGCTGCGTGACCCTCGTCGGCCAGTCCGGCGGCGGGGCCAAGATCGCCACCCTGATGGCCATGCCTGCGGCGACCGGCCTGTTCCACCGCGCGGTGACCATGAGCGGCCAGCAGGTGACAGCGTCCGGACCGCTGAACGCGACGCGCCGGGCCGGGATCTGGCTGGAGGCGCTGGGCCTCGCTCCCGACCGGGTCGAGGAGGTCCGCACCCTGCCTGTCGAGCGGCTTATCGAGGCGGCGGGCGCGACGGATCCGATCCTCGGCGGCTCTCTGTATTTCGGGCCGGTGCTGGATGGCCGCAGCCTGACCCGGCACCCGTTCTGGCCCGACGCTCCCTCGCAGTCCGCGAAGATCCCGATGATGATCGGCAATACGCGGGAGGAGACGCTGGCCTTCCTCGGCAATGATCCGGCCAATGCGGGCCTGACGTGGGACGCCCTGCCGGCGCGGCTGACGCCGGCCCAGATGCGGATCGACATCGCCTCGGAGGAGGTCGTGGCCTGGTACCGGCAGGCGCATCCGCAGATGACGCCGGACGAGGTGCTGATACGCGCCACCACCGCCGCCCGGTCATGGCGCGCCGCGGTCATCGAGGCGGAGGCCAGAGCCGCGCAGGGCTCGCCGGCCTTCGTCTATCAGCTGGACTGGCCCGGGCGGTTGCCGAACGGGCGGACCGGAGCCTTCCACACTTCGGACATCCCGCTGATGCTGGACAATGTCGCGGTCGCGGACTCGGCCGCCGGGAACGCCCTGACGCCGATGATGGCGGACATCATGAGCGAGGCCCTCATCGCCTTCGCGCGCACCGGCGATCCGAACCATGCCGGCATGCCCCGCTGGACGCCCTATTCGCTGCAGCGGCGCGAGACGATGATCATGACGATGACGCCGCGCATGGAAGACGACCCGCGCGGGGACGAGCGCCGGTTCTTCGGACGGATTCCCTACATCCAGCCGGGGACCTGAAACGGCAATCAAATTACCCTTCAGAAAGAGGGGTTTTTTAAAATCTCCCTGCGATTGTCAGCACCTGTACGCCGGAGTTGAGAGCGGAATGGGTCAGGTCTGGCGACTTTATCGCCCGGAGCGCCGCGCGGAGACGCGGACGGACTTTGTCGTCCTGCTCGTCGGCTATTTCCTTGTCATGTTCGCGGGGGTCTTCGCCGCCCGCACGCCCGGCGACCATACGGTCTTCTGGGCCGCCAACGGCGTGTTGGTGGCCGGCCTGCTGGTGCTGCGACCCCGCTGGCGGCTGATCTTCATGGCGGTCTGCTGCGCCGCCAATCTGGGCATGAACGCCTGGCAGGGCCTGACCCCGGCGCTGAACCTCACCTATGTCATTCCCAACATCGCGGCTGCAGTACTGGCAGCCTTCGGAGCCCGGCGCTTCTGCGGCGCGGCGCTGGACCTGTCGCGGCCCAAGCGGCTGGCCCGGTTCACGGTCGTCTCCGCGATCAGCATGGCGGCCGTCGTGCTCGGCGGCGGCTGGACGCTGAACACCTTCTTCCACCCCTGGGATGCGGCGGTCGACGGTCCGATCTGGTTCATCGGCGACTTCCTCGGCCTGATGCTGAGCGCGCCGGCGATGCTGATGCTGATGCAGCGGAGGCGGCTGAAGGCCGCGGCCAACCTTCGGGAACGCAGCGCCATTCTGGCGCTGATCGTCGGGGCAACGGCGCTGGGCTGCGTGAGGGCAGACGTGCCGCTGCTCTATCTCGTCTATCCCGTGCTGCTGCTGGCGGCGTTCCGGCTCGGCGCTGCCTGGATCTATCTGGCGGTCTATCTCTCGGCCTCGGTCGCGACCTTCATGACGGTGCACGGCTATGGTCCGCTGGCCGCGATCGATCCGGTGATCCAGGACACCAATCTGAGGCCGATCCAGCTGTTCGCCGCCAGCCTGCTGCTGGCCGCCGTGCCCGCCGCGAGCGCCCTGGCCGAGCGGGAACGCAACGCGCGTCGGCTGGCCCGCCGCGAGGCCGCCGCCCGCGCCGCCCACCGCCGCGCCGAGGCCGCCATCGCTTCCAAGGCCAGCTTCCTGGCCATGATGAGCCACGAGATCCGCACGCCCCTGAACGCCGTCATCGGCTTCAGCCAGATCCTGAATGAGCAGGACGACCTGACCGAGGAGACCCGCCGCAAGGTGGGGCTGATCGGACGCTCCAGCCGGGTGCTGAAGGACCTCGTCAACGACTTGCTGGACTTCTCCAAGATGGACGCCGGCAAGTTCGATCTGAGCCCGGTGCCGGATCGCCTGCAGGTGACGCTGGAGGATGCGGTCGCGATTGTCCGCGACGGTGCCGAGGACAAGGGCCTGGTCGTCCGGCTGGAGAGCGACGCCTCGCCCGACGCCGGCCACGTCTTCGACGGCGCCCGCCTGCGGCAGGTGCTGCTGAACCTGCTCAGCAACGCGATCAAGTTCACCGCGCGGGGCGAGGTGGTCCTGTCCTGCGAGGTCACGCCCGGCGAGACGGCTGACGTCGTCGAGGTTGCCGTGCGCGACACGGGTATGGGCATCCCCGAGGACAAGCTGCCGCTGCTGTTCCAGGCCTTCACCCAGGTCGACGCCTCGATCGGTCGTCAGCATGGCGGGACCGGCCTGGGCCTCGCCATCTCGCAGTCGCTGGTCCAGCTGATGGGCGGGAAGATCACGGTCGAGAGCAGCCCGGCCGGCTCGACCTTCCGCTTCACCCTGCAGCTGGAGCGGGCCGATGTGGTCGAGGACAACGCCTGCGTGGCCGATATCGAACGCGGCGCCTGGCGGGTGCTGGTCGTCGACGACCACCCGGTCAATCGCGAGATCGCCTGCCTGATGCTGCGCACAGCCGGCCATGAGCCCGAGGCGGTCGAGGATGGCCCGTCGGCAATCGAGGCGGTCCAGACCGGCGACTACGACATCGTCCTTCTGGATATCCGCATGCCGGGCATGGACGGCTTCCAGGTCGCCCGCGCCATCCGCGCCCTGCCGGACCGCAGAGCCATGACGCCGATCCTCGCAGTCAGCGCCGACACGGTCGCGGACCAGATGGCGAACTATGTCGCCGCCGGGATGAACGGACACGTTTCCAAGCCCATCAACCAGATGAGCCTGCTGGAGACGATCGACGCGACGCTGAACGTCCGGCCGGAGCCGAACTTCGAGGCCGATGAGGCGCTCAGGGCCTGATCAGGCCTCCGAGCTCTCTTCCTGGCGCTTCTTCATCAGGGCGTCGAACGAGTCCCACACGCCGTCGGCGCCGTGCCACGCGCCCTTGGTCGCGGCCTTGGAATATTCGGTCGCGCGCGCCTCGAAGAAGTTGGCGTGCTCGACGCCCGACAGCAGGGCCTGCAGCCATGGCAGCGGGTTTTCGGTGATGCCGTACAGCTCCGGCAACTGCAGCTGGCGCAGGCGCCAGTCGGCGATGAAGCGGATGTACTGCTTGATGTCGTCCGGGACCATTCCGTTCACCGGCCCCATCTCGAAGGCCAGATCGATGAACTTGTCTTCCATGTTCACGACGGTCCGGCAGCATTCGACAATGTCGTCCGCCACGGCCTTGGTGACCACGCCCGTTTCCTTGTTGAAGGCGTGGTACAGCTTGATGATGCCCTCGCAGTGCAGGCTCTCGTCCCGCACCGACCAGGACACGATCTGGCCCATGCCCTTCATCTTGTTCTGGCGCGGGAAGTTCATCAGCATCGCGAACGAGGCGAACAGCTGCAGCCCCTCGGCGAAGCCGCCGAACATGGCCAGCGTCCGGGCGATGTCGGCGTCGGTCTCGACGCCGAACTGGCCCATGTAGTCGTGCTTGTCCCTCATGGCCTCGTATTCCATGAAGGCGCCGAACTCGGCCTCGGGCATGCCGATGGTCTCGAGCAGCAGGGCGTAGGCCGCGATGTGGATGGTCTCCATGTTGGCGAAGCTCGCCAACATCATCTTGACCTCGGTCGGTTTGAACACCCGACCGTAGCGTTCCATGTAGTTGTCCTGGACCTCGATGTCCGCCTGGGTGAAGAAGCGGAAGATCTGGGTCAGCAGGTTGCGCTCGCCGTCGTTCAGATTGGCGGCCCAGTCCTTCACATCCTCGCCGAGCGGCACCTCCTCCGGCATCCAGTGGACCTGCTGCTGCTTCTTCCACATGTCGAAGGCCCACGGGTACCGGAACGGCTTGTAGGCGGCCGACGGGGTCAGCAGGCCGGGCAGGATAAGGCCATTGGGCAAGACGTGCGCGTTCATCGGGAGTCCTGAAAACTCGTTCGGCGAATCCGTTTGGAGTGGTTTTCACCATGCGGGCGAGCGCGCCTCGCGACAAGGCGAATTGCGGCTATTTAGCGATCACATTTTTCAGACCCCCTACATCTTGTAGCTGAGCCATACCCGTCAGGGGACGGTTCTGGGGACAGTCCCAAGCTCGCCTTATGCCCGTCGCTCAAGGACTTGCGTGCGGAGCCATCCCTGCCGGCGCATCGTTCAGGCACGGAAGGAGAGGCTGATGACCTATACCGTCTATGGCGCCGCCGGCTCTGGCTCGGTCCCCGTCGAGGCCGCCCTGACCCTGATCGGCGCCCCCTACACCGTCGTCGAGGCGGTCACCTGGGAAGGGGATAACGAGCGGGACAAGGTCGCGCCGGTCAATCCGATGCGGCAGGTCCCCGCCCTGATCACGCCCGAGGGCGAGACGATCACCGAGAGCGCGGCCATCCTGATCTGGTTGGCGGAACAGCATCCCGAGGCGGCGCTGGCGCCCGAGGCCTGTGACCCGCGCCGGGCACAGTTCCTGCGCTGGATGACCTTCGTGCCCGCCTCCATCTATTCGATGTTCTGGGTCCGCGACGTGCCCTCCCGGCTGGTGGGCGACGATGCCGACGCCCAGGCGCAGATCGAGGCGCGAACCCTCGACCGGATCGCCGAATGCTGGGGCATGATGGAGCAACAGATCGAGCCGGGCCGCTATCTGCTGGGCGACGACCTGACGGTGCTGGACCTCTATGTCGCCACGGTCAGCCGATGGCGGCCGCGCCGCGCGCGCTTCGCCGAGGTGGCGCCCCGAATGCACAGGGTGGTGCAGAGGGTCGATGGGCTACCGGAGCTCCGGACCTTCTGGGCCGATCGTTTTCCGTTCGAGGATCAGGCCGCCGCGGCGACCTGAGCGGGCGGCAGTTCGCCGGAAAGGGCGCGCGAAACCGCCTCATGCAGCCCGACCTGGCTGATCGGCTTGGCCATGTGGGCATTCATGCCGGCGGCGAGACAGTTGGCCACGTCCTCCGGCATCGCGTCGGCCGTCATGGCGATGATGGCCTGGGCCCCAAAATCTCCGGGCAGGGCTCGAATGCAGCGGGTCGCCTCCAGACCATCCATCCGCGGCATACGCACATCCATCAGGACGAGGTCGAAGATGGCGCTGCTCGCGACCTCTACAGCGTCGACGCCGTCGCAAACCTCGACGACTTCACAGCCCAGCGCCTCCAGCATGATGCGGGCGACTTCACGGTTCACCGGATGGTCGTCGACGACAAGCACGCGAGGAGGACGTCCCTCATCGACCGTTTCATGAGCCGGAGCCTCTTCGACAGCCGGCGCAATCTCCGCGTCGGGCAACCGGACAAGAGGAAGGTGAAGGGTGAAGACCGATCCTTCATCCAGCTGGCTTTCAACCTCGATCCGCCCCCCGAGCCGGCGGGCATGTCGGGCGGCGAGGGCCAGACCCAGCCCTGCTCCCGAATGGTTCCGGCGAATGGAGGCGTCGCCCTGGGAGAAGACCTCGAACAGACCGGGCAGGGCCGCGGCGGGAATGCCCGAGCCCGTATCGATGACACGGATGGCCACGCCGTCCGCCGCGCGGTCCAGACGGACCACCACGCTTCCCTTTGCGGTGAACTTGACCGCGTTGGCGATCAGGGGATGCAGCGCCTGGCGCAGCGCGCGACGATCCGCGGAGAAGCGCGCGGCCTCCGGCAGGCGGGAATCGATCCGCAGTTCGACGCCGTGCGCTTCCGCCGCCATCCGGCTGGGCGTCGCCGCTTCGCGCGCGACGGACGCAAGGTCCAGCGGTTCAGGCGCGACCGCATCGTCGCCGCGAGCGAAGTCCAGAATGTCCTCGACCAGCATCAGCAGGCCGTCGCTGGATTCCCGGATCTTGCGCGCCTGACGCACGGCATCGGGATCGAGGCCCTCACGAGCCGCCAGAAGATCCGCAAAGCCCGCCACGCCATTGAGGGGCGTCCGCATCTCGTGGCTCATCATCGCCAGGAAGCGGGCCCGGGCGGCGCCGGCGTCCTCGGCGCGCCGCCTCGCCTCCTGCGCCGCGAGGGTCCGGGCGCGAAGGCGGGCCTCCAGACGGCGGCGTTCGCTCATCACCGTGCAGAGCGGCAGGACGGTCACGATCACGGTCAGCAGGAACAGATTGTACAGGCCCAGGCGCCGCAGCATCGGCGGGATGCCCTCGGCTCCGCCGAGCTCCCCCAGACGCGCCAACTGGATCGGCCCGTGTCCGGTGAGGGTCGCCACCCCGCTGACGGTCGCCAGAATGATCAGGGCGGTCGCCGTCATGGTCGGCGACAGGCGCAGGGCGATGATCAGGATCGGCGGGAACACAAGGAACAGAAGCGGACTGCTCTCCTGCCAGAACACCAGGGCCGTGACGCCGGTCATCAAGGCCAGCAGGGCGATCTTCTCGACCGGGCCGGCGCGGGTCAGGCCGCGGAAACGATGACTGCGCGCGAAGAACAGAAGCACAGGCGTGACCAGCAACAGGCCCACCAGTTCGACGACGCAGAAGTTCTGGAATTTGAACAGCCACACCGACAGCGGCGCCGGCCGCACCAGCGCAGCGATGCTGAAGCCGGCTGCAGCGATGATGGCGATCCCGAGCGCCGCGATCAGCGTGAAGCGGAACAGACGCTGAGGTCGGCGCATATCGAGGGCCGCGCCGCAGAACCGACGCGCCAGCAGGGCGACCAGCACCGCCTCGCCGAGGTTCATCGTGGCGTTCAGCCACAGGAAGATCCCCGGGTCGCCGCGAATGATGTTCCAGAACAGGTTCAGCGTGTAGCAGGCCGTCATGACCATCACCGCCGGACGGCGATGCAGCTGCAGCAGGGCGGCGGCCAGAATTCCGTTGGATAGCCAGACCGTGACGGCGCCGAAGGTGTTGACGCTCCAGAAGCCGATCAGCTGGGACAGGGCGAAGAGCAGGACATAGGCCCAGGGCGGCGGGCCTGCCTCGAGCCCCGCTTCATGCCTGAACAACCGCCAACGTCCGATCAACCGGAAATCCCCCCGGCCTTAAACCTGACATTCTCGATACAGTTGATCCGTAAACAAATTGCCCGCGTCCTGAAATGAACGCGACACACCCTGCGCGAGCGGCAACGAAGGAACCTCGCCCCGACCGGAGCCGTTTTCGGACCCGCGCCGCCTCCTTCCGCGTCGCGGAGGAGCTTCATGTCCGACACCGTTCTGGATCCGTCCTTTCACCCACCGGCAGATGCGGTCGCCTTCTATGAGGAGAGCCTGCGCCTGCTGAAGGAAAGCGGCATCCCCTTCCTGCTGTCAGGCACCTATGCGGTGACGGCCTATACGGGCATCACCCGGCCGACCAAGGATCTGGATGTCTTCTGCAAGCCCGGCGACTACCCGCGCATCCTGTCCTACTTCCAGGCCCGTGGATTTCGCACGGACGTCGAGGACGAGCGCTGGATCGCCAAGGTCTGGAAGGACGAAAAGCATTTCTTCGACGTGATCTTCGCCATGTCGAACGGCACCATCGCCGTAAACGACAGCTGGTTCGGACCCGATACGATCGAGGTCTATGGCCACGAGGTCTCGATTACCCCGCCCACGGCCCTGATCCTGTCCAAGGTCTTCATCCAGGATCGTTATCGCTATGACGGCGCGGACGTGAACCACGTCATCCTGAAGCAGGCGGATGCGATCGACTGGAAAAGCCTGCTGGACCAGATGGACCTCTACTGGGAGGTGCTGATGTCCCACCTGCTGAACTTCCGGTTCGCCTATCCGACCGAGCGGGACAAGGTTCCGGCCTGGGTGATGACCGAGCTGACCGAACGGCTGCAGGCCCAGGTCGATCTGCCGGCGCCGCGCGTGAAGGTCTGCCGCGGCCGCCTGTTCAGCCCACGCGACTACATCGCCGACATTTCCGAATGGGGCTTCGGCGATGTTGTCGGCAAGGGCCTTGAGGAGCGTCATGACCCCATCCCCTGACACCACCGACCCGCAGACCCAACAGCCCGGTCTGGAGCCGGGCCCGGCGAAGAAGCTGCGCGTGGCGGCGGTGGGCGACTTGCATGTGGGCGAAAACCACGAACGGCCCCACCGCGAGCTGTTCGAGCGCGTGGCGGACGATGCCGACGTGCTGTGCCTGTGCGGAGACCTGGTCAACTTCGGCAAGACGCGCGAGGTCGAGATCCTTCTGGAGGACATCCGGGCCTGCAAGATCCCCATGGTCGGTGTGCTGGGCAATCACGAGCACGAGTGCGGCCAGCCCGAGCACGTCACGAAGATGCTGTGCGACGCCGGCGTGCAGATGCTGACCGGGCAGGCCTACGAGATCGAGGGTGTCGGCTTCGCCGGCGGCAAGGGTTTCGTCGGCGGCTTCGGCCGCTACATGCTCAGCCCCTTCGGCGAGGCGACCATCAAGGCCTTCGTGCAGGAGGCCGTCGAGGACGCCAATCAGATCGAGAACTCGATCCGGATGTTGCGGACCGAGCGGTCGGTGGTGCTGCTGCACTATTCGCCGGTGGCGGACACCGTCATCGGCGAGCCGCCGGAGATCCACGCCTTCCTCGGCTCATCGCGCTTGGGCGAAACCATCGATCGCTATGACAATGTCAGCCTGGTCGTGCACGGGCACGCGCATCGCGGCGCACCGGAGGGCAGGACCCACAAGGGCGTGCCCGTCTACAACGTCGCCCTGCCCGTGCTGCGGACGCTGGGCGACCAGCCCTATCGCGTGTTCGAGGTCTGAAACGCCTCGCGCGGCCGGAAGCCTCGCCAGACGGCCCAGATCAGGAGTGCGGCCGCGATGCCGAGCGCATCCGCCAGCAGATCCCCCCAGTCGGCGTCGCGGCCGACGAAGCCCTGGATCACCTCGACCGCAGCGCCCGAGGCCAGCACCAGAGCCGCTGCCCAGAGGCGAGGCAGGCGACGGAAGAGGACCCCGACGCTCCACAGGATCAGTCCGAAGGCGATGAAGTGGGCCGCCTTGTCCCAGACGAGGCTCGCCTCCTCGACCCCGCCGAACGGTCCCAGCATCAGGGTGAAAAGCACCAGCGGCATGACGACCGCGGCGACGCGCATCAGAAGCTTGATCAAGACAGTCCGCCTTCGGGGGTGAGATGGCCCTTGAAGCAGACCGATCGTTAGCAGGGGGCTGATGACGCCTGATTGTGACGATCAATCGGCGGGATCGTCCTGCAGTCGTGCATGGACTGCGGCCTGATGCCGCTCGACGGCATAGGCGACCAGCCACAGGGTCATGGCCCAGGCCGCGCCGACGCTCCAGCCGGCCAGCACATCCGACGCCCAGTGGGCGCCGAGGTAGACCCGGGTCAGACCCACCAGCAGGGCGATGAGCATGGCGCAGACCAGGACGAAGGCCTTGAACCGCTTCTGGGTGAAGGCGCGCGTCAGCATGACCCCGAGCGTCAGATAGAAGACGGTCGAGAGCAGGGTATGGCCGGAAGGGAAGCTGGCGTTGAGAGTCTCGACCGCCTGGTAGGCCGCCGGCGGACGGGCCCGGTCAAAGAGCGCCTTGAGGCCCTCGCTCAGGGCGACCCCGCCCACGAGGCCGAGGACCAGCAGGACCGCCGACAGTCGCTTGCGCTGGATCAGCAGGAAGACGAAGGCGATCAGGGCGAACAGGGTCAGCACCGAAATGCCGCCCAGCGAGGTGAGATCCGCCGCCGCCTCGTGCATCCACCATGGTCCGCGCGTCTCGCCCGGCGTCGGCTGCATCCAGTGCAGCACCATCCAGTCGAAGGCCTGACCGTCGGCCTCGGTCATGTCGTCGGCGATCTCGACGAATGTCATCACCCCGAACGCGACGACCAGCAGCGCCGTCAGGGCGGCGATCTCGGAGCGCGCCACGCGCAGGGCGCGACGCCAGAAAACCAGGTGTTGTTCCCCCGTCATGGCCAAGCTAACGGTCCCATCAGCGGGACGTTCCAATCACGCGTTCGTGATCGAAAACCGGACCTCGCCGTCATGCCCGCGTTACGGCCTGTCCACAGGCTCATCCCCCGGTTCCGTCGCGATTCGCCCAGAAAGTGATCGTCAAGCCCGTTGACGGTTGGTTAGCCATCTGCGCCCCATATGTTGGCTCGGGGAGCGCTTCAGCCACTAGGTCTTGTGGTTCGGGGCGCAGAGACACCAACACGATTTTTGTTCAGGGCGGCGATCAAATGGCTGGCGGCGAAGCGTTGAAGTCGGTTGAATTCGAAGCGGTTGCGGGCGCTGATGCGACCCTGCGACCCCACCTTTCCGTGGTGCCTTCCATCCAGATCGACCGATCCCGCGACGCCCTTCTGACGGACTTCGGCAAGAAGACGCTGGAGGACCGCTATCTGCTGCCCGGCGAGAGCTACCAGGACATGTTCGCCCGGGTTTCGACGGCCTTCTCGGACAACGCCGAGCACGCCCAGCGCGTCTACGACTATATGTCGAAACTGTGGTTCATGCCGGCGACCCCGGTGCTGTCGAACGGCGGCGCGGATCGCGGCCTGCCGATCAGCTGCTTCCTGAACGCGGTCGGCGACAGCCTCGACGGTATCCAGAATGTCTGGAACGAGAACGTCGCCCTGGCTTCCAACGGCGGCGGCATCGGCACCTACTGGGGCGGCGTCCGCTCCATCGGTGAGAAGGTCAAGGGCGCCGGCCAGACCTCCGGCATCATCCCCTTCATCCGCGTGATGGACTCGCTGACCCTGGCGATCTCGCAGGGCTCGCTGCGTCGCGGCTCGGCCGCTGTCTATCTGGACATCCACCACCCGGAGATCGAGGAGTTCCTCGAGATCCGCAAACCGTCGGGCGACTTCAACCGCAAGTCCCTGAACCTGCACCACGGCATCTCGATCACCGACGAGTTCATGGAGGCGGTCCGCGACGGCAAGCCGTTCGCCCTGAAGTCGCCGAAGAACGGCGAGGTCCTGAAGACCGTCGACGCCCGCACCCTGTGGCAGAAGATCCTCGAGATCCGCCTGCAGACCGGCGAGCCCTACCTGATCTTCTCGGACACGGTGAACCGGCAGATGCCGCAGCACCAGAAGGACCTGGGTCTGAAGGTCAAACAGTCCAACCTGTGCGCCGAGATCATGTTGCACACCGGCCGGGACCATCTGGGCGTCGATCGCACCGCAGTCTGCTGCCTGTCGTCGGTCAATGCCGAGACCTTCCTGGAGTGGCGTGAGGAGCCGCAGTTCATCGAGGACGTGATGCGCTTCCTCGACAACGTGCTGGAAGACTTCATCCGTCGCGCCCCGCCGGCCATGGCCGCCGCTGTCTATTCGGCCAAGCGCGAACGTTCGGTGGGTCTGGGCCTGATGGGCTTCCACTCCTTCCTGCAGTCGCAGGGCGTGGCCTTCGAGAGCGCCATGGCCAAGTCGTGGAACATGCGCCTGTTCAAGCACCTGCGTCGCGAGGCCGACAAGGCCAGCCGCCTGCTGGCCGAAGAGAAGGGCCCGTGCGAGGACGCCGCCGAGCGTGGCGTGATGGAGCGTTTCAGCCACAAGATGGCGATCGCGCCGACCGCCTCGATCTCGATCATCTGCGGCGGCACCTCGGCCGGCATCGAGCCGATCCCGGCCAACATCTATACGCACAAGACCCTGTCGGGCTCGTTCGCAGTCAAGAACCCCTACCTGCAGAAGCTGCTGGGCGAGAAGGGCATCGACACCGAGGCCGTCTGGAACTCGATCCTCGAGAACGAGGGTTCGGTCCAGCACCTGAACCAGCTGAACGACGACGAGAAGGCGATCTACAAGACCGCCTTCGAGCTGGACCAACGCTGGGTCGTGGAACTGTCGGCCGACCGGGCTCCGGAAATCTGCCAGGCCCAGTCGATCAACCTCTTCATCCCGGGCGACGTCGACAAGTGGGACCTGCACATGCTGCACTGGCGCGCCTGGGAGACCGGCGTGAAGTCGCTCTACTACCTGCGCTCCAAGTCGGTGCAGCGCGCCGCCTTCGCCGGCGCAGAGGACAAGGCGGAAGCCGAGGTCGACCCGAACCAGCCGGACCTCTTCTCGGCCGCCCGGACCGACTACGACGAGTGCCTCGCCTGCCAGTAAGGCCAGCGATAGCCTGATCGATCCGAAGCCCGCCCGGCCCCGCCGCGGCGGGCTTCTTCGTTCCGCGCCGGGACGAAATCCGGAACCGCGCCATACACAGGGCGTTCGGGCGTCAGGAACAAGTCGTTAAAATGTCTGTTGGCGTGACGACCCTGTTGGTGCAGGGTCGATCCATTGGCGGACTGAGGGGACCGTTGATGCGTGAGGTGGTGACCGCCGCCGGAGTTCTGATCGCCTGCACGGCCTGCCTGGCCGCCGGCGACGCCATGGCGAAACAGGTCGCGCTGACCGACCCCTTCGCCGCGCCGACGCGCCCGACCAACGTTTCCGACCTTCTGACCCGCCTGAACCGCGATGCCGATTTCGCCGAGATCGACGGCCGGGACTACGACGTCTCCGAGACCTGGCGCGTCAGCAGCGCTGACGGCGCGCCGCTTGCGGTGTCGAACCGCGACCTGTGGTTCCGCGACGGCGACTTCAACGACCGTATGCGCCTGCGCACCGAAGGACGCATCCGTCGGGCCGACGGCGGCCCCCTGCCGCCCGGACCGCTGGACCCGGCGGCCTTCGACGCCGAGCACTACAATCTCAGCTATGTCCGTGGCTGGACGGAAACCCTGGGGCAGACCGGATCTGGCCTCGACGTCACCCTGACGCCGCACGTCGGGGTGGGCGTGGGCAGCCGGGGCAGCTCGACGGAGGCGGGCGCCACCCTGCGCGTCGGCCGCGACCTGGACCGCCTGGTGCCGGAGGGCTCGGACGCCTTCGGCGAGCGTCCGCGGTGGTATCTGTACGCCGCCGGCTCCGGTCGCGCGGTGGGCTATAATTTCGCACGCAACCGCGACGGCGATTATGCGCGTTCGGGCGTCAGCCACGACTCCGGCAACTTCTTGGGCGACGCCTCGATCGGCGTGGCCATGCGCCGCGGCGCCATGCAAAGCTCGATCGGCCTTGTCTATCGCGAAATCGAGACCGAGGGTCTCCGCGCCGGGCACGGCGTCGATACGGATGTCTCGGAGGGCCTGATCGCCTTCCAGCTCAGCATCAAGCCGGAATAGATCTAGCGGGTTCTCGCCACTCCCTCGCGCCGGTCGTCGGCGGCGCCGTCCCAGCCCCACTGACCGTCCGCGCCCCGCCGCCAGACTCCGCCGTGCAGGCCGGAGTTCTCGCTCGCGTTCGGTCGCAGGGCGATGCCGTTGGCCGCCAATCCTTCCCGTAGCGCCTCCGAAAAGCGGTCGGTGTCCGCGCCAAAGCCGTCGCCGCGTGCGACAAGGTTCGGCAGGGCGAAGGCCTCGCCCACCGGCATTCCCCAGTCGAGCACTGCGATCAGCGCCTTGGCGTTGTAGGCGAGGATGGACGGTCCGCCGGGCGACCCCATCGCTCCGACCAGCCGCCCCTCGCGATCGAAGATCAGGGCCGGCGACATCGAGGAGCGCGGCCGCTTGGCGGCGGCGACGGCGTTGGCGACGGGCGCGCCATCCTCGCGCGTCGGATTGAAGGAGAAGTCGGTCAGCTGGTTGTTCAGGAAGAAGCCGGCCGCCATTCGCCCGGAGCCGAACACGCTCTCGACCGTCGTGGTCATGCTGACCGCATTGCCCTCGGCATCCACCACGACGAAATGCGACGTGCCGGCCGGTTCATTGGTCGCGTCTGCGCCGCGGAACGCCCCGCCGGGAGGCGTCCCCGGTTCCGCCGCACCGGTCAGGCCGGGCGCGAGCGCCGCCCGCGACGCCACATAGTCCGCGTCCAGCAGACCCTGAACGGGAACGCCCACGAATCCCGGATCGCCGACATAACGATCGCGATCGGCGTACATCAGGCGCTGAAGCTGTGCGAAGGCGGTCCAGGCGGCGACGCTGTCGGGACCGCCATGAATGTCAGGCGTCTGTTCGGCCATGGCCAGCAATTGCAGGACAGCGACCCCGCTGGAGGGCGGCGGCGGAACGCAGACAACATAGATCCGGTAGGGACGGCACAGGGCGCCCCGCTCGATCGGCCGGTAGGCGGCGATGTCGGCGGTGGTCAGCGCGCCCGGGCGCGGCTGCTCGGCCACGGTCGCAGCGATCTCGTTCGCGATCCTGCCCGTATAGAAGGCCTGCGCGCCTCCGGCAGCCAGTTCGGCGACCGTGTCGGCATAGGCCGGGTTCCTGAGGGTGTCGCCGGCGACGTACCGGTTGCCGTCCGGCTTGGTGAAATAGTCATTGGCCCAGGGAGAGCGGGCCTGGCCACGGGAGATGGCGATCATCCCCGCCAGGCGCGGGCTGACGACGAAACCATCGCGCGCCAGCCGCTCCGCGTCGCTGAAGAGCGCGCTCCACGGCAGTTTGCCGTGCTCGGCCTGGGCCATGCCCAACAGGGCGACCGCACCCGGCACGCCGGTCGAGCGACCGCTCAGAACCGCATCCATGAACGGCAGCGGTCGGCCATTCTCGTAGAACAGGTCCGGCGTGACGGCGGACGGCGCAGTCTCGCGGCCATCGTAGCTGGTGACCTCTCCCGAGGCGGCGTCGAACACCACCATGAAGGCGCCTCCGCCGAGCCCGGAGGATTGCGGCTCGACCAGCCCCAGCACGGCCTGGATCGCCACTGCGGCGTCGACTGCGGAGCCGCCGTCGCGCAGAACCCGCATCCCGGCCTCGACAGCATGAGGGTTGGCGGCCGAAACGAAAGGTCCCCGCGCAAGCGGCGCGCGCTCCGTCGCGACCTCGGCGATCGGCGCCCGATCTGCAACGCCCTGCGCACACCCTGACAGAACGAGGCCGCCAAACGCGGCGAGCGTGATCATCAGAGCGTAGCGGCGAGGCTTCGGTGCAGTCATCAGGGTCTCCGGCGAGAGAGTCCTATCTGGACCGTACCGAAGCCGGGCGAAAGGCTCGGCGCGCTCAAACAGGTCTGTCGAAACGGATTTCCGCGTTCAAACCGCCTTGCCGCCGGGTCAGCAAAGGCAATGAACGGCGATTTCAGAATAAGAACGCAAAAGCGCCCGAACGGGGCTTGCTCCCCCGCAAACCGTCCGCTAAAGACCCGCCCTCGCCGTTCGCGGCCGTGCGCACCCGTAGCTCAGCTGGATAGAGCACCAGACTACGAATCTGGGGGTCAGGAGTTCGAATCTCTTCGGGTGCGCCACTTTTCCTCCCGCGCAATCAGGCGAATTTCGTTTGTTTGGTGCAGGTTGAGCGAAGAACTGTCTTCACGCTGTCGTGATTTTGGGTCAGTATAGGCGCAACCTCGGCGCGCTCTGCGGGTTGAGGTTCTTGCCTAAACCCGGGAGACTACAATGAAGAAAGCTATCGCAGCTGTCGCCGCTGGCGTCATGCTGGTTGCTTCGCAGGCCGCTGTCGCTGCCTCGAGCAACACTGCTGTCCGCGTGGGTGACCGCGTCGGCGCTACCTCGGCTGACTCGAGCGAGTTCGCCGCGATCCCGCTGCCGGTCCTGCTGATCGGCGCTGCCGTGCTCGTCGGCGCCGTCGTCGTCGCTTCGGACGACGACTCGGAAAGCGACTAATACGCCTACCGGATCCCGCCCGCCTCGCGCGGGCGGGATCTTCCGGCCGCCGGATGCGGCCGATGGACTTGAGCGCCGACTGGCCTCAGCCTGCGGGAATGGACGAATCGTCGCCCGCCTCTCTCGACACCCGACATGCCTGAGGTCCTCGAATTCTTCGCGGGCGGCGGGATGCTGCGCGCCGGACTCGGCGAGGCCTGGCGCTGCGCCCTGGCCAATGACTTCGATCCGCGGAAGGCGGCGGCCTATCGCGAGAACTGGGGCGATGAAGAGCTGATCGAGGGCGACATCCGGGCATTGACGGCCGCGGACCTGCCCGGCGAGGCCGACCTGATGTGGGGCTCATTCCCCTGCCAGGACCTGTCGCTGGCCGGCGCAGGCAGGGGCCTGGGCGGCGAGCGGTCCGGCACCTTTCATACTTTCTGGGGACTGGCGCAGCAGTTGCTCGATGAGGGCCGCGGCCCGCGCATCGTGGCGATCGAGAACGTCTGCGGCGCGATGACCGCGCGCGGAGGGCGGGACTTCGAGACATTGTGCAGGACATGGGCCGATGCTGGCTATGCCTTCGGCGCCCTGGTCATCAACGCGGATCGCTTCCTGCCCCAGTCCCGTCCGCGCCTGTTCGTCATCGGCGCGCGCGGGGATGTGGCGATCGACCCCCGGCTGGTCAGCGACGGCCCCGTCGAGCCCTTTCACCCTGTGGCCCTGAGACGCGCGGCGGCCGGCCTCCCCGCGGCGCTGCGGGACCGGATGGTCTGGTGGCGGCTGCCGGACGCCGGCCGCGCACCGGTTTCACTGGCCGCGGTGACGGAAGCCGACGGCGATGTCCCTCGCTGGCATTCATCCGCCCAGACCGACCGCCTGCTCGGCCTGATGTCTCCCCTGAACCGGGCGAAAATCGATGCCGTCCGACGCGGCGGCGGCCGACATGTCGGCGCCCTGTTCCGGCGCACCCGCACGGAGGAAGGCCGCAAGGTGCAGCGGGCCGAGGTCCGGTTCGACCGGGCCGGTTGCCTGCGGACGCCGGGCGGTGGCTCGAGCCGTCAGGTGCTGGTGATCGTCGATGGCGGGCAGGTGCGTACGCGTCTGATGACGGCGCGGGAAACCGCACGCCTGATGGGGCTGCCTGACAGCTACAGGCTGCCCCGATCGTACAGCGCCGCCTGTCACCTGACGGGCGACGGGGTCGCAGTTCCTGTGGTCGAACACCTGGCCCGCCACCTCTTCGAGCCCCTGCTTGCGGGTGGAGAAGCGGCCCGCCGCGCGGCCTGATCCGCGCCCAGACATCTTGCCAAACGAGGCTGGCGGCGCATCATGGCCGGCATCGATCTGGGAGGGTCATCGATGAAGCGTGCTGTACTTGTGAGCCTGATCGCGCTGGGAGCTGTCGCGACACCCGCCATGGCGGAGGACTGGCACATCTATTCGCGAAGCCAGACCAGTATCTTCATGGCCGAGGTCGACAGCATCAGGACGGCGGGCGATGTGACGTCGATGCTGGTCGGACGGGCGCCGCGGCAGGGGGATGCCGGCGATTACAGCCATACGACCGAGATGTACGAGTTCCGTTGCACGCCGAAGCAATGGCGGACGGCCGGGCAGGTCGAGTACGGACCGGACGGCGCCGAGCTGGATCGCTATCCGGAAGAGGGCGCGGCGTGGGAGCCGTCGCGGGCCAACAGCATTCCCGACCAGCTGCGCGAGATCGCCTGCGAAGGCGCCCGGGCCAATCCGCCGAGCTGGCCCAACGTCAAGGCCTGGGTGGACGCCGGGCGGCCCTGAGGCCGCCCGACTGATCCTGTTTACGCGTCGACCGCGGCGTCCAGGGCGTTGGCCTGGATGAAGTCGCGGCGGGGCTCGACCACATCGCCCATCAGCTTGGCGAACAGATCGTCCGCATCGTCGGCGTGATCGACCTTGACCTGCAGCAGGGTGCGGGCGTTGACGTCCAGCGTCGTCTCCCACAGCTGCTCGGGGTTCATCTCGCCCAGACCCTTGTAGCGCTGGATGGCGATGCCCTTCTTGCCGGCGTCCAGAACGGCGTCCAGCAGATCCAGCGGACCGCGGATGGTCACCGACTTCTCCTTCCGGCGGAAGATCGCCGGCTTGTCGAAGAGATCATCGAAGGCGGCGGCGCGTTCGGCCAGACGGCGAGCGTCCAGCGAGCGGATCAGGGTCTCTTCCAGCACGATGCGCTCGCTGACCGCGCGGCGGACACGCTCGAAGGCGATGGCGCCTTGGGCGCCCGGCGCGCCGGACCACGGACCGTCGCCCTCTTCGGCATAGAGGTTCAGGCGTTCGGCGGCGGCCTGCGGATCTCCGCCGGCCTCGGCGAACAGGCCGGCCAGCGCCGACTGCTCGATGGCGAAGGCGGGCGCGCGCTGCGACAGACGATCGACGCCGGCGCGGAAGGCCTTGGCCTCGCGCACCAGAGACTGCAGGTCCAGTCCCGTGCGACGCTCACCCGACGGCAGGTCCAGCTCGGCGTCCGAACAGCCTTCCTCGATGAGGTAGGCGTCCATCTCGGCCTGGTCCTTCACATAGCGATGCTGCTTGCCCTTGGAGACTTTGTAGAGCGGCGGCTGGGCGATGTAGACGTGGCCGCGTTCGATCAGCTCCGGCATCTGCCGGTAGAAGAAGGTCAGCAGCAGGGTCCGGATGTGGGCGCCGTCGACGTCGGCGTCGGCCATCAGGATGATCTTGTGATAGCGCAGCTTGTCGGCATTGAAGTCGTCCCGGCCAATGCCGGTGCCCAGCGCGAGGATGAGGGTGCCGATCAGGTCCGATGACAGCATGCGGTCGAAGCGGGCCCGCTCGACGTTCAGGATCTTGCCGCGCAGGGGCAGGACGGCCTGGTTCTCGCGATTGCGCGCCTGTTTGGCCGAGCCGCCGGCGGAGTCACCCTCGACGATGAACAGTTCGGACTTGGCCGGATCGCGTTCCTGACAGTCGGCCAGCTTGCCCGGCAGGGAGCTGATCTCGAGCGCGGACTTGCGGCGGGTCAGTTCGCGGGCCTTGCGGGCGGCCTCGCGGGCTGCGGCGGCCTCGATGATCTTGCCGACGATCTGTTTGGCCTCGACCGGATGCTCCTCGAACCAGGTGGACAGGCCTTCCTGACACAGGCTTTCGACGGCCGGACGCACCTCGGACGAGACCAGCTTGTCCTTGGTCTGGGAGCTGAATTTCGGATCCGGCACCTTGACCGACAGGACGCAGGTCAGGCCCTCGCGGGCGTCCTCGCCCGAGACGGAGACCTTCTCCTTCCTGGCGGCCCCGGCGTTGTCGATATAGCTGCCCATCACGCGGGTCAGGGCGGCACGGAAGGCCGACAGGTGGGTGCCTCCATCCCGCTGGGGGATGTTGTTGGTGAAGCACAGCATGGTCTCGTGGTAGCTGTCGTTCCACCACAGGGCCAGGTCCAGCTCGATCCCGTCCTTCTTGCCGCGAACGACGATGACGTCCTTCAGCATCGGCGACTTGGACTTGTCGAGGTGGCGCACGAAGGCCTCGACGCCGCCCTCGTAGTGCAGGATTTCCTCGAACGGCTCGGCGTGACGGTCGTCGCGCAGCTTGATGACCACGCCCGAGTTCAGGAAGGCCAGCTCGCGCAGGCGGTGTTCCAGCGTCTTCAGGTCGAAGTCGATGTGGCTGAAGGTGGTCAGCGACGGGAAGAAGGTGACCTGGGTGCCGGTCAGCAGCTCGCCGGCCCTGGCGCCCGAGGTGCGGACCGGGGCGTCGCCGGTGACCTTCAGGCTCTCGGCGGTGTCGCCGCGCTCGAAGCGCATTTCGTGGCGTTTGCCGTCGCGGAAGATGACCAGCTTCAGCCAGTCCGACAGGGCGTTCACGACCGAGACGCCCACGCCGTGCAGACCGCCGGAGACCTTGTAGGAGTTCTGGTCGAACTTACCGCCGGCGTGCAGCTGGGTCATGATGACCTCGGCCGCCGACACGCCTTCCTCGGCATGGATGGCGGTCGGGATGCCGCGGCCGTTGTCGGTCACGGTGACCGAGCCGTCGGCGTTCAGGATCACCTCGACCAGATCGGCGTGGCCGGCCAGGGCCTCGTCGATGGCGTTGTCGACCACCTCATAGACCATGTGGTGCAGGCCCGAGCCGTCGTCGGTGTCGCCGATGTACATGCCGGGGCGTTTCCGGACGGCATCCAGGCCCTTGAGAACCTTGATGGAGTCGGCGCCATATTCGGCCGGGGCGACAGCGTCGTCGGGGGTCTGATCGGTCATCAAATCGGTCGGTGAAACGGCCTCGCCAGAGGCCCGGAAGGCGGCGCGAATCTGACCCGCGCCGAAGTCGTCAGAATATAGGAATTATGACGGGAATTGCGAGTTTTCCGGGGCCTCCTCGTGGAGAGTGGAAACCCCTCCACCCCCGGCTTCGCCGCCGGTCCCCCTCCCCGCTACGCGGAGAGGTGAACGGCACGCGCTCACCTCTCCAGCGAAGCTGGGGAGGGGGACCATGCGGAGCATGGTGGAGGGGTCACCCGAACCCGCCGGCTTCCACCTTCACGAACTGCGCCCGCCCCTGCAGGGGCGCGAACAGGTCGGCTTCGGTGCCGGTCATGAAGGCCTGCAGGCCCAGGGCCTCGATCTCGTCGAACAGGGCGGCGCGGCGGGCAGTGTCGAGGTGGGCGGGGGCCTCATCGAGGAGGAGGATCGGAGCCGCGCTCTGGCCCGAAAGGCGGGTGATCTGGGCGAGGATCAGGTTCAGGACCAGGGCCTTCTGCTCGCCGGAGGAGCCTTCGGCGGCCGGGCGGTTCTTCTCGCGATGCAGGGCGGTCAGGTCCGAGCGGTGCGGCCCGAACAGGGACCGGCCGGCAGCGGCGTCGCGCGGGCGGGATCGGGCCATGCCTTCGCGGATCGCCTGCGCGATACCGTCGGCCGCGGCGCCGTCCGCCGCCATGGCCTCGGCCTCGCCGGTCAGGCCGAGATCGGCCTGGGGGAAGGGGCGGTCGTTGCGGGCGTCGATGGCCGACTGGAGCGTCTTCAGGGCGGCGGCGCGGGCCATCGCCGCGGCGGCGCCGGCCTCGCCCAACCGGACCTCGAGCGCGTCCAGCCAGATCGGATCGGCCTCTCGCCCCTCCGCGCCGTCGACCAGCAGACGCAGGCGTTCACGCAGGGCTTTCTCATAGGCCGAGACCGCGGCCGCATGGTCGGGATCGGCGGCGAAGACCAGACGGTCGAAGAATTTCAGCCGCTCGGCGCGGGCATCGGAGAACAGGCGATCCTGCTCGGGCGTGGCCCAGACGGGGCGCAGATGGTCCAGCAGACGGCCGGGCTGGGCGGTTTCGCCGTCGATGCGGACGATGCGGCGCGCGGCGCCGGGGGTCTGCACGCCCGTACCCAGCCGGACCTCGTCGCCGTCTCCGGTCAGGACCGCCGCGACGGCCCAGGCGCGACCGCCGCTCTCGCCCGGTTCGCGCCGACCCATCTCGGGCGCCGAGGCGCCGCGCAGGCCCTTGCCGGGCGTGAACAGGCTGAGCGCCTCCAGCAGATTGGTCTTCCCCGCCCCGTTCGGCCCGTGCAGCACCACCGACCCCGCCTCGATCGGCAGGGTCGCGCTCGCATAAGAGCGGAAGTCGGTGAGGGTGAGGGTGGTGATCAAGAGATTGGAACTACACCAATTCCGCTCTTCCCGGCGAAAGCCGGGACCCAGTTCTTTTGAGCGGACTCAGACGGCGCGCCCGAAGCTCTCGAAGAGATCAAGCCAACCGGGGTTGGACTTCTCGATGAGTTCCAGTTTCCAGACGCGCTTCCATTCCTTGATCTGGCGCTCGCGAACGAAGGCCGCATGCCGTGTTGGATGCGTTTCGTACCAGACCAGACGCGCGACCCCGTATCTTGCGGTGAAGCCATCTCTCGTCTTCGCGCGATGCTGAATGACGCGGTCAATCAGGTTGTCCGTCGAGCCAGTGTAGAGCGTGCCGTTCCGCCCACTGGCGACGATGTAGGTGAAGAACGCCAACTCAAACCTCCGCGTCATAACGAAAGTACTGGGTCCCGGCTTTCGCCGGGATGAGCGGAATTCAAAGCCCCGGCATCACACCCGCAGCGGCATCAGCACGTACTGGACGCCCGGGTCGCCCGGATCGAGGACCAAGGTCGGCGACGCCGGGTCGGCGAATTTGAAGCTGGCGGTCTCGCCGGTGATCTGGCCGGCGACGTCCAGCAGGTAGCGGGCATTGAAGCCGATCTCGAAGGGCTCTTCCGAATAGCCGATCTCGACTTCCTCGACGCCCTGCCCGGCTTCCATGTTGCGGACGGTCAGGGTCACGCGGTCCAGTTCGAAGGCCAGTTTCACCGAGCGGCTCTTCTCGGCCGAGATGGTGGCGACGCGGTCGACGGCCGAGGCGAAGACGGTGTTGTCGATGTCGGCCTGCTTGTCGTTCCCCTTCGGGATGACGCGCATGTAGTCCGGGAAGGCGCCGTCGATGACCTTGGAGGTCAGGCTGGCCTGACCGAACTCGAAGCGGATCTTCTGCGGCGAGACCATGACCTCGACCATGCCGGCGCCGTCGTCGAGCAGGCGGCGGACCTGATCAACGGTCTTGCGCGGCACGATGACGCCCGGGCCGCCGGCGGCGCCCTCGGGAGCCGGGGTCTCGGCGAGGGCCAGACGGTGACCGTCGGTGGCTACGGCGCGCAGCAGCGGAATGCCGGCCTCGGCCACCGTGTGCAGGTACAGGCCGTTCAGATAGTAGCGGGTCTCTTCGGTCGAGACGGCGAACCGGGTCTTGTCGATCAGACGGGCCAGGTCTTCCTTGGCCAGGGTGAAACGGGCGCCCGAGGTGTCAGTCGACATGACCGGGAAGTCGCCGGCCGGCAGGACCGGCAGGTTGAACTTCGACCGACCGGCCTGGACCAGCAGGCGGGGATCGTCGCCCGAATAGCTGAGCGAGACCTCGGCACCGTCCGGCAGCTTGCGCACGATCTCATACAGGGTGTGGGCCGGGGCGGTGATCTGGCCCTCGACGTTCACCGTGGCCTCGGCCTCGTCGACCATCTCCATGTCGAGGTCGGTGGCGGCGAAGCTCAGGCGGTCGCGGCCCGCCGACAGCAGGACGTTGGACAGGATCGGAATGGTGTTCCGCCGCTCGACGACGCTCTGGACGTGCCCGAGGGCCTTCAGAAGCGCGGATCGTTCGATGGTCAGTTGCATGTCGTCTCGCCCCGCGGCGACTCACCGAGCCGCCGGTAAACTATGGGCTACGGACACTAGCGGATTGGGGGACAGGAGCAACGGGGGGCGGCCGCAGCGCGGGAAGTGATTAGTGGATAGTGATTAGTGGATGGCCGGGATAACCGCCGACGGACGCCCGATCAGGCTCCGGAGTCCGCCACAGCGATCCACTGACCACCAATCACTCACCACTAACCACGCGGCGCGGCCGCCTAGCCGCGCAGCTTGCGGGTCAGGGCCTCGACGTCGCGGGCGATCTGCTCGTCCTGGGCGATCAGTTCCTCGATCTTGCGCACGCCGTGCAGGACCGTCGTGTGATCGCGGCCGCCGAAGCGACGGCCGATGTCCGGGTAGGACCGCGTCGTGTGCTGCTTGCACAGATACATGGCGATCTGGCGCGGGCGAGCGACCGAACGGGTGCGGCGCTCCGACAGCAGGTCCGCCTGCTTGAGGGTGAAGTGTTCGGCGACGGTCTTCTGGATCTCGTCGACGGTGATGCGACGCTCCGGACCACCGCGCAGGGCGGCGCCCAGCAACCCTTGCGCCTCGTCGACGGTCAGGGCCGACAGGCGGGTGGCGGCGACGGCGGCCAGGGTGTTCACGGCGCCTTCCAGCTCGCGCATCGAACCGGGGGTGCGGTCGACCAGATGCTCCAGCACCTCGGGGCGGACCTCGCCGGAGACGACGCCCAGCTTCGACAGGGCCTCGATGCGGTTGCGGGCGACGGCCAGCTTCAGCGAGCGGTCGGCCGGTTCGACCGGGCAGGTCAGGCCCGAGGCCAGGTGGCTGCGCAGGCGCGGCTCGATCTCGGTCAGGGCCATCGGCGCGCGATCGGCCGACAGGACGATCTTCTTGCCGTCCTCGATCAGGGCGGTCAGCGTCGACAGCAGCTCTTCCTGGGTGCCAGCCTTGCCGCCGACGAACTGGACGTCGTCGATCAGCAGCATGTCGGCGCTGCGCAGGCTTTCCTTGAAGGCGGCGGTCGAGCGGTCCTGCATGGCGCGCACGAAGGTCGACAGGAAGCGCTCGGCGGTCAGATAGACCACCTTGGCGTCCGGACGCAGGCGCTGGGCCTCCCAGGCGATGGCGTTCAGCAGGTGCGTCTTGCCGTAGCCGTAGGGGCCGCAGAAGAAGATCGGGTTGAAGTGGCCGTCGGCCCAGGCGGCGGCCTGACGGGCGATGGCCAGGGCGAAGGCGTTGCCCTGCCCTTCGACGAAGCTGTCGAAGGTCAGGCGCTCCTGCAGGCCGGCGGCGCGAACGGCGCGGGCGCCGTCAGCGCTGGGGGCCACGGTGGCCGAGGGCATGGCGACGACGTTGGACGGGGCAGCGACCGGGGCGGCGCGGCCGGCGGCGACCTGCGAGGCCGGCGGGGTCGAGCCCATCTCGGCGCGGCAGCGGACGTCCAGACGGCGGTTCAGGCCGTCGATGCCCAGCCACAGTTCATTCATGCGACGCAGGGCGTTCTTGCGCACCCAGTCGCGGGCATAGGCGGTCGGGGTGACGAGGATCAGCTGGCCCGAGCCGTCGACGCGCACGGCCGACGGGGCGATGTAGGAGCTGAAGGCGCCTTCGCCGATCTCGCCGCGCAGGCGACCCGCCGCCTCGGTCCAGATACGATCCGGATCCGTCATGCCCGCCATCCCCGCACTCCCCATCATCGGTCAGCCACCCGCCTTGAAGTTCCATCACCTGACGCACTTCCGGAGGGTCTGGAGCGGGGACGACTTCTCCTGTCCGGTGCAGCTGGTCGCCGCCCGGGTGGGGTCGTTCTCTCACTCAGACATTCCGCGTCGACGCGACACCAGGGCCCCGCGCCGTCTTCATCCGTGTGGGGATGGAAGTGCGTTAGAGGCCCAAACTTACGCCCGGCGACCCGGCCGTCAACGCTGATTCGAGAGTCGATTCGAAGTTAAAAATGTTGACTCCGCTAAAGGCAGTCGCCGCCTCGGAAAATCCTCATTTCGCCACTGGCGCGAGCGCTAATTCCCGTCAGGGCAGTTAGCAGCGCACGCGCAAACGGCGAGGGAGCCTGCGCGCCCTCGCCGTTGGAATCGTTCAAATTTACCATGACAGGCCCGCAAAAGGCCGTCCGGTCGCCGAATGTCAGGCGGCCGACATTTTCTTCAGCTGGGCGGCCAGGCGCGAGACCTTGCGCGAGCCGGTGTTCTTGTGAACCACGCCCTTCGACACGGCGCGCATCAGCTCCGACTGAGCCTCGACGAAGGCTGTCTTGGCGGCGCCGGCGTCACCACCCGTGACCGCTTCCTGGAACTTGCGCAGGAAGGTGCGGACGCGCGTGCGGCGCGCCTTGTTCACTTCGGTGCGGGCAGCGATCTTGCGGATTGCTTTCTTGGCGCCGGCATTGTTGGCCATCGGGTAAAACCTATCGAACGGAAAGCGCCGCGGAACACCGTCCCACGGCGCGGAAATCTCAAGAGCGCGCGGCTATAGCGGAAAGCCTCAGGCGGTTCAACCCGACTCTGACTCGTTTTGAGAGACGACGGACGCGCTCCTCGCCGCTTCTATAGAGTGAGGCTTGCGGCGCCAAGCGACAGTTGACGCCTGTCGGTTACAGTTGTAGCGTACTTATGACATTGATCGCGAGGACTGTTCGATGACCGAGCCCGTGGCCCCGACCGACGCCGAGATGGACCTGCTGAAATGCTTCTGGCGCGACGGCGACCTGAGCGCCCGCGAGGTGCAGGCGCGCATCGCTGACGGTCTGGGCTGGACCTCGTCCACCACGCGAACCGTGCTGGAGCGGATGCGGGGCAAGGGCCTGCTGGCGCGCAAGGAGGTGCACGGCATCGCCGTCTATTCCGCGACCCAGCCCAAGGTGGCGGTCATTGGCGGCATGATGAAGCGCCTGTCCGCGATGCTGGAGATGGACGGCCCGCTGCCGGCCTCCGCCTTCTCGGGCAGTTCCCTGCTGTCGGCCGAGGATATCCGGGCGCTGGAGAAGGCGCTGGAGGCTGACGCCGGCGAGGAGAAGGCAAAATGATCGGGCCGGTCGAACTGTTGGCCCTGTCGATGGGCCTGTCCATCGCCGTGTCGGCGCTCGCCCTCGTAGCGGGCGCGGTGATCGAGGCCCGGAGCAACGATCCGGTGCTGAGGGACCGGATCTGGGGCGCCGCCCTGATCCTCAGCCTGACGCCTGTGCTGGCTGCCGCCATTGTGTCCCTGACGCCTGCGCCTGTTCTCGAAGTGGTGACGCCGGGGCTTGCCCCGGCAGCCCCTGCCGCAACCATTCAGGCGCCCCCTGTCGCGGCTTCGCGACCCGGCTTCGCGCCCGACCCGGGCCTGCTGGCCCTGGCCCTTGTTGGCGCGGCGGGGGCGCTGGCCGCGCTGCGGGCCGCCGGGCTGGCAGTTCGCTCGGCACGGCTGGCGCACGTCCTTCGCTGGGCCGCGCCGGCGGACGCCGCCATCGGGCAGCAGGTGGCGCGCGTCGCCGGAAGACTGGGCGTCGCCGCACCGACGACACTCATCAGCGCGCAAACGACTGAAGCCCTGCTTTGCGGACTGTGCCGCACGCGGCTGATCCTGCCGGATAACCTCGCGCCCGAGTCCGCCGAAGCCGTCGTCGCTCACGAACTCGCGCACCTGAAGCGCCGCGATCACCGGATGCTGTGGCTGGAGGAGGCCGCGGCGGTGCTGCTGGCGTTCAACCCGCTGGTTCCACTGATCCGCTCGAAGCGGGACGGGGCGCGGGAGGAGGCCTGCGACGCGATCGCCCTGGCCGACGCCTCGGCCGAAACCCGGCAAGCCTATGCCCGGACCCTGATCGAGGCCCTGCGAAACCGCGCCGGTTCGCCGGTCCCCGCCCTGACCTTCACCGGCGCAAGGAGGACCAATGCCATGCGTCGCCTGAAAGCTGTCACGTCTCCGGCCGCTCCGGCCGGCCGCCGCACCCGCCTGATCGCCGGCGCCGCGGGCCTTGCCTTGCTGTCCACCATCGGCGGCGCGACGGGCGCCCTGGCCCTTCAACGGGAACCGGAGGTTCGACTGATCGCCTCGGCCAGGCCGCAGGAACCGCGCCGGGTCGATGCGAGCGGTCATCGCCAGCTGCTGAACGGTCAACCCCTGCCAGCCAGCCTGCCCGTCTGGGCCCTGAACCCGGAACGGGTCGACATCCGAAGCTCCGCCGATGGGGGCGGTGTGGTGGATTTCATCCTGCCGTTCACGGGCACGACGGCGGTCAGCGTCAACGGACAGCGTCTGCCGGACGGATTCCCGTTCAGCGGCATCAATCCGGAAGCCGTCGCCGACCTTCAACGGGACGGGGAACACATGAAGTTCACGCTCAAGCCGGAGGCTGAGGTTCGCAGGCAGCAACCCGCCGACGACGTCGCCGCGGCACAGGAGCGTGTGGATACGCGCGTCGCCACGGCTGCCCGCTTCCGCCGCGCTTCCGCCAGCGACTACCAGCGGTACTGCGCCTCCGGCGAGCCGGGCGAGAACGGCTTCTGTATGGGTGTGATGCTGGGCCATCTCGGCCGCGCCGAAACGATCGGCCTGTGCCTTCCGGACAATCTGCGCCTCGGAGGTGATGACGAGGCCGCGGTCAATGCCTACCTGGCGCGCGGCAGGGCCGAGGTCGCACGGCAGACCCCGCGCAACGACGAAGGCGCCTATGAGTTCTCGCAGCGCGCCCTGCATGCCGCCTATCCGTGCGCGACGCCGCGGCCGGCGCCGGTGGCTCTGCGCCTGAGCCTCCCGGAACCGGCGACAGCGCCCGCGCCGGCTCCAGCGGCATTGACGATAGCGATGGCCGCGCCGGTGGCGATGCCTGCATTGGCCGGACTATCGGCGGCGCCCGAGGCGACCGCCGCTCCGCAGGCCGCGCCCGCCACGGCGCCTCGTTCGCCCCAGGCGGAAAGCGACTTCCTGCGTCGCCAGCGTGAGGCCCGCAACGCGGCGCGCGTGGACACCTCGGAACGAGGGCTGCGTTTGCCCGGCTGGCCGCGGCCGGAACATCCGGCCCGCAGGGCTCCGTTCTCCAACGAGCGCCGCGCAGCGCAGCCCCAGTAGGGACCGCAGCCCCTACCCCGCCCGCCACCTCTGCAGGTGTTCCAGCACGTCCTCAACCAGCTGGTCCTTCGTGAAGCCGGTGACGTCCCTCGCGCGGCGGGCGTCGTCGGAGCGGGCGGAGAGGCGCCATTCCATGGTGCGGCGGCGTTCGGGGGCCTCCATGGCCGTCAGCGCCGGGCGGGGACGCTCGTGGGCGGCCAGACGGTAGTGGAAGTCCGAAGCGTGCAGGCTGGGCGCCGTCAGGGTCAGGCCGCCGGGGTCGCGGGCGACCTGGGCAACCAGGCCCTCGGCCTCCAGCGCGGCGCGGACGGTCTCCAGCGCGGGGACGCCCGAGCGTTCGATCTGGCGATCGATCTCGCGGCGACTGGCGGGCGACAGGATCCGCTTGAGCTGTTCGCCCAGGGGCGGAGCCTCGGTCTCCAGCGTCTTGCCAGACAGGTCGGCGTTCATCTGGCGCACGAGACCGGCCGAAATCAGGATCATGATGACGGTGAACGGCAGGGCGGCCACAAGGGTGGCGGCCTGCAGCGCGCCCAGGCCGCCGGCCAGCAGCAGCAGGGCGGCGACGGCGCCCAGCAGCAGGCACCAGTAAAGACGCTGCCAGCGCGGCGTGTCGTCGGCGCCGTTCGAGGCGATGGTGTCGATGACGAGCGCGCCGGAGTCGGCCGAGGTGATGAAGAAGACGGCGACCAGAAGAATGGCCAGACCCGAGGTGAAGGCGGCGCCCGGCAGCTGTTCGAGGAAGTGGAACAGGGCGGTCGACAGGTCGGCGCTGACCGCCTGCGAGATGGCGCCAGCGGCCGTGGTCATGTCCAGGGTGATGGCCGTGTTCCCGAAAACCGTCATCCAGAGGAAGGTGAAGCCCGCCGGAACCAGCAGGACATTCAGGATGAACTCGCGCACCGTGCGGCCGCGCGAGATGCGGGCGATGAACATACCCACGAAGGGCGACCACGCGATCCACCACGCCCAGTAGAAGAGCGTCCAGTCGGCCATCCAGGCGCGGGGCTCATAGGCGTAGAGAGTGAAGCTGCGCTCGAAGAAGTGGTCGAGGTAGAAGCCGAAATTCTGGACCAGCGCCTTGAACAGGAAGTTGGTCGGACCGACGACGAGGACGAAGAGCAGAAGCAGGACCGCCAGCGTCAGGTTCAGCTCGGACAGGCGACGCACGCCCTTGCCGACGCCGGTCGTCACCGAAACGGTGGCTGCCGCCATGACCACGGCGATCAGGCCGACCTGGACCCAGGCGTTGTTGGGAATGCCCAGAAGGTAGGACAGGCCGCTGTTCATCTGCGACACGCCGAACCCCAGCGAGGTCGCGATGCCGAAGGCCGTGCCCCAGATGGCGAAGATGTCGACGGCGTCGCCCAGAGGGCCGTTGGTGCGCTTGCCCAGCAGGGGCGACAGGCCCGAGCGCAGGGTCAGGGGCAGGCCCTTGCGGTGGGCGAAGAAGGCCAGGCTGAGCCCCACCAGCGCATAGATGGCCCAAGCGTGGACGCCATAGTGGAAGAAGGTGATGCCCATGGCCTGACGCGCGGCGGCGAAGGTGCCGCCCTCGCCTTCGGGCGGGCTGATGTAGTGCTGGATGGGCTCGGCGACGCCGAAATACATCAGGCCAATGCCCATGCCCGCCGCGAACAGCATGGCGATCCACGACAGGTAGGGGAAATCGGGCTCGGCATCGTCGGCGCCCAGTTTCAGGGCGCCGGTCGGGCCGACGGCGAGGATCAGGATCAGGCCCAGGAAGCCGGCGACAGCGGCGATGTAGAACCAGCCGAAGGTATCGATCACCCAGCCCTGGGCCGTCTGGAAAATGCGGTCGGAAAGGCCGGGAGCCGCGATGGCGGCGACGAGAAGGAGCCCGATGATCAGGCTCGCGCCCCAGAAGACCCGGGGGTTCATCTTTGTGGTCAGCATGGGGCGCAAGCGTTGCTGTGACCCTTGGGTTCCGAGAAAGTTTTGGAAACTACCCCTCCATCACCGGCTGCGCCGGCGGCCCCCCTCCCCGCTACGCAGAGAGGTGAAGAGCTGCGTTCACCTCTCCACCGAAGGTGGGGAGGTGGCTCGACGGCGACCAGCCGGCGAGACGGAGGGGTTGCTATTTCCCCGTGAAGTTCGGTTTCCGCTTTTCGACGAAGGCGCTCATGCCTTCCTTCTGGTCGTCGAAAGCGAACAGGGAGTGGAACAGGCGGCGCTCGAACTGGACGCCGTGGGCCAGGGTTGTTTCCAGCGCGGCGTTGACCATTTCCTTGTTGGCCATGATCGCCAGCGGGCTTTGCGACGCCATCTTCGCGGCGATGGCGCGGGCCTCGTCCAGCAGACTTTCGTGCGGGAAGACGCGCGAGGCCAGGCCGGCGCGCTCGGCCTCGGCGGCGTCCATCATCCGGCCGGTCAGGCACATGTCCATCGCCTTGGACTTGCCGACCAGACGGGTCAGGCGCTGGGAGCCGCCGATGCCGGGCGCGACGCCGAGGTTGATCTCGGGCTGGCCGAACTTCGCCTTCTCAGACGCTAGGATGAAGTCGCAAAGCATGGCCAGCTCGCAGCCGCCGCCCAGGGCGAAGCCGTTGACCGCGGCGATGATCGGCTTGCGGAAGCGCACGATGCGGTCGTGGCCGAGGGCGAAATAGTTGCCCGTGTACATCTGGGCATAGGACTGGTCCGCCATTTCCTTGATGTCGGCCCCGGCCGCGAAGGCCTTCTCGCCCGAGCCGGTCAGGATCAGACAGCGCACGCTGTCGTCATGCTCGACGCTGTCGAGGAAGTCGGCCAGATCCTTGAAGAGGGCCGAGTTCAGCGCATTCAGCGCCTCGGGCCGGTTCAGGGTGACCACCGCATAGCCGTCGGCGTGACGCTCGATGAGGAGGTTGGCGTAGCTGTCGGACATGAGGGGCTCCATCTGTGTCGGAGCGGGTTTAGCGGCGTCGGCGGACCAGCAAAAGGGTCACGACCGCGCGGACGCCCTCCGTCAGGATCAGAAGCGCCAGAACAGCATGGGCGAGAAGCAGCGGCAGTCGGGGCTGGACTGTGACGCCGACCGAGTACTGATCGTGGCCCCATTCCATGGATGCCGCGACGAGGAACAGGCCGATCAGCATCAGGACCGCGCCGGCGATCAGAACCAGAAAGGCGATCTGTCCCGCGACAAGTCCGGCCTCGGTCAGGGCGAGATCCTGCGCAGGACGATGGCGCCGCCGGAACCAGGCGACGAACCCGGCCAGGCCCGCCTCGACCACCACGAAAGCGATGACGGCGGCGAGGAAGCCCAGTCCGACCGTTCGCACCGGGTGGAGAGTATCGGGCGCCAACAGGACCGGCGTCGCCCAGAAGGCGTAGGCGCCCCAGACGACAAGGCCCGCGATCAGGCTGGCCCACAGTTCTTTCTCGCGCAGGCTCAAGTCTTCGCTCCCGCCATGTCGGCCAGCTTCAAGACGGTGTTCCAGTTGCGGCCTGTGCCCATGCCCAGCATGCGCGGCGTCGCCTTCCTGAAGATGCCGGACTCGCCCTGGCCGTTGGGGAACCAGAAATACAGAACGTCGTCGATGGCCTCGACCGCCTCGCCGCCCTCGGCCAGGGCGCGGCAGGCCTCCACGGCGCCGGGCTTGATCCCGTCCTTCATCACCATGGCCAGGACCTTGGCGGGGTGGGCCTTTGCGTGGTCGGCGAAGGGGTTGGCGGCGACCAGTTTCGACCACTGCTCTGGGGTGCGAGCCATGGCCGCGATGGTCAGGCCGAAACGGTCCTGCATGGCCTTCTCAATCGCCGTCTCGAGCTGGTCGGTCGCCATGCCGCTCTCGACCACCAGATTGCCGCTGGCCTGCAAGGTGCGCGGGTTCTTCAGCCCCATGGCCTCGGCCATCTCGCGCTGTTCGCCGACGGGCGCGCGAACGCCGCCGGTGTTCATGCCGCGGAAGAGGATGATGCGGTGCAGGGGAGGAGCTGGGGCCAAGGGACTAGGGATTAGGGACTAGGGATTAGGGATTAGGGATTAGGGATTAGGGATTAGAAGGATGGCAGTTGCGTCGAGGCAAGAGTGAGGGTCCGGGCGCAAGGACTTCCCGCGCCTAATCCCTAATCTCTAATCCCTAATCCCTAGCCCCTACTTCTTCTGGCAGCTCGGGCAATAGAACGTCGACCGGCCACCCTGGACGATGCGTTTGACGACGCCTGTGCAGCCTTCGCCGCGGCAGGGGTCGCCCTCGCGGCCATAGACGTCGAAGCGATGCTGGAAGTAGCCCTGCCCGCCCTCGGCGTTGGCGAAGTCGCGCAGGGTGGACCCGCCGGCCTCAATGGCGTCGTCCAGGACGTCGCGGATGTTTGTCGCCAGCCGCTCGAGACGGGGCTTCGAGACCTTGCCGGCAGCCAGCGTCGGCGAGATGCGGGCGCGGTAGAGGGCCTCGCACACATAGATATTGCCCAGGCCGGCGACGATGCGCTGGTCCAGCAGGGTGACCTTGATGTTCTGCTTCTTGCCGGCCAGCACCTCGGCCAGATGGGCGCCGGAGAAGGCGTTGCCGAGCGGCTCGGGGCCCATGCCGGCGAACCACGGATGCATCTCGACCTGATCGGTGGGGATCAGGCCCATGAAGCCGAAGCGGCGGGCGTCGGCGAAGCCCACGCGGTGGGTGGCGCCGTCGAGGGTGGCGCAGAAGCTCATGTGCTCGTGCTTGCCGGCTATGGGGGCCGGCTCCTCGAACTCGCCCAGCTGACGGCCGTCCAGGGTGAAGCGGCCGGTCATGCCGAGGTGGGTGACCCAGGTCTCGCCGGTATCGAGAGCGAACAGTAGGTACTTCGCCCGACGGTCGAGACGCTGGACGATCGCGCCGTTCAGACGGTCGGGGAAATGATCTGGGAAAGGGAAGCGCAGGTCCGGACGGTTCTGGCGGACGCGGGACAGGGTGGCGCCGTGAAGGACGGGCTCCAGCCCCCGGCGGACGGTCTCGACCTCGGGCAGCTCAGGCATCGGCGCGCCCCAGGGCTTTCCAGCCGAAATCGAGCAGCGGACGGGCGGCGACGGCCAAGTCGGCGAGGCGGTCGGGCAGGTCCGGCGAGGCGATGTCGGCGCCGGTCAGGCGGCGGATGACGAGCCAGCGGGTGCGCTTGAGCGTGGTCTCCAGCGGGCCGCCGGCGTGAGCCTCGAAATCCTTGGGCATGCGCTTGACCGGGTCGCCGGGGCGCAGGGCCAGGCCGGCGCGGTCCAGCGCAGCCTCGACGGCCTCCCAGCCGGCCGGGTTGGCGACGATGGCGCGACGCATGGCGTCGATCTCGGGACGCTCTGACAGATAGAAGCCGATGGCGGCGAAGGGGCCGTCGCCGAACAGGACCTCGCCCTCGTTGGCGGCCGGGGCGGCGGCGGACGGGTGGGTCGAGGGATCCAGCGGGTCGATGCTGTCCGGATCGAAGCGGGGGCGGCTGCCGCCGTCGGGCTCGATGTGCACGTACATCATGCCCGGCGACATCTTCGCACCGTCGCGGGTCAGGGTGGCCGAAACGTGGGTCTTGTAGGGTCGTTTGTCCTTTGAGAAGCGGACATCGCGATGGATGCGGAAGACGCTCTTCTTCCCGTCGCCGGACAGGGGCACGCCGCGGGCGGCGCAGGCCGCCGAGGTCGCCTCGATCAGGGCGGCCAGCGCGGGCTTGAGGCCATTGTCGTAGGCGGCGCGGTTGGCGGTGAACCAGTCGCGGTCGTTGTTGGCGGCGAGACCCGTCAGGAAGGCGAGATCGTCGGCGGCGAAGCCGGTGAAGGAGGCGGTCATGGGCGCCAGCCTGACCCCGGAACCGGCGACGGCGCAAGGCTGATGCTCAAACCGCTGGTCAGCCGCACGATCTTGGGCTTAGGTCCCGCCCAGGGAGAGGACATTCACCATGACCGATACATCCGCGAGCCCGCCCGCAAGCGGCGGCAAGCGTATCGAACTGACGCTTCGCGCGCTGGTTCTGGGCTGCGTTCTGGCCGTGATCTTCACGGCCGCCAACACCTATCTGGGCCTGCGCGTGGGCCTGACCTTCGCCTCGGCGATCCCCGCGGCGGTGATCGCCATGGCGGTGATGCGGACGTTCCGCACCTCGACGATCTGGGAGAACATGACGGTCCAGACCGTCGCCTCGGTCGGCGGGGCGATGAGCGCCATCATCTTCGTGCTGCCGGGCCTGGTCATGGTCGGGGCATGGCGCGAGTTCCCGATCTGGGAGTCGATCGCCATCTGCGCCCTGGGCGGCGTGCTGGGCGTGACCTTCTCGATCCCGCTGCGCCGGGCGCTGGTCGTCAACGGCGGCCTGCCCTACCCCGAAGGCGTCGCGGCGGCCGAGGTGCTGAAGGTCGGCTCGCGCGGGGCGGACCAGAGCGAGAGCGCGGTTCGCGAGAACAAGATCGGCCTGTGGGTCGTGGTCTGGTCGGCCGTCGCGTCGGCCGGCTTCGCCTTCCTGCAGGCGGCGCGGGCGTTCGCCGCTGAAGCCGCCGCCTTCTTCAAGATGCCCGCGGCCCTCGGCGGCGGAGCCACCGGTCTGGGCGCCGGGATGCAGTTCGCCCTGCTGGGCGCCGGTCACCTGATCGGCCTGACCGTGGGTCTGGCCCAGCTGTTCGGCCTGCTGGTCGCCTGGTTCATCATCGTGCCGATCATGACCTCGCCTGACTATGTGGCGTGGACCGCCAGCATGGGTCTGGATTCGCTGGCCGCGACCATCGCGCCGGGTGCTCCGGCGGCCGAGTTGGCCACCACGGTGTGGCGCAATGAGGTGCGCTTCATGGGCGCCGGCGTCATCGGCGTGGCCGCCATCTGGACCCTGATCAAGCTGGCCGGCCCGCTGGTCGGCGGCCTGACCTCGGCCCTGGCCGCGCAGGCGAAGCGCAAGGGCGGCGAGGTTCTCGACCGCACCGAACAGGACATCCCGATCAGCTGGGTCGGCAGCCTGTCGGTCGCCTGCCTTATCGGCATCGCGGCCCTGCTGGTCTATGTGGCCCAGGCCGAACCGGCGCTGGCGGGTTCGACCGCCATGCTGGTGGCCGGCGGCGTCGTGTACGTCGTCCTGATCGGCTTCTGCGTCGCGGCCATCTGCGGCTACATGGCCGGTCTGATCGGCTCGTCGAACAGCCCGGTGTCGGGCGTCGGCATTCTGGCGATCATCGTCTCCTCGCTGATGATGCTGGCCATCATCGCCGCGGCGGGCGTGCCGGCCGATCCGGCCTTCATCGCCTATGCCCTGATCGTCACGGCCATCGTCTTCGCGGTGGCGGTCATCGCCAACGACAACCTGCAGGACCTGAAGACCGGTCAGCTGGTCGCCGCCACGCCGTGGCGTCAGCAGACGGCCCTGATCGTCGGCGTCGCCGCCGGCGCCGTGGTCATTCCGTTCGTGCTGAACGCCCTGAACCGCGCCTTCGGCTTCGAGGGCGGACCGGCCGGCATCGCCTCGGAGCCGCTGGCGGCGCCGCAGGCGACCCTGATCTCGGCCTTGGCCCGCGGCGTCATCGGCGGTGACCTGCGCTGGGACCTGATCGGCGTCGGCGCCCTGATCGGCGTGGCGGTGATCGTGCTGGACGCGGTGCTGAACAAGTCGTCGAAGGGCAAGATCAAGCTGCCCCCGCTGGCGGTGGGCATCGGCTTCTACCTGCCGGCGGCCGTGACCGTGATGCTGGTCATCGGCGCGGTCTGCGGCTGGCTCTACGAGCGGACGCTGAAGGGCAAATCGTTCGAGGAGGTCGGCAAGCGGATGGGCGTGCTGATGGCCTCGGGCCTGATCGTGGGCGAAAGCTTGTTCGGCGTGCTGAACGCCGGCGTGATCGGCAGCACCGAGAACGAGGCCCCGTTCGCCGTGTTCGGCATTGCCGAAACCTGGCCCGAAGGCGGCGGCATGTTGAGCGGGATCATCGTCTTCGGCCTGATCGTGTTCGCCCTGTACAACTGGATCCGCGGCCAGTCGGCCAAGGTCTAGGAATCGCGTTGTCATCCCGGACGCCGCTCAGCGGCGATCCGGGACGGCAGATGCAGAACTCCCACTCCCGGTCAGCCGAAAGGGTGAACCGGGAGCCGGTCGAAAAGTCAGAGATCATCCTGAGATGGGCCCGGTTCAGGACCGGGCCCATTATCTTTTTCGCGGCACGCGTCCCGGATCGCCGCGGTGCGGCGTCCGGGATGACAAGGACGGCCCGGCCGTCCCCCGCTGGCGTTCTGGCGCGCTTGCCTGTATGAGGCGCCCACCTTCCCGCAATCACGCCCTTTTCAGCGGCGCGGACACTCCGCGACCGAACACAGTCCGCCCGAGCCCGAAATGAATCTGCGCAACGTCGCCATCATCGCCCACGTTGACCACGGCAAGACGACCCTGGTCGACCAACTCCTGGCCCAGTCGGGCGTGTTCCGGGCCAACGAGGCCACGACCGAACGCGCCATGGACTCCAACGACCAGGAGCGCGAGCGCGGGATCACCATCCTGGCGAAGGCGACCTCGGTGCTGTGGAACGGCAAGGCCGGCGAGACCCGCATCAACATCATCGACACCCCCGGCCACGCCGACTTCGGCGGCGAGGTCGAGCGGATCCTGGGCATGGTGGACGGCTGCGTCATCCTGGTGGACGCCGAAGAAGGCGTCATGCCCCAGACCAAGTTCGTGCTGACCAAGGCGCTGAAGATGGGCCTGCGTCCCATCCTCTGCATCAACAAGGTCGACCGCGCCCACGCCGATCCCGACCGCGTGCACCTGGAGACCATCGACCTGTTCTCGGCCATCGGCGCAACGGACGAGCAGCTGGACTTCCCGCACATCTACGCCTCGGGCCGCAACGGCTGGGCGACGCTGGACCTGAACCAGCCGTCGGATAACCTGGCGCCGTTGTTCGACCTGATCGTCGACCACGTTCCGCCGCCGAAGGTCGCCGAGAACGTCGACAAGCCGTTCCGCATCCTGAACGTGCTGATCGAGAGCGATCCCTTCCTGGGCCGCATCCTCACCGGCCGTATCGAGAGCGGCAAGGCCGTCCCGGGCATGGCCATCAAGGCGATGGACCGCAACGGCAAGACCATCGAACAGGGCCGCATCACCAAGGTGCTGGCCTTCCGCGGCCTGAAGCGCCAGCCGCTGGACGAAGGTTCGGAAGCGGGCGACATCGTCGCCATCGCCGGCATGTCCAAGGCCACCGTGGCCGACACCCTGTGCGCGCTGGAAGTGACCGAGCCGCTGGACGCCCAGCCGATCGATCCGCCGACCATCTCCATGACCGTGGGTGTGAACGACAGCCCGCTGGCCGGCCGCGAAGGCGACAAGGTCCAGTCGCGCGTCATTCGCGATCGCCTGCTGAAGGAAGCCGAGGCCAACGTCGCCATCCGCGTGACCGAAACCCCGGGCGCCGACGCCTACGAAGTCGCCGGCCGTGGCGAACTGCAGCTGGGCGTTCTGGTCGAGAACATGCGCCGCGAAGGCTTCGAACTGTCGATCTCGCGTCCGCGCGTGGTCTATCAGACCGGCGAGAACGGCGAGCGTCTGGAGCCGATCGAGGACGTGGTCATCGACGTGGACGACGAGTTCACCGGCGTCGTCATCGAGAAGCTGTCGGCCCGCAAGGCCGAGTTGAAGGACATGGGCCCGTCGGGCGCCGGCAAGACCCGCATCCAGCTGGCCTGCCCGTCGCGCTCGCTGATCGGCTACCAGGGCGAGTTCCTGACCGACACCCGCGGTTCGGGCGTGCTGAACCGCGTGTTCAGCCACTACGAGCCGCACAAGGGTCCGATCGAGGGCCGTCTGAAGGGCGTGCTGATCTCGAACTCGGACGGCGACACCGCCGCCTTCGCCCTGTGGAACCTCGAGGACCGCGGCGTGATGTTCGTCGGCGCCGGCGAGAAGACCTATCAGGGCATGATCATCGGCGAGAACAGCCGCGCCGACGACCTGGACGTCAACCCGATCAAGGGCAAGCAGCTGACCAACGTCCGCGCCGCCGGCAAGGACGAGGCCGTGCGCCTGACCCCGCCGCGTCGTCCGTCGCTGGAACAGGCCATCGCCTACATCGAGAGCGACGAGCTGGTCGAGGTGACGCCGAAGTCGATCCGCCTGCGCAAGGAAGTGCTGAACCCGAGCTTCCGCAAGCGTCGCGTCCGCGAGGACTAGTTTCTTGAGGGATCACTGACCGAAACGATGAGGGCGGGCCGAACGGCTCGCCCTTTTCGCATTTGGGGCAATGATCGACCCGGAATCGGTCAATCCGGGCGGGGCCAAGGTCATTTCGTGGCGGACGAAACAATCGGTCACAACGTGTGTTTGTCTCTCCATGCGAGCTCTCCCCGCTCGCGCAAACAAGGTAGAGACATCATGCGTAAGACCGCGCTCCTCACTGGCGTCGCCGGCCTGTTCCTCATGACCGCTCCCGCGTTCGCCCAGGACAGCACGGCCCCGCAAACTCCTCCCGCCCCGGCTGAACAGCCCGCGCAGGAGGCTGCTCCGCAAAGCCTTACCCTGAACCCGGGCCAGACGATCGTAAGCTCGGATGGTCAGGACCTCGGCCAGCTGGTCGGCGCCCGTAACGGCGACACCGGTCAGGAACTGACGGTGCGTGGTTCGGACGGCTCGGTCCGCGCCGTGCCGACTGCCGGCATCAGCCAGCAGGGCGAGAAGGTCGCTGTGGGCTGGACCGCCGCCCAGTTCCAGGCCTCGCCGCCGATCGCCGATGAATCCGGCGTCCCGGCCGCAGAGGACTCGGCTCCGCCGGCTCCGGTCGATCCGTCGGCCACCACCGAGCCGGCCCCGGCCGAACCGGCCACGCCGCCGAGCGAGCCGATGGCCGAGCCGACCCCGGAGCCTGCTCCGGAGCCGCAAGCCTGATCGGCTGAAGACACTTGAAGTGGAATGGGCGGTCTCTTCCGGAGGCCGCCTTTTTCACATGCGTGCTCCGGACAAAGGAAAAGGCGGCCCCGAACGGGACCGCCTCTCCTGTCGATCAAAGCTGCCTGATCAGCCGCGTCGTTTGACGAGGCCGACAAGGAACAGCAGCAGGCAGGCGCCGAGGAAGGCGACCAGCAGGGTCATCAGGTTGAAGCCGCCGACCGCGATCCCCAGCAGGTTGCTGGCGATGAAGCCGCCCAGCAGGGCGCCGACGACGCCGACGATCAGATTGGTCAGCAGACCGTGGTTGCGGCCCATGACCTGTTCAGCCAGCCAGCCGGCCACGATGCCGATCACGATCCAGCCGATAATTCCCAAGCCCATTTTTCTCTCCTGAAAAAGCAACGCTCGGCAGGCCAAACGCCCTTCCAGCGTAACAGTTGCCTGAGGCGGCGCAGAACGCCGCTCGGCGACAATCCCCCCAGACGCGAGCGCGGCACGCCCCTTGCCGCTTGCAGGGGGAGACGTCCCGCATCGGGACAGGCTTGATCAAAGGGGAACGGGGACATGGCCTCGGACATCGATCTTCATCTCGGACGCCGTCTGCGCCGCCGTCGTCGCCTGCTGGGCCTGACCCAGCAGCAACTGGCTGCCCAGGTCGGGATCCGCTTCCAGCAGATCCAGAAATACGAGTGCGGCGCCAACCGCATCTCGGCGGCCCGCCTGTGGCAACTGGCCGAGGCGCTGGAATCGCCGGTCAGCTATTTCTACGACGGTCTGGAAGAGGCCATCGAGCGCAAGGAGGCCGCCAATCAGGGTGGCGAGATGTTTTCCCGCAAGGAAACGCTCGACCTGATCCAGGCCTACTACCAGCTGGACGAGAAGCCGCGCCGTCGCCTTCTGGACCTGGCCAAGTCGCTGCACGCCGAAGACGCGGCCTGATCGGACGCCCCTTCAGCGGGTTGCACACCGTTGAAGGGTGACATGACGGCGGGGCGTGAGTATCCCGCCCGTCATGACCGAATTTGAGCGCTTCATCGTCGAGCTGACGTCGGCCGCGGCCGAAGTCACCCTGCCCTTCTTCCGCTCGGACATCGGGCATGTGGACAAGGGCGGCGCGGCGGGTTTCGACCCCGTCACGGAAGCCGACAAGCAGGCGGAAGCCGCGATCCGCAAGATCATCGCCGCCCGCTATCCTGACCACGGCGTCATCGGCGAGGAGTATGGCGAGGATCGACCGGACGCCGAGTTCGTCTGGGTGCTGGATCCGGTTGACGGAACCAGGGCGTTCATCGCCGGCCTGCCGCTGTGGACCACGCTGATCGGCCTGCGCCACAACGGCAAGCCCGTCGTGGGCGCCATTGCACAGCCCTATCTGGACGAGGTCTTCGTCGGCGGACCGTCGGGCGCGCAGCTGCTGTCGCGCGGCGGGTCGCGACCGCTGAAGACCCGGCCGATCGAGACGCTGAACGACGCCATCATCGCCACCACCGATCCCGCCATCTTCACCGGATCGGAGCTGGGCGCCTGGACGCAGGTCCGGGCCGCGGCCCGCCTGGCCCGTCTGGGCTGCGACGCCTATGCCTATGCCATGCTGGCAGACGGCCGGATCGATCTGGTCGCAGAGAGCGGCCTGAAGGTCTGGGACTGGTCAGCCCTCGTGCCCGTCATCGAGGCGGCCGGCGGCGAGGTCACCAACTGGCGCGGCGAGACGCCGGACGGCACGGGACAGATCCTGGCCGTCGGCGATGCCCGCATTCGCGAACAGGCACTGGTCACGCTGAAACGCGCAGCTCTCTAGCCGATCAGGTCAGGCGACGCTGGGCTCGGCCTCGGGCTCCGGAGCCTGCTCGGCGGGCGATGCGATCGGGCTCAAGTCCTCGACCGGCGACACATAGGCCGCCATGGAATCGAACTCCTCAAGGAAGACGGCGCGCTTGTCGTCCGTCTCCATGATGACTTCATGCTTCGAGGCTGGAACCTCGACATAGCGCCCGCGGCCCAGCCGTTTGGCGGCCCATTTGTTGGTCTGTTTCCAGACGCGGTCGTCCTCGGCCGCCTGAACGATCGCGACCGGGATGCGGACCGCCTTCAGCGCCTTGGGCTTGAGCGAACGTTCGCCGGCATCGAGCCCGAACGCCAGCCAGCCCCAGGTCGGGCCGCCGACCGCAAGGTGCGGACAGGCGAACAACTGCTGACGCCATTGCTCGTAACGGGTCTCGTCCGAGGTCAGGGCGTCCTTGTCGAAGGTGTGGTCGAAGGGATCGTCCGGATCGTCCAGCACATAGTCGCCCGCCTTGCCGTGCCGCAGGTTCCAGCGCACGGCCAGCTTCACCGACCACATCGACCGCTTGCCGGTCTTGATGCGCAGCATGGGGCTGGACAGGATCGCGCCGGAGAACCGGGTCTCGCCGTTTTCCAGCGTCATCAGATTCAGCACGCCGCCCATCGAATGGCCGACCATGACCCAGGGCTTGGGCGCGCGGGTCTCGAAGGCGTCCAGAAGGCGGGCGTAGTCGTCGAGGAACTCCTCGACCGCCCGCGCGTGACCTTTCAGCCGGTCGGGCAGCAGGCGGGCCGACAGGCCCTGACCGCGCCAGTCATGGGCCAGCACGCACCAGCCGCGGGCGAGGAAATTGCCGATGACCTCGAAATATTTCTCGATCGGCTCGGTCCGGCCGGGGCTTAGAACCACCGTACCGCGCGGTTTGCGAGCCACCAGCGCCGACGGGGTCCAGAAGGCGGCGCGCAGGCGCAGGCCGCCGGCGCCCCGGAACCATTCGCCCTGCCCGCCCGGAGGCGCAGAGGCGCCCGGGACCCCCATCAGGGGTGCATTGGCGGCGTAGGCGGCGGCTCGGTTCACTCTGGCTTCCTGAATTTCAAGGTCATACGGTCACTCTCACCGATCTCGTCGTACTTGCTACGATCGAAGGTCGGATCGGGCGGCGAGCCGCTCGGCGCGGTGAGGCGCCGCGGCGGAAGGGTCTCGACGCCGAACGGATGATCCTTGGTATCCCTTTCATTCGCGTTGATTTCCGACGCGGCGACGAAGGCGAAGCCCGCCTCGGCCGCCAGCTGTCTGACGAACGCTTCCTGGACATATCCGTTCGCTGCGGCCGGATCCTGATCCTCGTCCGGCGCGAGACGGTGCTGCTCGACACCGAGGATGCCGCCCGGTCGCAGGGCGGCGAAGGCGTCGGCGAAGGCCTTTTCGGCGATGCCGGCGGCCATCCACTGGTGGATGCTGCGCATGAACAGGACCATGTCCGCCGTGCCGGCCGCCGTCACAGGGCCCGAGGTGGCGCCGAAGGCGCTGATCTCGATCTGGCCGTAAAGACGACGATCGTTGGTGAAGCGCTGCTGGAAGGCCGCCATCAGCTGGACTTGGGCCGGATCGGCGCCGGGCCCGGTCTGGAAGCCGGCAGCGACATAGGTCCCTGCGCCCTCGGCCAGATAGGGGGCGAGGATTTCGGTGTACCAGCCGCTGCCGGGCCAGAACTCGACCACCTTCATGCGCGGCTGAAGGCCGAAGAAGCGCAGGGTCTCCATCGGGTGGCGCCAGGCGTCGCGACCGGCATCCTGAACTCGCCACGGCCCCTGAACCGCCCATTCGAGCGAGCCCTTGGGCGGGCCATCGGGTGTCGGTTCAGGCTCGGCGGTCTGCTCGCGACGCCCACAGGCCGACACGCCCATAAGGCCCGCCGCCGCTACGCCGGACAAAACGCTCCGGCGCGACGGTGTAAACCGCCGGCCCTTCGTCACATCAGTCATGCACGTCCCCCGGTCGGGCGTGTCGGCTTGTCGACAAACGCCCCGGTCGAAACGGGCTTAACCCTGTTCCCGCACGGGGTCAAAGCCCGCACCGATCAGCCCGGCTTGCGGAACCGCAGGGTCATACGGTCGCTCTCGCCGACCGCATCCAGCTCGGCGCGCTCGGCCTCGGTCAGCGGAGTCGGACGATCAAACGTATTGCCCTCGCGAGGCGCGCTGACCCGGGTCGGCGGCAGGCTCCAGACACCGTAGGGGTGATCGTGGTCGTCCTTCGGATTGGCGTTCAGTTGGCTGCGCTCCTCGAGCACGAAACCGGCGGCCTGGGCGGCGCGGATGACATAGCTCTCGGAGACATAGCCGGTCGGGGCGGTCTGGTCGGGGTTCAGCCCTTCCGGCCCGCGATGCTGCTCGATGGCCAGGACGCCGCCCGGCTTCAGTGCTTTGAAGAAGGCTTCCATGTAGGGACCGGTACGGCCGTTGCGGTGCCAGTTGTGAAGGGCGCGAGCGACCACCACCATGTCGGCCGAGCCGTCGGCCACACCCATGCCCTCCAGCGGGCGGTTCACGCCGACGTAGGTTCCGCCGGTCGCCGCAGCGTAGGGCTCGAGGATGTTGCGCCACCAGCCGGCACGGCCGGGTTCGATCTCGACCACCGTCAGATTCGGACGCAGGCCCCAGAAGGTCAGGGTCTCGAAGGGGTGGCGGAACTGGTCGCGGGCCCGGTCAGCGGCTGGCCGGGTTTCCGAGGCGACAGCGGCCTGCAGGGCGGCGTCTTCCTGATGCACCGGAGGCATCATGGCGGCGCGGCGCGCGGTGCGCTGGGCCGGAGTCTCGTCCAGGGTCGGCATGGCCGGCAGGGTCTGGGCGGAGGCAAGGGCAGGAGCCATCAGGGCCGCAGCGGCGGCGAGGGCGAACAGGCGCATGGACGTCTTCCTTCAGAACGGCGTCGACTTCAGTGGGCGCGACCCTGACCGCAGCTGGCGGCAGGGGCAAGCGAGGTTCGGCGACAAGCGACGAAATCACGCGACCTTGAACGTCCCCTTGAACGTCTTCCGTCGTCTCCTACCTCTTCTTCCGAGGCCGCCGATGTCGGGGTCTCCAGACCGGACGGGGCCGAATGCGGGCCGACCGGGCTGAACTCCCACTACCGGTCCGGGCATCAAACCGCGGGACCGGTTCACCTTGCTGATCCCAGGAGGATGACCATGCGTACCTATGATTTCTCGCCGCTGTACCGTTCGGCCGTCGGCTTCGACCGTCTGGCCGGTCTGCTGGAAAGCGCCGCGCGCACCAGCCAGGAAAACGGTTGGCCGCCCTACAACATCGAGACGACCGGCGAGAACGCCTATCGCATCGAGATCGCCGTCGCCGGCTTCAAGCCCGACGAGCTGACGCTCGAGGTGAAGGAGAACCTGCTGACCGTCACTGGCCGCAAGACCGCCAATGACGATGCGGGCGCCGAGCGCACCTATCTGCACCGCGGCCTGGCCGAGCGCGACTTCGAGCGCCGGTTCCAGCTGGCCGACTATGTGGTGGTGAAGACCGCCGATCTGGTCAACGGCCTGCTGTCGATCGAGCTGGCCCGCGAGCTGCCGGAGGCGCTCAAGCCCCGCCGCATCGAGATCGGCGCCGGCAAGCCGCTGATCGAGGGCAAGAAGGCGAAAGCGGCGTAAGGCCCGCCATCGCTGGCCTCAAGTAGCCGACAGGCGACAGGCCAAAGGAGTGAGGGGCGGCGCGATGCGTCGCCCCTTTTTCGTGGTCACGACAGATCGAGACCGCGGGCGCTGGTGGTGATCGCGCCGTCCATCTCGGCCTGACGCAGGCAGGCGCCGCGCAGGACCGCGCGGGTCAGGTCCGCACTCTTCAGGTTGGCGCGCTTCAGGTCGGCGCCCGACAGGTCCGCCCCCTTCAGATTGGCGCCGGTCAGGTCCGCCGGCAGCAGGCGTTCGGGACCGATCATCAGCGGCCCCAACTGGGCGCCGCGCAGGTCTGCGCCGGCCAGCCGCGACCGCGCCAGGCGGGCGCCGCGCAGATCGGCGCCCTTCAGATTGGCCGAGCGGAGGTCCGCGTCCTCAAGGTGCGCGCCCTGAAGCTGAACGCCCTCCATGTCGAGGCCGTAGAAGACCGCCCCCTTGGCCGACAGCGCCGTGAGATTGTAACCGCGGATCGACCGCAGGGAGCGGAGATCGACGCCGTCGAACACCGACGGCTGCCCCTCGCCGCCACCGGTCTCGCACCAGCGCGCGTGTTCCGCCAGCATGTCGGCCGCCGGCATCTTGTCCACGGGCGACCCCGAGGCGCGGTCGGTCAGACAGCCCGACATATCCGCCCCGTCGGTCCGCCACATCGCAGCCTTCACACCCACCAGAACAGCATCCCGCAGGTCCGCGCCTGTCAGGTCGCAGCCCGACATGTCGGCGCCGGCGAGGTCCGCGCCGCGGAAGCTCGCGTGCTTCAGGTTGGCCCGGACCAGCTTGCAGTCCTTCATGATGGCGTCGGAGAAGTCGGCCGAGACGGCGACGATGCCGGTCAGCTTCGACCGCTCCAGATTGGCGCCGCTCAGATTGGCGCCCTGAGCCTGTGTGTCATGGCGCTGCTGGGCCTCGATCACGCGGAAGCCGAGTTTGGGGTCCGAGGCGGCGATGGTGCCTTCGCGCAGATCGGCCTCGAACAGGTCGGCGCCCGTCAGGTCCGCGCCGCGCAGGCAGGCGCCGCGCAGGTCGGCCCGCCGCATGCTGGCGTCCTTGAGAACCACCTCCTGCATGTCCGCGCCGAAGAAGGTGGCGTTGTCGAGCGTCGCGCCGGTCAGGTCGCAGCCGATCATGCTCGAGGCGGCAAAGTCGGCGTCGGCCAGATTGCGTCCGGCCAGACTGAGCCCCGAGAGGTCCATCCATGCGAAGACCGCGCGGGCGCCCCCGGGCTTGGCCTGCCACAGCCGGTCATGCCGGGCGCAGATCGCGTCCAGTTCGTTCTGATCGATGCGCCTTCTGGCGGCGGGCTGGGCCGTGTTCCCCGACATTGACCCAGAATGGCACGCTGGCGCTTAAAAAAGCGTGTGGAATCGAGCGTTACAGCAGGATTTCACTCAGAGAGTCAGGAGCCCCTGATCCCGTAGCGCTTCCGCCAGTTCTCCCGGTCCGACCCAGAGGCGGGTGTAGCCAGCCTCGCCCAGGCGCTTGAGCTCGGTCGGCAGGTCGGATCGGGAGGAGGCGGCGAACCGGGCGTCGAACCCCTGGCCCGTCTCGTCGATGCGGACCATGGGCCGGCCGGTCTCGACCCTGTGAAGGTAGCCCTCGTACAGAACGGCTGCCTCCGGCGCGAGCAGGCCGGTCTCGACCTCCAGCCCCGCCTTCTTCAGGCGTTCCACGCCGCGGCCCGAAGCGAAGGGCGACGGATCGACGGCGGCGACCACCACGCGGGTGACGCCGGCGTCCATCAGGAAGTGCGAGCAGGAGGTCCGGCCCGACGAGCGCGCGCCGCAGGGTTCCATGGTTACATAGGCGGTAGCGCCCTTCGCCTTGTCGCCGGCGGCAGGCACAGCCTGCTCCTCGGCATGCGGACGTCCGCCGGGCGCCGTAGCGGCTTCCGACACCACCTCGCCGTCCCTGACGATCACGCAGCCGACCGCCGGATTGGGCCAGGTCTGGCCCATCCGCGCCTTGGCCAGGGCAATGGCCCGGCCCATGAAGCGGATGTCGTCGGAGGCTTGCTGCGCGGTGGTCATGATCAGGCTCCAACCGGCGGCAGCGGCGTGGCGCGGGCGTCGTCGAGGTAGCGGGCGGCCGTCGGCTTGAGCCCGGCGTCCAGATCGATCTCGAGCGGATTGCCGGTCGGGATCTCGACGCCGACGATCTGGTCGTCCGGCACGCCGAACAGGTGTTTGACGATGGCGCGCAGGGAGTTGCCATGGGCGGCTATCAGCACGTCCTCGCCGGCCTGCAGGCGCGGGGCGATGGCCTCGTTCCAGTAGGGCAGGACGCGATCCAGCGTCGTTTTCAGGCTCTCGGTGTCCGGAATGTCCTTGCCGGCATAGCGGGCGTCGGCGGTGAAGTCCCATTCGCCGCCCGGCGCCAGCGGCGGCGGCGGAATGTCGTAGCTGCGGCGCCAGATCTTCACCTGATCCTCGCCGTGCTTCGCGGCGGTCTCGGCCTTGTCCAGACCGGTCAGGCCGCCGTAGTGGCGCTCGTTCAGACGCCAGTCCTCGATGACGGGAACATCCTTCAGGCTCGCGGCGTCAAGCGCCAATGCGCCAGTCCGTTTCGCCCGCTTCAGGACCGAGGTGAACATCACCGCCGGCTTGAATTTCGCTTCCGCAATCAGTTCGCCGCCGCGCCGGGCCTGGGCCTCGCCCTCGGCCGTCAGATCGACATCAACCCAGCCGGTGAAGCGGTTTTCCAGGTTCCACTGGCTCTGGCCGTGGCGCAACAGGATCAGGCGGGGCATGAAGGTCTCCGGTGAACGTCGAACCGGGGTAGGCCCGGGGTCGAAATGGGTCAAGGTTCGGTGCGTTCGGCGGTTCCGGGGACCCGGCCACTGACTCGTGCGTTGTTGCGGCCTCGCGGCCTGCGCGGCTACAACCGCCGCCAGCTTCGCCGCCCGGAACGGCAACCCAGGATCACAGATGCAAAAGCCCCGCGCCGACCTTCGTCCGAACACGGCGGAGTACGAGACCATTCCTCTGGTGAAGGCCACGGGCTTCCGGGAATACGACGCGCGCTGGGTGCTGGAGAAGGAAATCAACCTGCTGGGCATCCAGGCGCTGGGTCTGGGTCTGGCGACCTATATCCACGAGATCGGCCAGACACCGAAGATCGTCGTGGGCCACGACTTCCGCGGCTACTCCCTGTCGGTGAAGCAGGCTCTGACGCTGGGTCTTCTGGAAGGCGGGATGGAGGTGCTGGATATCGGACTGGCCCTGTCGCCCATGGCCTATTTCGCCCAGTTCGAGCTGGATGCGCCGTGCGTCGCCATGGTCACCGCCAGCCACAACGAGAACGGCTGGACCGGGGTCAAGATGGGCGCCAATCCGCCTCTGACCTTCGGCCCGGATGAGATCGGTCGCCTGAAGGAGATCGTGCTGAACGCCGAGGGCGTCAGCCGGGCGGGCGGAACGCTGACGCGGATCGACGACTTCCGCGAGCGCTACATCGAGGAAGTCTCGAAACGGGTGAAGCTGAGCCGGCCGATCAAGGTGGTCGCGGCCTGCGGCAACGGCACTGCCGGCGCCTTCGCCCCGGAGGCCCTGCGCCGGATGGGGGCCGAGGTGATCGAGATGGACACCGACCTCGACTTCACCTTCCCGAAATACAATCCGAACCCGGAAGACCACGCCATGCTGATGCAGATGGCGGCCCGGGTGAAGGAGACCGGTGCGGACCTCGCGCTGGGCTTCGACGGGGACGGCGACCGGTGCGGCGTGGTGGACAATACCGGCGAGGAAATCTTCGCCGACAAGATCGGCCTGATGCTGGGCCGCGACCTGTCTGCCCTACACCCGGGCGCGACCTTCGTCGTCGATGTGAAATCGACCGGCCTGTACAAGACTGACGAGGTGCTGGCGGCCAATGGCGCGCAGACGGTCTACTGGAAGACCGGGCACAGCTACATCAAGCGCAAGACCGCCGAGCTGGGCGCGCTGGCGGGCTTCGAGAAGTCGGGCCACTTCTTCTTCAACGCCCCGCTGGGCCACGGCTATGACGACGGCATCGTCGCGGCCGGCGCGGTGCTGGCCATGTTGGACCGCAATCCGGGCAAGAGCCTGAGCGAGCTGAAGACGGCCCTGCCGGACGCGTGGACCTCGCTGACCATGAGCCCGCACTGCGACGACGAGCTGAAGTACGGCGTGCTGGAGCGGATCGTGGCCGAGTATCAGGCGCTGGCCGACGCGGGCGGCGAGATCCTTGGCCGCAAGATCGTCGAGGCGATCACCGTCAACGGCGTGCGCGTGCATCTGGAAGACGGTTCGTGGGTTCTGGTTCGCGCCTCGTCCAACAAGCCCGAGCTGGTGGTCGTGGTCGAGAGCATGCGCTCCGAGGACGACATGCGCGCCCTCTTCCGCGAAGAGGTGAAGCCTCGTCTCGCTAAGTACGAAGAGATCGGCGCCTACAATCAGGAAATCTGATCGAGGTCTGACCGCCCCGGTTTGACCCCGGATGCGACCCGGTCCAGAAGCGGGCAACCGGGAGGCGACATGGACGGCAAGATCCAGCGCGTGACGATCATCGGCGGCGGGTTCTCCGGAGCCATGCTGGCCGCGCGGCTGGCCGAAGGCGGGATCGCCTCGACCATCATCAACCGCAGCCAGGACTTCGGCCTGGGCGTGGCCTATTCGACGCCGTTCGACGGCCATCTCCTGAACGTTCGTTCCAACCGGATGACCGCGGTCGAGGGTCGGTCAGACGACTTCGTGAACTGGCTGGCGGATCACCACCCCGACTACGCCTCGCCGGAAGGTTTTGCGCCTCGACGACTGTACGGCCTCTATGTCCAGGACCGCCTGGAATCGGTGGACGCCGCGCGGCCGGGGCTGATCTCGCGCATCATTGGCGAGGCCATGGCCATCGACGGGACCTCGGTGCGACTTGCCGACGGGCGCAGCATCGAAGGCGACGCCGTCGTCCTTGCCACCGGCAACCCAACCCCCAAGGCAGCCTCCTCGGGCGAGCTCGAGGGCCGGGTCATCGGCGATCCCTGGGGGCCGGGCGCACTGGACCGGATCGGGGCGGAGGACGACGTCATCGTCGTCGGCACGGGCCTGACGATGGTCGACATGGTGCTGTGGCTTGAGGCCCGGGGCTGGCGTGGCGTGGCAAGGACCCTGTCGCGCCGGGGACTGACGCCGCGCGGGCACGAGGCCCTGCCGGACGCGCCGGTCGCGCCGACGGATGCGTTGCTGAAAGCCGCGCCCTCCCGGCGTCTGCATGAGGCGCGCCGCCTGTCCGGGGACAGCGGCTGGCGCGGGGTGATGGAAGGGCTGCGCCCGATCACCGCCGGGCTGTGGCAGGCGGCGGACGCGCCGACGCGAGCCCGGCTGGTCCGGCATCTGCGTCCGTGGTGGGATGTGCACCGGCACCGTATCGCCGACAGTATCGCTGCGGCTCTGGCCGCGCTTCAGACCGCTGGCCGGATGACGGTGACGGCCGGGCGGGTGTCGCGGATCGAGCAGGATGCCGATGGCGTCAGCCTGAGTTTCAGGCCCCGGTCGGGGCCGGCGCAGCCGCCGTTGACGGCCCGCTGGCTGATCGACTGCACCGGGCCGGGTCACGATCCGGCGAAGGACCCGCTGACCGGGCCGCTGCTGGCCTCAGGCCGGGCTCGACTGGATGAGCTCAAACTCGGGCTGGATCTGGATGCGCAGGGGCGGGTTCTGGGCGCGGACGGCGCGCCGGATGACCGACTTCTGGTGCTGGGCCCGCCGGCCCGGGCCGCGTTCTGGGAGACCATCGCCGTGCCGGATATCCGCAAGCGGATCGAGGACATGGCCAGAACGCTGGGCGTGGAGACTGCAGCATGACGCTGAAACGAACCGCCGCCTTCGGCCTGCTTTTGGCCCTCGCCGCCTGCGAGGGGACGCCGCCAGCTACGCTGCCGGTTACCAGGGCCGACGCCGCGTCGTCCTGCAGCCTGCCCGATCGCCTTCCCGCGCCCGAGATGGAACGGGTGCGGCCGGACGAGGTGATCGCGGATCGCCCGATCCGGTTCCACATGCTGGCCGTCACCTGGATGCCCGAGACCTGCAAGGCGGGCGGCGACGGACAGGGCGATCTGGCCTGCGGCGGCGACAACCGCTTCGGCTGGACCCTGCACGGCCTGTGGCCGAACTCGGACGGCCGCCCCTACCCCCGCTACTGCCGCCCGGCGACACGGGTCAGCGATGCAACCATCCGCGCCAACCTGTGTCGGACACCCTCGGTGGATCTGGTGCAGCATGAATGGGCCGCGCACGGTACCTGCGGGTGGGAGACGCCCGAGGCCTATTTCGAACAGGCGGCCGTCCTCTACGACAATCTGAAGCGTCCCGATCCGACAACGCTGGGCGGGAACGGGGATCGGGGACCGACGGCGGGCGCCCTGCGTGACGCCTTCGTCGCCGCCAATCCGGGCCTGCCTCGCGACGCCATCTTCATCGCTGTGGCGTCGGGCAATCGCCTGCGCGAAATCCGCATCTGCCACGATCTGCAGTTCCGCGCCGCGACCTGCCACAACGGCGGGCTGGGCGCGCCGGATCAGGTGGTGCTGATGGTGGAACCGGTGGCGGGCTAACCCGCCGCCTTCACCGCCGCGGCGACATCGGAGACCACCGACTTCACCAGCGCCTCGTCATCGCCCTCGGCCATGACGCGGATCAGCTTTTCGGTGCCGGACGGGCGGACCAGCAGCCTGCCCTGACCGACGAGGCGGGCCTCGGCGTCGGCGATGGCGGCCTTGACCTGTGCGTCCTCCAGCGGCTTGCCGGCAGTGTAGCGGACGTTCTGGAGAAGCTGCGGGACCTTGTCGAACTGGCGGGCCAGCTCGCTCATCGGACGGCCGGACTCGACCATCACCGCCAGCACCTGCAGGGCCGACATCAGGCCATCGCCGGTCGTGGCGTGATCATGCAGGATGATGTGGCCCGACTGCTCGCCGCCCACATTGAAGCCGCCTTCACGCATCCGCTCCATGACGTAGCGGTCGCCGACCTTGGTCCGCTCCAGCGTCAGGCCTTCCGCGACCAGCGCCCGCTCCAGCCCGAGGTTGGACATGACCGTGGCGACCAGCCCGCCACCGGTCAGCAGGCCGCGTCGCGCCCAGTCCAGCGCGACCAGCGCCATGATCTGGTCGCCGTCGACGATCTGTCCCTTCTCGTCGCAGATGATGAGGCGGTCCGCGTCGCCGTCCAGGGCGATGCCGATGTCGGCGCGGTAGCGTTTCACCGCCTCGACGAGGGCGTCAGGGTGGGTCGAGCCGCATTGCTCGTTGATGTTCACGCCGTTCGGATCGACACCGACAGGGAACACCTCGGCGCCCAGTTCGTAGAGCGTCGTCGGCGCCACCTTGTAGCCGGCGCCGTTGGCGCAATCGATGGCGATGCGCAGGCCTTGCAGGCTGAGGCGTTTTGGGAAGCTGGCCTTGGCGATCTCGATGTAGCGCGCCTGGGCGTCGTCGATGCGCTTGACCCGACCCAACTGGTCCGGAGCCGCCAGACCGGTGTCCAGCGCTTCGTCCATCATGGCCTCGATCTTCAGCTCGACTTCGTCAGACAGCTTGTAGCCGTCCGGACCGAACAGCTTGATGCCGTTGTCGGCGAAATTGTTGTGCGAGGCCGAGATCATCACGCCGATGTCGGCGCGCATCGAGCGGGTCATCATCGCCACACCGGGGGTCGGCAGGGGGCCGAAGGTCAGCACATCCATGCCGGCCGAGCTGAAGCCGGCCACGAGCGCGGGCTCGATCATGTAACCGGACAGGCGCGTGTCCTTTCCGATCACAACCAGGTGACGACGGTTGTCCGACGACATGAAAAGCCGGCCTGCGGCGAGGCCGACGCGCAGCGCCACCTCGGGTGTCATCGGGTGCGAGTTGGCCTGACCGCGAATGCCGTCAGTGCCGAAGTAGCGTCGTTCAGCCAATATCCTGATCCCTCGGGCATTTCGCCGTAACGTTGCGAAACCGCTTTTCAGATGTAATAGCCCACCGCTCTCGCCTAGAGGAAGATCGCCGGAGAGCCGGCGATCGCTTATCGGCATACAGCCGCGGCGAGAAGTGCGGAAATACTGATTTTCGGGGGTTTCGGATGTGCGGCATTATTGGGGTTACGGGTGTTGGCCCGGCCGTTCCGCGCCTGATCGATAGTCTGAAGCGTCTTGAATACCGGGGCTACGACTCGGCGGGCGTCGCCGCGCTCGTTGACGGCCGCATCGAGCGCCGTCGGGCCAAGGGCAAGATCCGCGAGCTTGAAACCGTCCTCACCGAGCAGCCGCTGAACGCGACCGTCGGCATCGGCCACACTCGCTGGGCCACCCACGGCGCGCCGACCACCGCCAACGCCCACCCGCACAAGGCGGGACGGGTGACGCTGGTTCACAACGGCATCATCGAGAATTTCGCGGAGCTGAAGGCCGAGCTGGTCGCGGGCGGCAGTGATTTCGAGAGCCAGACCGACACCGAGGTCGTGGCCCATCTGATGAACCGCGAGCTGGAGCGCCACAATGATCCTTTGGCGGCGTTCAAGGTGGTGCTGGACCAGCTAACCGGCGCCTACGCTCTTGCAGTCCTGAACGAGGGCGAGAACGAACTGATCCTCGGCGCCCGGCGCGGCAGCCCGCTGGTCGTCGGCTGGGGCGAGGGCGAGATGTACCTCGGTTCAGACGCGCTGGCGGTCGGTCCGTTCACCCAGAAGATCAGCTATCTGGAAGAGGGCGACTACGTCGCCCTGGACCGCTCCGGCGCGCGGATGTTCGACGCGTCGGGCGCCCCTGCGGATCGCGCCATCGTGCAGGTGTCGGCCTCTTCGGCCCTGGTCGAGAAGGGCGAGTACCGGCACTTCATGGAGAAGGAAATCCACGAGCAGCCGGACAGCGTCCAGCACACCCTGTCGCACTACCTCGACTTCGTGAACGGCAAGGCGCGTTCGGAAGACATCGACTTCGCCTCGATCGACCGCATCCAGATCGTCGCCTGCGGCACCGCCTTCTATGCCGGCCAGATCGGCCGCTATGCGTTCGAGCGGCTGGCCGGCCTGCCGTGCGACGTCGAGATCGCCTCGGAGTTCCGCTATCGCCAGCCGGCAGTATCGAAAGGGACGCTGGCCGTCGCCGTCAGTCAGTCGGGCGAAACGGCAGATACCCTCGCCAGCCTGAGCTGGTGCAAGGCGCAGGGGTTGAGAACCGCGGCCCTGGTCAACGTCCACACGTCGTCTATGGCGCGCGAGGCCGACGCCCTTTGGCCGACCCACGCCGGGCCGGAGATCGGCGTCGCCTCGACCAAGGCCTTCACGGCCCAGGTCGCCGCCCTGCTGGCCCTGGCCGTCGCCGCCGGCGTCCAGCGCGGCCGGATCGACCCCGCCGTGGAATCCGAACTGGTCAAGGCGCTCTTCGAGGCGCCGCGCCTGATCGCGGAGACCATGCAGATGGAAGATGCGCTGAAGGACGTCGCCCAGGACCTCGCCAAGGCGACGGACGTCCTGTTCCTCGGCCGCGGCTCGATGTTCCCCCTGGCCATGGAAGGCGCGCTGAAGCTCAAGGAGATCAGCTACATCCACGCCGAAGGCTATGCCGCCGGCGAGCTGAAGCACGGGCCGATCGCCCTGGTCGACGAGCTGACGCCGATCGTGGCCCTGGCGCCGATGGACGACGTCTATGAGAAGACGGCGTCAAACCTTCAGGAGGTCGCGGCGCGCGGCGGGCCGGTCATCATGATTGCGCCGAAGTCGGCCCCCGATCCTCACGGCGCCGGCATTCACCGGGTCGACGCACCGGAATGCCACACGCTGATTGCACCTCTGATCTACGCCATCCCGGTCCAACTGCTGGCCTACTACACGGCCGTGCAGAAGGGGACCGACGTCGATCAGCCGCGCAATCTCGCCAAGTCCGTGACGGTTGAGTGATCGCATCGGCCGCCTGATGCGTTAGGGTGGCCGAATTCGCTGTTCAGGATCGCCGATGACCGCAACTCCCCGTCGCCTTCGCAAGGCTGTGCTCCCCGTCGCCGGCCTCGGCACACGCGTGCTTCCCGGCACCAAGACCACGCCGAAGGAGCTGCTGAACGTCGTCGATCGACCGATCCTCAGCTACATCGTCGAGGAAGCGCGCGAGGCCGGGATCGAGCACATCGTCTTCGTCACCGGACGCGCCAAACAGGCGATCGAGGACTATTTCGATCACCAGATCGAGCTTGAGGCCCAGCTGGCCGCGAAGGGCAAGACCGACATCCTCGAGATGATGAACGCCGAACTGGCCGAGGCCGGTGAGATGAGCTTCACCCGCCAGATGCAGCCCAAGGGTCTGGGCCACGCGGTCTGGTGCGCCCGCGACATCATCGGCGACGAGCCCTTCGCCGTGATCCTGCCGGACGTGATCGTCGATTCGGCGCCCGGGGCCCTGAAGCAACTGGCCGACCTCTATGCCGAGGTGGGTGGCAACGTCATCGGCGTCGAACAGGTCCCGGCGAGCGAGACCCACAAGTACGGCATCATCGATCCGTCAGCCCATGACGGTCGTCGCTTCGCCATGAAGGGGATGGTGGAGAAGCCGGCGCAGGGAACGGCCCCCTCCAACATGTCGATCTCGGGTCGCTACATCCTGCAGCCCGAGATATTTGATCTGCTGGAGACCCAGGAGCGGGGCGCCGGCGGAGAGATACAGCTGACCGACGCCATGGCGCGACTGATGGGCAGCCAGTCCTTCACCGCCTATGAGTACGAGGGCGTAACCCACGACTGCGGCGACAAGATCGGTCTGCTGCGCGCCAACGTCGCGCTGGCGCTCAAGCGTCCCGACCTCGGCGACGCCGCGCGTCAGGCGATCAGCGCGCTTCTCGTCTGAACTGGTCGTAGGGCTCCTGTCGGACAGGCGCGCCACCGCAGACGTAATCGCCGGTGTAGCCGTTGGAACGGTCCGACATGCGCAGGACGCCCCCACGCTGGGTGCACTCCTCGGTCAGGCGGGCAAGGCGCTGGCTGCCCGACCCATCCGGCGAAGCGGATGCGCAGGCCGACACGGCGAGCGCCGCGCACAGAAGCAAGGTGACACGCATGAGTGATCTCCTATCCCGGGGATGAGAAGACCTCAGGTCGCGTCAGATTTCAACCGGAGGGCGCACGGCCGGTCTGACCGCGCACCTCGCAGACGTATTCCGTCTGCGGCCGGCCGGTCGTGCCGCCGGTCGGCGAGAGAATCCCGCCGCGGGCGCGGCATTGTTCGGTCAGCCGGTCGAAGTCGCTGCTGTAGCGGTCGGTGACGTTCGGATCCGAGGCGCAGGCCGCGAGGGCGAGGCCGAGGACGACGGGGGTGGCGAGAACCCGGATTCGCATGTCGATCTCCTTGGATATCAGGACAATGTCGGCGTCGCGTGACGGTTCCGCTCGACGGCTTCGACCAGTCGGTCCAGGTCGGCGGGCGTGGACAGACGATGATCCCCGTTTGCGATCAGGTCCAGAGTGATGTCTCCGCCGGTCAGGCGCTCGACCAGCAGGGCGTTGTGCCGCCAGGGCACGGTGTCGTCCGCCCGCCCCTGGAGAATATGGACCGGAGCCGCGACCTCGACCGCCCCGTCGAGCAGGAGCCAGTTCCTCGCCTCCTCGAACATGTTGCGGGTCAGGACGTATTCGCCCAGCCCCTCCTCGACGATCAGGGCCTCGCCGTCCCGGACGATCGCCTGCCGGACATGGTCCTGAAGACCCGGCCACATCAGACGCTCGGTGAAATCCTGCGCCGGATTGACCAGGACGAGGCCGGCGATCCGATCGGGACGAGCCAGCGCCACCAGCAGGGCGACCCAGCCGCCCATTGAAGAGCCGACCGGAATGACAGGCCCCTCGAGACTGTCGATCAGGGCGATGGCGTCCTCGCGCCAGCGCCCGATGGTGGCCTGACGCCAGTCGCCGGACGAAGCGCCGTGGGCGAAATGATCGTAGCGGACGTAGTTCCAGCCGCGCTCGCGGGCGGCGGCGTCCAGCGCCAGCGCCTTGGTTCCTTCCATGTCCGAGCGGAATCCGCCGATCCAGACGACGGTCGGTCCGGTCCCGCGCACCCGCTTCAGGGCAAGGGTTTCGCCGTCCGGGCGCGCCAGTCGTTCGACCTGATCCATCAGCCTGCCTCTCGCGAAATCGTTCGGGGACTGATAGCGAAACCGGAACAGAGAAGCGAAGGCGTAAAGCGTGTCCGAACCCACGGTCCTGTTTGTCACCTCCAACCGGATCGGCGACTGCGTGATCTCCTCCGGCGTGATCCGCGAGATCGGCCGGCAGTTGCCGGGTGCGCGGATCACCGTCGCCTGCGGCCGGCCGCCTGCGCCCTTCTTCCGGTCGGCGCCGGGCGTCGTCGAGACCATCATCCTCGACAAGAAGAAGATGGCCGGACACTGGGTCGATCTGTGGAAACAGGTCGCGGGGCGTCGCTGGGATCTGGTCATCGATATTCGCGGCTCTGCGCTGGCCTATCTCATCCCGGCCAAACGGCGCGTGATCTATAACCGCTCGTGGGAGACCGGCCTGCGCAAGGTCGAGATGGTCTCGAAGCTGATGGGCTCGGACACGGCGCTGGACCCGGAGATCTGGCTGGACGACCAGGCCAGGTCGGAGGCGGCCGCCGTGATCGATCCGCAACTGACTGGCGGTTCTGGTCCCGGGCCGATCATCGCCCTGGCCCCCATCGCCCACCAGCCGGGCAAGAGCTGGCCGGCCGAGCGCTGGGGCCAGTTGGTCGAGCGCCTGAAGGCGGATTCCCGCTTCGACGGCTGGCGCTTCATGCCGGTGGGCGGACCCGGCGACCGGCCGCCCGCAACCCCGGCGCTGGAAGCTGCCGGTCCGCGGGGCATCGATTTCGTCGGCAAGGGCGACATCCTCGCATCTGCGGCGGCGATCGACCGGGCAGACCTGTTCGTCGGCAATGATTCCGGCCTGATGCATGTCTCGGCGGCACTGGGCGGTCCGACGCTGGGCCTGTTCGGGCCGACGGAGTGGTGGCTCTACGGACCGTGGGGGCCGAAGACGCGGACGGCGGCGTCGAACGAAACCCGCGGCCAGTTCGCCCCTATCGAGGACCTGAGCGTCGACCATGTGTTCGATGCCGTCATCGCGTTACACGACAGCTACATCGGCGTAGCTTCGCCCGCGAAGCCTTGAAAATACGGGCTTTGACGGTCATATAGGGCCGCTTGGGAGGAACGTCGCGATCCGTCGCGCGCTTCGTCCTGTCAGAACATCCGACTTTACCGACCACATAAGGAACCGACGCCCATTCGCCGTCCCATGCAAGCGCCGCCCGTGAAGGACGGGCCGCCCATCAACCAGGAAATCCGCGCCACCCGCGTTCTGCTCATCGATCAGAACGGCGAGAAACAGGGCGTGATGCCGCTGTCCGCAGCGCTCGAGGCCGCCGAGGAAGCCGGACTGGACCTCGTCCAGATCGTCGCCAACCCTGACGCTCCGGTCTGCAAGATCCTGGATTACGGCAAGCACCGGTTCCAGGAGCAGAAGAAGAAGGCCGAGGCGCGCAAGCGTCAGAAGGTCGTCGAGCTCAAGGAGATCAAGCTCCGCCCGAACATCGACACCCACGACTATGAGGTGAAGGCGAAGGCCATGCACCGCTTCTTCGACGAGGGCGACAAGGTGAAGGTCACCCTGCGCTTCCGCGGTCGTGAAATGGCGCACCCCGAGCTGGGCATGAAGCTGCTGAACAAGGTTCAGGCGGACTTCGAGGAGATCGCCAAGGTCGAGTACGCCCCGCGTATGGAAGGCCGCCAGATGATCATGATCCTGGCGCCGAAATAGTCTCCGGATCCGATCAGAGATCAGAAGCGCCCCGGTCGGAAACGGCCGGGGCGTTTTCATGCCTGGCTCGCGCACACAGGGCGACACGCCCTGCTTGCATCCTCCTGCCCATCCCGGAATAGTTACACATGGCCAGTCAGTGTGGCCGTGGGGGATTGCGCCTGTGTTTGTCAGAGTTCTTGTGGCGGTCGCCATGGCCGCCGGCCTGCTTGCGTGCGCCGGTATCGCGCATGCCCAATCGGACGCCCCGCCCCTCGAAGTCTACGGCGGATCCCCTGCGATCGAACACATCCAGCTTTCGCCCGACGGCGAAATGCTGGCGCGGGTCAGGGTCGTGGACGAACAGCGCGAGATCGTCATCAACAGGCTCGCGGACGGAGCGCGCCTCTTCTCCAGCGATGCTGGCACAATCAAGGTCCGCGATCTGCGGTGGGTCGGCAACGGGCGTATCCTTGTCGTCACATCCCAAACTCGCGACGTTCCTGCACTGGCCATTCCCCGCTCGGAGCTGTTCTTCGGCCAGTTGATCGATCTTTCCACGGGACGGATCACGCAGGTCTTCGACCGGACGCCGGATGTGCTGGCCGTGCTCTACGGCCCCGCGTCCGTGCGGGCGACAACGCAGGGCGAGGCCCTCTTCGTGCGTGGCGTCAACATCCGCACCGAGAACATCGACCTGCACCGCATCGACCTGCGGACGGGTCGCGGCCGTACCGTCGCCTATATGGACCACACCACCGAGGACCATGTGCTGGACGGTGACGGCAAGGTCATCGCGATCTCAAGATATGACGACCGGACCGGCCGGTGGGCGCTGCGCCTGCCTGACGGCCAGAACTACCGGGACGCCTGGACAGTCGAGGCGCCGCTGGACAGCCCGACACTGCATGGACAGGGCCGTTCGCCCCGAACGATCATCGTGAATGCGGACCGGCCGGATCTTTCGTCTGCAGAGGCCGACTACATCCAGACATGGTTCGAGGTCGACATCGACAGCGGCGTCTGGACCAGGCTGCCCTTCGAGCACCATCCGGACTTCCTCATCCATCATCCGGCGACTGGTCTGCTGATTGGCGCAGGACGTGTTGAGGTGAACGGCGTCAGATACGAGTTCCTGGACCCGGACGCCTCGGCCCGGTGGCAGCTCGTGGAGCGGGCCTTTGCGGAACGCAATCCGGAGCTGGTTTCGTGGAGCGACGCGCTGGGCCGGATCGTCGTTTTCACCGAAACGGCCGAGGCGGGTCAGTTTCATCTGGTGGATTTCGCCCGCGGCGCCGCGGACATCATCGCGGACGCCTATCCCGCCATCAGCCCTGATCATGTCGGGGAGGTAAGGCCGGTCCAGTACCTCGCCCAGGATGGACAGCGCATTCACGGCTATCTGACGCTTCCTCCCGGCGCATCTGATCCAGACAGCCTGCCGCTGGTCGTGCTTGCCCACGGAGGGCCGGCTGCACGGGACGTCGCCGGGTTCGACTGGTGGGCGCAGGCCATGGCGTCGCGCGGCTATGCGGTGCTGCAGGCCAATTTCCGGGGATCGACCGGCTATGGCCGCGCCTTCCTCGAAGCAGGTTACGGCGAATGGGGCGGCAGGATGCAGACGGACCTGTCGGACGGGGTTCGCTGGCTCGCAGCTGAAGGCATCATCGACGCCAGCCGGGTCTGCATCGTAGGCGCCAGCTACGGCGGTTATGCTGCGATGGCCGGCCTGACGCTGGATCAAGGCGTCTATCGCTGCGGCGTTTCTGTAGCCGGGGTGTCGGACCTTCGCCGGATGGTCAACCGCGAGTCGCGCCAGGAACGGCATCGCGACAGCCAGACCGTTCGCTACTGGAACCGGTCCATGGGCGCAGCGCGGCTCAACGACCGGGCTCTCGATGATCGTTCGCCCGCGCATCTCGCGGCCCGGATCGATGGGCCTCTGCTTCTGATCCACGGCCGCGACGATACGGTCGTTCCCATAGAGCAGAGCCGCATCATGGCTGACGCCCTCAGACGGGCCGGCAAGCCGGTCGAGCTGATCGAGATGGCAGGCGAGGACCACTGGCTCTCGCAGTCCGCAACCCGGCGCCGGATGCTGAGCGAAACCATGCGGTTCCTTGAGGCGCACAACCCTGCACGCTGATCGAGACATCGACGCCGGACCGGGGCCGTCATAGAAGCGGAGCCATGGCCACTCCGTCGACGCCGTCCTCTTCGTCACCCAAGGCGCCGGCGTTGGCGGTGCTGTTTGCGGTAGTCTTCATCAATCTGGTCGGTTTCGGCCTGGTGGTGCCGCTGCTGCCCTTCTTCGCGCAGAGCCTGAACGCCGAGGCCTGGCAGATCACCCTGATGTTCTCGGCCTATTCGCTGGGCCAGTTCTTCGCCGAACCCTTCTGGGGCCGGCTGTCGGACCGGATCGGGCGCAAGCCGGTGCTGATGATGACCGTCGGCGCCAACGCCATCGGCTATCTGGCGCTGGCCTTCGTGCCGGACATCTGGCTGGCCATCGCGGTGCGGCTGTTCACCGGACTGGGCGCAGGCAATATCTCGACGGTGCAGGGCTATGTCGCCGACGTCACCCCGCCCGAGCAGCGCGCCGGGCGGATGGGGCTGATCGGCGCGGCCTTCGGTCTGGGCTTCATCGTCGGGCCGGGCCTCGGCGGCCTGCTGACCCAGCCCCAGCTGGGCCATATCGGCTATCAGCTGCCCATCTTCACGGCGGCTGGACTGGCGGCTCTGGCGGCGCTGGGCGTGCTGGTCTTCCTGCGCGAAAGCCGGGCCAAGGCCGATCCGGCTGCGCCGCGGCCGCGCTTCCTGTCCGGCCTGCACGACGCACGGGCCAATCCGGTCGTGTCGCGGGTACTGATGGTGTCGCTGGTCTATATGGCCGGCTTCTCGGCCATGGAGAGCGTGTTCGGCCTGTGGGCCGAGGACCGATACAGCTGGGGCGCTCGCGAGGTGGGGCTCAGCTTCATGATCGTGGGCATCATCTCGACCCTGAACCAGGGATTCCTGGCAGGCCGGCTGGCGCGGAAGTTCGGGGAGGCGCGGGTGCTGGCGACCGGCATGCTTCTGTTCGGCGCGTCCCTGATCGCGCAGGTGGCGGCGCCGACCGCCTGGTTCCCCGCTGTTTCGCTGGACCTCGGGGCCTTCACCCTGCCGGTCGTGCAGGGCTGGATCATTCCGATCGTCATGGCGGTCGGGGCCTGCGGGATGTCGCTGGCCATGCCGAACATCTCGGCGATGATCAGCCGCTCGACGCCGCCGGACCGGCAGGGCGCCATGCTGGGCCTGAACATGGCCTCAGGCTCGATCGCCCGGATCTTTGGCCCGATGGCGGCAGGAGCCCTGTTCTCCACCCTCGGGCATGACTGGCCCTTCCTGGTCGGCGCGGCCCTGACGGTCCCGGCGGCGATCATGGCGATCAACGCCGGCCGGGCCTTTCGGAGCCAGCAGGCGAAGGTGCTGGCTGAATCGGCCTGAAACCCAGACTCTGCTTGCCCTGAAGCCTCACATCGACTAGAAGCCGCGCCTTCGCGTACCGAACCGTCGGGCGAACAGGCATGCCTGGGCGGTTCCTAATCAGGGCGACCATATCGAGGGCTTCCGGGCCCGAGACGCGGTAACCCGCTCAAAAGAGAGAGTGAAAATGCCGAAACTGAAGACGAAGTCGGGCGCCAAGAAGCGCTTCAAATTCACGGCGACTGGCAAGGTTAAGGCCGGCGTTGCTGGCAAGCGTCACCGCTTGATCAGCCACAACAGCAAATACATCCGCCAGAACCGCGGCACCTCGGTCATGGCCGACGCCGACGCCAAGAAGATCAAGTCCTACATGCCGTACGCCTGATTGGCGCGCGCTGACTGACTGATCTCCCAAAGAATTTGAAAGGATAGCGACATGGCTCGCGTCACCCGGGGCGTAACGTCCCACGCCAAACACAAGAAGGTCCTGAAGCAAGCCAAGGGCTTCTACGGCCGCCGCAAAAACACCATCCGCGCCGCCAAGGCCGCCGTCGACCGCGCTGGCCAGTACGCCTATCGCGACCGCCGCAACAAGAAGCGCAACTTCCGCGCCCTGTGGATCCAGCGCATCAACGCCGCCGCCCGTCTGGAAGGCTTCACCTACTCGCAGTTCATCCACGGCCTGAACAAGGCCGGCATCGAACTGGACCGCAAGGTTCTGGCCTCGATCGCTGCCGACGAAGCCGGCTTCAAGGCCGTCGCCGACAAGGTCCGCGCCGCCCTGGCGTAAGCTTTTCCGGCAACGGAAGACGCAAAAGCCCTCCGGCGCACGCCGGGGGGCTTTTTGCTTTGGCCCCCAGCCGCTAGACGGATCGCGACATGACCGATCTCGCCCAACTCGAACTCGACCTGATCAACGCCATCGGCTCGGCGGAAACCGCCGCGGCCGTCGAGGACATCCGCGTCTCCGCTCTCGGCAAGTCCGGCTCCATCTCGGGCCTACTGAAGGGCATGGGCGCGATGAGCCCCGACGAGCGCCGCGAGAAGGGGCCGATGATTAACGGCCTGCGCGACCGCGTGCAGTCGGCGCTGGCCGCACGCAAGGGTGAGCTTGAGGCCGCCGAGCTTGACGCCCGACTGAAGGCCGAGCACGTCGACCTGACCCTGCCGTCGCGCCCGCGCCGCAAGGGCAGCGTCCATCCGACCATGCAGGTGATGGACGAGATGATCGCCCTGTTCGCCGACATGGGCTTCGCGGTGGCGGAAGGCCCGGACGTCGAGGATGACTTCCACAACTTCACCGCCCTGAACTTCCCGCCCAAACACCCGGCGCGGGAGATGCACGACACCTTCTTCCTGAAGCCCGACCCGGAAACGGGCGAGCGCAAGGTGCTGCGCACCCACACCAGCCCGGTGCAGGTGCGTACGATGATGACGCAGAAGCCGCCGATCCGGATCATCGCCCCGGGCCGGACCTTCCGGAAAGATTCGGACGCGACCCACACGCCGATGTTCCACCAGGTCGAGGGTCTGGTGATCGACAAGGGCATCCACATGGGCCACCTGAAGTGGACGCTTGAGACCTTCGTCGCCCGCTTCTTCGAGGTGGACGGCGTCGATGCCCGGTTCCGCCCGCACCATTTCCCGTTCACCGAACCGTCGGCCGAGATGGACATCCGCTGCGACCGCTCGGGCGGCGAGCTGAAGCTGAACACCGGCGACAGCTGGATGGAGATCCTGGGCTGCGGGATGGTGCACCCCAACGTCCTGCGCGCCTGCGGCATCGATCCGGACGAGTATCAGGGCTTCGCCTTCGGCATGGGCGTGGATCGCCTCGCCATGCTGAAGTACGGCATTTCCGACCTGCGTCCGATGTTCGACGCCGACACCCGGTGGCTGTCGCACTACGGCTTCTCGGCCTTCGTCGCCCCCAATTCCGCAAGCGGACTGTCCTGATGACCGACCAGCCTCCCCCGTCGCCCCAGACCCAGCGAACCATCGACCCTCTTGCGAAGGAGTTCGTCGGCGGGCGCTTCACCCTGTTCGACCTCTATCGCGCCAGCGTGCAGTCGGGAGGCGGGGTGCGTCTGGAAAACCGGACGTTCACCGACTGCATGATCGAGGGGCCGGCGCTGATGCTGGTCCTCGACGGGGTGGAGTTCAGCAACACCAACTTCGGCCCGACGTCCGGCGACATGCGCAACATGCTGTTCCGCCCGATGGGCGCCATGGGGATCGGGGCCATTCCGGTCCGCAACTGCACATTCAACCGGTGCCAGTTCCAGACGATCGGCATCACGGGCAGCGAGGAACTGCTGCAGATGCTGATCGACCAGGTCGCCACGACCGACTGACCGCCAGATACAGAACAAGAGATCGCACGATGACCGACGAGACCGCCAAGATGTCCGCTGAAGAAGCGGCCGGCCGCGCCCTGGTGGCCCGCAAGACCTTCGAGAAGGAAGCCATCTGGCTGCCGTCGCTGGCCGTCCAGCACTGGAACGCCGGCGAGATGTTCATCGAGGGCAAGACCTTCACCGACTGCGTGATCGAAGGCCCTGCCGTCATGGCTGTCATGAACGGCACGCAGTTCGAGAGCTGCGCCATGGGCACGACGACGGACGCCCGCACCCTGCTGTACCGCCCGGTCAGCCGCGAGAAGATGGCCGGCGTGATCGGCATGTCGAACTGTCGCTTCGTGCGCTGCCAGTTCGTGCAGGTCGGCTACACCGGCTCGGACGAGCTGCTGGACGAGCTGGAGCACGGCATCAAGCGTCTGAGCGAAGCCAACCCGGCGGTGGGACCCAACTCGTGAAATTCACCCTCTCCTGGCTGAAGGAGCATCTCGATACGGAAGCCGACGTCGCCGCCGTGGCCGACGCCATGACCATGGCCGGCCTCGAGGTCGAGGAAGTCCACGACCCGATCGCGGCGCTCGCGCCCTTCACGGTGGCGAAGATCGTCTCGGCCGAACGCCATCCCAACGCCGATCGCCTGCAGGTCTGCCAGGTCGAGACCGTCGACGGGATGAAGGAGATCGTCTGCGGCGCGCCGAACGCGCGCGCGGGCCTGACCACCATCTACGCCCCGATTGGCGCCTATGTGCCGGGTCTGGGCGTGACCCTGGTCGAGAAGCCGGTGCGCGGCGTGGTCTCGAACGGCATGCTGTGCTCGGGCTCGGAGCTTGAGCTGGCAGACGAAAGCGACGGCATTCTGGAACTGGATGACGCCCTGAAGGTGGGCGAGCCCGCCGCTGGCGTGTTCGGCGCCGAACCGGTTATCGACTTCGAGGTCACCCCGAACCGCCCCGACTGGCTGGGTGTCGCCGGCATCGCCCGCGACCTGGCGGCCGCCGGCCTCGGCACGCTGAGAACCCCGAAGGTCGAGCCGATCGCAGGGACGTTCGTTTCGCCCGTCACCGTGAGCATCGATGCGCCGGAGATGTGCCCCACCTTCGGCGGGCGCTTCATCCGCGGCGTGAAGAACGGCCCGTCGCCCGAGTGGCTGAAGCGCCGTCTCGAGGCCATCGGCCTGCGCTCCATCAACCGGCTGGTCGATGTGACCAACCTGATCTCGTACGACCGCGCGCGGCCGCTGCACGTCTATGACGTGGCCAAGCTGTCGGGCGATCAGATCGTCGTGCGCGCCGGACAGGTCGCCAGCGACACCGGCGAGCCCGAGCATCTGATCGCGCTGGACGGCAAGACCTATGCGGTCGATCCGACGATGTGCGTGATCTCCGACGCCGCCGGCGAGCGACCGATCGGCCTGGGCGGCGTCATGGGCGGCGAGAGCACCGGCTGCTCGGACGAGACCACCGACGTCTTCGTCGAATGCGCCTGGTTCGATCCCATCCTGATCGCCCAGACCGGCCGCACCCTGACGCTGAATTCGGACGCCCAGTATCGCTTCGCCCGTGGCGTGGACACGCATTCGGTCCGCGACGGGCTGGAGCTGGCGACCAAGCTGATCCTCGACCTGTGCGGCGGCGAGCCGTCGGAGATCGCCATCGTCGGCGCGCCTCCGGCTGCGCCGTCGGCCTTCGCCTTCGACCCGGCCCGCGTTGGCTCGCTGACCGGTCTGACCCTGACCGACGATCGGATCGCGGACATCCTGACGGCTCTCGGCTTCGAGGTCGCCAAGGGTTCGCCGTGGTCGGTGACGCCGCCGACCTGGCGCCGCGATGCCGAAGGCCCGGCCGATCTGGTCGAGGAGGTCGCTCGCATTGAGGGCTTCGGCGAACTGCCGTCCACGCCCCTGCCCGATCAGGGTGCGCCGTCGCGCGGCGTGCTGAGCCCGCGTCAGGCCCGGGTGCGTCTGGCCCGCCGGGCGCTGGCCGCCATGGGCTATGCCGAGGCCGTCACCTGGTCCTTCACCAAGCAATCGACAGCGGCCCTGTTCGGCGGCGGCGATGAAAAGCTGGTGCTGGAAAACCCGATCGCGGCCGATCTGGACTGCATGAGGCCCTCGGCCCTGCCGAACCTGATCCAGGCCGCCGCCCGCAACGCCGCCCGCGGCCATGCGGACGCCGCCCTGTTCGAGATCGGTCCGATCTATCTGGACGACCAGCCCAACGGCCAGCGCACGGTCATCGCTGGCTTGGTGGCCCCACGCAGCGCCCGCCACTGGGGCGGCGGGGCTGAAGACACCCTGTTCGCGCTCAAGGGCGACCTGATGGCCTTGCTGGAACAGCTGGGCGCGCCTGTCGCCTCGCTGCAGCTGGCGCAGGGCCAGAACCGCGACTGGTGGCATCCGGGCCGCTCGGCCCGCCTGCAACTCGGTCCGAAGAACGTCATGGTCGAGTTCGGCGCCCTGCACCCGCGCGTGCTGAAGGCGCTGGACGCCGACGCGCCCATGCTGGCGTTCGAGATCGTGCTGGACGCCCTGCCCGAACCGCGCGGCGCGAAGTCCAAGGCGCGCGGGGCGGCCAGCCTGGCCAATCTGATGCCCCTGACCCGCGACTTCGCCTTCGTGGTCGAGGACGGCAAGGCGACCGGCGACCTGGTCCGCGCCGTGGCCGGGGCCGACAAGGTCCTGATCAGCGATGTGCGGGTGTTCGACGTCTATCGCGGCACCGGGGTGCCCGAGGGGATGAAGTCGGTCGCGCTGGAAGTCGAGCTCCAGCCGGTGGAGGCCACCCTGACCGAGGCCGAGATCGAGGCCCTGTCGGGCAAGGTCGTCGCCGCGGCGACCAAGGTCGGCGCGACGCTGAGAAGCTGAAACGGGGGAGCTGACGGTGGGGATCAAGCCCAGGGTCGAGACGGCGTTCGAGCGCCTGCTGTTCCAGTCGCGCTGGCTGATGGCCCCCTTCTACGCGGGCCTGGCGCTGGCTCTGCTGATGCTGCTGGCGGTCTTCCTGCGGGACCTGTTCTACTACGTGCCCAAGGCCCTGATGATGGGCCCGGGCACGGGTCTGAGCTCGAACGACGCCATTCTGGCGGTGCTGACGCTGGTGGATCTGTCACTGGCCGGCAATCTGCTGCTGATCGTGATGTTCTCCGGCTATGAGAATTTCGTCTCCAAGCTCGATCTCGAGGGCGAGACCGACCGGCCGCCGTGGATGGGCACCGTCGACTTCTCGGGCCTGAAGATGAAGCTGATCGCCTCGATCGTGGCGATCTCCGGCATCCAGTTGCTCAAGACCTTCATGAACATCGGCAAGCCCGGCTATTCGCTGAACGAAACCGAGGCGCTGTGGGGTGTTGTGATCCACCTGACGTTCGTGGTCTCGGGCGTCCTGCTGGCTCTGATGGACTGGCTGACCTCCAAAACCGACAAGCACTGACGCTGACGCGTCAGCATTCCTGTGGGCCGAGGTCAGAAGGCTCCGCCTTCTCGACCCGACGCGGCCTGGCGCTTCGCGCATATCCCGCGCTCAAGCAGCGAGCCGCCGCGCGGCGAGCGTTAGCGCCCTGCAATGGGAGAGCCGCGCGCTTGTGCGCGGCAATCTCCCGTTAACCTTGCCGCCGCAAGGCTGACTCAAAGACCGGCGACGGTGAAGCCAAGCGCCCGCGCGAGTCGGGCGGACCGTCCCGCCTTCGGAGCCAGACCATGCATCGCCGTCACCTGATCCAGTCCGGTATCGCTCTCGGAGCGACCTCCGCCCTCGGCGCCTGCGCCTCGGCGCGCGGGCCGGCCGATCCGAACTATCCGATCCGCTCGGACCAGACCGCCCCGACCTACACCTCGGACGAACTGATCGCCGCCGGCTCGCGCGAGCTGGGCATCGCAGCCGAAGCCATCGGCGGCGCCATCGAGCGCATCTTCGCCGACCAGGGCGACCGTCCGACCGCCTACATCGCCGGCGAGGAAGCCTCGGCCGCCATCGCCGTCGGCGCCCGCTACGGCCGCGGCGCCCTGCACATGAAGGACCTGTCGGCCTCGCAGGAGGTGTTCTGGCAGGGCGCCTCGATCGGCTGGGACATCGGCGGCAACGGCAGCCGGGTCTTCACCCTGGTCTACGGCCTGTTCCACCCGGACATGATCTACCGCCGCTACCCCGGCGTGGAAGGCACCGCCTATCTGATCGCGGGTCTGGGGGTGAACTACCAGCAGGCCGACGGCATCGTTCTGGCGCCGATCCGGACGGGCGTGGGCGTGCGTCTGGGCGCCAACGTCGGCACCATGTCGTACAGCCGCCAGCGGAACCTGCTGCCGTTCTGATCGGGCGGACGGGAGTGGGCTTCACCTCTTCGGTGGACTCACTTTCCTCGCGACTGTCGTCTGAACAAGAGAAGCATCCCGCCGACGAGCGCGCAGCTGGCGCCAAGAATGCCGGTCAACAGGTTCACGGTTCCATCGCTACCGATCCCCCAGCGAACCCATGCCGCTACGGCCGCCAGGATGACGCCGACGCCCATCAGGTGCCTGATGGCTGCGGCGCTCATGCCCTGATCACCGCTTCCAGCCCCTCGCGCCAGCCGGGGTACTTCGGCCGCCAGCCCAACTCCGCCTTGGCCTTCGCATTCGAGAGGCGTTTGGAGTCGCGGTAGAAGCGACGCATGGCGTCCGACACTGACGGGTCGTCCAGATCGACCTCGGGCGGCAGGGGCAGGCCGAGGCGCTGCGCCGCGCCCTCGATGATGACATCGGCCGGAGATGGTTCGTCGTCGCACAGAGTGTAGGCGGCGCCGGGATGCGGGCGGGCCATCGAGGCGAACAGGCCGGAGACGGCGTCATCCACGTGAATGCGGTTGAAGATCTGGCCCGGCTTGCGGACGATCCGCGCCGTGCCGTCTCTCAGCTTGTCCAGCGGCGAGCGGCCGGGGCCATAGAGGGCCGGCAGCCGGAACAGTTGCACCGTCAGCCCCATGCCGCGACCGGCGTCCAGCCAGTCCCGCTCGGCCCTGACCCTGCGCGCGCCTTCCAGCGTGGCGGCGTTGAGCTCGTCGTCCTCGAAGGCCCAGCCGCCGGCGCGATCGCCGAAGACCGCCGTGGAGGAGACATAGCCGATCCAGTCCGGCCAGGCCTCCGAGGCGGTAATAGCCGGGATCAGGGCCTTCAGGCCGGGACAACCGGCGCCCTCGGGCGGGGCGGTGACGAGGATGGCGCTGGCCTGTCCGACAGCGGCGGCGAGCGCCGTTTCGTCCGACGGATCGACCGGCTCGATGCCTTCAGCCTTCAGGGCCGCGCGGGTGTCCGCATCCCTTGAAGTCGCCGCGGCGCGGCCACCCCGCCGCAGAGCCTCGCGGGCGGCGGCCTGACCCAGCCATCCACCGCCAAAGACGAGCAGGGAGACGGGCGGCGGGACGTCAGACATCGAACCTCAGGCGGACAGGACGTTCGCCGGCGTCTCGGCGACGCGAACGGGTTCTGTCTTCAGCGCCTCGGCGCGCTTGCCGTTCCAGCTGGAGACACAGGGGATCTTGGTGCGATCGGCACGGTCGGCGTAGCGGCGCGCGATCTCGGTAACGTCCTGCATCAGGCCCTCGGCGAGGGTGATCGGCTTGAGACCCAGTTCCTTGAACTGGTCATTGGCGACGACCAGCTCGTTCTCGTCGGCCTCCTGACGCGGATTGGCGACATTGTGCACCTCGGCGCCGGTCATGCCGGCGACCATGACGGCGAGGTCGCGCACGCGGCGGCTCTCGGTCATCTGGTTCAGGATCTTCACCCGGTCACCCGACTTCGGCGGGTTCTTCAGCGCCAGCTCGACGCAGCGGACGGTGTCCTGGATGTGGATGAAGGCCCGCGTCTGTCCACCCGAGCCGTGGACCGTCAGCGGGTAGCCGACGGCGGCCTGGATCAGGAAGCGGTTCAGCACGGTGCCGTAGTCTCCGTCGTAGTCGAAGCGGTTGATCAGGCGCTCGTCCTTGCGGGTTTCCTCGGTTTCGGCGCCCCAGACGATGCCCTGGTGCAGGTCGGTGATCCGCAGGCCGTCGTTCTTGGCGTAGAACTGGAACAGCAGGGCGTCCTGCGTCTTGGTCATGTGGTAGATCGAACCGGGGTTCGGCGGGAACAGGATTTCCTGCTCGGCCGGGCCGAAATCGGTGTCGACCGTAACCTTCAGATAGCCTTCCGGGATGCGCAGGCCGGCGGTCGTGTAGCCATAGACGCCCATGGTGCCGAGGTGGGCGAGGTGGACGTCGCGGCCGCTCTCGACGATCGCCGCCAGCAGGTGGTTGGTGGCGTTGAGGTTGTTGTCGACGGTATAGAGCTTGTGCCGGGCCGACTTCATCGAATAGGGCGCGGCGCGCTGTTCGGCGAAGTGGACGACGCTGTCGGGCTTCCAGTCCCGGATCAGGGCGACGAGCCGGTCGAACTCCTTGCCGACGGTGATGTTCTCGAATTCGATGGTCTTGCCCGAGACTTCCTTCCACGCGGCGATGCGCTCGCCCATGGTCCGGATCGGCGTCAGGGACTGAACCTCCAGCTCGTTGTCGATGTTGCGACGGCTGAGGTTGTCGACGATCAGCACGTCCCATCCGCGCGCGGACAGGTGCAGAGCCGTGGGCCAGCCGCAGAAGCCGTCACCACCCAGAATAATAACGCGCATGGAATCCTCGATCACTTCCCCGTTCCCTGCGTAGCTCACGTCGGGCGTCGGGCAAAGCGTGGCCTTGCGCCGCGCGAATTAACGCCGACGGGCGCGCCAGTCCTCGCGGGTCTGGCCCCAGGCGTCGACCGCCAGGTGGTCGAAGGGCGGCGGCATCCGTGTAGGACCCAGATTGCGCGACCCGACCCGCTCCGCCAGCCGCTGGGACGGCGTGTTATCAGGATCGATGCAGTGAATGACGTCGGGCCAGTCCAGCACGTCGAAGGCGTAATCAAGCGCCGCCGTCGCCGCCTCGACGCCATAGCCCTTGCCCTGGGCATCCGGGTGCAGGCCCCAGCCGACCTCGTTGCCCGGCCAGCCATGCGGACGCCACGGCCCGATCCGGCCCAGCCAGAGGCCGGTCTCGCGCTCGATCAGGGAGAACATGGAGATGCCCGTCAGACTCCAGGCGCCGGCCATGGTCATGAACCCGCGCCACGCCGTCGCCGCCGGCTGGGCGCCGCCGAGGAATTTCGCCGCCTCGGGATCCGCCATCATCTCGGCCCAGCGAGGGAAATCCTCCATCGCGATCGGCCGCAGGATCAGACGTTCGGTGTGCAGAACGGTTCCGGTCAAAGGAGATATTCCCTCTCGAGCTGATACTGGCTGCCGTCGGATGTCAGGATGCTGGAGTACAGGCCGAAACGGTCGATGCGGATCGGGGGCGAGTGCAGCAGGTTGTGGCCGGTGATCCAGGCGCCGATCCGGTCCGGATTGGTCTGCGGTTTCAGATAGGCCAGCGTGACGTGGGGTCGGTAGTCGCGGCGCTCCATGGCGACGTCCGCCCGCTCTCCGGCGGAGCGGCAGCGGCCGGCCAGCACGTTCAGCCGCTCACTGGATTGCACGCCGGCCCAGAGGGTGTGGCTGCGGTGGGCGTCGCCGAAGGCCCCGACCCCGGCCAGCTCGATCTCGAACGCGCCGCCGGTCGCTGCGCGGCCGAGTTCGGCGGCCAGATCGTCGGCCGTTCGCTCGCTGACCTCGCCATAGAAGGCCAGCGTCACATGCAGCTGCTCCTCGCTGCGCCATTTCGCGCCGGGCAGGCCGGACTGACGACGCTTCAGCGTCTCGGCCACGTCCCAGGGGATGGAGAGGGCGGTGAACAGCCGGATCATGCGACCGTTGGTAGCGGCTGTGGAGCCATCTCCCAAGTCCGGTTTTCCTTGCGGAAGGGTCAGGTGCGACCGATATTTGCTGCAAAGGCCGGGATCGCCCGGCTTAATGGAGGATCGAAACCGCGATGAGCGATTTCCGAAACGGATATTCCATCCCGCAGACCGCCGACATGTCGGTCGATGCGGGCCTGCGCAGCTTCATGCTGGGCGTTTACAACAAGCTGGCCCTCGGCCTCGTGGTCGCCGGTGCGCTGGCCTACGTCACCGGCAACGTCCCCGCCGTGCAGCAGCTGCTGTTCGCTGTGGGGCCTGACGGCCGCGTCGGCCTGACCATGCTGGGCATGGCGGTGCAGTTCGCGCCGCTGGTCCTGCTGTTCGGGTCCATGTTCTTCATGAGGAACCCGACGGCGGGCGGCGTGAACCTGCTCTACTGGGCAGTGGTCTCGACCATCGGCGCCGGCATGGGCCTGCTGTTCCTGCGCTACACGGGTGAGTCGATCGCCTCGACCTTCTTCGTCACGGCGGCCGCCTTCGGCGGGCTGAGCCTGTTCGGCTACACGACCAAAAAGAATCTGACCGGCATGGGCAGCTTCCTGATCATGGGCGTGATCGGTCTGGTCATCGCCTCGATCGTCAACATCTTCCTGGGCAGCGGCACCCTGTACCTGATCATCAGCGGCCTCGGCGTGCTGATCTTCTCGGGCCTGATCGCCTACGACACCCAGCGCCTGAAGATGACCTACTACGACCTGGGCGGCGATCGCGCCGCCATGGGCGTGGCGACCGGCTACGGCGCGCTGAGCCTGTTCATCAACTTCATCAACCTGTTCCAGTTCCTGCTCGCCTTCATGGGCAACCGGGAATAGGCAACCGCCAAAGACCACATGGAAAAGGCCCGGAGCAATCCGGGCCTTTTTCTATTCGATCACCGTGAATTTGCGGCTGTCGAAGACGCGCAGGACCTGCGGCAACTCCCGACCGCGGCGCAGGACGATGCCGCCCTCGCCGACGACGGCCCACTGGCCCTGTTTCAGGCGCAGCGCCGGGCGCTTTTCGATGCGATAGACCGGGGCGTCGCCCGAACGGCGGAAGACGGCGAACTCGGCGACGTCCCGGTGGCCCACGACGGCGTAGTCGCGCCATTCGCCGGCCGCGACCATTCGGCCGTAGACCCTGAGGATCTGATCCAGTTCGCGTCGGTCGAAGAAGACCGGCCCCGCCTGGGGCTGGGCGTCGAAGGCGTCGCTCATCCCTTCAAGCTAATCCTCCGCGCACGACACGCCACCCCCTTGAGCGTGGTGCGAACGCCGCAATGCGAAGAAATCGCACCAGACACGAAATCGCCTCCGTTCCGCCCATCGCCCGCCCCCTTGGGGGGCGACACGGGACACATCGGCTCGTCGGAGTTCGGAACGGTTCCGGATCCTGAACAGCCCCCCCAGCCCCCTGGAATTGTTCCATCAAGGGCTTCGGCGGGCCGATGCTTCCTCCAAAGCGAGACGCCCGCTCCGCCACCCTCCCCCTCCCGGCCGAGCGGGCGTTTTGCTGTCCGGAGGTCGGCTGAGCGGTTCAGGGCAGGGTGATGCGGACGGTGTCCTCGCCCCGCGCCACCGATATGACGCGCTGGCCCCGGCGATCCATGGCCCGGGCGAAGGCCGCCAGGGACGTCACTCGACCGCCGTCGACCGCCTCGATCACATCCCCGGCCCGCACGCCCGCCGCCGCGGCGGCGGAACCGCCCTCCACCGCGGACACCTGAAGATCGCCGTCCATGACGCGCACGGTCACGCCCCGGGCGATCACGACTTCCGAACCCGCGAAGACGACCTGCTCCGGTCGTTCCTGCACCTGAAGTGTCGCGCGCGCCTCATGCCCGTCGCGCAGATAGACGAGGTCCAGCGCCGTGCCCGGCGAGGCGATCCCGATCGTGGCCTGCACTGTGCCGGCGTTGGACACCGGGCGGTTCTGGATGCGGGTGACGATATCGCCACGCCGCAGGCCGGCCCGCTCGGCGGCCGAGCCCGGCGCGATATCCTCGATCACGGCGCCGCGGACGATGCCGAGGTTGAGGTTGCGCGAACGCTCGGCGTTCAGCGATCCGAAGATGGCGCCGCTCACGCCGCGCCGGACTTCCCCATGCTCGCGCAGCTGGGCGACGACATAGTTCATGATCCGGCTGGGCACCGCGAAGGCGATGCCATCATTGCCGCCGCCGCCGCCCGACAGGATGGAGGTGTTGATGCCGATCAGCCGGCCTCGGCTGTCCAGCAGGGGGCCGCCCGAGTTGCCGGAGTTCACGGCCGCGTCGGTCTGGATGTAGTCCTCGATCCGGTCGCCCATGCCCGAGCGGCCAAGGCCGGAAATGACGCCCATGGTCAGGGTCTGGTCGAGCCCGAGCGGATAGCCGACGGCGAACGACAGGTCGCCGGTGCGCAGGGTGTCGGAGCTGACGACCTCGATCTGGGCCAGGCCGGTCGCCTCGATCTTCAGCACGGCGAGGTCAGTCGCCTTGTCGGCGCCGATGAGCGTCGCCTCGAAGATGCGTCCGTCGGTCAGATCGACCGTGAACTTCCGACCGCCCTCGACGACGTGATTGTTGGTGACGACGATGCCCTGGGCCGCGTCGATGATGGCCCCCGATCCGCTGGACATCGGGCGGGGCTCCGAGTCACCGGACGAGGGACCGGACGAGCTGCCGAGGGTCGTGACCTGCACGACTGCGGGCAGGGCCTGCTCAAGGCCGGTGGCGAAGGTGAAGACCCCGCGCTCCGCGTCATAGGGAATCGGGGATTGCACCGACTGGGCCGCGGCTGGCAGCGCGATCAGCAGCGGAACCGCCGCCGCCAGCGCCACTATCGAGAAACCGCCCGACCGGGAGAGGGTCCGCCGCATATTCAATCCCCTGTTCTGAGGGTGGACCCTAGCGCGAGAATTGCGCCGTGACGACAGCCCCCGGAGCGGCGTCATCAATCGTCATGGAGGCGCCGTGTCGTTTCAGAATGGCGCGGACAAAGGCCAGCCCCATGCCATGGCTCTCGCGGCCGTCCGTTCCGGCCTGCGCCCGGGCCGCGGCGAACCCCGGCCCCTGATCGGTCACGGAGAGAACCGGGCGGCCGGCCTGCTGGCCTGCGAACAGGGTCACCACCCCGCCGTCGGGCGAGTACTTCACGGCATTGTCGACGAGGTTGGTCACCGCCCGCTGGAGCAGGGAGCGGACGCCCAGAACCGACACCGGCGCAGCGACCACCTTCAGCTCGATCCCCCGTTCCTCCGCCAGCGGCTGGTAGAGTTCCGCGGCCTGCTGCACCAGCATGTCCAGGCTGACCGACTCGAACGACCAGGCCTCGCCGTCACGCAGGGCCATAGCGTCGGTCATGGCGCGATTGATGCCGGCGAGGTCGGCGCGCGCCTCGGCGATCAGGGCGCGCGCCTCCGGAGAGGAGGCGGTCTCTGCCAGCCGATCCATCCGCGCCGACGCGCGGGCCAGGGGCGTGCGGAAATCATGGGCGAGCTGGTCGGCGGAATCCCGCAACCAGCTCAGCAACTCCTCAAGCCGGTCCAGCGTCAGGTTCACATGGCCGGTCAGTTCGGTCAGCTCCGGGGCCAGGGCCGTCTCGGGGGCCCGCAGGGAGAAGTCGCCCACGGCGGCGCGATCCAGCGCCAGGCTGACCTGGGCCACGGCGTTGGTCAGGCGCCGACGGGCGAACGTCGCGGCGATCAGGCCGATGGCGACCATGAGCACTCCGGCGCCGATAACCGCGGCCACGGCCCAGCCCCAGGCATCCCCCCGCGCGTCGACCACCCGTCCCACGGCGATATCGAGCGCGCCGACCGAACGGCGCACCACGACCACCTCGACGGGCCGGCTGGGGCACAGAACGCCCTGGGACAGACGAAGGATGTAGACGTCCTCACCCAGGCGGGGGGAGCGCTCGCCCCGTACGCTCTCCAGTTCAGCGAGCCCCGCGGGCTTGCCGACCGGCGCGCGGATGAAGCGCACCCCGGCGCCGCCCCTTCCCGTCCGGCAGGTATCCTCCAGCGTGCGGGCATCCTCGATCCGGCCCGGACCGCTCTGGAACGCCGTCAACCAGGCGGAAAGGTAGGCCGCGTCGCCGGCCGAAATATTGTCGCGGGTGAAGCTGGCCTCGGCGGCCAGCTTGTCGGACATGGTCACATAGTCGGCCAGGGCGGCCAGCGCCGCCTTCTCACGCTGGTCCATGCGCACAGCGGTGCTGGTCACGAACAGCGAGCCGGTCAGGGCCAGGGCCGACAGGACCGCGATGCCGACCGCCAGCTGGGTCGTCGTCTGGCGATTGAGCCAGGCGCGCAGCCGCCGGAACGCCCCGCGCATCCGCTCAGCCGACCGCCGACAGGTCGCGGAAGATCAGGCTCTGGCTGCGGGCGGATACGATCAGCGGATGCAGATCCTCGCCCAGTTCCGATGCCTGCTCCTTCAGACGGCGGCGCAGGGCGCTGATACGGGCGTCGATGATGTTGACGAAGTTGTCGGGCAGGAATTTCCACTCCACCCAGCAGCGGTCCCACAGCATGGTCTTGGTCACCGGCTGTCCGCGTGCGGTCATCAGCTCGCACACGATCGAGAACTCCAGCGGCGAGAGGTCGATCAACCGAGAGACCTCACCAAGCTCCAGTTTCAGCGTCCGCGCGCCGAACGAAAGCCGGAACGGGCCGTTGACCAGATCGGCGGAGGCCGGGCGGGCGCGGCGGGCGGCGCGGCGCAGTTGCGCGGCGATGCGGGCCAGCAGTTCCTCGTCCCCGACCGGCTTGGCCAGATAGTCGTCTGCCCCACCCAGAAGACCCTCGACCTTCTGCCGCTCGGCGCCCATTGCGGTCAGCATCAGGGCCGGCGCGTCCGAGGACGGCCCGGCCGCCTCGCGCACCGCCTTGAGCATTCCGAGCCCGTCCATGCCGCGTGTGTGGCGATCGAGGATCAGGACGTCGTACGGCCTTGCCCTGGCCGCCTCGAGGGCGCCCTCTCCCGCGTCGAAGCGATCGACCTGCGCGAAGCCCGCCTGCAGAAGCCGCCCGGCCACGTGCTCGGACAGCGCCGGATCGTCCTCAAGCAGCAGGGCCGTACGCCCGGCGAAGACGTCGGTCAGCTGGGCGAACGGATCGTCGCCAATGGTGATCTGTTCCCCGTCCATGCCCGCCTCCCGTCCTGCAACGATACGCCGCCACGGTCGAATGACAATGGTCGGCGATGCAACGCCCTATGGTGCGCCGGACGGACAGGGGGCGCCGCTGACCGTTCCTGACCGAACGGCGATTGCGGAGCAGGCGCGCCGTGATACCGTCGCGACGACAGGAGAGGACCCGCCATGCTCGCCGCCGCCGCACTCGCTCTCGCCCTCCAGACCGCGCCGGACGCCGTCGACCCGGCTTCGCCCGAGGCCGCCGCGGTCATGGTCCCGGTCAACGGCGTCTTCGCCGCGCTGGCGGCCCGGGACGGTCAGGCGCTGCTGCCGCTGATGGACGCCGAGGGACGCATCAATGTGGTGGTCGAGCGGCCCGACGGATCGCGGCGTTACGGCAGTCCCGCCATCGCCGACTTCGCCGCCGGCCTGACGGCCGGCCCGCAGCGGTTCGAAGAAATTATGCCCGCCCCGACGGTGATGATCGACGGCGACATCGCCTCGGTCTGGGGGCGTTACGTCTTCCGCGTCGACGGCGCGCTCAGCCACTGCGGCGTGAACCACTTCGGCCTCGTCCGCCGCGACGGCGTCTGGAAGATCGCCAACCTGACCTGGACGCAGCGCACGACGGGCTGCGAGGGTATTGCGCCCTAGAAAGCGCTCTCACCCGTAATCGCCCGGCCGAGGATCAGGGCGTGGACGTCGTGGGCGCCCTCGTAGGTGTTGACCGTCTCGAGGTTCATGGCGTGACGCATGACGTGCATCTCGCCGGTGATGCCGGCGCCGCCGTGCATGTCGCGGGCCTCGCGGGCGATGGCCAGGGCCTTGCCGCAGTTGTTGCGCTTCATCATCGAGATGGCTTCCGGGCACCAGTCGCCGTTGTCGAGACGACGGCCCAGCGCCAAGGCGCCCTCGAAGCCGAGGAAGATCTCGGTCTGCATGTCGGCCAGTTTCTTCTGCACCAGCTGACGCGCGGACAGCGGGCGGCCGAACAACATGCGCTCGGCGACATAGTCGCGGGTGGCGTGCAGGCAGAACTCGGCGGCGCCCATCGCGCCCCACGAGATGCCGTAGCGCGCCTTGTTCAGGCACGAGAAGGGACCGCGCAGGCCCTTCACGCCCGGCAGGATGTTCTCTTCCGGCACGAAGACGTCGTTCAGGCCGATGTCGCCGGTGATCGAGGCGCGGAGGCTCAGCTTGTCGCCGATCTTGTCGGTGGTGAAGCCCTCCATGCCGCGTTCGACGATGAAGCCGCGGATCACGTCATCCAGCTTGGCCCACACCACGGCCAGGTCCGAGATCGGCGAGTTAGTGATCCAGTATTTGGCGCCGTTCAGGCGATAGCCGCCCTCGACCTTGACCGCCTTGGTCTTCATCGACGCCGGGTCCGACCCGCCGTCCGCCTCGGTCAGGCCGAAGCAGCCAATCAGCTCGCCGGCGGCCATGCGCGGCAGGAATTTCATCTTCTGCTCTTCCGAGCCGAAGGCGTAGATCGGGTACATGGCCAGCGACGACTGCACCGACATGGCCGAGCGATAGCCGCTGTCTACCGCCTCGATCTCGCGCGCGATCAAGCCGTAGGCGACGTGACTGGCGCCCGCGCCGCCATATTGCTCGGGCAGGGTCGCGCCGAGGAAGCCCATTTCGCCCATCTCGGTCATGATCGAGCGGTCGAAGGTCTCGTCGCGGAAGGCGGCGACGATTCGCGGCAGCAGCTTTTCACGCGCATAGGCGCGGGCCGCCTCCTGGATCATCCGCTCGTCGTCGGTCAGCCGCCCGTCCAGATCCAGCGGGTCTTCCCAGCTGAAGGTCTTGTGCGAGGCGGTGTGTCCGTCGGCCATGGTCATCTTTCCTGAGCGTCTGCGGGGTTTCAGGCGATCGTGAGCATCCGTGACGATCGGCCCCCTGTTCTGCGCTGCGGTTTAGGCCAGAATGACGCTCGCGGGTAGAGGGACCGCCCGCGACATGCCAGACTGACCCGATGAGCCGCACGCTGAAACGCCTGTTCGTCGACCACCCCCGCGAGGTCGAGGAAAGCTATCTGGAGCACATGGCGGCGTCCGGGCGATTCGGCTTCAAGCTCCTGCGGCTGGCGGCCTGCGCCTTCTGCCACGCCCTGGTGCCCGGCGTGTTCAAGACCACCGTGTCGGACGAGATCAAGGCGACGGCCCGCACCATGGGCCAGCGCGCAGAGGAGGCGCGCGAGTGCCGGATGCGCGACGCCGGGGTGTGGGATCCGGGGCTGTAGGGGTGTTTGGTGATTGGTGGTTGGTGGATCGTTTTCTGAACGAGCGCTAGAGCTTCCATCATGACCGCCGACGCAGAACCCTCTCCGACCGCCACCAGCCACCAATCACCAACCACGTCTCCCGCCCCCCTCTCCGGCGTACGCGTCCTCGATCTGTCCCGCGTGTTGGCCGGGCCGTGGGCGACGCAGACGCTGGCGGACCTCGGCGCCGAGGTGATCAAGATCGAGCGGCCGGGCGCGGGCGACGACACCCGGCTGTGGGGGCCGCCCTTCACGACGAAGGCGGACGGATCGCGTGGGGACGCGGCCTATTTCCTGTGCGCCAACAGGGGGAAGAAGTCGGTCGCCATCGACATCGCCACGCCCGAGGGCGCGGCGGCCGTGCGCGAGCTGGCCAGGACCTGCGACGTGGTGGTCGAGAACTTCAAGACCGGCGGCCTGCGCAAATACGGCCTCGACTACGCGGGCCTGTCGGCGGTCGATCCCAAGCTGGTCTACTGCTCCATCACCGGCTTCGGCCAGAGTGGGCCGGACGCGCACCGGGCGGGCTATGACTACATGATCCAGGCCATGGGCGGCCTGATGTCGATCACCGGCCAGCCGGACGGCGCGCCGGGCGCCGAGCCCATGAAGGTCGGGGTGGCTGTGGTGGACCTGTTCACCGGCCTGTACGCCTCCAACGCCATCATGGCCGGCCTGCTGCACGCCCGCGCCACCGGTGAGGGCCAGCACATCGACATCGCCCTGTTCGATGTGCAGGCGGCGATGCTGGCCAATCAGGCGACCAACTATTTCGTCTCCGGGCAGGCGCCGGCACGGATGGGCAACGCCCACCCCAACCTCGCCCCCTACCAGCCCTTCCCGTGCAGCGACGGCATGGTGGTGATCGCCGTCGGCAACGACGGCCAGTTCCGGTCGCTGTGCACAGCGCTGGAGATCGAGGCGATGGGGACGGAGCCACGCTTCGCCACCAACGCCCAGCGCATCGCGCATCGCAGCGAACTGACCGCCCTGCTGTCCGACCGAACGAGCTGGCACAGGATGAAGGCGCTGATGGCCATGCTGGAGGCCGCCGGCGTGCCCTGCGGCCCGGTCAACACCATCGATCAGGTGTTCGAGGAGCCGCAGGCGATCCATCGCGGTCTGGTCGTCGAACAGAACCGCGGCGATCTTGAGGGGACGGTGAAGACCGTCGCCTCGCCAATCCGCATGTCACGCACGCCAGTCATCTATGACCGCGCCCCGCCGGCGCTGGGCGAGCACACCGACGAGGTGCTGGGCGGCAAGGTCTAGGGCGGGTTGGTCAGGACCTGACCGATGCCCCAGGCGGCGCCGAGGATCATCAGGATCAGCGCGCTGGAGATCAGCATTCCCTGCCACGGAACCGGCCGGATGCGCCGCGGCAGGCTGGTGCCCCAGAAGCCGCCGGTCGCAAAGGCCGCCACCGCCATCAGCCGTCCGGCCGTCCGCGTTCCCCCGTCGTCCTCGTCCAGATCGTCACCCTCGTCGGTCGCGAACTCGCCGGCCCGGGCCATGGCCAGCAGGGCGCGCGCCTGCTGGATCTCCGATTCCGGCGCCATCAGGCGGATGCCCAAAGCCCGCTGCATCAGCGGATCGACAGTCGTCTGGTAGCGTTCGGTCACCGAAAACGGGATGCCGTGGCTTTCGAGGAAGGCGGCGGCGAGGTCGGCTTCATAGACGTCGGTGAAGCGGGCGATCTCGGCGAGGCTCATGAAGCGAGCCTAGCACCGCTGCCGGAAATGAAAACGGCGGGAGCCCGGAAGCGCCCGCCGTCTGCATTCGATGGCGCGAGATGGATCAGAGATCCAGCAGCGCGCGCGCCGGGTCTTCCAGCAGTTCCTTGACGCGGACCAGGAAGGTCACAGCTTCCTTGCCGTCGACGATCCGGTGGTCGTAGCTGAGCGCGATGTACATCATCGGGCGGATCTCGACCTGGCCGTTCACGGCCATCGGGCGCTGCACGATGTTGTGCATGCCCAGGATGCCCGACTGCGGCGCGTTCAGGATCGGCGTCGACATCAGCGAGCCGTAGGTGCCGCCGTTGGTGATGGTGAAGGTGCCGCCCTGCAGCTGATCGAGGCTCAGCGCGCCGTCGCGGGCCGCCTTGCCGAGGGCGCCGATGCCCTTCTCGATGCCGGCCAGCGAAAGGGTATCGGCGTCACGCAGAACCGGAACCACCAGACCCTTGTCGGTGCCCACGGCGACGCCGATGTCGTAGTGGTTCTTGTAGATGATGTCGGTGCCGTCGATCTCGGCGTTCACGGCCGGGATTTCCTTCAGGGCGGCGACGACGGCCTTGGTGAAGAAGGACATGAAGCCCAGCTTCACGCCGTGGCGCTTCTCGAAGACGTCCTTGTACTGGCTGCGCAGGGCCATGACGTTGGTCATGTCCACCTCGTTGAAGGTGGTCAGCTGGGCGGCCGTGTTCTGCGATTCCTTCAGGCGACGGGCGATGGTCTGACGCAGGCGCGTCATCTTCACCCGCTCCTCGCGCGGCTGGTCTGCGCGCGGCGCCGCAGCCGGAGCGGCGGCGGCCGGAGCCGCGGCGGGCGCGGCGTTGATGGCGTTCAGGGCGTCGCCCTTGGTGATGTTGCCCTTCGGACCGGTGGCCGCGATGGCCTTCGGATCGAGGTTGTTCTCGGTGACCACGCGCTGGACCGCCGGCGACAGGTGCGGGCCGTCAGCGGCGATCTGGGCCGAGCCGGTGTTGGCCGGAGCGGCGGCAGCCGGAGCCGCTGCGGCGCCCGAGGCCGAGATCGAACCGATCTGCTGGCCCGGAGTGACGGTCGCGCCGGCATCGGCCGAGATGGTCAGGACGCCGGCGGCCGGGGCCGAGACTTCCACGGCGACCTTGTCGGTCTCGATCTCGACCAGCAGCTCATCCTTGGCGACGGTGTCGCCCGACTTCTTCAGCCAGGTTCCCATCGAACCCTCGGCGACGCTCTCGCCCATGGTCGGCACGTTGATGGCGACGGCGTCGCCCGATGCAGCGGCGGGAGCGGCGGCGGGAGCCGGAGCGGCCTCGGCCTTGGCCGGAGCAGCAGCTGCCGGAGCGGCGGCAGCCGCGCCGCCTTCGGACACCACGCCCAGGATCGCGCCCGGCGTCACGGTGTCGCCGTCGGCGAATTTGATCTCGGCAAGGGTGCCGTCGGACGGCGAAACGACCTCGAGCGAGACCTTGTCGGTCTCCAGCTCGACCAGGACCTCGTCCTTCTTCACCGGGTCGCCGGCCTTCTTCGTCCACTTGCCGATCGTGGCTTCGGTGACGGATTCGCCGAGGGCGGGGGTCAGGATGTCGGCCATGGGGAGGGTCCGGGTCTCGTTCAGGTTCTGTCGTTATCGCTTATCAGGCGAAGGCGTCGGTTAGGAAGGCGTCGAGTTCCTTCAGGTGGCGGCTCATCAGACCCGCCGCCGTCGAGGCGGAAGCCGGACGCCCCACGTAGCGGGCGCGCTTCGACTTCACGTTCAGCTTCTCGAGCGTCAGTTCGATCCACGGATCGACGAAGGTCCAGCCGCCCATGTTCTTGGGCTCTTCCTGACACCACACCAGTTCGGCGTTCGGGAAGCGGGCCAGTTCGGTCATCAGCGACTTCATCGGCCACGGATAGAACTGCTCGAGGCGCAGGATGTAGACGTCGTCCACCGGCTTGCCGTCCTGCATGTCCTTCTCGCGGCGCTCCAGCAGGTCGTAATAGACCTTGCCCGAGCACAGGATCACGCGACGGATGTCCTTGTCCGCCTTGATCGTGATGCCGGCGACGTCCGGACGGGTCTGGGCGTCGTCGTGCAGCACGCGGTGGAACGAGCTGCCCTCGGCCAGATCGGCGAGGGTCGAGACGGCCTTCTTGTGACGCAGCAGCGACTTCGGCGTCATGATGATCAGCGGCTTGCGGAACGGCCGCTGCATCTGGCGACGCAGGATGTGGAAATAGTTGGCCGGGGTCGTGCAGTTGGCGACCTGGATGTTGTCCTCGGCGCAGGCCTGCAGGAAGCGCTCCAGACGGGCCGAGGAGTGCTCGGGACCCTGACCTTCGTAGCCGTGCGGCAGAAGCATCGTCAGGCCGCTCATGCGCAGCCACTTGCGTTCGCCCGAGGTGATGAACTGGTCGATCACGACCTGGGCGCCGTTCACGAAGTCGCCGAACTGGCCTTCCCAGAGGACCAGGGTGTTCGGGTCGGCCAGCGAGTAGCCGTACTCGAAGCCCAGCACCGCCTCTTCCGACAGGGCCGAGTCGATGACCTCGAAATGGGCCTGACCGTCCGACAGGTTGTTCAGCGGCGTGTAGCGCTTCTCGGTCGTCTGATCGACGATGCCCGAGTGACGCTGCGAGAAGGTGCCGCGCACCGAGTCCTGACCCGACAGACGGACCGGGAAGCCCTCTTCCAGCAGCGAGCCGTAGGCGAGGCTCTCAGCCGTGGCCCAGTCGATGTTCTGACCGGTCGTGATCATCTCGCGACGGCCGTCGATGACGCGCTTCAGCGTCTTGTGGATGTCCACGGCGTTCGGGATGGTCGTCAGGCGGTGGCCCAGATCCGTCAGCTTCTCGGCCGGCACGGCGGTGTCGCCGCGGCGCTCGTCGCCTTCGGCGAGACCGATGCCCTGCCACTGACCGTCAAGCCAGTCGGCCTTCTTCGCCTCGAAGGCCTTGCCGGCGTCGAACTCGGCATCGAGGAAGCTCTCGAAGCGGGCGACCTCGGCCTCGACCTCGGCCTGGGTGATCACACCCTCGGCGACCAGGCGGGCGGCGTAGATTTCGCGTGTCGACTGCTGGGCGCGGATCTTCGCGTACATCAGCGGCTGGGTGAACGTGGGGTCGTCGCCCTCGTTGTGGCCGAAGCGGCGGTAGCAGAACATGTCCACCACCACGTCCTTGTGGAACTTCTGCCGGAACTCGGTGGCCACCTTGGCGGCGAAGACGACCGCTTCGGGGTCGTCGCCGTTCACGTGGAAGATCGGCGCCTGGACCATCAGGGCCACGTCCGACGGATAGGGCGACGAGCGCGAGTTCCGCGGGCTGGTGGTGAAGCCGATCTGGTTGTTGACCACGAAGTGGATGGTGCCGCCGGTGCGGTAGCCCTTCAGCCCCATCAGGGCGAAGCATTCGGCGACAACGCCTTGACCGGCGAAGGCGGCGTCGCCGTGGATCAGCAGCGGCACGACCTTGGAGCGGTCCAGAGCCCACTGCTCTTCCGGCACGCCGGCGTTGGCCTCGCGGATGTCGAACGCCTGTTTGGCGCGCGCCTTGCCCAGCACGACCGGATTGACGATCTCGAGGTGCGACGGGTTGGCGGTCAGCGACAGGTGGACGTTGTTGCCGTCGAACGCGCGGTCCGACGAGGCGCCCATGTGATACTTCACATCGCCCGAACCCTCGATGTCCGACGGGACGGTCGAACCGCCCTGGAACTCGTGGAAGATGGCGCGATAGGGCTTGCCCATCACGGCGGCGAGCATGTTCAGGCGGCCGCGGTGGGCCATGCCGAAGATGATCTCGTCGACGCCAAGCGCGCCGCCGCGCTTGATGATCTGCTCCATGGCCGGGACCATGGCCTCGCCGCCATCCAGACCGAACCGCTTGGTGCCGGGGAAGCGCTTGTGCAGGAAGCGCTCGAAGCCCTCGGCCTCGATCAGCTTGTTCAGGATCGCCAGCTTGCCTTCCTTCGTGAAGGCATTCTGCTCGAACTTGTCGGCGCCCTCGAAGCGGGCCTGCAGCCAGGATTTCTCTTCCGGTTCAGCGATGTGCATGAACTGGATGCCGATGTTGCCGCAGTAGGTGCGCTTCAGCAGCGCCAGGACCTCGCGCAGGGTGCCGGTCTGCAGGCCCAGCACGCCGTCCAGATAGATCGGGCGATCCATGTCGGCAGCGGTGAAGCCGTAGAACTCGGGCGTCAGCTCCGGATTGTGCACCGGTTGCTCGATGCCCAGCGGGTCCAGCGTGGCCTGCAGGTGGCCGCGGACGCGGTAGCTGCGGATCAGCATCAGGGCGCGGATCGAGTCGTGGGCGGCGGCGCGGACGTCGTCAGCCGAGACGCCGGCGGCCGGAGCGGCAGGAGCCGGGGCGGCGCCCGGCTTCTTCGGATCGGGTTTCGGGGCGGGCCAGCGGCCGTCGAAGACGCCGGTCGCTTCGGTTGGCTCGGTCGTGACCGGACGGCCCCAGGCGCCGGCGCTGGCCGAGGCCTTCACCGCAGCGGCGTTGTCGCGAAGCTGGTCGAAGAAGGCGCGCCACTCGCCGGAAACCGACGACGGATCGTTGGCCCACTTCTCGTGCAGGTCTTCGATAAAGGCGGCGTTGGAGCCGTACAGGAAGCTGGTCTCGGCAAAGACCTGGTTCAGCCCACCGGCATCGTCCGCCATTGTTCTCGTCACGTCCCTGAGATCGGTCGCGCACGCCTGCGCGAACCGGCGCCGTTCATATAGGCCCTGTTTCCTTATGGGTCATGACCAAATGGGGGCATTTCGGGCGGAATTCGACCTTCGTCGGCCCTACGGAGCGCTTGTCATGGTGATCGAGACCCCGGTGAAGGGCCAACTGGTCCCTTCCGGCAGGTGGCCGACGTGGATTTCGCCTGTCCCGGCAATGAGACCAAAGACGTTCCAGGTGCCACCGGAAATGACGCCGGGCTGATCGATGATTTGCACCGGCTCGCGCCCGAGCCACGCCGTAACGCGCGCCGGATCGATCGGGCTGCTCTCGTCGAAATCCCAGACGCCACAACCGAGCAGGGTCAGGTCGCTCGCTGTCTCCCAGCTCTGGATGACCCCATCGCCGTCGGAATCCTCGGTCTTCCCCATGACGGAATGAACGCGGTTCAGGACGACATAGAGCCGCCGCCCCTCGATCTCGCGCCGCCAGATCGAGTAGGTGAGCTCCATCGGATATTCTGGGTCCGCCGCGTCCTCGCGGACCATGGCGATGGAAGCCGCGAGTTCGGGATGGTCGTCCTCGGGCGCCTCGGCCCATCCATTGGCGGCCAGAGCCGCAGCGGCGCGCTCATTGTCCCGGTTGTGGGGCAAACAACCGGTGCGGAAGGCCTCGATGCGCGGATCGGCCGCGGGCGTCGTGAGCTGCAGCACAGCGGCCGCTGACAGGATGCTGAACATGACAAAGGCTCCCCCGGTATCCGGAGGAGCCTCGTCGATTTCGATCAGGCGTGGACCTGTCGGAACCTGTCAGGGCCGGATCAGCCCTTCAGGACCTCGACCAGGGTCTTGCCGAGACGGGCCGGCGATTCCGACATGCGGATGCCGGCGGCTTCCATCGCCGCGATCTTGGATTCCGCGTCGCCCTTGCCGCCCGACACGACCGCGCCGGCGTGGCCCATGGTACGGCCCTTCGGAGCGGTGCGGCCCGCGATGAAGCCGGCCATCGGCTTCTTGCGGCCCTTCTTCGCCTCGTCGATCAGGAACTGGGCGGCGTCTTCCTCGGCGCCGCCGCCGATCTCGCCGATCATGATGATCGAGGTCGTCTCGTCGTCGGCCAGGAACATCTCCAGCATGTCGATGAACTCGGTGCCCTTGACCGGGTCGCCGCCGATGCCGACGGCCGTCGTCTGGCCGAGGCCCTCGTTCGAGGTCTGGAACACGGCTTCATAGGTCAGGGTGCCCGAGCGCGACACGATGCCGACCGAGCCCTTCTTGAAGATGTTGCCCGGCATGATGCCGATCTTGCACTCGTCCGGGGTCAGAATGCCCGGGCAGTTCGGGCCCAGCAGGCGCGACTTCGAGTTTTCCAGACGGCGCTTCACCTGGACCATGTCCAGCACCGGGATGCCTTCGGTGATGCAGGTGATGAAGGGGATCTCGGCGTCGATGGCCTCGATGATGGCGGCCGCGGCGCCTGCCGGCGGGACGTAGATGACCGAGGCGTCGGCGCCGGTGGCGTCCTTGGCTTCGGCGACCGAGGCGTAGATCGGCAGGGTTTCGCCGTGCGAGCCGGTCCAGTTCGTGCCGCCCTTGGTCGGGTGCACGCCGGCGACCATCTGGGTGCCGTGGTAGGCCAGAGCCTGCTCGGTGTGGAAGCCGCCGGTCTTGCCGGTCAGGCCCTGGACGATGATCTTGGTACTCTTGTCGACGAGAATGGACATGTTCTGTCTCTGAATATGTGTGTCAGCAGGGCGGTGGCGGTGAGGCGTGAGCCTCAGCCGACCGCCGCGACGATCTTCTGGGCGGCGTCGTCGAGGTCGTCGGCGGCCGTGATGGCCAGACCCGAGCCGTTCAGGATCTGCTTGCCCAGCTCGGCGTTGGTGCCTTCCAGACGAACGACCAGCGGAACCTTCAGGCCGACTTCCTTCACCGCGGCGATGACGCCCTCGGCGATGACGTCGCACTTCATGATGCCGCCGAAGATGTTGACCAGGATGCCCTGCACCGCGGGATCGGCCGTGATGATCTTGAAGGCCGCGGCGACCTTCTCCTTGCCGGCGCCGCCGCCGACGTCACAGAAGTTGGCCGGCTCCTTGCCGTACAGCTTGATGATGTCCATCGTCGCCATGGCCAGGCCAGCGCCGTTGACCATGCAGCCGATGTTGCCGTCCAGGGCGACGTAGGCGAGGTCCCACTCCGAGGCCTCGATTTCCTTGGCGTCTTCCTCGGTCTCGTCGCGCAGTTCCTTGATGTCCGGGTGACGGAACAGGGCATTGCCGTCGAACGACACCTTGGCGTCCAGGACGCGCAGGTGGCCGTTCTCCATGACGATCAGAGGGTTGACCTCCAGCATCGCCATGTCCTTCTCGACGAAGGCCTTGTACAGGATCGGGAACAGCTTCTTGCCGTCCTCGGCGGCGTCGCCGGTCAGGCCGTAGGCGCTGTTGATGGCCGCGACGTCGGCGTCGGTGACGCCCGTGGCCGGGTCGATGGCGATGGTGACGATCTTCTCGGGCGTGTCGTGAGCGACGGCCTCGATGTCCATGCCGCCCTCGGTCGAGACGACGAAGGCGACGCGGCCGACTTCACGATCGACCAGCAGCGAGCAGTACAGCTCGCGAGCGATGTCGGCGCCGTCCTCGATGTACAGACGGTTGACCTGCTTGCCGGCGTCGCCCGTCTGGGCGGTCACCAGGGTATTGCCCAGCATCTCGTTGGAGTGTTTGACCACGTCCTCGATCGAGAAGGCGAGGCGAACGCCGCCCTTGGCGTCGGCCGGCAGTTCCTTGAACTTGCCCTTGCCGCGGCCGCCCGCATGGATCTGCGACTTCACGACGTACAGCGGGCCAGGCAGCTGTTTGGCGGCGGCTTCAGCCTGATCCGCCGAGGTGATCGGAACGCCGGCCGCGACCGGAGCGCCAAAGCCCTTCAGGACCTGTTTGGCCTGATACTCGTGAATGTTCATGGGAGACCGCCGCAATCGCTGCCAGAAGAATTGCGGGGCTTATAGGCACCTCCCCTTCGCAGGTGCAACCGTCCCGCTACCTTAGTCGACCCAGTCCTTCTTCAGGGTGCGCGACGCGCCGATCAGCAGGATGGACGCCAGCAGGTAGAAGCCCATGCCGGTATAGATGGCCCAACGCAGGCTTTCGTCGCCGAAGCGAGGCGCCAGCAGGTCGCTCATCCAGCCGAAATAGAAGAAGCCGACGGCGATGCCGAGCAGGTTGTTGAACAGCAGGAAGATGGCCGAGGCCGTCGAACGCATCGGCGCCGGGGCCAGATGCTGGACCGCCGCTGTCACCGGACCCAGCCAGGCCAGGTTCAGGCCTGTCGGGATCAGGAAGATGACGAAGGCCACGGCCAGTTGCTGGAACTGGGTGCCGCCGCCCGGGAAGATCAGGCCGATCAGCCAGGGCGAGTTCATGGCCAGGATGAAGCAGGGCGCCGAGATCAGGAATGCGATGGCCGGCGTCAGCGGATAGGCGCCCTTGCCGCGCTTCGCCAGCTTGTCCGCGATCGCGCCGCCGCCCCAGATGCCGAGGATGCCGCCGATCAGGGCGATGCCGGAATAGTACCAGCTGACCTGGGCGAGGCTGAGCTCGAAGCTGCGCATGAAGAACAGCGGCAGCCAGCCGGCGACGCCATAGCCGCAGACCGACGACGAGGCCGCGCCCAGGGCCAGCAGCCAGAAGCTGGGCTTGGGCATAATGGCCGAGGCGGTGATCCGCGCGATCATGAAGGACGCGCCGATCACGCCCGCCAGCATGCCGGCGAACAGCAGGACCAGAGCATTGGCGGCGAGGATGTCGAAGTGGGCGAGGGCGGCGAGGACCAGCAGTCCGGCCGCGAGGCCCAACAGGATCTGGGCGACCTTCTTGCCGAGGCGGCCGTCGCCGGTCACCGGGGCGACCGGGGCGGTATCGACCGGCGCCTTCACGACGTCCGTGCCGCCGCGGACCGGGTCCTTGACAGTCAGCCGCAGCAGGGGCGCGATCGCCAGACCCAGCACGCCCACGGCGATGAAGGCCGTCTGCCAGCCATAGGTCGCCGCCAGCAGGCCGCCCACCAAGGTGCCGGCCGCGGTGCCCAGCGGAATTCCGAAGGCGAAGGCGGCGAGGGCGCGGGCGCGCTGGTTCGGCGGGAAGTAGTCGGCGACGAGAGAGTAGGCCGGAGCCACGCCGCCAGCCTCGCCGACACCGACGCCCATGCGGAACAGGAACAGCTGGGTGAACGACCCCGCCACGCCGCACAGGGCGGTGAAGCCGGACCAGACGGCGAGGGCGCCGGTCATGATCCAGACCCGGCTGAACCGGTCGGCCAGCCAGGCCAGAGGAATGGCGAGCGTCGAATAGACCGAGGCGAAGGCGATGCCGCCGAGCAGGCCGAACTCGGTGTCCGACATGCCGAAATGTTCCTTCAGCGGCGCGGCGAGGATGCCGATGATCTGCCGGTCGAGGAAGTTGAGCATGTAGACGAGGATCAGGATCGCCAGGACGTAGTAGCGATATCCGGGGCGAACAGGCGGCGATGCCGGCGCAGCAGCGTCCGTGGTCATGGCGTTTCCCTCGACTTGCGTCTTTTCGTTGATCGGACCGTAGCGGCGCCGTGGTCCGACGCCAGAAGAAAAAAGGGCGACGGCTCCTCGGAACCGCCGCCCATGATCAGAAGCGATCAGGCTTCAGGAGATCAGAACTTGTAACCGACGCGAGCGGTGAAGGTCCGCGGAGCGCCATAGAAGGCGATCAGCGAGTCGCCGGTCAGCGCGCCCGGGAACGAATAGCCGCCGGTGCGGTAGCGTTCGTCCGACAGGTTCTTGCCATGGAAGCCGACGGTCCAGCGATCGCTGGCCGAGGTCCAGACGGCGCTGGCGTCGTACATCCAGTAGGCGTCCTGATCGAGCAGCGGCGAAGCGGTCTCGAACTGCTGATAGGCACCGCGATAGGCGACCGACGGGGTCAGGGCCAGCTCGCTGCCGTCCTCGAACCAGTGGGTGTAGGTCGCGCTGACCGAGCCGGTCCATTCCGGCGTGTTCTGGAAGTCGCGGGCGTTCGACACGTCGACGAAGCAGCCGACCAGCGTCGGGCAGGTCGCGTTCAGCGGGCCGGTCGGGATGTAGGCCAGGAACTCGTCGAACTGGGCGTCGATGTAGCTGACCATGCCGTTGATCACGAGGTTCTCGGTCGCGCGCAGCGAGCCTTCAAACTCCCAGCCGCGGATCGAGGACGAACCGACGTTGTCGACCACGGAGGCGACGGTCGCGCCGGCCGGGTACTGGGTCGTGATCTGCTGGTCCTCATACGAGGAATCGAAGATCGCGGTGGCGAAGCTGAAGCGGTCGAACAGCGTGCCCTTCAGGCCGATTTCGATCGTCTCGACGGTTTCCGGGTCGTAGCCGTCGACGGTGTTCGGGTAGAGCACCGCGTCGCCGCGCATGTCGAAGCCGCCCGACTTGAAGCCGCGGCCCCACGAGGCATAGGTCGTCAGGTCGGGGGTGATTTCGTACGAGACGCTGACCCGCGGGGTGAATTCCTCGAACTCACGGGTGCGGGTGTAGTTGGTGCGCGGCGCGCCCAGCGGCACGGCCGCGGCGTTTCCGAAGAACGGGCTGCGGATGCCGAGATACTGCTGGCGGAAGACCGTGCCGGTCTTCTCGTCGCTGGTGAAGCGGCCGCCGACGGACACCGACAGCTGGTCGGTGAAGTCATAGGTCAGGTCGCCGAACGCCGACCAGCTCTTGGTGTCGACGCTGCCCGAGGTCAGGGTGGTCAGGTTGGCCAGGCCGATCACGGTGTCGAACGCGCCCGAGGCGGTGGCGTCCATGTAGAAGACGCCTGCGACCGCCGACCAGTTGTCGCCGTTCAGAAGCGCCTGGAATTCCTGGCTGAACTGGTCGTCGTCATACTGGGCCGGGATATCGAGGATAGGCGTCGGCAGGTTGTCGAAGTCGATGTTGCCGCGCGTCTCGCCGTCACGGTACGCCGTGATCGACTTCAGGGTCAGCATGTCGTTGACGACGTATTCGCCGGTCAGCGAGATGCCGCGCGTCTGGACGTCGTTCGGGTCGCCGGCGCCGGCGCGGGTGTCGTACTCGCTGGCCAGGATCGGGGCGAACTCACGGTGACCGTGACGGGCGTTGGAGCTGTCCTGCACCCAGTCGGCCGCGACGCGGAAGAACAGCGAGTCCGTCGGCGTCCATTCCACGCTGGCGCGGGCGGCGGTGACGTCCTTGTTGTAGTGCTCGGTGCCGGTGTTCAGGTTGGTGCCGAAGCCGTCACGCAGGTAGCGCGCGACGCCGAACGAGATGCCGACCGTGTCGCTGACCGGGCCGGAGACGTTGGCGATGGCGTCGAACTGGTCGTAGCTGCCGTAGGCGCCCTGCAGCGAGATCGAGGGCTCATCGCCGATACGGCGGGTCACATACTTGATGGCGCCGCCGATGGTGTTGCGACCGTACAGGGTGCCTTGCGGGCCGCGCAGGACCTCGATGCGCTCGACATCGAAGATGTCCAGAACGGCGGCCTGCGGACGGGCGACATAGACGTCGTCGATGTACAGGCCCACGCCCGGGTCGAAGCCCCAGAGCGGGTCCTGCTGGCCGACGCCGCGGATGAAGGAGATCAGGGTCGAGTTCGAGCCGCGCGCCGAGTTCAGCGTCAGGCTGGGCGTCGAGCGGGCCAGTTCGGTGATGTCCGCCGAGCCCTTGTTCTCGAGGGTCTCAGCCGTGATGGCCGTCACAGCCACCGGCACGTCCTGCAGCGCTTCGGCGCGACGACGGGCGGTGACCACGACTTCGCCCAGCGAGGTGGCTTCCTGGCCTTCCGAGGCCGGCTGGGCGTTCTGGGCGAGCGCCACGCCCGACAGGGCGGTCCATGCGGCCCCTGCGAGCAGGGCGGTTTTCACGAGTCTGTTCATTGAAGTCCCCGATCCTGATGTTTCCGATTGACGCTTTTATTCAGCGTTCAATGATTTTTCCGGACCGTAACCGATTTCAGCTAGGTGTCAAACGGCAGCGCTTTCGTAAGCAGGCTGTCCGCATTCACCTGTGGCGCCGTTGCACAGTCGGCCCGGGACGGCCTAGCCTCCGGTTCCATGAGCATCAAAGACGCCGCCGGTTCCGACGAAGCCCGCCCCGCCCGACGCGGGCGGCCGCCCAAGGCGAAGGCCGCCGGCATAGGCGAAACGCGCGAGTCGATCCTCGACGCCGCCGAGGATCTGTTCTCGAAGCACGGCTTCTACGGCGTGACCATCCGGGAGGTGGCGCGCGAAGCCGGCGTCGATACGGCTCTCGTCCACTACTATTTCGGCGCCAAGCGCGCCCTGTTCGACGCAGTCTTCCTACGCCGCGCCGAGGTCTGGAACAACGAACGGGTCGACGCCATCAACCGCTACGCCCGCGAGACGCCGCAGGGCGAGATGACCCTTGAGGGCCTGCTGGACGCCTTCCTGCGCCCGCCGTTCCAGTGGTCGCTCAAGGGCGGGCCGGGCTGGAAGCACTATTCGGCGCTCGTCGCCCAGACCAACGCCAATCCAGCCTTCGGCGGCGAGACGATGGCGCGCTATTTCGACCCGGCGATCCGGCGACTGATCGAGCTGATCCGGCAGGTGCTGCCCGACGCCCGTGAGGTCGACCTGTACTGGGCCTACCACAACCTGTCCGGCGCGCTGACGCTGACGCTGGGCGAGACAGGACGTCTGGATCGACTGTCGGGCGGACTGTGTCGATCGGGCGATCTGGAGACGGCGGGCGACTATATGGTCCGCTTCGCCGCAGCGGGCTTCCGCGCCGTCTGCGCGCCAGGCGCTTCGGGATGACGGATGCGCCCGTCCATCTTTCGGTCTCCATCGATCGTGGGCTGATCAAGAGCATCGGCATCGCCTTGGCCGCCGGCTTTGTCCTGGCGTTCACCGGCGCCTTCGGCATGGCCCAGGCCAGCCTTGCCGATCGCCTGATCTACTGGCTCCCCCTCATGCTGGCCGGCGCTCTCTGGGGGCAGGTGTGCTCGACGGTGATCGAGCGCTGGATCGACTATGACCTTCGTCCCTGGCTCGGCGCGATTGTCCTGACACTGGCGATCGGTCTGCCGCTGACCTTCGTGGTCTGGGGCTACACGGTCTTCTGGTTCGAGCAGGGCCGTCACCCGGCGGTGGGACGCCTGATCCACTTCTTCGTGCCGGTCATCTTCGTCACCGGCGTGATGAGCCTGCTCAACATCTTCCTGCAACGCACGCCGGTGCAGACCCACGCCGCAGCGGCCGACGCGAAGCCTGCCCGGTTTCCGGATCGCCTGCCGCCGAAGCTGCGCGGAGCCACCATCCGGGCCGTGGAGTCCGAGGACCACTATCTGCGGATCCATACCGACCGGGGCTCGGACCTTATCCTGATGCGCTTCTCCGATGCACTGGCGGAACTGGAGGGTCTGGAGGGCGCCCAGACCCATCGCAGCTGGTGGGTCGCGAAAGACGCCGTCCGGGGCGTCGCGCGCGGCGAAGGCAGGGCCACGCTGACGCTGGAAGGCGGTATCGAGGCTCCGGTCAGTCGCCGCTACGCCAGGGCCCTGCGCGAGGCCGGCTGGTACTAGCCTGCCCAGGCGCCGTGGAAGCCGGCGGGAAGGGCGACGTCAGCGCGCCAGCTGGCTACGGGACCGTCGGAGACGTGCGCGACGTCGAAGACGTGAAGCTCCGTGACACCCTCGGCCAAGTTGATCGCAGGGCCGACCAGCCAAGCGTCCGTCTCGTCGCCCGGCCCCGGCTTCGGGACCCAGACCGCCTCCTCCATGACCATCGTATCGCCGAAGTCGAACGCGTCCGAACGGCCGGTCTCCCAGTCTTGAACCGCCAGCCCGGTCGGCAACGGCCGAGCGCCCGTCTCGCCGGCGACATGGGAGGTGAGGCGGCGCGGCAGCCCGGGGCGTCTCGGATCGCTCTTCGGGAACTCGGCCGTAACGCCGGACGAGACCATCTCGGCCCGCCCGTCCGGATGCAAGGTGATCAGCGACAGCTGAGCCGGTTCGCCCGGCACGGTCCCGCGCCCCTCAACCATCACCCTCGCGCCCTCGACGGCGAAGGCCACATCCTTGCCGGCGGCGACGTCGAAGCGGATGGCTCCGGACGCGTCCTCCCAGGCGTCGCCGAGGTGGAAGTAGCTGAAGGCCGGCAGGTCGAAGAGCCGCGTGCGCGTCAGGTCCGCCTTGTCGATCACCATGATCTGAGTCCCCATCTCCGGCCGCCAGGCGAACTGGGCGGCGAACGGCATGGTGCGGCGGTCGAAGACCCAGGGCTGGAGCACGATCACCAGATGGCGCGCTGACGCAGTGAAGTCGTGCATGTAGCTGGCGCGGGGCAAGGCCACGATCTCGGCGGTGTGCAGGCTTCGATCGGGATTCAGACGCCACACGATCATGCGGTCGCCGGACAGGCCGATGTTCCAGATCGTGCCGTCGGCATCGAAGCGGGGGTGAGCCTGGAACGGCATCCCCTTCAGGTCGTCCCGCAGGGTGACGAAGCCTTCGCTGGACAGATCGTTCGCGTCCATGGCCAGCGGCGAGCCACCCTCCCACAGGGCCCAGACCTGATCGCCGGCCGGCATGACTGCGGTGTTGGCGGAGTTGGCGTCATTGGGCGACCCGATCCGTGCGCGGGAGTCTCCGGCCGTACCGAAGCCGGGCGTGACGACGGCGTCGATCTCGCTCTCCCAGCGGCGCTTGGGCGTGTCGGCGAAGCGGGCTTCCAGCGTCGCCTGACCATCGCGAATCCGGAAGGCGCGCATCAGGCCGTCCCCGTCGAACCAGTGGGTGGCCGAGCCGCCCGGCCGCCGGAACTTGCCGGGGCCATTGCGGAACAATGCGCCTTCCAGACCGGCGGGCGCGCGGCCGTTGACCAGCCGCAGAGCGCGCGGGACGATATCGCCCTCCAGATCGGCGGTCGCCAGCGCCCAGTCGGCCGACGCCTGCATGGCGACCATGGCGCGGACGGTCTCGGGGGTGACGACGGCGGCCGACAGGGCGGCGGCGCCCATCAGGAAGTTGCGGCGCGAGGCGAGCATGATGGTTCTCCTGCCCGGTTCAATCAGCGGATGGTGATGGTCTGGGCGACGTCGCCCGAGACGGAGAACCGCGCCCGCTCCCAGCTGGCGGGTCCCATGTTGCCGACCGCATTGTTGGAGAAGGCGAAGGGCTCGACCGGCAGGCCGAACGGATTGGTGTTCATCCGCCCGTCGCCGTTCACGTCATGGAACGCCTTCACGGCGTAGTCGCCGGCCGGCAGGTTCGGGAAGGTCGCGACCGTCTGGCCGGAGGCGTCGACCATCGTCTGGGCGACCGCCGGGCCGGACCGATAGCCGTCTTCGGAATTGTACAGCGCGACCATGATCGCGCCGGTGCGTGCGCCGACTTCAAACGTCAGGGTCACCGTGGCCTGGGCATCCTGGGCAGCGGCAGGGGCGGCGATCAGTGCAAGGGCCGCGAAAGCGGTGGCGAGGCGGATCATGGCGAGGGCTCCGGGACGAGGAGGACCCGACCACCGGGCCTCCGATGCCCTGACCCTGTCGTCCGATCAGACAGTACGCCACGCCGTCTTCAGGAACGGACGGCCCGACTACGCGAACGAACCGGACCGACCGTTCACGCTTCGCGAACGGACACCATCGGCCGACGATCACCGAATGCGCGGGCGCCGAATGCGAAGGCGGCGGAGGCGAAACCGAGCGCGGCGGACAGCGCCGCTTCCGCATAGCCAGACGCCGTCACCGCGAACGGCACAGGCCCAACCGCCGCGATGGCCTGCTGGATGATCATGATGGCGTACAGGGCGCCCAGTCCGCCGAGAACAAGAGTGAAGAAACCGAGGATCGTCAGCGGCGTGCGGAACAGGCCCCGGCCGGTCAACAGGTCAGCGGTCGCCAGCCCTGTGATCGGAAGATAGGCCATCAGCAGAACCAGCATGGCCAGCCGGGTGATGATGTTGGCGTCCGAGAAGATCGTTCCCGCGCTCATACCCTCGAGATATGTCCGCGAGAGCCACCCAACGACCGATGCCGACGCCACGAAGCCCGCCGCGGCGGCGGCCGGCAAGACCAACTTCTTCAAACTCGCCCCCGAACAAGACCCAACCACAGGTTGGCGCCTGACGGGTCGACTTGCAATCCTAGCGCGGCGCGCGCTTGGCCAGAATTCGCTGAAGCGTGCGGCGGTGCATCCCGAGGCGACGCGCGGTCTCCGAGACGTTGTGGTCGCAGAGCTCATAGACCCGCTGGATATGCTCCCAGCGAACCCGGTCGGCGCTCATCGGATTGTCCGGCGGTTCCGGAGCCTCACCGGTCATCAGCAACGCCTTGACCACATCATCCGCATCGGCCGGTTTCTGCAGATAGTCGACAGCGCCGGCCTTCACGGCCGCGACCGCGGTAGCGATCGCGCCGTAGCCGGTCAGCATGACCATGCGAGCATCCTCGCGACGGTCGCGGATCATCTCGACGACCTTGAGGCCGTTGCCGTCCTCCAGACGCATGTCGAGCACGGCGAAGGCGGGGACGGAGGTTCGCAGGGCGTCGGCCGCCTCGGCGACGGAGCCGGCGGTGGTGACCACGAAGCCCCGGCTTTCCAGCGCACGGCCGAGGCGGGTGCGCAGGGCGCTGTCGTCATCGAGCAGCAGCAGGGTCTTGTCTTCCAGGGCGGCGATGTGGGCTTCAGTCTCGGACATCATCTTCTCCTTGCCGCTCAAGTCGGTAACGGATCAGCTGCGGTCAAGGTTCAGGAGCCGGGGTGCGACACCACGGACCATCGCTCAGGCCGCCACTTCCAGGGACGCACGCGACCAACGCACGGAAACCCGCGCGCCCTTCGGCTGGCCCCGCCCGCCGTCGCCAGCGCCCGCGCTGACCTTGCCTCCGGTGCGTTCCAGCAGCGTGCGCGCGATGAAGAAGCCCAGTCCCATACCGCCCTGGCTGGGCGCGATGGCTTCTGGCTCCGGCGTCGCGCCCTTCCGGCCCTTCCGGCCCGGCGCGGCAGAGGCGACCGAGGCGGCGATCTGGGCAGCGAGGGCGCGGCGGGCCTTGCCGTGCGGACGGCTGGTCACATAGGGCTCACCGAGCCGAGGCAGGATGTCGGGCGGGAAGCCAGGACCATCGTCCACGACCTCGATCTCGATGAAGCCCGCGTCGACGGTGGCCCGCACCCGGACCCGATTGGCGGCGAAGTCGGCCGCGTTCTCGACAAGGGTGGAAAGCCCGTGGATCACCTCCGGCAGCCGACGCACGCGCGGGGGCGCTTCGCCCGACGCGGTGCGCACCGAGACGTCGAACGCCAGATCGAAACCGCGATGGGGCTCGACGACCTCTTCCAGCAACGCCTTCAACCCGACTTCGGCGAAGGCGATGCCGCCCTCCTCCGGCTGTTGCGACAGGCGTTTCAGGATCTCGCGGCACCGGTCGGCCTGCTGAAGGATCAGGGCAGCGTCCTCTGCGGCCTGACCGCCTTGGGCAGAAGCCCTCTGCAGCTCCTTGGCCACCACCTGGATCGTCGCCAGCGGCGTGCCCAGTTCGTGGGCGGCTGAGGCCGCCAGCCCGCCAAGAGCCGCCATCCGCTGCTCGCGCTGCAGAACGTCCTGGGTGGTGGCGAGCGCCAGTTCCAGTTTCTCGGCGTCCGCGGCCACGCGCCAGGCATAGGCCGAGGTGAAGACCACGCCCGTGGTCAGCGCCATGCCGATACCGACCTTGTACAGGGTCGGCAGCTCGAGGTGGGTGCCCAGCTGCCACGGCAGGGGAAGCGAGAAATAGAACAGACCGACGGTCGCGAGCAGCACCATCAGGCCCATCAGCACCGCCTGGCGGGCCGGCAGAGAGGCCGCCGCGATGGTGACCGGAGCGACCAGCAGGATGCAGAACGGATTCTGCAGGCCGCCGGTCAGGGCCAGAAGGATCGAGAGCTGGAGGATGTCGAAGCCAAGGTGCCCGGCCGTCCGCACGCCGTCCGAGATCGGCGCGTCCGTCCGCTTCAGGCGTGCGGTTGAGCTCAGATTCATCGCCACGCTGGTCGCGATGACGGCCAGACAACCCCACAACGGAAGGTCAAAGTGGAACCAGGCGGTGGCGACAAGGATGGTCGCGCTCTGACCGAAGATCGCCATCCAGCGCAGGATGATCAGGGTGCGCAGCGATAGTCCGCGACTGCGACGAGGCATGTTGCGCCAGCCCGCCAACGGACTGGCGGCCGGCCACGCATTCGCCGGTGGGGGCGACGGCTGCGGCGAAGGGTGGTCTTCTGTGACGCTCACGCCTCTTCTATAGACCGGTTCGGGCCGCTCGGGGCCTTTTCGAGAGGGTCGCGATGCCGCGCCGTTCCATTCTCCTGTTTGCCGGCGCCTGCATCGCCATCGCCGCCGCCCTGGCCGTCGTCACCATGGTCGTCGTCGGCCGCCAGGACGCTGCCGGACCGGGCGTTGTCAGCAGCACCGGTCAGCCGCAGGTCGGCGGGCCGTTCCAGCTGGTCAACCAGGACGGACAGACCGTCGATCAGACCATGCTGGACGGGCGCTGGTCCTTGGTCTTCTTCGGCTTCACCTACTGCCCCGACTACTGCCCCACGACCCTGACGTCGCTGGAAGCGACGAAGCGGCAGATGGGTGCGAAGGCTGACGATCTGCAGATCGTCTTCATCTCCGTCGATCCGGAGCGCGACACGCCGCAGGCGCTGAAGGACTATCTGTCCACCGACGGCTTCCCGCAGGGCGTCATCGGCCTGACGGGCACGCCGCAGCAGGTGCGGGCCGCCGCCGACGCCTATCGCGCCATGTACCAGAAGGTCGGAGAGGGCGAGGGCTACACCATGAACCACTCGCTGACCGTCTATCTGATGGGGCCGGACGGGAAGTTCCGCACCGCGGTCGCGCACGATCTCGGACCGGAACGGGCGGCGCAGGTCATCGAACGGGCGATGGCGCGGGGATAGGCGTCCTCAAACCCACGTGATCGTCGATAATCTTTTTGCAGTGCGATGCGTTCTATGGTGCCCTGCCGCATTCTCGCGGCGGGGGCCGTATCAGGACACGCATGCTCTATACGCTTCACGAGCTGGCCTATGCATCGGCCGCTCCCTTCCGGATCGGGGCCCAGATGGCCCGGGATTTCTGGACCTCACCCTTCAATCCGGCCTCTGACACCGCCATCGGCCGGACGGCGTTTGCCTCGGCGGAACTGTTCGAGAGCGTCACGCGCCGCTACGGCAAGCCCGACTGGGGTCTGGACGTCATCACCATCGACAACCGGCCGGTGCGCACGACCGAGCAGGTCGTCTGGTCGTCGCCCTGGTGCAGACTGGTCCGGTTCGCCCGCCACATCGGCGACCTGAAGCGGGCGGGCAAGCCTGCCTCGGCGCCGGCGGTGCTGATCGTGGCTCCGCTGTCGGGCCACTACGCCACCCTGCTGCGCGGAACGGTCGAGGGCTTCCTGCAGGACCACGACGTCTATGTCACCGACTGGACCAATGCGCGGCAGGTGCCGATGCTGGAAGGCCGGTTCGACTTCTTCGACTACATGGACCACGTCCGCTCCATGCTGGGCGTGATCGGCCCACGCGCCCACGTGGTCGGCGTCTGCCAGCCCGGACCACCGGTGCTGGCGGCCTGCGCCCTGATGGCCGAGGACGAGGATCCCAATCGTCCGGCGTCAATGACCTTTATGGGTTCGCCGATCGACGCCCGCCTGTCGCCGACGGTTACAAACCAGCTGGCGGAAGAGAAGCCCTTCACCTGGTTCAGTTCGAACATGATCCACACTGTGCCCTGGCCCTATCCGGGCTTCGGACGCCGGGTCTATCCGGGCTTCGTGCAGCTCTACAGCTTCATGTCGATGAACGAGGACAAGCACGTCGACGCCCACTGGCGCTATTTCCAGGATCTGGTGTCCGGCGACGGCGACGGGGCGCAGAAGCACGAGGAATTCTACGACGAGTACCTGTCGGTTCTCGACCTGACCGAAGAGTTCTACCTGCAGACCATCGACATCGTCTTCCAGCAGCATCTGCTACCGCGCGGCCTGCTGGAGCATCGCGGGCGCAAGGTCGATCTCACCAAGATCACCGACATCGGCCTGATGACCGTAGAGGGCGAGAAGGACGACATTTCCGGCGTCGGCCAGACCCAGGCGGCGCACGTGCTGTGCACCCAAATCCCGGACGAGCGTCGGGTGCTGTACGTCCAGCCCGAAGTCGGCCACTACGGCGTCTTCAACGGGCGCCGGTTCCGGGACGAGATCTACCCGCGCGTCCGCGACTTTATCGCGGCCAATGAGGCGCTGAGTGCAGTACCGGAACGGACAGCGACTGCCGCCTGAGGCCCTCGGGGTCCCCATTCGACTGTCGGTGAACCCCCGCGCCCGGCGGCTGTCGATCCGCATCGACGCCCGCGCCGGCGAGGCCGTTCTGGTCGCCCCGTCCGAGCGCAAGCTGGGCGATGTGATCGCCTTCGCCCGCACAAAGTCCGACTGGATGCGTCAGCGACTCGCGGAGCGGGTCGAGGGACAGCCGCTCGAGCCAGGCGAGACCATCCCGCTGTTCGGACGTGATACCCGACTGGTCGCCACTGGCGGCGCGGGGGCGGCGCGACTGATCGACGGGCCGGACGGGCCGGTCATCCAGTCCGGCGGGGAGGGCGAGGCCTTCGCCCGTCGCGTCGAGAACCTGATCAAGCGGCTGGCCCGACAGGTCCTCGTCGAACGCACCGAGCACCATCTGCAGACGCTGGGGCAGAAGCCGGTTCGCGTCTCCATCGCCGACAACAAATCCCGCTGGGGCTCGTGCAGCCCACACAATCGCAGCATCCGCTACAGCTGGCGCGTGATCATGGCTCCGCCGGCGGTGGCGGACTATCTGGCCGCGCACGAGGTCGCCCACCTCGTCCATGCGGACCACAGCCCGGCCTACTGGTCAGTTGTCGAGCGGCTGGTCGGCGACCATCGTCCCTTCCGCAAATGGCTGCGCGAGCACGGCGCAGCCCTCCACGCCGTCGGGCGATAGCCTCCGTCAGAAGAACAGCGGATCCGCGCGCTTCTCGGCCGGCGGCGTCGGCTCGGGCCGCTGCGCCGGCTCGTCCCTCTGGGGCTGGGGTTGCGTGGGCCGGATGACCGGCTGCTGCGGCTCGGCCGGGCGGGGCTGAGGCTGCGGATTGGCCGGCGGCGTCGACGGGTTCGGCTCATAGGGCGTGCCTTCGTCCGCCGGCGGACTGTCGCCGAACAGGTCGCCGATCTGGCCCAGGAGGTTCTCGACCGGGCTGGGCGGCTGCCAGCCTTCCGGCATGGGCGGGCCGTTCGGGATGGCCGGGGCGTTCAGACGCGGCAGGGCCGCCTCCATGAAGCCGCGCCAGATCGCCGCCGGGGCTGCGCCGCCGGTGACGCCGCGCATCGGTGTGTTGTCGTCCTTGCCGACCCAGACGGCGGTGACGAAGCCGCCGGTGTAGCCCACGAACCAGGCGTCCTTGTAGTCCGAGGTCGTGCCCGTCTTGCCCGCCAGGTCGCGGCCGGCGATGGCGGCGCTGCGGCCGGTGCCTGAGCTGACGACGCCGCGCAGCATCTGGTTCTGGTAGTAGAGGAAGGGGTTCGGGATGGCCTGAACCGCGGCCGCCTCACGGCTGGCGCGCTGGTAGATCACCCGGCCCTGCGGCGTGCGGATGCGGCTGATGCCGTGAGCCTGCACCCGCTTGCCGCCGTTGGCGAAGGCGTCATAGGCCTGGGCCATCTCCAGCGGAGAGACCTCGACCGCGCCCAGAGCCATGGCCGGCTCCAGACCGATGCGGCTGGTTATGCCGAGGCGGCGCGCAGTGCGGGCGACATTGTCGCGACCGATCTGGTCGGCGATGCCCGCCGCGACCGTATTGGTCGACTGGGCCACGGCGTTGGCCAGGGTCATCTCGCCCGCGAAGTTGCCGGAGTAGTTGCGCGGCGACCAGTTGCCGATGCGGATCGGGGCGTCATTGACGCGGGTCTCGGGCGTGTAGCCGCTCTCCAGCGCCGTCAGATAGACGAAGGGCTTGAACGCCGACCCGGCCTGACGGCGGGCGTCGGTGGCGCGGTTGAACTGACTGTCGGCATAGGAGGCGCCGCCGATCATGGCGCGCACCCGGCCTTCGCCGTCCAGCGCCACGAGCGCGGCCTGCTGCACGCCACGCGAGCGGTCGCGATCCAGAATGCGGCGCACGGAGCGCTCGGCCTGGGTCTGCAGGGTCAGGTCCAGCGTGGTCTCGACGATCATGTCCTCGGTCGGCTCGCCGACCAATTCGCGGATCTGCTTGTCCAGCCAGTCGATGAAGTACTGGGCGTGCTGGGTGGCCAGGGTGCGCGAGACGCGGACCGGCTCGGTCACGGCCTGGGCGCGCTGTTCCGGCGTGATCACGCGAGCGTCGACCATCTCGTTCAGCACGACGGTGGCGCGATTGGCGGCGCGCTCGCTTTCAGACACAGGCGAATAGCGCGACGGCGCCTTCAGCAGGCCGGCCAGGAGCGCGGCCTCGCCGACGGTCAGATTGTTGGCCGACTTGTCGAAATAGCGCTGGGACGCCGCCTCGATGCCATAGGCGCCGGCGCCGAAATAGACGCGGTTCAGATAGAGCGCGAGGATCTCTTCCTTGGAGAATTTCATCTCCAGCCACACGGCCAGCATCAGCTCCTGGACCTTGCGCTTCATATTCTGGTCGGGGCTGAGGAAGAGGTTCTTCGCCAGCTGCTGCGTCAGGGTCGAACCGCCCTGCACCACGCGGCCGGCGCGCATGTTCGACACCATCGCCCGGCTCATGCCGATCGGGTCGAAGCCGGGGTGGTGGTAGAAGCGCCGGTCCTCGATGGCGATGAAGGCGGCCGGGACATAGTCCGGCAGCGCATCGAGATCCGCGGGCGGCGCCTGCTGGGTGCCGCGCACCGCGATCAGGGCGCCGTTGCGATCGAGGTAGGTGATCGAGGGCTGCCGATCGACATTGTACAGGGTCGAGGTGTCCGGCAGGTCGCGCGCGAAGACCGCGAAGAAGACCACCAGGAAGATGACGCCCCAGACGGCCAGCACCGCGCCCCAGTAGAGCACGCGCTGCAACGGCGTCCGCGCCGGCTTTTCGCCGCCACCGCTGCCGCGTCCGAAGCTGAAGCCACCGGCCATGGAATACCTCACCCAACCCGCTGCATCGGTCCTAGCCGATCAGGCGGTGAACGGAAACGCCCCCGCGTCTCTCACGAGACCGTGAACGACGTTTCCGCCGAAACCATGACCTTGGAGCGGCCTATTCTAAAAACGCGTTCACCTCGGCGGCGAACTGCGCGGGCTGGTCGAGCATGATGAAGTGGGCGCTATCGTCGATCCGCTTGAAGCGGGCCGACGGCAGGGTGGCAAAGGAGCCGCGATAGATGCCGTCGACCATCTCGTTGGTCATGCCGGGATAGTTGAACTTCACGTACAGCACCGTGGTCGGGGCGGTGATGCGCGGCAGCTCGGGCCGCAGGTCGGTGACAAGCAGCTCCCGATAGGCATTGGCGGCCGTCTGCTGGTCGCTGGTCTTCATGTCCTGGATCGGACCGGCGCGCAGGCTTTCGGTATTGATCATGCCGTTGATCGCGGTCGTGGCCTGGGCGTCATAGGCCTCGCGTGTGCCGCCGGCCATCCCGGCGTGGATCTGGTCGGCAAGCGGCGCAATGCTCTCCGGCGTGGCGTTGGCGTTCCCGAACATCAGACCCATGAACGGCACCATGTCCACGACCATCAGCCTGCCCACACTGTCGGGGTGACGGGCCGCCAGCATCATGCCGATCGTGCCGCCCATCGAGTGCCCGATGACAACCGGCCGGTCGAGGTTCTGTTCGGCGATATAGCGCGCCAGGTCCTCGGCGACCGGGGCGGAAACGGGGCCGGTGGCGTTGTCCTCGGCCGGAGCCCCGGCGAAGCCCTGCACGTGGACGCGGTGCACGCGATAACGGCCCTTCAGTTCATCGGTCAGGCCATCCCAGATCTCCGGCGATGAGGTCAGGCCCGGGATCAGGATGACGTCACCGATCGGCTGGGCCGGTCCATCGACACGAACGTGGAAGCGGCCGGACTCGAAGTCGGCGTGCTGGTGGCCGTGGTCGCCATGGCCCTGGGCCTGATGCGACCCATGCGAGCCGTGAGCCCCATGGTCGTGTTCCTGGGCCAGCGCGGGCCCGGCGGCGGTCAGCACAAGCGCGGCGGCGATGGCGGTCATGGTCTTCATGGTGTTTCCCCTGTAGAGGCGAGCCGGATGACCGCCTTTTCCGCTTGTCGTCGCAGAGGGCGCGATTGGATGCAGGCGGTCAAGACTTCGCGAACGGCGACAGCTACAGTGGCCGCATGACGCCCGCAGATTCCGCACCAGCCGCCTCCACGCCCGAGGCCAAGGCTCCGCCCACCGCCTTCGGCAAGGGCTTCGTGACGGACGCCTGGTATTTCGTCGCCCTGGCGCGCGACGTGAAGCCGGGATCGCTGAAGCGATACGAGCTGCTGGGCGAGCCGGTCCTGATCGGGCGAACCAACGCCGGACAGGTCTTCGCCATGCGCGACATCTGCCCCCACCGCGCCGCGCCGCTGTCGGCCGGGCGTGTGGTGAGCAAGCCCGGCGAAGGCGAGACGGTCGAATGCCCCTATCACGGCTGGCGCTTCCGTCCGGACGGCGCCTGCGCGGCCATTCCTTCCGTGGTCGAGGCGCAGGCCTTCGATACGGACCGAATCCGCGTGCGCAACTATCCCGTCCGCGAAAGTCAGGGGCTGGTCTTCGTCTGGCTGACCTCCGACCCGCGTGGCGCCGGCGAACCGGATCACGAGCCGCCGCAGTTTCCCGGCGTGGTCGGCGGCGATGCGAAGCTGGTCGAGTGGATGGATTTCGACAGCCACATCGACCATGCCGTCGTCGGTCTGATGGACCCGGCCCACGGCCCCTACGTCCATCAGCAATGGTGGTGGCGCTCGGAGCATTCGATGCATGAGAAGGCCAAGGCCTTCGAGCCGCGCGAGCATGGCTTCGCCATGGTGCGTCATGCGCCCTCATCGAACAGCCGGGCCTACAAGATCCTCGGCGGGGCGCCGGCGACCGAGATCACCTTCCGCCTGCCCGGCTATCGCTGGGAGCACATCCAGGTCGGCGAGAAACAGGTTCTGGCCCTGACCTGCCTGACGCCGATCACGCCGACGAAGACGCGGATCACCCAGATCTTCTGGTCGGATCACTGGATCTTCGGCCTGGCCAAGCCCTTCCTGCGCATGGGCGTCGTGGCCTTCCTGAAGCAGGATGGCGGCATGGTGAACCTGCAGAACGAGGGCCTGCGCTACGACCCGGCGCTCATCTGGATCGACGACGCGGACAAGCAGGCGAAATGGTACCAGCAGCTGAAGCGCGAATGGCTGAAGAGCCGCGCCGAGGACCGGCCGTTCACCAACCCGGTCAAGGCCGCGACACTTCGCTGGAAGAGCTGATCCGCCGACCATCCGCGCAATGAAAAAGGCCGCGATGGGGGTCGCGGCCTTTCCATGCTCGAACGATGCCTCGTCTTACTGACGCGACAATGCACCGGCGAGAATGAGGTCGATCTGCTTGCCGATCTGGGCGTCCAGCTGCTCCATGCCCCAGCCGTCGTAGGCGGCCTGGCGGAAGTTCGACAGCCAGGCGCCGTAGATCAGGTCCGACAGAAGACGGACGTCCGCGTCCTGACGCAGCTCGCCGTCGCGGACGCCGCCCTGGACGGTGTCAACGACGACCGAAACCAGCGGCTTGAGCGCTGCGCGGAAGCGGACTTCGGCGACCTGCGGCTGGAACCACGAGCGGGCGACCACCGCCTGCACCAGCGGCAGCTGATCCAGGGTGTCGTGGTAGCCGGCGACGAGCGCCGCCAGAAGGCGTCCGCGCAGGGTGGTCTCGCTGGCCTGGGCGGCCTTCACGACCTCGGCCAGACGGGCCATGTCCTCGGTCAGGACGGCCTCGAACAGTTCGGCCTTGTCCTGGAAATTGGCGAAGACCGCGCCGGTCGACATGCCGGCGCCCTTGGCGATGTCGCGGATGGTGGCCGGCTCATAGCCGCGCTCGGCGAACAGGCTGCGGGCCGCATCCAGGACCTTCTGCCGGGTCCGGACCTTGGCTGCCTGACGACGGTTGAGACGGGGGGCTTCGGCCTCGGAATCCGATGGGTTCCGGACGGAGCTCGGTGCCAGATCACGCATGAAAACGGTTTACTCGACTGTTCGACGGGCGCGCCCGTCGGCGGGGGAGAATGCGCCGGGGCGCGAAGAGCGGTACGCCAGGGACGCTGCACGGCAGCCCCTTCGCGGCGAAGCCGGCGACTGACCATGCAACGATGACCAAATTGGGGTGTACAGATTAACAGCAGCGCCACGCCGACGGTTAATACGTCGCAGCATGTGGACGATTATCGCGCGGTCACCGACGCAGGGTTGAGCGCAGGGCCCGGGGCGCGCGTGACGTGTCTCCTTCAGGCATGGCGGCCTGAAACACCTTGCGGAACTCGTCCCGTTTCTCGTGCACGGACGCCAGCACCAGACCCATCGGCACGCCCAGATCGACCAGGGTATTCTCGGCCAGTTGCAGGCTGGCTTCGGTGGTCTCGGGAACCGCGTCGGTGACGCCCAGACGATAGAGTCGCTCCGCGTGTCGCGAATCCCGCGCCCGGGCGATCAGGATCACATCCGGCCGGACCTTTCGAACCGTCTGCACGACCTCATCCACCTTGGTCGGCGCGTCCATGGTGACGACCACCGCCCTGACCCGATCGATCGCACATCTCTCAAGCATCTCGGCGCGGGCCGCGTCGCCATAGAAGACATTGGAGCCCTCAGCCCTTCCCTTGGCGACCGTCGAGGCGTTGGCGTCCAGGGCCATGAAGGGCTGGTCGTGCTCGGTCAGAAGTTCGCCGACCAGTCGCCCGACCCGGCCGAAGCCGACGATCAGCACCTGCCCCTCCTCAGGCGTCGGCTCAAGCGCCTCCGGCGCAAGGTCCGGCTGCTCCTTCGCGACCCGGTTCACCAGCCGATCCGCCAGCAGGGCCATCAGGGGGACGGTGAACATGCTGATGGTCGCCGCGATCATGACGGTGCGGGAGAAGCCGGGGCTCACGATGCCCTCGACCGCCCCGGCGGCCAGGATGACGAAGGCGAACTCGCCGGCCGGACCCAGCACCAACGCTGTCTCGATCGCCGTCCGGTTTTTCACGCCCCACAGGCGGGCCGCGCCATAGATCAGCACGGCCTTGAGCGCCGTCAGCCCGAAGGCCAGACCGAACACCCGCACCGGATCGGCGGCGACCACATCGAGATCCAGTCCGATGCCGACGCCGACGAAGAAGACGCCCAGCAGAAGTCCCTTGAAAGGTTCGATCGAGACCTCGACCTCGCGCCGGAACTCGGTCTCGGCCAGCAGCAGGCCAGCAACGAGAGCGCCCAGGCTCATCGACAGTCCGGCAATCTGGGCGGCCAGACCGGCGCCGATGACGACGAGCAGGCTCGCCGCGACGAACAGCTCCTGCCCCTGCCCGCGGTTACGAGCCTTGGCGACGGAGCGGAACATCGGCCGCAGCACCAGTCGGCCGAGCGCCACGATCAGGGCCAGGCCGATCGCCGCCGGGATCAGGGTGAACAGGGCGGGGCGCAGGACGCTGGGATCAAACTCCCCGGCTGGCGTCGCGGTGTTCAGCGCCATGGCGGCGAGCACGGTAACGGTGATCAGGATCGGCGCGACGGCGAGGTCCTGGGCCAGCAGGATCGAGAAGGTCGACCGCCCGGTGGCGCCTCCCATCCGCCCGCGCTCGGCCATTACCGGCATGACGACCGCGGTCGAGGACAGGGCCAGGCCCATGCCGAGCACTGCGGCCGAGACCAGCGGCTGCCCCATGAACATGAACATGGCCGCCAGCCCGACGGTGCAGAGGGCCACCTGGGTGAGGCCGAGGCCAAACACCAGCCGCCGCATCGCCTTGAGCCGCTCCCACGACAGCTCGAGCCCGATCATGAACAGCAGGAAGGCCACGCCGAGCTCCGACAGCAGGCGGATTTGCTGCGCGTCGGAAATGGTCAGCCAGTTCAGCCAGGGCATTGTGCTGGACAAGCGCGCCAGCCCGTCCGGTCCCAGCAGGACGCCTGCCGCGAGAAAGCCCAGAACGGGGCTGATCTTCAGGCGATTGAAAAGGGGAACCACGACCCCCGCGGCTGCCAGAAAGACCACCAGGTCCTTGTACTCGCCCGCTGAACCGCCGTGAGTCGCCATCCGCCCTCCGTTGGGTTCAGCCTACAGGCTGAAACGCCTCGCCACAGGGGTTTCCGTCGATTCATGACAAAAATTTCAGGCGACAGCACCGGCACCGGGCGTAGGGTCCCGGCCGACCCTTCCATCAGGTGAAGAGAAGTCGGGAAAACACCCATGAAGAAGTTGCTTGTCGGCGCCGCCCTCGGCGCGATGCTCATGCCGTCCGCCGCCATCGCCCACCCCGATCCGTTCGCATGGACCGCCGGTGACGACCACGCCTGTATCGACGAGGCGTGCACCATTTTCGAGCTGTTCCAGACGCCGGCGCAGGGCGCCGGCACGGTGACCGGCTGGCAGGGCACTGAAGCGCCGCGCTACGGGACCTGGGGCTTCGACCTCAACGGCCGCGACACCTCGGTGAACCCCGGCGACAACTTCTTCCGCTACGCCAACGGTACGGCCATCGACAATCTGCAGATCCCGTCGGATCGCACGTCCTATGGCTCGTTCAACCTGCTGCGCGAACTGTCGGACAACCGCGTCAAGGTGATGATCGACGCCCTGGTGGCGCGCACTGACCTGGCGCCGGGCACCGACGAGCAGAAGATCGCCGATGCTTACCGGTCCTACATGGACGTGGACCGCATCGAGCAGCTGGACGCCCAGCCGCTTCAACCCTACCTCGCCGCCATCCGCGCCGCGAACACCCACGACCGGGCCGCGGTCTATATGGGCGAGACCCAGGGCCGCATCGGCGGCTCGATCTTCGGCACCGGCATCACGATCGACCAGAAGGCGCCGACCCGCTACGTCGTCTCGACCAGCCAGTCGGGGCTGGGCCTGCCCAACCGCGACTACTATCTCGAGCAACGCTGGGCCGAGAAGAAGGTCCTGTACCAGGCCTACATCGCCCGCATGCTGGGCATGATCGGCTGGGACAACCCGGAACAGGCCGCCGCCGACATCGTCGCGTTCGAGACCCGTATCGCCGAGGTGCACTGGACGCCCGAGCAGAACCGCAACCGCGACGAGACCTACAACGAATACACCATCTCGCGGCTGGCCTCGGAGGCCCCGGGCTTCCCGTGGCAGGACTACTATGCCGCCATCGGCGTCGGTGAAGTGCCGCGCCTGATCGTACGTCAGGACACGGCCATGCCGCAGATCGCCGCGATCTATGCCGAGACCCCGATCGCGACCATCCAGGCCTGGCAGGCCTTCCACACGACCGATGACGCCGCACCGCGCCTGTCGCGCCGCTTCTCGGACGCCCAGTGGGAGTTCCGCTCGCGCGACCTGCAGGGCCAGCCCATGCAGCGCGCCCGCGACAAGCGCGGCATCAGCTTCGCCGAGGGAATGCTGGGCGAGGCCGTCGGCCGCCAGTATGTGGCCGAATACTTCCCGGCCGAATCCAAGGCCAAGATGGAAGAGCTGGTCGCCAACCTGCGCATCGCCCTGGGCAACCGCATCCGCAACTACACCTGGATGAGCGCCGAAACCCGCGCCGCGGCGCAGGAGAAGCTCGACAAGTTCACCGTCAAGATCGGCTACCCGGACCGCTGGCGCGACTACTCCGCACTGGAAATCCGCCCTGACGACCTGTTCGGCAATGCCGAGCGCGCCGGCCTCTTCCAGTGGAACTACCAGCTGAACCGCCTGAACCGTCCGGTGGACAAGGACGAGTGGGGCATGACCCCGCAGACCGTGAACGCCTACTACAACTCGTCCAACAACGAGATCGTCTTCCCGGCCGCGATCCTGCAGCCGCCGTTCTTCGATCCGAACGCCGACCCGGCCGTGAACTACGGCGGCATCGGCGGCGTGATCGGCCACGAGATCGGCCACGGCTTCGACGATCAGGGCTCCAAGTCCGACGGCGACGGCGTGCTGCGCAGCTGGTGGACCCCTGAGGATCGCGCCGCGTTCGAGGCCCTCACGGCCCGTCTGGGCGCCCAGTACGGCGAGTTCGAGCCGCTGCCCGGCTTCCGCGTTCGCCCCAACCTGACCATGGGCGAGAACATCGGCGACGCCGCCGGCGTCGCGGTCGGTCTGGAAGCCTACCACCTGTCGCTGGGCGGCCGCCCGGCGCCGGTTCTGGACGGCACCACCGGCGACCAGCGCTTCTTCTTCGGCTGGGCCCAGGTCTGGCAGTCGAAATACCGCGAGGCCGCCCTGCGCCAGCAGATCGACACCGACTCTCACAGCCCGGCTGAGTTCCGCGTGATCGGCCCGGTCCGGAACGTCGACGCCTGGTACGACGCCTTCGATGTCCAGCCCGGCAGCCGGTACTATCTGCGTCCGGAAGATCGCGTTCGCATCTGGTAGGCGGACCGACCGCATCAAGACGAAAGGCCGGAGCATCGCTCCGGCCTTTTTCGTTTCTCGTTCGCCTCGCGCGCCTGTGCTCAAGGCGCAAAAAAGCCCGCTGCGGGGGATACATCGCAGCGGGCTTTCTTTCGCTCTCTGAGGAGCGGACGTTTCCTCCCCGAAACGCCTCCAGGATGCCGCTGCGCCGAAACGCTGCGCTTCCCGAGTACGTCAGAAAGACGACAAATCGCCGCGCAAGTCAATCAAGACCCTGACGACAGAAGGGAATTTTCCTTTGTTATCAGCGATAACTCACGAAGCTGTGCGAGCCGCGTCAACGATGGAGCGAACCGTCGCCACCAGCTCGGCGCGAGGCGCGATCCGCTGGCCCGGTCGTTCCGCCTTCCAAGCTTCGTTGTCGCTGATGCCGGCGGCCAGGGCGCGGCCGGCGTCGAGGTCCTTGATCGTCACCTGACCAGCGGCGATTTCGTCGCCCCCAAGGATGACGGCGGCAGGCGCGCCGCGGCGGTCAGCGTACTTCATCTGCGCCTTCATGCCGGCGCGGCCGAGGTAGAGCTCGGCGGCGATGCCTGCGTTGCGCAGTTCGGACACGGCGTCGAGATAGTGCTGCATGTCGTCCTGCGAGAAGACGATGACCACGACCGGGCCACGGACTGCATCCTCGTCGCCACGGCCAGCCGCGCGCAGGGCCGAGGCCAGACGCGACACACCGAAGGAGAAGCCGGTCGCCGGCAGGCGCTCGCCGGTGAAACGGGCGACCAGATCGTCATAACGACCGCCGCCGCCGATCGAACCGAAGCGCACCGCCCGGCCCTTGTCGTCGATGGTCTCAAGCAGCAGCTCGGCCTCGAACACGGCGCCGGTGTAGTACTCCAGCCCGCGCACGATGGTCGGGTCGAAGCGGACGGCATCGTCGGCCACCCGCATGGCGGTCAGGGCGCGGTCGATCGCCTGCAGCTCCTCGAGCGCGCCTTCTCCCGTGGCGCCGAGGCCGCCGGCCTGCGCGATCCGGTTCAGGGTTTCCGCCCGCGACAGCGCGCCATCCCCGGCCGAGGCGAGGAAGGCCTCGATCGTCGCCGCCACCGTCTTGGGCACATTGGCGCCCTTGGTGTAGTCGCCGGACTCGTCCAGACGGCCCTCGCCCAGCAGCAGTGACACGCCCTCCCAACCCAGACGGTCGAACTTGTCGATGGCGCGCAGGGCGGTGAGTTTCTGGATCGGGTCGGTCACGCCGCCGGCCTCGAACAGGCCGTCGAACAGCTTGCGGTTCGAGACCCGGATCACGGCCTGACCGGCCGCCAGTCCCGCGGCCTGAAGCCCCTCGCAGGCCATGGCGATGATTTCGGCGTCCGCTTCAGGGCGGTCCGAGCCCACAGTGTCTGCGTCGCACTGGACGAACTCGCGGAAGCGGCCCGGGCCGGGCTTCTCGTTGCGCCACACCGGCCCGAAGGCATAGCGGCGGAACGGCTTGGGCAGGGTTTCCCAGTTCTGGGCCGCGAACCGGGCGAGCGGCGCGGTCAGATCATAGCGCAGCGCCATCCACTGATCGTCGTCGTCCTGCAGGGCGAAGACGCCCTCATTCGGACGATCCGCGTCCGGCAGGAATTTGCCCAGCGCGTCCGCATACTCGAAGGCGCCGGTGTCCAGAGGCTCGAAGCCCCAGCGCTCGTAGACCTCCGAGACACGCTGAACCAGACGGCGCTCCGCGACGAGATCACGGCCACGGCGATCGGCGAACCCCCGGGGGGCGCGGGCTTCGGGGCGGGAGGCGGCGTCTTCGGTCATGGCGGGCGCTTAAGCCATCAAGCGCCCGCGAGCAACGATCAGGCCGCAGCCGGCTTCGAGATCGGGACCATCCGACCGTAGGTCAGGCAGCGCCAAAGCCACTCCAGCGGCCCCATGCTGAACCTCGACAGCCAGAGCGGCGACCAGATCAACTGGGCGGCCCAGATGGCGACGACCACCGTCCACATCTGCACCGGATCATGCTGGCCGAACCACATCGGCCCCCAAGGCGCATAGTAGAGCGTCACCATGATGAGCGTCTGGGTCAGATAGTTGGTGAACGCCATCCGTCCGACCGGCGCCAGCCAGGCCGTCAGCGGACGCAGGCCGAACCGCACCAGCAGGATCAGGATGCTGGCGTAGAAGAGGGTGATCAGGAAGGCCATGCCGCTCGCCGCGGCGGCCAGTCCGCCGGTCGGATCCGCCTCACCCGCCATCAGGTCCTGCCAGCGCCAGAGGCCGAAGACCGCCAGATTGGCTCCGCCGACGGCGATGACCGCCAGATAGATCCACAGCGGGGCCTTGCCGTGCAGATAGCCCGACTTGAACAGCCCCAGCCCCAGCATCATCAGCGGCACGGTGATGGGGAGCAGGAACGGGCTGATCATCAGTTGGAAGGTCGCCCAGACCTTGATGTTCTCGAGGATGCCGGAGAACCCGCCCGCCTTGTACAGCTCGATGGCAGCGGCGATGGCGGCCGGATCCGAGGGCGGCTGGCCGGCCATCATCTGGGCCTCGATCTCGGGCGGCAGGTTCGCCATGGCCCAGTAACCGGCCGTCGCCACGATGCCCCACAGCAGGGTGATGCCGCCGCCGACCCACAACAGCCGCTTCGGCTTCCACGACCGCATCAGCATCATCAGCAGGCCGCTGTAGGCATAATGCAGCAGGATGTCGCCGTACCAGATCAGGCCATGCAGGATGCCGAACAGGCCCAGCCACAGCAGGCGACGGGTCAGCAGGCGTCCCCGCTGCTCATCGAACCGCTCGCCGCCGACCAGGAAGATCGAGACGCCGAACAGCATGGTGAAGAGGGTGCGGAACTTATCCGCGAAGAAGACGTCGGTGACCCACAGGCCGATCAGATCCGCCCGGGTATCCGAACCCGGCGGCGGCAGTTCGGCCATGGTCAGCTGGAACGGCCAGGCGAATGAGATCGCGTTGACCGCCAGGATGCCGAGGATCGCCCAGCCGCGCAGCATGTCGAGATTGTAGATGCGGTCCACCGGGCGCACGGGCGCCAGGGCGGGCTGCGGTGCGACGGACGGCTGGATTTCAGCGGCGGCCATGACGTGTCTCCCCCTTCATCAGGCGGGCGCAGCTTGGCCGTGATGCGCCGAACGTCAAACCAATTCGACGTAAGGTTTGGTGTCCGGGTTCAGACCTCGTGGCGGCCACCGCCCATGACGCCCAGGCGATCGTGAACCTGGGGCTGGGGCCGGAAGGCGATGAAGGCGGCGCACAGGCCGGCCCAGAGGGCGTAGGCGACACCGATCACGACCGCGAAGGGCAGGCCGCCCACGCCGAAGATGAGCAGCGTCGTCTCCGTCGCGCCGACGCCTTCACCGAGATTGGCGGCGCTGAGCCATTGTCCGACCACCTGGATCAGGGCGAACAGGGCCGCCAGGGCGACCGCCAGCAGGCCGCCATAGAACATGAACCGCCAGACGACGCCGAGACGGGTCGCCGGGCGACCGGTCCGCGAATGTTCGCGGGACAGGAGCCAGAAGCCAGCAGGTACCGCCAACGCGCCGATCAGGAGCAGCATCAGGCGCCAGTCCATCTCGATACCCGGCATCCAGTTGCGCGGCGGCCAGATCAGCAGCGTGATCACCAGAGGCGGCCAGAAGACGCCAGCCAGGGCGGCCAGAACCGTGTGCTGCGGCTCGCGCCGCCAGACCACGCGCTGCTGGCCCGGAAAGTCCTCGGGACGTTCGAGACGGGGGATCATCGCGTCGGCACCGGTTCATCGCCGGAATAGTCGTAGAAGCCGCGACCGGACTTGCGGCCCAGCCAGCCGGCCTCGACGTATTTCACCAGCAGCGGACAGGGCCGGTATTTGCTGTCGGCCAGACCTTCGTAGAGCACGTTCATGATGGCCAGGACGACGTCCAGCCCCATGAAATCGGCCAGCTCCAGCGGGCCCATCGGATGGTTGGCGCCGAGCTTCAGCGCCTTGTCGATGGAGGAGACGTTCCCGACGCCCTCGTACAGGGTGTAGATCGCCTCATTGATCATCGGCACCAGGATGCGGTTGACGATGAAGGCCGGGAAATCCTCGGCATTGGTCGTGGTCTTGCCCAGCGACTCGGCGAAGGCGACGGCCGCCTCATAGGTCTCGGCCGAGGTGGCGATGCCGCGAATGATCTCGACCAGCTTCATGACCGGCGCGGGCTTCATGAAGTGCAGGCCAATGAAGCGCTCGGGCCTGTCGGTCGCCGAGGCCAGCCGGGTGATCGAGATCGACGAGGTGTTGGACGCCAGAAGGGTCGTTGGTCCGAGCAGTGGGGTCAGCTCGAGGAAGATCGACTTCTTGGTCGTCTCGTCCTCGACGGCGGCCTCGATGACCAGATCGGCCTTCGCGGCCTCGGCCAGGGACGCGGCCTGCCGGATGCGCTTCAGGGCGGCGTCGGCTGCCGACTGCTCCGTCAGGTCTCGCGAAACCTGACGGGCGAGACTGGCGGCGATGGCGCCCAGCGCCTGGGGCACGCGGTCGCCGGCGGCGTCGAACAGAAGGACGTCATAGCCGCCCGCCGCCACCGTCTGGGCGATGCCGGCGCCCATCTGGCCGGCGCCGACAATGGCGACTGTTCTGATCGTGCTCATGGATTCCGGTCGACTTCCGGGCGCGCGGCCCCTGTGGCGGGCACCTTAGGACGGTCGCAGGCTGGTGCAAGCGCCAGTCCGGTCAGGATTTCGCATTCCTGCGCGGCGTGGCCCGCCCGCATCTTCGACGTTAGTAGGCGACCAGCAGGCTCAGCAGGGCCGCTTGCGAGGCCGGCAGCAGATAGTTCATCACGCCGGTGATCAGGATCAGCACGATGATCGGCGTGATGTCGATCCCGCCCAGTGGCGGAATGATCCGGCGGAAGGGCGCCATCACCGGCCCGGTGATCCGGTCCAGCGCCTCGGCCAGGCTGGCGACGAAACGGTTGCGGTAGTTGATGACGTCGAAGGCGAACAGCCAGCTCAGGATGGCGCTGACGATGATAGCCAGACGCAGCAGGTTCAGCAGCGCGTACAGAACGAAGAAGATAAAGCCGATGATCGCCGCCATGCCCGCGATAGCTCCTTGCCGGGGGTTCGGTTCCGCTTCTAGCGACGCCGGCGCCGAAACGCCAAGGTTTCCGCCACGGTGCGACCGCAGGACAAGGTTTCGGACTTGAGAGAAAGACGCCTGGTGGAGCCGAGGGGAGTCGAACCCCTGACCTCGTCATTGCGAACGACGCGCTCTACCAACTGAGCTACGGCCCCGTTTCCGGGTGCAGGCGAGCGCGCGACATACGAGCGCGCGCCGGGTGGTGTCAACGGGTTTGAGCGGATTGGGGGCGGTCAACCCCGGGGGCCTTCACTGGTTCGGAATTGACCGCCCGAACAAGGGGACGGTGGTATCCGCCTCGCCCGGGATCGTTACGATCACAGTCCAGGTTCGGATCACACGCCCGGGTGACTTTCTGAAATCGGCGGCGCCCGCTATCTGGCGCGCATGTCCGCCGCGCCTTTCCGTATCGCCGCCCTGTACCGGTTCGCCCCGATCCCGGATCGCGAGGCCGTGCAGGCGACTTTGAAAGCTCTCTGCGAGCCGGATGTGCGCGGCATTCTGCTGGTCGCGCACGAGGGGCTAAACGGCACGATCGCGGGCCCGGCGGATGCGGTCGACCGGGTGCTGGCCGGCATTCGTGCGCTGCCCGGTTTCGGTGAGATCGAGGTCAAGTTCGCGGAGACGGAAGCCCAACCCTTCCACCGGATGAAGGTGCGGCTGAAGGCCGAGATCGTGACCATGGGCGAGCCGGGCGTGGATCCGTCTCGCGACGTCGGGACCTACGTCACGCCGTCCGAGTGGAACGCCCTGATCGCGGACCCGGACACGGTCGTCATCGACACGCGCAACGACTACGAGGTCGACGTCGGCACCTTCCGCGGCGCGGTCTCGCCCAACACCCGCACCTTCCGCGACTTTCCCGCCTGGTTCCGCAGCGAAGGACGCGCCCTGCTGGATCGGCCGAACCCGCCGAAGGTGGCCATGTTCTGCACCGGCGGCATCCGCTGCGAGAAAGCGACGGCGTTCCTGAAGACCGAGGGCGTAGCTGACGTCCATCACCTGCAGGGCGGCATCCTGAAGTACCTGGAATCCGTGCCGGAGGCCGAAAGCCTGTGGCAGGGAGAGTGTTTCGTCTTCGACGAGCGGGTCGCGGTCGGCCATGGGCTCTCGCAGGGTGGTCACACCCTGTGCCGGGGCTGCCGGATGCCGGTCAGCCCCGAGGGGCGGTCATCGCCGCACTATGTCGAGGGCGTCTGCTGCGAACGCTGCCATGAGACGCGCACCGAGACCCAGAAGGCCGGGTCGCGCGAGCGGGCGCGGCAGATGGAGATCGCGGAACAGCGCGGCGTCGATCACGTCGGCGCGCGACTGGCGCCGAAGCCGTCGGCCGACTGAGTTACTCGCCCTCGTCGAACTTGCGGTCGACGAGATCCAGCAGGGCGTCGATGGCGGCCTGGGCGTCGGGCCCCTCGGCGGCGATGTCGATCGAGCAGCCGTTGCCGGCGCCCAGCATCAGCAGGCCCATGATCGACAGGGCGTTGACGGTCACGCCGTCGCGGGTGACCTGGATCTCGGCGTCATAGGCGGAGGCCAGCTTCACGAATTTGGCGCTCGCCCGGGCGTGCAGACCGCGCGTATTGCAGATGTTGGCCGTCGCGGTCGCCGTGCTCATTTTTCGCCCTGCAGAACCCAGCTGGCCACCGAGATGTATTTGCGGCCCGCGTCCTGGGCGTGGGCCACGCAGGTTTCCAGCGGCTCGCGCACCCGGACACTGGCCAGCTTGATCAGCATGGGCAGGTTCAGGCCGGCGATCACCTCGGCATGGGTTTCTTCCATGACCGAGATGGCGAGGTTCGAGGGCGTGCCGCCGAACATGTCGGTCAGCAGGATGACGCCGTCGCCATCGTCCACCGCGCGCGCGGCATCGACGATGTCGCGCCGGCGGCGCTCCATATCGTCCTCGGGACCGATGCAGATGGCCGCGACCCCGCGCTGGGGGCCGACCACATGCTCCATGGCCGCCAGAAATTCCGAGGCCAGTCCCCCGTGGGTGACAATAACCAGCCCGATCATGAAGGCTTCACCAACTCGCGCCCCAGCGTCCCGGCCGTTCTGAACAGACCGCAAGACCGCGCGGAATAGCCCAACTCCGCGTCGGGTTAAAGCATGGCCAGCGCGGCCGCGACCTTTTCACCCGCCGAAGCCTCCCGCGGATCGAGGGTCAGCAACGGAATCCGGAGGCCGTCAAATGCCCTGTGTGCGGGCTCGGGCAACCGGTCCGGCGCGCCGGGGGCAAGGTCCACGACCAGGGCGACTGCGACAGGCCCGACCGAATGGCGTGACGTTATTCCCACGCCACGGACCTCCATTCGCCCCTCGATCGTCGGGACGGGAGAGGCGAATAGCCGGCCCCCGGATGCGAACACATGGACGTAGTCGTCGCCAACCAGCCGCCAGCCCATTCCGACCAGGCGCAGGGCCAGATCGCTCTTTCCCGCGCCCGAGGGACCGGTCAGCAATACCGCACGCCATCCCTCAGGGGTGTGGCGGGCGACGGCCGTCGCATGGACAGGCTGGAGGGTCACGCCCGTCGCGGCATGGCGGCGGCCGGCAGCGAGACCTCGAACCGGGCGCCGACGACGCCGCCATCCTTGCCCGTGCGGTTGCTCGCCACCACCCGGCCATTGTGAGCCTCGACGATCTGCCGCACGATCGACAGGCCCAGGCCCGAGTTGTTGCCGAACGCGGTGCCGCGCGGTCGGGACGTATAGAACCGCTCGAACACCGTCTCGAGGTTCTCAGCCGGGATGCCTGGGCCGTCATCCTCGACCGTGATGTGGATGGGGCGCTCGAAATCCAGGTCATCGCGCCGCAGCGCCACCCGGACCTCACCCTGGGCAGGACTGAACGAGCGCGCGTTGTCGATCAGGTTGCGGAACACCTGCCCCAGCGGTCCATCACGGCCAACGACAGATACTGTCTCGACGCCCGATGGCGCGAACATGACCCGCGCCTCGCCCGGCTTCCGTCCTGCTTCATAGACGGACACAATATCGGCCAGCAGGCTGTTCAGGGCGATCACGCGCGGACGGTCGCGGTTGAGCTCGGCGTCCAGACGTGAGGCGTTGGAGATGTCCGTGATCAGACGGTCCAGACGACGCACATCCTGTTGAAGCAGTGCCGTCAGGCGCTCGCGCTGTTCATCGGTCTTGACCAGCGGAAGGGTTTCCAGCGCCGACCGGATCGAGGTCAGCGGGTTCTTGATCTCGTGGCTGACGTCCGCGGCGAAGGCCTCGATCGCGTCCATCCGCGCCGAGAGCGTCTCCGTCATCGTCTCCAGGGACCTGGCCAGGTCACCGATCTCGTCCTTGCGGCCCTCCAGATCGGGCAGGGAGATGGCGCGGGCGCGCTGCAGGCGGACCTCGTCGGCGGCGGCGGACAGGCGCATCACGGGACGCGCGACAAACAGATGCAACAGCAGGGCGGTCAGCAAGGACACGCCCAGCGCAACGAGGGCGAAGGGCATCAGGGCTGCGCGTTGCTGGGCGATGGTTTCATCGACATCGCCCGCCTCCAGCGTCAGGACGCCCAGAACCTGTTCGACGTGCCGGACCGGGATGGAGACCGAGACGACGCGGTCGCCGCTCTCGGACAGGCGCACGCCGGCCTGGGGCTGGCCGTCCAGTGCGCCCTCGACCTCGCGGGCCAGTTCGGCGCGGGCGCGTTCGAGCCGGACGCTTGTCCTCTTCTCGCGCTGCGTGTCAGGCGGCGGCGGCGGGGTGCCGGCCGGGCTGGCGGGCGGGAGCGGCTGACCGGGGATGGCCTCGGTCACGGCATAGCTGTCGGCCACCGGGATTCCGTCGACGTCGTACAGGCGGGCCCGCTGACCGGTCGGAATGAAGGTATCCACCAGAAGGGAGCTGGCGCGGAGGTAGTCGAGCGTGGGCTGCGGTTCGCCCTGGGTGATGCCCTGATCGCCCAGCACCTTCACCAGGATTTCCGCCTGCGCCTTCAGGGTCTCCTGCCGCGCCTCGATCAGGCCTCGCGTCCATTCGTTCAGCGCAAGAGCGCCGACGAACAGGATCAGCAGGCTGAGCAGATTAAGGGCAAGGATGAGACCGCCCAGCCGCGATCCCCCGAACCGCCGGGGGCGGCGCGGGCGATCGTCCTCCGCCGGAGCGGACGGCTCAGCTCTCGCGGTACCGGTATCCGACGCCATACAGGGTCTCGATCGCGTCGAACTCGGGATCGACGACCCGGAACTTCTTGCGCATCCGCTTCACGTGACTGTCGATGGTGCGGTCATCGACATAGACCTGATCGTCGTAGGCGGCGTCCATCAGGTTGTCGCGGCTCTTCACGAAACCCGGGCGCTGGGCCAACGCCTGCAGAAGCAGGAACTCGGTGACCGTCAGCTTGACCGGCTTGCCGTCCCACATGCTCTCGTGGCGTGCGGGGTCCATGGTCAGCTTGCCACGTTTGATGGCCTTGTTGCCGCCTTCGGCCGAAGTCTCGGGCTCGCCGCCGTCCACGCCCGAACGGCGCAGCAGGGCCTTCACCCGCTCGATCAGCAGACGCTGGCTGAAGGGTTTGTGGATGTAGTCGTCGGCGCCGAGGTTGAAGCCGAGGATTTCGTCGATCTCCTCATCCTTCGACGTCAGCATGATGACCGGCAGACTGGAGGTCTGACGCAGACGACGCAGGACCTCCATGCCGTCCATGCGCGGCATCTTCACATCGAGGATGGCCAGGTCCGGCGGCGAGGTCTCCAGCGCCTCCAGGCCGGCGGCCCCGTCATGATAGGCCGTGACCTTGTGTCCATGGCTTTCCAGCGCCAGCGAGACGGAGGCGACGATGTTCTCGTCGTCGTCGACCAGGGTGATGTTCGCCAAGGGGCTCTCCTTGCAGACTCATTCTTGCGGATGTTCAACGCGCAGCAAGCGTAACCGTTCTACGCCATCGCGGTGAGATTGCGGCGGAAAAGATGGCGAGCCCGGCCTTAGTTCGCAATGAAACCGGACCTTAAAGTCTCGCGACGATGATGGGCGGCTGTTTGCGCGAGCGTATCATGGCCGGACCTGTCCACTACGAAGTCTATATCCGGAAGACCGCCCCGGCGCCCTGGACCTTGCAGGTGGCGACCGAGGACCGCGCTCACGCAATCGAAACGGCTGAAGACATCCTGCGTGACAACCGCGCCGCCGCCGTTCGGGTGACAAAGGAAACGCTCGATCCGGACACCATGGAGTTCAACAGCATCACGGTGCTGACCAAGGGTGCGCCGGAGGTGAAGCGCAAGCGGCTGGTGCCCGAGGAAGAAGCCGGGCCCCGCTGCGGCGGTCCACAGGATCTTTACACCCCCATGGCCCGCGAGCTGATCGGACGGGTGCTGGAAGACTGGCTGCAACGACAGGGCGCCACGACATTCGAGCTGCTTCACCGCCCCGATCTGGCCGAGCGGCTGGATGCGTCCGGCGTCGAACTGCAACACGCCATCCAGAAGGTCGCCGTACCCGAAAGCCAGGCAGTCGGTCAGCCGGTTCATGACCTCGTCCGGCACTATCAGAAGCTTTCCGAGCAGACGATCGAGCGCCTCGTCGCCGCAGGCCGCAAGGGTCGCTTCCCGGGCCTGGACAATCATTCCCTCGCCGATCTGGCCCACCGGCTCAGCGGCCAGCCCGACCGCGGCTTCATCATGGCCGGTGTTATTGCCGGAGCGCTCAAGGGCGTTCGCGGCAATCGGGCCAGACTCGACAAGCTGATGGACCTCGCCGAGCGGGCGCCCATGGACGGACCGCCACGCGCCCTGGTCATGGTCGCGATCGAGCAACTGCTTTGCGAAATGCTTGGAGCACGCACCAGCCTGGCCGAAATTCTCGGGCCGTCGCTGGATCAGGGCGCCTCACTGGCCGCAGTGGTGCGGATGGTCGCGCCGCGCGAGGTCGATCTGATCATCGCGCAGGATGTCCGCATGGCGCTTCTGGTGCCGATCGTCGACGGTCCGGCAGCGCGCCTGGGCGCCCGTATCGAGGCGGGTGAATTCCCACTTCTGTCGGCCGCCCTGGCCCGCATGGTTCTGCGCGAACTGATGAGCCCGCGACGCCTCCGTCCAGCGGATGCGGCAGGCGAGATCGAAATCCTGCGAGCGCTCGCCATGACCCTGACGGCGACAGCAGGGCGCTTGCTGACGCTCGAAGAGGTGCAGACAGCCTTTAACGAACGATCGAAAGCCCTGGTCACGGCCGACTTCGTCGCCGCCTATGTGAAGCTGTGCGAATCCGTCCAGTGCGAGGCCGAGGCCCTGACCCGGCTGTGTGAGAACGTCACGGGCGTCGCCAACAAGCGGTCGGCGGCGCGCTGGCTGCTGGCCTGCATCTCCTCCCTTCGGTTCGAGACCGAGATGCGGGAACCGCAGCCCCAGGCGGCGCTGCACAAGCTGGCGCTTCTGGCCAACATGCAGCGGGCCATCAGGGCCTGCGGCCTGTCGCAACGCGATGAAGAGGATATCGGGACCGCCTTTGGCGTGGTTGGCGGGGCGGTTGAGGCCGAGGGCAAGGCGGTGGCGGCCCTGGTTCGCTCACCTGCGCCGGTCCCGCAAAAGCTGACCGCCTTGCTCAGACTGGCCGCCGGCGAGACCGCCCCCTTCGGTCCCGCCGCAGACAGGGCGAAGGCTGAAGCTCTCCGCCTGTTCCGGATGCCGGACGCGCGGGCGGCGCTGGCGGCCCGACCGGAGGCGCTGGGTCCGCTGAAAGGCCTGATGAAGGCCGCCGGGCTCGCTGCCTGAACAACGGGCCGGCGGCGAGCCGTCAGTCGAAGATGTCGAAGATGTCCATCCGCTTCTTCTTTTTGTAGCGGTAGTCGTCGTGGCGGTAGCGGTCGTCGCGATGCCGCTCGTCACGATAGCGATCGTCGGGGCGCTGCCCCCAGGCCTGCGGCGCAGGCTGTTGCGGGGGATAGGACGGCTGCGGTTGCGGCGCAGGAGCCGGCGCGGCGACGGGGGCCGCGGCACGACCCTCGGCCGTGGCGGCCTCCATCAGCTTTTCCAGTTCGCCGCGATCCAGCCAGACCCCGCGGCAGGTGGGGCACATGTCGAACTGGACGCCGCCGCGCTCCAGCGTCTGCATGGCGGCATTGTCGTTCGGGCACATCAGAAGCGGCATGGCGCTCTCCTTCACTACAGCCTCAACAGCTACGGCGTGGGAGGGCTCCGGCCAAGGCGGCGCGGCGATCCGCCGCGCGACTAATCCTGTGCAGGCGAGGCCGGCATCAGGTCGCCGAAGGGAGCCGCGTCCTCCAGCGCCTTCACGAAGGACGGCCGCGCCATCAGACGGGCGTGGTAGGCTCTGAGGGCGGGACGATCCCCGAATGGAACCAGCCGCCGGGCATAGGTCATCAGCGGCGCCGCCCCGCAGTCCGCAAGACTGAAGCTGTCGCCCGCCGCCCAGGTCCGGCCGTCGGACAGACGGGCCTCGAGCATGTCCCACGCGGTCGCCAGTTCGCGCTCATCGTTGGCGATCGCTCCCAGATGCGGTTCGCCCGCGCGGCCGAGACGGTTGAAGACGATCCGGTTCATCGGCCCGCCGACATAGGTGTCGAGAATCCGGTCCATGAAACGCGCTTCCAGCGCCTGATCCGGGTCGGCCGGGATCAGCTTTCCGCCACCTGCGAGCCGATCGAGGTATTCGATCACGATGCTGGACTCGATCACCGTGCGTCCGGCCTCGGTGTCGATCAGGGCCGGCATCTTTCCGAACGGCGACACGGCCATGAAGCCGCCCATGACCTCCGGCGAACCGTCGACCAGCTTCAGTTCGAACGGCAGGCCCAGCTCGTAGAGCGCAACCGAGGCCTTCTGGCCGTAGCCGGCGTAGGGGTGGGAATACAGTTGCAGCGCCATGCTCAGGCCTCCGGATTACTGGCCAGCCAGGCGGCCATCTGTTCAACACCCTGGGCCGTGCCCTCCCGGCGATCAGCCCAGCCGTCCTCGCCGAAATAGACGCCCTGTTCGTTGTAGATCAGGCGCGTGCCGTCGCCGTCCGCGACCAGTTCGACCGAGGCGATCGAGGCCGAAAGCTTGCGGCCGCCGACGTGCATGACGAACGAGAGGACGAAGCGGCTGTCGGGCACAATGTCGAGGTAGGTCCCGTCGAAACGGTGCTCGCCGTCGTCGCCAGGACCTCGGCTCACTTCGCGCCCGCCGACCCTGAAATCCAGCGCTTCGATCACGGGCGCGGCGACGCGGTCGCAGCCCATCCATCGCTGTTTGATCTCCCGGTCCGCATAGGCCGCGAAGACCCGGGCCGGGCGCGCGTCGAACCGCCGTTCGATCGTGAAGGCGCCGAAGACAGTGTCACGACCGGACATCAGACGACCTTCCTGGCGATCCGCAGGTGGGTCGCGCCCTCACCCGGCGTGCTGTCGACGATCTCGTAACCCAGAGTGGGCAGATCGAGACCGGTCCAGAACGGTTCACCTTGTCCCAGCATCACCGGCGAGACCGCGATATGCAGTTCGTCGATCAGCCCGGCCTTGAGATACTGGCGGACGGTCTCCGCTCCACCGCCGATCCGGATGTCCAGATCGCCAGCGGCCTTGCGCGCCCTCTCCAGCGCCACCTCGATGCCCTCGGTGACGAAGTGGAAGACGGTGCCGCCCTTCATCCCGAACGACGGGCGCGGATAATGGGTCAGGATGAAGACCTCGCAGCGATAGGGCGGCTCCTCGCCCCACCAGCCCTTCCAGCCGTCGTCGACCCAGTCGCCGCGGCTGTGGGCGAACATGTTGCGTCCGAGAATCCACGCCCCGATGCCGGCCATGCCGCGCGCGGCGAAGTCATTGTCGACGCCTGCGTTGCCTTTTCCATCGCCGTACATTCCCTGGAAGGTCTCGGTCGGGAAGAACCATTTGTGCAGCTGCTCTCCACCTACGCCCAGCGGGTTCTCGAGGCTCTGGTCCGGTCCGGCGCCGAAGCCGTCCGCCGAGATCGCATAGCTGCTGACGCGCACCTTGCCGCCCATCACGCAGACTCCCCGAGCTCGGCCGCCAGCTTGCCCAGCATCTCGGCGCAGCCTTCTTCCCGCCCGGCGATCTCGGCTTTGGGGTCACCGCCGAAATAGGCCCCCTGCTCGGTGTAGATCAGCCGCGTGCCCGCGCCCTCGGCGACCAGTTCCGTAGTGGCGAGGGAGGCCGAGGCCCGCTCCTTCTGTCCGCCGACTACCCGACCCATGACGTAGGTCAGGATGATCCGGCCGTTCTCGACGATGTCGAGGTATTCGGTGTCGTTGAACCAGGTCTCGTTCTGCTCCCCGCCGAAGCGGAAGCTGCCGCTCGCGCGCCCGCCGACCCTGAAATCGTTCTCCCAGTCGTGGATGGTCCAGCCCTCGCCGTCGACGAACCACCTGCGGAACGCGGCGGGATCGGAGTAGGCGCGAAAGACCCGTTCCGGCGTCGCGTCAAAGCGGCGCTCGATGGTGAAGGTCCCGTGCGCGAGCTCCGGCTTGTCCGCGGTCGACATGGTCATTTCTCCGATTCCGGTTTCGTTTCGTCGAGGAAGGCGGCGAGGCGATCGAAGCTGCGCTCGACCGATTGGCGGCGTTCATTCAGCCACCGCTCGGCGGCCGTGATGGCCTGGGGTTCGACCCGGCAAGTGCGGACGCGGCCGACCTTCTCGGATTTCACCAGCCCGGACGTCTCCAGCACCTTCAGGTGCTGCACCACCGCCGACATGGACATGTCGAACGGCTCGGCCAGTTCGCTGACAGAGGCCGGCCCGCGCGACAGGCGCTCGACCATCGCCCGGCGGGTCGGATCGGCCAGTGCCTGGAACGCCAGGTCGAGCGGTTGTTGATACTGAAGCATTCACTTAAGTATCAAGTCCGCAGGAGGTCCGCAACCCCCCGTTAATCGACGCGGCGCACGCTTCGGGTCTTCACGGTGGGAGCCGGGACATGTCGAGCATCCAGACGGGCACCTACCGTCGCCAGCGGGATCATTTCGAGCCGCAGGACATCGATCCTCAGGAACAGCGCCGACTTCGCGGCCTGCTGGAGCAGATCGACTACGCGGCCTTCGTCGCCAATCGCGAGGTCGTCGGCCAGATGCTGCCCGCCCTGACGGCGGCCAACTTCCAGCGTCTGGCGGTCATGACCGCCACCGCGCGGGCGAAATGGGTCTCGGAGGGACTGCGGCAGTCGGAGTCCGGCGCCCCCTCCACCCCGGACCAGATCGCCCGACTAACCTCCGCCCGCACCGCGTTCGAGGAACTGGTCGAGGTCTATGACGGGCTGCGCCGGATGGTCGAGCGGGGCTACATCACCCTCAAATAGCCCGGTCTAGTCCAACGGCTGCGGCCGGGTCTGGATGGGGGCGTCAGGATCGACGGCCGGCCGTTCGGCCGCCGTGGGCGGCGGTCCTGCGGGCTGGGGATCCGGCTGTTGGGCCGGAGGCGGCGCGATCTCGACCAGGGGCGTCGGGGTGATCGCAGGCGCAGCAGGCTGAGGCCGGGATGTCGCCGGCGCCGGGACCGCTGGCGCCGGGCGAGCCTCCGTCGGCGCCGGGCGGGCTGCGCGGGGCGCCTCAGGCTCTGCCGTCGCCGCGGGCGCGTCGATCGTCGTGTCGGCCGCAGGCGTCGCCTCGACCGGAACAGGCGCGGCCTCGACCGGAGTGTCGGGCGCGGCGACCACAGGAACGGCCGGGGCCGGCACAGTCACCTCCGCCGGCCGATTCAGCGCCCAGAAGCCGAGCGCGCCCAGCGCGACAACAGCGGCCGCGCCGCCAAGATACAGCGGCATCCGCCCGGACGGCTTGCGGCGGGCTGTGGTGGCGGCCAGCGCGGGACTGACGACAGGCTCAGCTTCCGGGGACGGCGCGGCGATCGGCTCGACGGGTCGGCGCGCGACCGGCTGCTCCCGGGGCGTGGGCGACGGAACGGGTGCGGGCGTGGGCGCCGGCGTCGTCGGTGCAGCGCCGGGCAGGGGCCGCACAGTCGTGTCGGCGACCGGGGCGGAGACGGGTTCGGCGCGTGGCGCAGGGATCGGCTTCGGCTCCGGCGTGGGAGCGGGGGCCGCCGGACGCGGACGGGCCTGCGGGATCATCGATCCGCTGAAAATGCCCGGCCCGGCAGGGCGCGGCGCTGGCTTCGGCTTGGGCGGCTCGGGCAGGGGCGGCAGCTTCTCGCCCTTCGGCAACGGACCGGCGCGGAAGGTGGTCGCCGGCGGACGCCCCCATTGCACCGCGCGCCGGAAGGGCTGCGGCTGGCCGTTCAGGGGATTGTCCGTCTTGTCGTTCATTACCCGCTCCCGCGCCGTCGGCGCGTTTCGTCAACGCATACTGACGGCGAAGGTGGCGACCGAAATGGCCGGTTTCGTGACGATCAGTTCTTCAGGCGATAGCCGGTGCGGAACATCCACCAGACCACAGCGAGGCAGGTCAGGAAGAAGCCCAGCGTCGCGCCGAGGCTGATCGCGACCGAAACGTCCCCCACCCCGAAGAAGGCCCAGCGGAATCCGGAGATCAGATAGACCACCGGGTTGAACAGGCTGACGACCCGCCACGCCTGGGGCAGCATGTCGATCGAATAAAAGGCCCCGCCCAGGAAGGTCAGGGGCGTGACGATCAGCATGGGAATGAAGTTCAGCTGCTCGAAGCTCTGCGCCCAGACCCCGATGATGAAGCCGAACAGGCTGAAAGTCGCCGAGATCAGGACGAGGAAGGCCAGCATCCAGACCGGGTGCAGGATCTGCAGCGGCACGAACAGCGCCGCGGTGGCGAGGATGATCAGGCCGAGGATCACCGACTTGGTCGCCGCGGCCCCGACATAGCCCAGCACGGTCTCGAACGGGCTGATCGGCGCGGACAGCAGTTCGTAGATCGTGCCGGTGAATTTCGGGAAGTAGATGCCGAAGCTGCCGTTGAAGATCGAGTTGGTGAACAGGCTGAGCATGATCAGGCCGGGCACGATGAAGGCGCCGTAGGGCACCTCCGAAACCTCGGTCATCCGGCTGCCGATGGCCGAACCGAAGACGACGAAGTACAGGGCTGTCGTGATCACCGGGGTGACGATCGACTGCCACAAGGTGCGCAGGGCGCGCGCCATCTCGAAGCGGTAGATCGCCCAGACGCCGTAACCGTTGAACGCCATCACGCGGCCTCCGTCTTCGACTGATGGACGAGGTCCACGAAGATGTCCTCGAGCGAACTCTGCTTGGTGGACAGATCCTTGAAGCCGATGCCCGTCGCTTCCAGCCGACGCAGCAGGCCGGGCACGCCGGTATCGTCGGCGTTGGCGTCGAAGACGTACTCCAGCTCGTGTCCGTCGTTCTTCAGCTCGACCTTCCAGTCGGCCAGCTCGGCCGGCACTGCGGTCAGGGTTTCCTGCAACTGAAGCGTCAGCGTCTTCTTGCCCAGCTTCTTCATCAGGGTGGTCTTGTCCTCCACCAGGATCAGCTGGCCCTTCAGGATCACGCCCACCCGATCGGCCATCTCCTCGGCCTCCTCGATGTAGTGGGTGGTCAGGATGATGGTGACGCCGCGCTCGCGCAGGCGGCGGACCATCGCCCACATGTCCTTGCGCAGTTCCACATCCACGCCGGCCGTGGGCTCGTCGAGGAACAGGATGTCGGGTTCGTGGCTCAGGGCCTTGGCGATCATCACCCGGCGCTTCATCCCGCCGGACAGGGTCATGATCTTGGCGTCCTTCTTGTCCCACAGACTGAGGTCGCGAAGGATCTGTTCGATGTAGGCCGGGTTCGGCGCCTTGCCGAACAGGCCGCGGCTCAGCGTTACCGTCGCCATGACGGTTTCGAAGGCGTCGGTCGTCAGCTCCTGCGGCACCAGGCCGATGGCCTGACGCGCCTTGCGGTAGTCGCGTTTGATGTCGTGGCCGTCGGCCGTGACCGTGCCGCTGGTCGGAACGACGATGCCGCAGATGATCGAGATCATCGTGGTCTTGCCCGCGCCGTTCGGCCCCAGCAGGGCGAAGATCTCGCCCTTGCCGATCGTCAGATCGACGGGCTTCAGGGCCTGCAGCCCGGATTTGTAGGTCTTGGTCAGACCTTCGATAACGACAGCCGGCTGCATGCGCGCCCTCCCAAGGGTCCCGCAGATATGTGTCGTCCTGCCGCACCTCAAGTCCATGGGATGCGACCGGAGCCATATTCATTTCGGTGAGTTCCCTCCGCGTGCGAGCTCTATTGTCGAGACAGATCGAGCGCGTCTGGCGCCCGCGGCGTCGGCGTCGGCGTCGGGAGAAGGCGATCGCAACTGGCGTGGAGCTGGCGGCCCGGTTCGGCTACGGCGCACGCGGCTTCGTCTATCTGTCGGCCGGCCTGATCATCCTGTTGTCCAGCGCCGATCTGGTTGACGGAGCGGTTGGAACCCGGGGCGCGATCGCCTGGCTGGGAATCCAGCCGCTCGGCCGCGCCTGGCTCTTTCTGCTTGGAGTGGGCCTGACCGCCTTCCTCAGCTGGCGCGTGATGCAGTCGGTCTTCGACGCCGACCACGAGGGTCGATCCTGGCAGGGCGTGAATACCCGCATCAGCCAGGCCTTCAGCGGGCTTGGCTACGGCTTTCTCGCTATCAGCGCCTTCAGCCTCCTCATTCACACCCCGCCCGACCCGGCCCTGGCGGAGGCGCAGGACGGCGTCGATCAGGCGAGGCGAGTGCTTTCCCTGCCGCTCGGCAACTGGCTGCTGGTGGGGATCGGCCTGTGCATCGGGGGAGTCGGCGTCGCCAACGTGGTGAAGGCCTGGCGGGAGGACTTCACCGAATACCTTTCCTGCTCCGTCGATCTGTGCCGACGCGTCGCTCCGTTGGCCCGGATCGGCTACATGGCGCGCGGACTGGCCTGGCTGCCTTTGTCCGCCCTCGTGATCGCAGCCGGACTCCATGCGGAGGCGGCGCAGGTCACCGGGTTCGGCGGCGCGCTCGACGCCGTGGATCGACAGGTCGCCGGGCCCTGGCTTCTCGGTGCGGGAGCGCTCGGATTTATCGCGTTCGGCGTCTTCTCCTTCGTCGAGGCGCGCTTCCGACGCATCCGCCCGCCGCGCGAGATCGTATCGGCCTGAGACCCACAGGAGGCCCGCATGAGCCGCTCGATCGCCGTCGTCGCTCTTTCATCCGTACTTGCGTCCGGCCTCTCGGCCTGCGTTACGGCTCCGTCTCCCGATGAGTATCGCGCGCCGCAGCCGGCGCGCTCGGTCGACGCCGAGCGTCTGTGGTCCGGGCGGTGGATCGAGGTCGCTCGCCTTCCGGACCGGCTGACGGACGGCTGCGTCGCCGGTGCGTCCAACTACGTCCTCGTCACCCCGACCCGCGTCGATGTCCGCGACACCTGCGAGCGTGGTCAGCCGGGAGGAAGCGAGAAAGCCATCGGCGGGCGCGGTGAAATCCTCGATCCCGGGACGAACGCCAAACTGAGGGTGCGCTACCTCGCCGGTTTCGTGACATGGGACTACTGGGTGCTGGACCATGATGACGCCTACACCTGGTTCATCTCGGCCGATCCGACGTTCGAACGCCTGTTCATCTATACGCGTGAGGTTCCGACGCCGGCCCAGCGCGATCGACTGACAGAGCGCGCCCGCGCTCTGGGATATGACGTGAGCCGACTGGAGTTTCCCGCCCAACCCTCTCGCTGAGGACCAGCCATGCGCAGGATCGTTGTTGCCGCTTCCGCTGCCGCCCTTCTGACCGCCTCCTGCGGGACCGACTCCCGCACCGATCCGATGCTGGGTTACGGGCCGAACCCGACCCTGCCAGCCCCGAGCCGGACCCTGTTCCCGACGGTGAATGTGGCCGAGGCGGTCGGTTGGCCGCAGGGCCGGATGCCGACGCCAGCGCCGGGCTTTCAGATCGCCGCTTTCGCCCGCGATCTGGACCATCCGCGCTGGCTCTATCGTCTTCCGAACGGCGACATTCTCGTCGCCGAGACCAATGCGCCGCCGAGGCCCGAACGTCAGAGGCGCGGGTTCCGCGACTGGGCGGCGGGACTGGTGATGAGGAAAGCCGGCGCGCGGGCGCCCAGCGCCAACCGGATCACCCTGCTGCGCGACGCCGACGGGGACGGCGTCGCGGAGGTCCGCACGGCGTTCCTCGAGAACCTGACCTCGCCGTTCGGCATGGCTCTGGTCGGTGAGATCCTCTACGTCGCCAACGCCGACGCCGTGGTGGCCTTCCCGTACCAGACGGGCCAGACCCGCATCGATGCGGCGCCGCGCAAGGTCGCAGATCTGCCGGCAGGCCGGAACCATCACTGGACCAAGAGCCTGGTCGCCAGCGCGGACGGCTCGCGTCTCTATGTCGGGGTCGGGTCCAACTCGAACATCGCCGAGCACGGGATGGACGAGGAACAGGAGCGCGCCGCCGTGCTCGAGATCGATCCGGCGACCGGCGCACGGCGCATCTTCGCTTCGGGCCTGCGCAATCCCGTCGGCATGGCGTGGCAACCGGACAGCGGCAGGCTGTGGGTCGCCGTCAATGAGCGGGACGAACTCGGCAACGATCTGGTGCCCGACTACATGACCTCGGTCACGCCCGGCGGCTTCTACGGTTGGCCGTGGAGCTATTACGGACAGATCGTCGATGAGCGGGTCGAACCGGCAAACCCGGATCTGGTGGCGCGCGCCCTGAAGCCCGACTACGCGCTGGGCGCCCACACCGCGTCGCTCGGTCTGACCTTCGGAGAGGGTGGCCTGTTCGCGGATCGCTATCGCGGCGGGGCCTTCATCGGCCAGCACGGATCGTGGAACCGAAAGCCGCGCAACGGCTACCGCGTCGCCTTCGTGCCCTTCAGGAACGGAACGCCTGCCGGGATGCCCGAAGACATCCTGACCGGCTTCCTGAACGCCGACGATCAGGCCATGGGCCGGCCGGTTGGCGTCCAGTTCGACGGGCGCGGGGCTTTGCTGGTGGCCGACGACGTCGGCAACGTCATCTGGCGGGTCACCCCGACCGCATAGGAAAGGCCCCGCCGCGAGTGCGACGGGGCCTTCCATCATCCGATCATGGCGATCAGTTCAGCGGTTGAACCACGATCGCCGGTGCGCGGGTCTCGGCCGGAGCCGGGGTCGGCGCGGGCGTACTGGCCGGAGCCGGCGCAGTGGTGTTGAGCGACGGCGTCGGCGAGGTGGTCGTGTTCAACGAGGCCGTCGGCGACGGGGCAGCCGGCTCAGTGATCACGCGCGGCGTCGACGCGACTTCACGCTCAACGACCGGAGCCGCAGCGCGCGGCTGGGCGCGACGGACCGGCGCAGGAGCGACGCGCTCCGCCGGAGCGGCGCGGACAACCGGAGCCGGTGCCGACGCCGCTTCGACCGGAACCGGGGCGACCGTGGCCGGCGCTGCAGCCGGGGCAATCGGCACGACCGGAGCGGTCGCCGCAGGCTCGCTGAGGGCCGGGGCCGCGGCGTCGTCGCCGCCTCCCATCATCATGGCGACGGCGGCGCCGCCAAGAACCACGGCGCCGACGGGCGCGAGGATCATCCAGGTCTTGACCTTGCCGCCGCTCTTGCGGCGCGCCGACTTCTTCGTGCGGGCATAGACGGGCACGAACTCCGGCTCGCGCACGGTCTCATCGGCGAAAGGGGTGATACGGTCGCCAGTATAGGTGACGGACATCTGTTCCTCCATTGATTGCGGGGAACCGAACCCGGGGAGGGAGACCAGAGTTCCGCGAAATGGTGTAAAGTCGCGAAGAAATACCGTTCCCGCCACAAGTAGGGCGACACCCGGACGACTTTGGCCAAGCTTGTCGAGGGGCAGGAATCCGGACGCGCGAGCGTTTCGCCTCGTGGTTCATCTGAAAAATCACCGGCACGCCAAAACGTTACGCAACGGAACCGCCGCTTCGGCGCCACGCCCGGCGAAATTGTGGCCAAATCGGCTCCCGGGAGCTGCGAACGATTCGCCTGCCGGTTGACCCCGACCGATGCGCCGTCCATGACCTTCGAGGGGGCGCTCTGGCAGGGATACGACTATGGGTCTGGTGGCGAATATCCGACGCGACATGCGGTTCGCGAAGGGCCTCGGCCGCCTGCTCAAGCGCATCAAGCCGATCACCATGGACAGCGAAGTGCTGGTCTGTGACGACTGGGAAGAAGCTGTCGACAGATTCCCGGACAACGTCGCGATCGAGGATGACCGCCGGACGCTGACCTATCGCGACCTCGATGCGATGGCCAACCGGTTCGGACACTGGGCGCAGAGCCGGCGCCTGAAGCGCGGCGACACTGTCGCCCTGGTGATGCAGAATCGCGCCGAGTACATCGCAGCCTGGATGGGCTTTGCGAAAGTCGGCGTCGGCACCGCCCTGATCAACACCAACCTGACCGGCCAGGCGCTGGCGCACTGTTTGACCATCTCCAACGCCTCCCAGGTGCTGACCTGCGAGGAGTGCTGGCGGCGGGTCGAGGACGCGCGTCCCTATGTCGGGCGCAACATGATGCTGTGGGTCCTGGGGCTCGATGAGGCCGACGAGGCGGATGAGCGTCGCGGCATCGACAAGCCTGTCCGCAGCGGCTCGTCCGTGCGCCCGGCGAAGTCGGTCCGCTCGGGCCTGACCAATCGCGATACGGCGCTGTACATCTACACCTCGGGCACCACCGGGCTTCCCAAGGCCGCCAAGATCACCCATGCCCGCGCCCGCACCTACATGCGCGCCTTCGCCGGGGCGACCGAAGGGTCCGATAAGGACATCACCTTCAATGTCCTGCCGCTCTACCATTCGACCGGCGGACTGGTCGGCATCGGCCCCGCCCTGCTGAACGGCGGCAAGCTGATCCTTCGCAAACGCTTCTCGGCGACGACCTTCTGGCCGGACGTGAGGGCCACCGGCGCGACCCTGTTCGTCTATATCGGCGAGCTGTGCCGCTATCTGGTGAACTGCCCCGAGGCCGCTGACGAACGATCGCACAAGCTTCGTCTCGCCTTCGGCAACGGCCTGCGCCCGGACGTCTGGAGCGACTTCCAGAAGCGGTTCGCCGTGCCGAACATCCTGGAGTTCTACGGCTCCACCGAAGGCAATGTCTCGCTGTTCAATTTCGACGGAAAGCCCGGTGCGATCGGGCGGGTGCCCGGCTTCCTGAAGAAGCAGGTCAATTTCCGCCTCGTCCGCTTCGATATCGAGACGGAAGAACCGGTCCGCGGCTCGGACGGCCTGTGCCTGCCCGTCAAGGCGAACGAGATCGGCGAGGCTATCGGCATCATCGGCGACGACACCCGCCATGCCTATTCGGGCTACGCCGACAAGGCCGCTTCCGAGAAGAAGGTGCTCCGCGACGTCTTCGTGCGTGGCGATCGCTATTTCCGCACCGGCGACCTGATGCGTCAGGACTCCGAGGGCTACGTCTATTTCGTCGACCGGATCGGCGACACCTATCGCTGGAAGGGCGAGAACGTCTCGACCGCAGAGGTGGAGCAACGGCTCGCCGAGGCTCCGGGCATCCTCGAGGTCATCGCCTATGGCGTGCCGATCCCCGGGCAGGAGGGCAAGGCTGGAATGGTGGCCCTGGTCGTGGACGGCCGGTTCTCGCAGAAGGCGTTCGCCGAATGGGTCGATCAGGAGCTGCCGACCTACGCGCGTCCCGCCTTTGTCCGCCTGATCAAGGCGGCGGACACGACCGGCACGTTCAAGTACCGCAAGGTCGATCTCGTGGCTGAGGGGTTCGATCCGGACAAGGTCGACGGCGCCCTGTTCGTGCGCGGCGGCAAGTCCGGCTACACCAAACTGAGCGAGGCGGCGCGCGCTGCGATCCTGAGCGGCGAAACGCGCCTGTAACGAAGGTCAGCTTCGCAACCGCCGATTAATGATTAACGGCGATATGTGGGGGATCGACTTCCCCGCGCAGGCCTCCGCTCTCCATGTTCCAGATTATCGGCATCGTCGTGCTGTTCGCCATGGTGTTCGGCGGATACACGATCGCGGGCGGCAAGATGGGGGTGATCCTTCACTCCCTGCCCTATGAAATGATGATGATCGGCGGCGCCGCGATCGCCGCCCTCCTGATCTCGAACGCCCCCTCGACGCTGAAGGGCGTGGCCGGCGGCTTCGGCAAGGTGTTCGCCGGATCGAAATGGAAGAAGCAGGACTACAAGGACCTGCTGTCCCTGCTGTTCCAGTTGACCAAGACGATGAAATCCAAGGGCGTCATCGCTCTGGAAAGCCACATCGAGAAGCCCGCCGAGAGCAGCATCTTCCAGAAGTATCCGAAGGTGCTGAAGGATCACTTCGCCACCGACTTCATCTGCGACACCCTGCGGATGATGACCATGAACCTCGAGGATCCGCACCAGATCGAGGACGCCATGGAAAAACAGCTGGAGAAGCACCACCACGAGGCGCTCGAACCGGCGCACGCGCTGCAGAACATGGCCGACGCCCTGCCGGCGCTGGGCATCGTCGCCGCCGTGCTGGGGGTCATCAAGACCATGGCCGCCATCACCGAGCCGCCCGAGGTTCTGGGCGGCATGATCGGCGGCGCGCTGGTCGGCACCTTCCTGGGCGTGTTCCTGGCCTATGGCCTCGTCGGTCCGCTGGCCTCGCGCCTGACCGGAATCATCAACGGCGACGCCGCCTACTACAAGATCATCCAGTCGGTGCTGGTCGCCCACCTTCACGGCAACGCGGCCCAGATCTCGGTCGAGATCGGCCGTGGCGACATCCCCTCGACCGCCCAGCCCTCCTTCGCCGAGATGGAAGAGGCGTTGGCCAACGCGCCGACCGAATAGTCTCACGAAGCCCTCACGCCGCCTCTCGGCTCATCACGCCGCCGGGAACGGCCTTGCCGCTGGCCGGTTTGAACCTTCGGCGATCGTGACAGCGGCAGCTCCTTGCCGCGCGACCGTCGGAGGACATCCGATGAAACTGACGCCCCTGGGACTCGCCGCAGCAGCCGCTCTGGGTCTCGCCGCCTGTTCCGGCAACGACGACGCCCCGAAGACCGACGCAGCGGCCGACACCGCCATGGACACCGCCGCCACAGCGCCGGCGGCGCCGATGCCCGCTGACCCGACGATGCCGCCCGTCGACGGCGCGCCGCCGCCGGCCAATCCTGATGGCGCTGTGGCGACGCCCCCGACCCTGCCGACGGACCCGACGATGGAGCCAACCTCGCAGGCCACCACATCGCCTCCGCCGCAGTAGGACGCACGGCGATCGGGCTGTTCTGTTACATGGGTTCACGAACGCGTGAGAATTCGCTTGCAACGATGCTCACGATCCCGTTATCTCACCTCGACGAGGATTCATGACCTCGTTTGAACCTTCTGAAGGATAACACCATGCGCATCACCGCTCTGATCGCCGCTTCGGCCGCCGCTCTGGCCCTGGCCGCCTGCACCCCGGCCGCCGAAGACAAGGCCGCTGACGCTTCGGCCGACGCCGCTGCCGCTGCTGACACCGCCACGGACGCTGCCGCGACCGCCGACGCCGCTGCCGCTGACGCGACCGCCGCTGCTGGCGACGCCGCTGCTGCCGCCGCTGCTGCTCCGGCCGCTGACGCCGCTGCTCCGGCTGCTGACGCCGCTGCTCCGGCTGCCCCGGCTGCCGCTCACTAAGAGCGACAACGGACAAGGCCTTCGGGCCTTCGTTGAGAAAGGGTCGCCTTCACGGGCGGCCCTTTTTTCATGCGCTGAACCCGGAACATAGGACGCACACGGGTATTTCTCCTGCCGAGCCAGCTTTGCAGAAGGAAAACTCAATGCGTCTCATGACCCTGACTGTCGCTGCAGCCGCCGCCCTGACCCTCGCTGCCTGCAACAACAACGAAGCCGCCGAGGATTCGGCGGACGCCGCCGCCGCTTCGGAAGCCGCCGCTGACACCGCCGCGATGACCGCCGAAGGCGCCGCCGCCGACGCATCGGCCGCTGCGGGCGCTGCAAGCTCGAACGCCGCCCGCGCTTCCGGCGAGACCATGACTTCCGGGACCACCACCATGCCGTCCAGCGGCGCCATGGCTCCGGCCGTGGACGGGCCGCCGGCCGCCGGCGCCAACCAGACCGACACCGAACGTCGTTTGAACCCGCAGGGCGTCCAGGCTCCCGCCCAGTAGGACGGACATATCGCCGAACGAGGGCCGCTTCTTCGGGAGCGGCCCTTTTTCGTTGCGCGGGCCCTCGGGCGGTGTAGGTCCGGGTCGATGATCGACGACCGCTCGCCACACCTGACCTGGACCGAGGAGGATGCCCCGCGCTCCGGCCGGTTCGGGGACGTCTATTTCTCTCGGGAGGACGGTCTGGCCGAGACACGCGCGGTCTTCCTCGCCGGTTGTGGTCTGCCGGAAGCATGGGCGGAGAGACGCCATTTCACGGTCGCCGAACTCGGCTTCGGCACGGGGCTCAACATCGCCGCCCTGCTGGATCTTTGGGGACGAACGGCGCCGACCGCCGCGCGGCTGCATATCTTCTCGGTCGAGGGGTATCCGCTCAGCCGGGAGGAGGCGGCGCGAGCCTTGGCGGCCTGGCCGGAGTTGCAGGCGCCGGTAGAGGCCCTGCTGGCCGCATGGCCGCGGTTGACCCCCGGCATTCATCGGCTGGACCTGCCCGCCTTCCGCGCCACGCTGGATCTGGCGATCGGCGAGGTAGAGCCGATCCTCGCCGGTTGGTCGGGACAGGCCGACGCCTGGTTTCTGGACGGCTTCGCGCCCTCGACGAACCCCGGGATGTGGTCGGACGGCGTGATGGACCTGATTGCCGCCCGGTCCGCTCCCGATGCTCGCGTGGCCACCTTTACCGTCGCGGGCGTGGTGCGCCGCGGCCTGGCGGATCGGGGCTTCGTCGTCGACAAGCGGCCCGGACACGGCCGCAAGCGCGAACGGCTGGAGGCCCGGCTGAGCGGGACGCCCCGTGCCGAGCCGGCGCCGCGTGTCGCGATCATCGGCGGAGGAATCGCCGGCGCCTCGCTGGCCCGGGCCTTCGCCATGGCGGGACAGCCGGTCACCCTCGTGGAGCAGGACTGCCCGGGCGCGGGGGCGTCAGGGTTTCCCGCAGCGCTGGTGACGCCGCGCCTGGACGCGGGGGACGCCGGCATCGCCGGTCTCTATGCCGCCGCCCTGGAGCGGGCGTGCAGCCTCTATGCCGAAGTTCCGGGAGCCGTGATCGCCTCGGGGGTGCTCCAGCTCGAACAGGCCGCGCGCGACGCGGGGCGGTTCGCCAAGGTCGCAGCGCAGGATCTGTGGGCTCCGGGCGAGATGACCGTTCAGTCGGCGGAACAGGCGACGCGGCGGCTGGGCGAGCAAGCGACGGTCGGCGGCCTGCTGATGCAGGGCGCTCTCGCGATCCGCCCTGAGGCAGTGCTTGAGTCCTGGCTCGCCGACATCGATCGTTTGGCGGCCTCCGTCGAACGGGTCGAGCGCGGGGGCGGCCGGTGGCGGCTGATCGGGCCAGACGGGCAAACGCTCATGGAAGCCGACGTCGTGGTTCTCGGCGCAGGCTGGGGCAACGCCGGATTGGCGCGGCGCCTTCCCCTGTCGCCTGTCGCCGGGCAGGCGGACTGGATCGAGGGCCCGACCGCCTCTCCGGTCGCCTGGGGCGGATATGCGATCCCTACCGGCTCGGGCCTGCTGTTCGGCGCCACCCACGAGCGCGGTCGGACCGATCCCGTGCCGTCCGTCGAAGCAAGCGCCCGGAACCGGGAGACCCTCGCCGGAGCGTTGCCAGATCTCGCGTCGCAGCTTGCCGACCTGCCTTCGCAGGCGCGGGCCGCGGTTCGGGCGACGACGCCCGACCGTCTCCCCGTCGCCGGCGCGCTCGAAGAGGGTCTGTACGTGCTGGGCGGGCTGGGTTCGCGAGGGTTCTGCGCCGCGCCGCTTCTGGCCGAGCACGTCGCCGCCCTGGCGTTGGGCCTGCCCTCGCCGCTCGCCGCCGATCAGGCGCGCAAGGTCGACCCGTTACGGTTCGTCATCGATGAGGGACTTGCGGGGGCTCCGGCGAAGGTAGAACCTTGAACACGGGGCGGTGAGTTCAGGGAGTATCTCTGCATGCGTATCTTCGTTGTCGCCGCCCTGGGCCTTGTGGCCGCTATCGGGGGCTGCGCGCCGACCTCCGGGTCGGGCGACGGCCAGACCGACGGGCGCCCGGTTCGCCAATGCTTCAATGTCCAGCAGGTCGACAACTTCAGGTCCGGCCGGTTCGACCAGCTGTTCCTGCGGGTGAGCAGGAACCAGGTTTACGAACTGAGCGTCGCCGGAGGGTGTCGCGATCTGGACTTCGCCCTGCGCATGGCCCTGATCCCCGACGGCGGCGGATCCGTGGGTTCGCGCCTGTGCACCGGGGACTGGGCCCGCATCGTCGTGCCGGGCGACGCCAGCCCCGTCGAAACCTGCCGCGTCCGTATCAATCGCCAGCTGACCGAGGCCGAGATCGAAGCCCTGCCGGCGGCGCATCGCCCGTGAGGAGCCCTGCCATGCTGAAGACCGCCCTGCTCCCTGTCATCGCCCTGGCTCTGGCCGGGCTGGCGCCGCCCCCCGTTCAACCGCCCGCGGGGGACGGGGACGAGCGGCCGGCGCGGGCCTGTTTCCTGCCGCAGACGATCGTCAATTATCGGACCGACGGGGACACGACGGCCTATGTCCGGGCCGGGCGCGGCGAGGTCTTCCAGCTGCAGAGCAGCGGATGCCGGGGACTGGGCATGTCGCGCGGGCTCGGCATCGCTCCGGAATCGGGGATGGGAGCCTGCGTCGGCGAGACGGTCGGCCTGGCCACCAGCGGCCCGTCCCTGATGGGAGAGAACAACTCCCGCTGCACGGCCCGGGTCGTGAAACGCCTGACCGCCGAGGAGGTCGCAGCCCTCCCCGGCCGGGTCCGTCCCTAGGACTTCTGGGCGTAGCCGAGACGCAAATTCAGCTTTTCGATCAAGTCGATAGCCGTATCGGCGATGACAGAGCCGGGCGGATAGACCGCGGCCGCTCCACTCTCCAGCAGGGGCTGGACGTCGGACGGCGGGATGACCCCGCCGACGACGATCATAATGTCCGACCGGCCCAGCTTCTCCAGCTCGGCCTTGAGTTCGGGCACCAGCGTCAGGTGGCCGGCGGCCAGCGATGAGGCGCCGACGGCGTGGACGTTCTTCTGCACCGCCTCCTGCGCCGCCTCGGCGGGCGTCTGGAACAGGGAGCCGGCGGTGACGTCGAGGCCGAGGTCGCCATAGGCCGTGGCGACCACCTTCTGGCCGCGGTCGTGACCGTCCTGGCCCAGCTTGGCGATCAGGATGCGCGGCGGGCCGCCATCGTTCTCGACGAAGGCCGCGACCATGTCGCGGGCGCGGCTGAATTTCGCGTCCTTGCCGGCTTCCTTCGCATAGACGCCGGAGACGGTCTTCACGCTGGCGATATGGCGGCCGAAGGCGGCCTCCAGCGCGTCGGAGATCTCGCCGACGGTGGCCTTGGCGCGCGCGGCCTCAACAGCCAGTTGCAGCAGGTTGGCGTCGCCCTTCGCGCCCGCCGTCAGGGCGTCCAGCGCGGCTTGCGTCGCCGCCTCGTCCCGCTCCGCGCGCAGGCGCTTCAGCTTGTCCAGCTGTGCCGCCAGCACGGCGGCGTTGTCGACCTTCAGCATCGGAATGTCGTCGGGCGTGTCGGCGAAATAGCTGTTCACGCCGACGACCGTCTGCTGGCCGGTGTCGATGCGGGCCTGGGTCTTCGCCGCCGATTCCTCGATGCGCAGCTTGGGAATGCCGGCCTCGATGGCCTTGGCCATGCCGCCCAGAGCCTCGACCTCGGCCATGTGGGCGCGGGCGCGCTCGGCCAGTTCGTGGGTCAGGCGCTCGACGTAGAAGCTGCCGCCCCACGGATCGATCACCTTCGTCAGACCGGTTTCCTGCTGCAGCAGGATCTGGGTGTTGCGCGCGATCCGCGCGGAGAAGTCGGTCGGCAAGGCCAGCGCCTCGTCCAGCGCATTGGTGTGCAGGGACTGGGTCTGGCCGCCCGCGGCCGCCATGGCCTCGACCATGGTGCGCGAGACGTTGTTGAACACGTCCTGCGCCGCCAGCGACCAGCCCGAGGTCTGGCAGTGGGCGCGCAGGGACAGGGATTTCGGATCCAGACCGCCCTCGCGGCGCACGGCTTCGGCCCACAGCAGGCGGCCGGCGCGCATCTTGGCCACCTCCATGAAGTAGTTCATGCCGATGGCCCAGAAGAAGGACAGGCGCGGCGCGAACCGGTCGATGGGCATTCCCGCCGCCAGCCCGGCGCGCAGGTATTCGACGCCGTCGGCGAGGGTGTAGGCCAGTTCCAGATCCGCCGAGGCTCCCGCCTCCTGCATGTGGTAGCCGCTGATCGAGATGGAGTTGAACTTGGGCGCGTGCTGCGCGGTCCAGGCGAAGATGTCCGCAATGATCCGCATCGAGGGCTCGGGCGGATAGATGTAGGTGTTGCGGACCATGAACTCCTTGAGGATGTCGTTCTGGATGGTCCCGGTCAGGGCGCTGTGCGCCACGCCCTGCTCTTCCGCCGCGACGATGTAGAGGGCCAGCACCGGCAGGACGGCGCCGTTCATCGTCATGGAGACGGACATCTGGTCCAGCGGAATGCCGTCGAACAGGGTCCGCATGTCGTAGATGCTGTCGATGGCCACGCCGGCCATGCCGACGTCGCCCTTCACCCGCGGGTGGTCGCTGTCGTAGCCGCGGTGGGTGGCCAGATCGAAGGCGATCGACAGCCCCTTCTGACCGGCCGCGAGGTTGCGGCGATAGAAGGCGTTGGACTCCTCGGCCGTCGAGAAGCCGGCGTACTGGCGGATGGTCCACGGATTGCCCGCGTACATCGTCGGGTACGGCCCGCGATGATAGGGGGCGATGCCCGGCAGGCCGTGGATGAACTCCATGTCCTGCAGCGCCGAGGCGTCATAGGCGGTCGAGACCGTCAGTCCCTCTGGCGTGGACCAGTCGCCGCGCGACGGGCCGACGCCGGTCGGCGACAGGTCGAGCGTGGCTTTGGAGAAATCGGGGAAGCTCATTGTCCGGCCTCCTTCGCTTCGAAGGGCGCGGCGAGGCGCATGGGGGTCAGGGGTACGCAGGCATCGCCGCCGCCCTGAAGAACGGGCGCCGGCGCTCGTTCGGTTGCGGTCGGGCGCGGTTCGGGATCGACGAACTTCGTCACCCCGACCATGTGCTTGCCGCCCTCCGCCAACGCCTTTTCCAGCACGGCGCGGGCGCGGGCGACGCGCGGCTGGATCAGATGGCCGCGGAGGGCGTCCAGAAGGCCGCCCTCGGCCTCGATGATCTGGAACTCGGCCCAGGCGGCCTCGGCGAGGTCGCGGGTGCGGTGATCCAGATACCAGCTGCCCGACGCCGGATCGTCGACCCGGCCAAGGCTGGCCTCTTCCATCAGCACCAGCTGGGTGTTGCGCGCCTGACGCCGGGCGAAGGCGTCGGACCGGCCTTCCGCGCGGGTGAAGCCGTCCAGCACGATGGCGTCGGCGCCGCCGACCGCGCCGGCGAAGCCCGCGGCCGTGAGGCGCAGAAGGTTGGGCCACGGGTCGCGGGCCGAGAGCATCCGGCGCGACGACCGGGCCTCGATGATCGCGGGCAGATCGAGGCCGAAGGCCTGACAGATCGAGCGCCAGACCAGCCGCAGGGCGCGGACCTTGGCGAGGCTGTCGAAATATTCCTGATCCACCGAGACGCCGAGGACCGTGCCCTTGAGCGCCTGTTCGGCCGACAGGCCGGCGCGATTGGCGGCGCGGACCATCTCGACCGCCGAGGCGGCGATGAAGGCCAGTTCCTGGGCGATCGAACCGCCGGCCTCGTGGACCACGCGACCGCTGGCCATGAACAGGGTCGCTTCGGGATAGGCGCCGGCATGGCGGGCCGCGGTGTTGGCCGCGAGGTCCAGATGCTCAGCCATGCCGCGCGGGCTTTCGCCGGTTTCGGCGAAGGCCGAGATCGGGTCCATGTGGAAACGCAGGCGCGCGCGCGGCGACCCCTTGGCCGCGACAGCCAGGCCGTTGGCCGCGTCGGGGCCGTCCAGACCCGCGTCCAGCGCCACGGCCGCCAGTTCCAGAGCCACGCCGTCCAGCGCCCGGCCCAGCGGCTCGCTGTCCGACAGGATCGCGCCCTTCAGGAGGATCGACGCCGCCCCGCCCTTGAGATCGTCCAGCGCCGCGGCGTTGACCGCCTCGGGGTCGTCGCCCTCGACGAGGGTCCGCAGGTCCCAGGCCCGGCCGTCGGCGTCCGACGGGCGCGGCGCGCGCACCGTCTCGACCCCGGTCGCGCCGGCGTACAGGGGACGGACGATCAGCTGGTCGGCGTCGATGTGGACCAGGCTCTCCAGCGGACGGTCCTTCAGGGCCTTCTCGGCAAGGGCCTTCCAGTCGGCGGGGGACGGGGTCGGGAATGTCATGGCGTCTCCTTGCCCTCCCCGAAGGCCCGGGTCCAGTGACCGGGCCCGCTCCGGGGTTTTCCGGACGAACTGTTCAAAATGGTCGGTTCCGTAAAAACGCGTGCGAGTCGTCCGGAAATCCCCTCCTGCCCTTCGATCCGGGCAATCTGACACGCGCACGCGTCAAAAACGGTCGCATCAGTTTGTAACCCTGTCCGTTGCAGTCGCGCGGAGGCCGCCTACATCCTCCCCGACATCAAAGGGAGTTTCCGATGGCCGACCTGTCCGCCTTCCCGATCACCAGACGCTGGCCCGCGCAGCATCCGGACCGCCTGCAGCTGTATTCGCTGAACACGCCCAACGGGGTGAAGGTCTCGATCCTCCTGGAGGAGCTGGGCCTGCCCTACGAGCCGCATTTCATCGACATCATGAAGAACGAGACCTGGGGTCCGGAATTCCTGTCGCTGAACCCCAACGGCAAGATCCCGGCGATCATCGATCCGGACGGCCCGGGCGGAAAGCCGCTGGCCCTGTTCGAGTCGGGCGCCATTCTGGTCTATCTGGCCGAGAAGACCGGCCGCTTCATCCCCGCCGATCCGGCCGGCCGCTACGAGACCCTGCAGTGGGTCATGTTCCAGATGGCGGCCATCGGCCCGATGTTCGGGCAGGTCGGCTTCTTCCACAAATTCGCGGGCAAGGACTACGAGGACAAGCGTCCGCGCGACCGCTACGTCGCCGAGGCGACCCGCCTGCTGAAGGTGCTGGACGACCGGCTGGACGGCCGCGACTGGATCATGGGCGACGACTACACCATCGCCGACATCGCGACGCTGGGCTGGGTTCGCAATCTGGTCGGCTTCTACGAGGCCGGGGAACTGGTGAAGTTCAGTGAACTGAAGAACGTGCCCGGCTGGCTGGAGCGTGGACTGGCGCGCCCGGCGGTGCAGCGGGGGCTGGAGATTCCGGCGCGGCCCTGAACGCCCGCGGACACGAAAAAGGGGCGGCCCGTCGGGCCGCCCCTTTCCTTCATGCGGCCTTGGTCAGGCCGCGTCGACCAGAACGATCTCGGTGTCCGACAGGGCCGTCACCGTCACGGTGTCGGTTTCGGCGATGGCCACGCCGTCGCGGGCGTTGGCGCGGACGCCGTTGACCTCGATGTCGCCGACCGCCGGGACCAGATAGCCGCGACGGGCCGCGCCCAGCGCATAGTCGGCGCTCTCGCCGGCCTTGAGGGTGGCGGCCACGACGCGGGCCTCGGCCCGGATCGGCAGGGCGTCGGCGTCAGCCTCAAAGCCCGAGGCCAGAACCACGAACTGGCCGGCGCGCTCGCCCTTGGGGAAGGGTCGCTGGCCCCAGCCGGGCTTTTCACCGCGGCGGGTCGGTTCGATCCAGATCTGGAACAGGGTCGTGGTGACCGGCTCGGCGTTGTACTCGGCGTGGCGGATGCCGGTGCCGGCGCTCATCACCTGGACGTCGCCGGCTTCGGTGCGGCCCTTGTTGCCCAGGCTGTCCTCATGGGTGATCGCCCCCTCGCGGACATAGGTGATGATCTCCATGTCCGAGTGAGGGTGGGGCGGGAAGCCCGTGCCGGCGGCGATCTCGTCGTCGTTCCAGACTCGCAGCGCGCCCCAGCTCATCCGCTTCGGGTCGTAGTAGTTGGCGAACGAGAAGTGATGCTTCGCATTCAGCCAGCCGTGGTTGGCGCCGCCCAGTCCGGCGAAGGGTCTGACCTCGATCATCGTATGTCTCCGCGCCCCGCCTTCGGAGCGCTGTTGCTTGAAGCACAGATAGGAAGCGTCACGTCAATCTGCAACACCTGCGATTGCTAATCGAATTGCACGCGGCCGTGCGCTTGCGCAAAGCGCCTGAGCGTTCGCTTGAGAGCTGTTTTTCAGGAGGAAATGGTGGACGCGACAGGGATTGAACCTGTGACCCCTACGATGTCAACGTAGTGCTCTCCCGCTGAGCTACGCGTCCGCCTTTGCGGCCCTGGAGGTAACCCCCGGGGCGGGAAGGCGCGGTCTATAACCCGAGGGCCTCGCCGGCCGCAAGGGTGAAACCGAAGGATTTTCAGGCAGCGACCATCCGCTCCACCTCGCCGACCAGGTCGCGCAGGTGAACGGGCTTGGCCAGGACCTTGGCCTGGGGGCTGGCCTGGGCGGCCGACAGGGCCACGGCGGCGAAACCGGTGATGAACATGATGCGGATGCCCGGCTGACGGGCGGCGGCCACGCGGGCCACCTCGATACCGTCAGCGCCCGGCATGACGATGTCGGTCAGCAGCAGGTCCCACGGACCCTGGTCGAGCGCGTCGATGGCGTCGTCGCCGTTCTCGCAGTCGACGACCGAGTGACCGGCGCGCTCCAGCGCACGGGTCAGGAAGCCCCGAAGCGAATGATCGTCTTCAGCCAACAGAATGCGCGCCATGCAGGTCTCGTCCGCCCCGGTCTCTTCAGCGAGAAAACGCTACGCCCGCACTGGTAAACTCGCCATGAAAATCCCCGGTACGGCGAACGCGGCCGCTGTGGATGATCGGGCGAAACAGGCTAATGGTCGGGCATGGACGGCGGCGCGGGCGAGACGGGGCGGGAGGACGGCGAGGGGCCGGTCCGGATCGTGCGTCCGGCGACGCCCGGCCGGTTCGTGTTCGCCTCGCCCCACTCCGGCGACCACTATCCCGCGGACATGGACGCCGATCCGGCCCTGACCGAGGGCAGCCTGCGCAGCGCCGAGGACGCGCTGGTCGACCGGCTGATCGCACCCGGCGCAGAGCGTGGCGCGACCCTTGTGCTGGCGCGGATCGGACGAGGCTATGTGGATCTGAACCGCGACCCGGGAGAGCAGGACCCGGCGCTGGTCGAGGGGGTTGAGGGCGTCGCCACGCCGCGGGCGGCGGCGGGCTATGGCGTCGTGCCGCGGCTGACGGGGGACGGGCGGCCGCTGTATCAGCGGCGGCTGTCGCTGGAGGAGGCGCGCAGGCGGGTGGCGCGGGTCCATGCGCCCTATCACGCGGCGCTGGCGCAGGAACTGGAGGCGGCGAGGGCGCGGCACGGCGAGGCGGTGCTGGTGGACTGGCACTCCATGCCGGCGCGGGCGACCCAGACGCCCGGCGGGCGACGGGGGCCGGACGTGGTGCTGGGCGACCGGTACGGCTCCTCCTGTTCGGCGGAGCTGACGCGAAAGCTGAGAAAGGCGTTCGAGGCGCTGGGCTGGCGGGTCGCGCTGAACCATCCCTATGCGGGCGGCTGGACGACCCAGACCTGGGCGCGGCCGCAGGAGGGCTTCCACGCCATCCAGATCGAGCTGAACCGGGCGATGTATTTCGACGAGATGGAGCGCGCGCCCGGCGCCGGCTGGTCCCGCACGCAGCGTGGCGTCGCCCGGGTCATCGCCGACCTGCTCGCGGGCTAGAAAAAAAGCCGCGCCCGGGGGCGCGGCATTGAAAGTCTATAGGGAGGAAACGCCCAGGAAGGGCATGACGCCGCGAGGCGTCGAAGATCAAGCTAGTGTGCGGTGCACAAATCGTCAAGCAGCTATTTCGCACCTGCGTTCACGCAATGTAACGGCATGATTCTGCCATGGTCGGACGCCGTAAACGGTTTCAGGGGTGAACTTCACCTCGAAGCCTACGCGGTTGCGAACAGGCGTGACCATTGAAGGGACTCTATTGGTCCATCAGGCGGCGGGCGCTGCGGATGGCGCGGGCCGCGGGAGAGGCGGACTGGCGCCAGACCAGCAGGCAGAAGGCCGCGGCGACGCCGACCGCCAGCCACAGGGGTCCGAACAGCCAGGCTGCCGCCGCCAGGGCGAAATAATAGCCCCGAACACCCTGGCTGAAGGCGCTGAGCGCGGGATTGAGCAGGTTGGTCGCCGCCTCTCCAAGCGCGACCCGATCGGCCTCCGTATGGGCCTCGGGCGCGGCGCCGATCAGCGCCAGGGTGTAGTTCATCTGGCGCAGGGCCCAGATGAAATCGAGCAGGCCGCGCACCAGGCAGATGAGAACCAGCGCCAGCTTGGCCTCCAGCACCGGCATGGGCACGGGCTCGGCGCCGACGGAGGCGAAGCCCTCCAGCGCCGACTGGCCGCCGAACAGGATGCCCGCCACCGCCGCGATCAGCAGCAGGTTGGTCGAGGCGAAGAAGCTGGCCGAGTTGATCGAGTGCCCCATCAACTGGCTGTCGACCAGCCGCATCTCGCGATGGGCCATGGCCGTCATCCAGACGCGGCGGACGATGGCCATGTCGTCGTTGAGCGTGCCCGTGCGATGGGCCAGCACCTTGAGCAGCGGGTCGTAGCCCAGCCAGCACAGGAAGAAGAGGGCCAGCGCGGCATAGTCGAACGGCGTCATGATCTCTCCTGTCGCCCGAGTCGGCGGGCGTGTTCCGGACATACCACTTTAGTGTCGATACGCCGTGTCGCCTTGCTTCGGGCGCCGTCCGAGCCTATCACGCGCGCCTCCCCGTTTCGCATCTGCAACATAGACGAGCCCGTCATGAACCTCGACGCCATTCCCGTCGGCCCGAACCCGCCCTGGGACGTCAACGTCGTCATCGAGATCCCGCAGGGCGGGCTGCCGGTGAAGTACGAGATGGACAAGGCCTCCGGCGCCCTGTTCGTCGACCGCTTCCTGCACACGGCGATGTACTACCCGGGCAACTACGGCTTCATCCCCCACACCCTGTCGGACGACGGCGATCCCTGCGACGTGATCGTGCTGAACCCGGCCCCGGTCGTTCCCGGCTGCGTCATCCGCTCGCGCCCGATCGGCGTGCTGAAGATGGTCGACGAGGCCGGCGGCGACGAGAAGATCCTGGCCGTGCCGGTCGACAAGCTGAACCCGTACTACACGGACATCGCCAGCTACCGTCAGCTGCCCGCCATCCTGGTCGAGCAGATCGAGCATTTCTTCACCCGCTACAAGGATCTGGAGAAGGGCAAGTCGGTCACCGTGAAGGGCTGGGGCGACGCCGGCGAGGCCGCCGAACTGATCGCCGCCGGCATGAAGGCGCATCAGGAAAAGCTGAAGGCCAAGGCCGCCAACGCGGCGTAAGCCTGACGGCGGAATGATTTCGGAAACCCCCGGCGGAGACGCCGGGGTTTTTTGTTTGTGGCGCCAGCGGCCTTCACCCCCGCCTCCCGACACGCTAACTGACCCCATGGCCTCAGCCGAAAGTCCTGCCGATCTGTTCAAGCGTGCGCTCGCCCATGCAGCGCGGGCGCTGGCCGAGCAGTCGGAGCTGGAGGTGAATTTCGGATCCGAGGGACCGAAGCTGGCGAACGGGGTGCTGACCCTGCCGCATCCGCCGCGCGACACCTCGGGCCCCGAGAGCGCCTCACTGCGCGGACAGGCGGACCGGCTGGCGCTGCGCCTGGCCAATCACGACGAAGCGCTGAACGCCCGGCTCAGGCCGCAGGACACACGCGCCGCCGAGGCCTTCGAGGCCATGGAGCAGGCGCGGGTCGAGGCCGTGGGTTCGCAATCGCTGGCGGGCGTGCGCGCCAATATGGACGCGGCCCTGCTGACCCGGCTGGAGAAGATGGGCGCGCTGCGCGTCACCGACGCCGAGCGGGTGCCGGCGGCAGAGGCGGTGGGCCTGCTGGTGCGCGAACGGTTGACAGGCAAGCGGGCGCCGGACGGAGCCGGCACGATGCTGGATCTGGTCCGCACCGAGATCGAGAACAAGGCGGGGGCGAAGCTCGACGCCCTGGCCGCCGTGGCAGACGACCAGGCCGCCTTCGCCGAGCGGGTGAAGGATGTGCTGCGGGCGCTGGATCTGGATCCGGGCGACGGGCGCGGCGACGACACATCGGAAGACGCCGGCGACGAGGCGCCGGATCCGCAGGACCCTGACGCGGCCGATCCCGAGGATCAGGAAGAGGAAGACGCCGGCGGCGGCGAGGGCCAGTCGATGGACGGCTCGGCCGACGACCAGACGGCGGGCGACGAGCGCGACGCCCGGCCCGACGGCGCCCCGGCCGACCCGGACGGCGAGGCCTCGGACGACGGCCCGGAGCTGAACGAGGGCGCCCTGCCCAACCGCCAGCAGACGATGGATGACGGTCGAAAGATCGACGCCTACCGCGTCTTCACCACCGCCTTCGACGAGGTGGTGGACGCCGCCGAGCTGTGCGACCCGAACGAGCTGGACCGCCTGCGCAGCCTGCTGGACCAGCAGCTGACGGCCCTGTCCTCGGTGGTGGCGCGGCTGGCCAACAAGCTGCAGCGCCGGTTGATGGCGCAGCAGAACCGCAGCTGGCATTTCGATCTGGAAGAGGGGGTGCTGGACACCGCCCGCCTGACCCGGATCATCACCGATCCGACCTCGCCGCTCAGCTTCAAGGCCGAGAGCGAGAGCCCGTTCCGGGACACGGTCGTGACCCTGCTGCTGGACAACTCAGGCTCGATGCGCGGGCGGCCGATCATGGTGGCCGCGGTGTGCGCCGACATCCTCGCGCGGACGCTGGAGCGGTGCGGGGTGAAAGTCGAGATTCTGGGCTTCACCACCCGGGCATGGAAGGGCGGCCAGAGCCGCGAAGCGTGGATCAGCGCCGGCAAGCCTCCGATGCCCGGCCGTCTGAACGACCTTCGCCACATCATCTACAAGGCCGCCGACGCGCCGTGGCGGCGGGCAAAGAAGAACCTCGGCCTGATGATGCGCGAGGGGCTGCTGAAGGAGAATATCGACGGGGAGGCCCTGCTGTGGGCGCACGACCGGCTGATGGCGCGGCCCGAGCAGCGGCAGATCCTGATGGTGATCTCGGACGGCTCGCCGGTCGACGACTCGACCCAGTCGGCCAATGCGGCGCTGTATCTGGACAAGCACCTGCGGCAGGTGATCGAGCAGATCGAGACGAAGTCGTCGGTCGAGCTGCTGGCCATCGGCATCGGCCACGACGTGACGCGCTGGTACCGCCGCGCAGTGACCATCGTGGATGTCGAGCAGCTGGGCGGCGTGATGATCGAGAAACTGGCCGAGCTGTTCGAGGCCAAGGAAGAGGCGCCGACGCGCCGCTCGAGGAGAGCCGCATGATGACGCTGCGCCGCCTGCTTCCCACCCTCGCAGCCCTGACGCTGGCGGCCTGCGCGGGCGTGACGCCGGTGGCGACGATCCAGTCTCCCGCCTCGGGCTGGATGCCTGCGGAGGCCGGCGTGCGGCCGGTCGGGCTGGGTCTGCCCGGCGGCGCGCGACTGGCCGAGGGCGTGACGTTTGCGGGCGGAGTAGAGTTGGTGCTGGCGGCAGACTCGCCGCTGCACAGCCTGTCGGACCTGAAGATCATCTCCGGCCCGGAGTTCGTCAGCGTCAGCGACGCGGGCGACCTGGTGCGGGGCGTGCTGGTGCGGGACGAGGCCGGCCGGCTGACCGGCGTCGCCGAGCTGATGTACCGACGGCTGACCCTGACCGACGGGACGCCGATCGTGGAGAAGGTCGATGGCGACGCCGAGGGGCTGCTGATCACTCGCGGCGGCGACCTGCTGGTCAGCTTCGAGCGCAGGCATCGCATCTGGAACTACGGCGACGTCAGGGAGCCGAGCGCGAGGCCGACTGTGGCGAGGCATCCGGACGCAACCTTCCCGCTGAACGACGGGATGGAGGGCATCTCGACGGGCATCCGTGACGGCTGGCGCGTCTCGGCCGAGAACGGCGGGGTCTGGGACTGCACACCGCGGGCCTGCACGGTCGTCACTCCCGCGCCGGACACGCCGGCGACGGACGGCGAGTATCGCACCACCGGCATGGATCGGGACGAGGCGAACGGCGGCTATTTCATCGTCCAGCGCAGCTTCGCCCCGCCGCTGGATGCTCGCGCCCAGGTCCGCCGGATGGCAGCCGACGGCTCACTCGGGCCCGTGCTGGTCGAGCTGAAGCTGCCGGGCACGACGGACAATTTCGAGGGCATCGCGGCGGTCCGGAACGGCGCGACGACGCGCCTCTACATCCTGTCGGACGACAACAACAACGCGCCGCAGCGGACGCTGCTGCTGGCGTTCGATATCGCGAACTAGATCTTTTCGCTGACCTTGATCGCCACCCGGCATCCCGCCTTGATGACGGCGCTGAGCAGTTCATAGGCCGGAGCGTCGCGGCTGCCGTGCTCGACGGCGTGGTCGTGGTGCGCCAGCTCTTCCTCGCGGAAGCGGGTCAGTTCGGCGGCGAGCGCGGGATCCTGATCCTGCATCTCGGCAATCTGGTCGGCGTAGTGCTCCTCGATCACGCTCTCGACCGCCTCGGTGCAGGCGTGGGCGGCCTTCTCGCTGATCAGGGCGGTGCCGGCGCCGAGGGCGAGGGCGGCGACGCGCCAAAGCGGGGTCATCACCGTAGGACGGACGTTCTCGGCCTTCAGCAGGGCCTGGAAGCGATCCAGATGGACCTGCTCCTGACCGCGCATCTCCTCCATGTCGGCGGCGATGGCCTCCTTGCCGGCGCGGCCCTCGAACACGGCGCGCTGGGCGCGGTAGATGTGGACGGCGGCGTATTCGCCCGCGTGATCGACGCGCAGGATCTCGTCGCGACGGCGCTTGCTGGCGCCCCGGCCGGGACGCGGCAGGGGCACGCGGCGGGCGTCGGTGTCAGATGCGGGGTGCGCGGGCATCCTTGGGCCTCTTGGCGGCGAGCAGGCTGAACACGGCAAGCGCGGCCGAGATCAGGGCGTTCCATCCTGCCATGCTGAGGCCGAGGAAGCTCCACGTCACCGCGTCGCACATGGCCACCCGGGTGACCGGGCCGCTGCCGAGCGCGAGCGAGGTCAGGCTTTCCAGATCGACGTCGCCGCCGCCCGAGCAGGTCGCCGGCAGCTCCCACCACTTCAGCTCGCCGCCCATGTGGAAGACGGCGGTGATGGCGCCGGTGGCGAAGACCACGGCCAGCAGGAAGGCGGCGATGCGCGGCGTGCCGCGGCTGCCGCGACTGACCACGTGCCAGAGGGTGGCGATCAGGGCGATAGCGGCAGCGCCCCAGTAGACCTCGCGCTGCTTGAGGCAGAGGTTGCAGGGGTTGAGCCCGGCGAAGCGCTCGAACGCATGGGCGGCGCCCAGCATGGCCAGCGAGGCCAGAAGGGCGAAGGCGGTCCACCACCGCGTCAGGAGTCGATACAGGCCTCTCATCGGACGACGTTCATAGCCGGGCTTCGGCACAGGGGTAAGACCCTTCTCCCTTCCGGAGAGGCGATCAGATGAACTTCACCGCAAGGAAGGCGGCCAGAAGAACGCCGAGGCCGATGAAGGTCCACAAGGCCAGACGCTTCTCGACCATCTCCAGCACCGCCGGTCCCCACTGCTTCAGCACGAAGGCGACGAGGAAGAAGCGACCGGCGCGCGTGACGGCGCAAAGGGCGAGGAACAGGGCGAAGTTGAACTGGAAGATGCCCGAGGCGATGGTGATCAGCTTGAACGGAATGGGCGTCAGACCCTTGATCAGGATCACCCAGGCGCCGTGCTCCTGGAATAGTTCCTTGGACGCCTCGAAGGTGTCGGCCTTGCCCAGCCAGGTCAGGATCATCATCCCGACGTCCGTCAGGAAATAGCCGATCGCATAGCCGAGGATGGCCCCCAGAACCGAGGCCACGGTGCAGACGGTCGCGTAGTAGTACGCCCGGTCCGGACGGGCGAGGACCATCGGTCCCAGCATGACGTCCGGCGGGATCGGGAAGAAGGAGCTTTCGGTGAAGGACACCACGGCCATGGCCGGCGTGGCGTGCTTGCTGCGGGCCAGAGAGAAGACCCAGTCGTAGAGCTTGCGGAGCATGAGATTCCCGAGACGCGAACCATCGCCTCTAGCAGGACCCGGCGGGACGCGCACGGCGAAACACCGGGTGAGTCGCGCTCGCGGCGATCGGCCGCTATAAGGCGCGCGCCGTTCCCTTCCCCCCAAAGCCCGGAAAACCCATGCGCTATCTGCACACCATGGTCCGCGTGACGGATCTCGACGCCTCGTTGCGCTTCTGGTGCGACCTGCTCGGACTGGAGGAGGTGCGCCGCACCGAGAACGAGGGCGGGCGCTACACGCTCGTCTTCCTGGCCGCGCCGAAGGACCGGGACCGCTCGGCCGCCGAGCGCTCGCCGGAAGTCGAGCTGACGTACAACTGGGACCCCGAGGTCTATACGGGCGGACGCAATTTCGGCCATCTCGCCTATCGCGTGGATGACATCTACGCCGCCTGCCAGCGGCTGATGGACGGCGGGGTGACGATCAACCGGCCGCCGCGCGACGGCAACATGGCCTTCGTCCGCTCGCCGGACGGCATCTCCATCGAACTGCTGCAGGAAGGTCCGGCCAAGGCGCCGGCAGAGCCCTGGGCTTCCATGCCGAATACGGGGACCTGGTGACCTTGAAGTTCCACACCCTTCTGTCGACAGCGGCGCTGCTGGCGCTGACCGCCTGCGCCTCGGCCACCGAGACAAACCCGGCCCGCACCGCGACCGAACAACTTCTGATCGCCCGCGCCGCAGACCGCGCCGTCGAAGGCCTGACCCTGCCGATCCCGGCGGGATCGCGGGTGTTCGTGGACGAGCTGTATTTCCGCGTCGACAACGCTCCCTACGCCATCAGCGCCATCCGCAGCGCCCTGTCGGAGGCCGGCTATGCGGTCGTGCCGACCAAGGCCGAGGCGGATGCGGTGCTGGAGGTGCGCGCCGGCGCCCTGTCGCTGGAGCAGATGCGTCGGGTGGTCGGCCTGCCGGACATGCGCGTGCCGGTGAACGAGACGCTGAACGTGGTCTCGATCCCCGAACTGTCGATCTACAGCCGTCGCGACCGGATCGGCGTGGCCGAGTTCTCGGGCTTCCTCTACGAGCCGCGCACCGGGGCGCCGCTGGGCGCTGTCCTGCCGATGACGGGCTCGTTCCGGATCCGCAGCCACAAGGTCCTGATGATCGTCTCCTGGGGCCAGCAGACCGTCGATCCGGGCGAGCGCGAGCCGGGCGACAGCTGGACGCAATTCTAGGGGCTTCAGCCTCGCGATATCCGGCTGTTCTTTCATCCCGGCGGCTCGGGTCCGGCGCATCCGGGTTGCGCGTCATCCTCCGAGCGGTGAATGTCGCGCCCTCGCTTTCCGGAGGGTTGTCCATGCGTCGTCTGCTGATCTCCACCGCCTGTGTCGCTGCGATCATCGCGGGCGCGCCCTCGACGGCCCTCGCCCAGAGTGCCCCTGCGTCCCCGGCGGATGTGTCGATCCAGACCGAGGACGCCCGACTGGCGGCCTTCTTCGAGCAGGCGTGGCAGGCGAGGATCGCGCTGTCGCCGCAGACGATGACGTCGCTGGGCATCAAGACCGACTACGACAAGCTGGACGACGCCACCGACGCGGCCGCGGAGCGGTCGCTGGCCCTGGCCGAGAGCCAGCTGGCGCAGATGCAGGCGCAGTTCGATCCGGCGACCGTCAGCGCCGACAGCCGGATGTCGATGCGGCTGTTCGAGTACGGGGTGCAGCAGGCGCGGCTGTCGAACCGCTGGCGGGAATGGGGCTTCCAGTTCGCGGCGAACGGCAACCCCACCACCGGCCTGCCGGTCTTCCTGATCAACAACCACCGGATCGGCAGCGTCAGCGACGCCGAGGCCTATGTGTCCCGTATCCGCGCCTCGGAACGGGTCATGGGTCAGATTGCGGACGAGCTGCGCCAGCGGGCGGCGGCCGGGGTGATCTCGCCCAACTTCGTGTTCGAGCCCTCGATCGCCAACACCCGCAACATCATCACCGGCGCGCCCTTCGACGACGCCGCGGACAATCCGGTCTGGGCCGACTTCCAGCGCAAGGTCGGCGCGCTGGAGACCGATCAGGCGACGAAGGACCGGCTGCTGGCGGACGGGCGCGCGGCCCTGACCGGCGAGTGGAAGCGCGGCTATGAGACGGTGCTGACGGCGCTGGCCGAGGTGCAGCAGCAGGCGGCGGCCATGCCGAACCGCGACGGCGGCGTGTGGCGACTGCCGGAGGGCGAGGCCTACTACAACGCCCGCCTGCAGCTCTCGACCACCACCGAGCTGACCGCCGACCAGATCCACCAGATCGGCCTGGACGAGGTGGAGCGCATCCACGGCGAGATGCAGGCGATCATGGATCAGGTGGGCTTCGAGGGCTCGCTGCAGGAGATGTTCACCCTGCTGAAGACCGATCCGCGCTTCCAGTATCCGAACACGCCGGAGGGCAAGGAGCAGTATCTGACCGACGCCCGCGCCTTCATCGCCCAGGTGATGGAGGCCGCGCCGCAGTGGTTCAGCGACCTGCCCGAGGCGGCGCTGGAGGTCCGGGCCGTGGAGGCGTGGCGCGAGGCGACCGCTTCGATCGCCTTCTACAACGCCCCGGCTCCGGACGGATCACGGCCGGGCATCTACTACGTCAACCTGTCGGACATGACCCAGGTGCTGAAGCCGCAGATCGAGGGCATCAGCTATCACGAGGGCGCGCCGGGCCATCACTTCCAGATCGCCTATGCGCAGGAGATGGAGGGGATGCCGTCGTTCCGCCGGTTCGGCGGCTACGGCGCCTATGCCGAAGGCTGGGGCCTGTACGCCGAGCGGCTGGGCAAGGAGATGGGCTTCTATCAGGACCCGTACTCGGACTTCGGCCGCCTATCGACCGAGCTGTGGCGGGCGGTCCGCCTGGTGACGGACACCGGCCTGCACGCCAAGCAATGGAGCCGCGAACAGGCGATCGAGTATTTCCGCGCCAACTCGCTGCTGAGCGAGCGCGACATCGTCAAGGAAGTCGAGCGCTACATCACCAATCCGGGTCAGGCGACCAGCTACAAGATCGGCGAACTGAAGATCATGGAGCTGCGTGATCGGGCGCGGACGGCGCTGGGCGACCGGTTCAACATCCGCGACTTCCACGCGGTCGTCCTCGGCTCAGGCTCGGTGCCGCTGGACGTTCTTGAGGATCAGGTGGACGCGTGGATCGCGGCCGGCGGCGGGGCGCCCGCCGCCTGATCCGCGTGTGGCCCGGGGCCTAGTGCGCCTCGGGCGGCCGGGCCGCCGGGTCGTGGTAGGGGCTTTCGTTCTTCTTCAGCTTGCCCAGCACGAACTCGCGGTCGCAGTAGCCGCACTCGACGTGGTCGTCCTCGCCCATGTCCATATAGACCAGCGGGTGGCCGAGGGCGCCGCCGCCACCGTCGCAGGACACGCGCTTGGACGTGACCACGATCTTTTCCGGCGGGGGGATGATCGCATCGGCGGGGCGCGTGGGCATTCGGCAGGCTCTGGCTTGGCGATTGGGTCGGGCGCACATAGGTATGCGCGCGCGCTCCTTACCGTCAAACGGAGCCGCTCGAAACCCGAAAGCGCCTGAATGACCGACACCATCGCCCTGCCCGACAACGCCATCGAGGTCCGCGGGCTGGAAAAGACCTATGCCGGCACCAAGAAGGCCGCGCCCAAGACCGCCCTCCGCGGGGTCGATCTGGTCATCCCGCGCGGCTCGATGTTCGGCCTGCTGGGACCCAATGGCGCGGGCAAGTCGACGCTGATCAACATCCTGTCGGGCATCGTGAACAAGAGCGCCGGGACGGTGACGATCTGGGGCCGCGACATCGACAAACAGCCGCGCGACGCCGCCGCGGCGCTGGGCGTCGTGCCGCAGGAGATCGTGGCCGACGTCTTCTTCACCCCGCGCGAAGCGCTGGAGGTTCAGGCCGGCTTCTATGGCGTTCCGAAGAACGAGCGACGCTCGGACGAGCTGCTGGCCGCCCTGGGCCTGTCGGACAAGGCCAATGCCTATGTCCGCGCCCTGTCCGGCGGGATGAAGCGCCGCCTGATGGTGGCCAAGGCGCTGGTGCACAATCCGCCGATCCTGATCCTCGACGAGCCGACCGCCGGGGTCGATGTCGAGCTGCGTCGCCAGCTTTGGGAGTATGTCCGCAAGATCAACGCCGAAGGCGTGACCATCCTGCTGACCACCCACTATCTCGAGGAGGCGCAGGAGCTCTGCGACACGATCGCCATCGTCAACCGCGGTCAGGTCGTGGCCTGCGAGCCGACGCCGCAGCTGCTGCGCCGGCTGGACACCCGCAACGTCGTGGTGACGCCCGAGGGCGAGCTGGACGGTCTGCCGACAGTAAAGGGCTTCGAGGTGGTGGGTCGCCCGAACGGCGCCTTCGCCATCAGCTACAAGAAGGGCCAGTCGTCGGTGGAGCAGGTGCTGGCGGCCGTGCGCGCGGCCGGCGTGACGATCGCCGACATCTCGACCGAGGACCCGGATCTGGAAGACGTCTTCCTGGCTCTGACCTACGGGGATGCGTCGCAGGTCGATCCGACGAGGGACTAGGGGCTAGGGGCTAGGGCTAGGGCTAGGGCTAGGGCTAGGGCTAGGGCTAGGGCTAGGGGCTAGCGAGTGTTGGCCGTTTGCACGGCAGCGCCAGATCTCACCTCGGCTTCGCCTAACCCCTAATCCCTAGCCCCTCGTCCCTACAGAACCATCACCGTGCCGATGAGCAGACGGGCGCCGGGGCGGCCGACGGCCTGATTGGTGGCCGCCTGAAGCCGGGCGACAAGGCGTTCAAGGTCTGGCGGAGCGCCCGGAAGCATTTCGGCCGCGGCCTGCTGAAGCACCGAGGCATAGGCCGCACGCAGACGAGGGGCGGACTGGGCCACACGGGTGCGGAGCGCCGCATCGGGCGTGTCCACGCCGGTCTCGACGGTCATTACGCCCATGGCGCCGCCGGGACGGCGGACATTGGCCGTGATCGTGGGCAGGCGCAGATAGCTCTGCTGGGCGCCGCCCCCACCGCCTCCACCTCCACCCGCGACGGCGGGCGTGGCGGCCGCGGCTGCGGCGACGGTCAGAACGGGGGCGAGGCCCAGAAGCGCGCGACGATCCATACGGGTCTTCTCGCACAGGCCGCTTAACATTCCCTTTGGTCCGGCCTACCCGGATTTGATGACCAAGCCGCGCGAGATCGACACCGGACTGGAGGGCTTTCGCTACTGGCCCGGCGCGCTGGACGCGGCGGCGCAGAAGGCCCTGCTCGACGCGGTGCTGGCGGCGGTGGAGGCCGCGCCCTTCTATCTGCCGGTCACGCCCGGCGGACGGCCGTTCTCGGTGCGGATGAGCAATCTGGGGCCGGCAGGCTGGGTCTCGGACCGGGCGGGCTACCGCTATCAGGCGACCCATCCCGAGACCGGCCGACCGTGGCCGTCGATCCCGCAGCGGCTGCTCGATCTCTGGCGCGACCTGACCGGCTGGCCGGAGCCGCCGGATGCGTGCCTGGTCAATCTGTACCGCGAGAACGCTAAGATGGGCCTGCATCAGGATCGGGACGAGGCGGACCTGACCGCGCCGGTGCTGTCGGTGTCGCTGGGTGACACGGCGGTGTTTCGTGTGGGCGCGGCGGAGGGCGGAGCGACGCGATCGCTTAAGCTGGCCTCGGGCGACGTCTGCGCCCTGACCGGGCCGGCGCGACTGGCGCGACACGGGATCGACCGCCTGCTGCCCGGCTCTTCGGGCCTGATCCCCGGCGGCGGACGGATCAATCTGACGCTGCGAAAGGCCCTGCCGTCTTCACGGCAATCGTGACTCGACGCTGACGGGCGCCCCGGCCACTGTCGGGCCCAGCCAGACAGGAGCCCGCCGATGACGACGCTGAACCGCCCCGAAGGTCCGCAGGCCGACGATGTGAATCTGAGCCGTCGCAGTCTGGGCGTGGGCGTCGCGGGCGGTCTGTTCATCGCCGGCTATGCGCCAGCCGCCCTGGCGGCGCAGGCCGCGCCGGTGACCACGCCGTCCGACGGTCTGACGACCGAGGAAGTCGTCTATCCGGCGCCTGACGATTTTCAGCTGCCGGCCTATGTCGCCCGCCCGGCCGGCGACGGGCCCTTCCCGGTCGTGATCGTCGTGTCCGAGATCTTCGGCGTGCACGAATACATTCGCGACTGCTGCCGCCGGCTGGCGAAGGCCGGCTATGCGGCGATCGCCCCGGCCTTCTTCAACCGGGTCGAGGACCCGGCGCCGCTCAGCGACATGCAGCGTATCCAGCAGATCGTCGCCGCGGCCGGCTATGAGCAGGTGATGGGCGATGTCTCGGCGACGCTGGACTGGGCCAGCCAGCAGCTGTGGGCCAATGGCGACAAGGTCGGCATCACCGGCTGGTGCTGGGGCGGCAAGGTGACGTGGCAGGCTTGCGCCCGCTTCGCCGTGCTGGACGCGGGCGTCGCCTGGTACGGCCGTCTGGCCCCCGCGGCCGACGCCCAGCCCGCGGCGGTCTCGGCGGGCCAGCCGTGGCCCGTCGATCTGGCCGATGATCTGAAATGTCCGGTGCTGGGCCTTTATGGCGAGGCCGACCGCGGCATTCCCCTGCCCAGCGTCGAGGCGATGAAGCAGGCCCTCACCCGCGCGGGCCAGACCGGCAGCGACATCATCGTCTATGACGACGCACCGCACGGCTTCCACGCCGACTATCGCGACAGCTACCGCGCGGCCGACGCCGCAGACGGCTGGCGCCGCCTGCTGGCCTTCTTCGAAGCGCGGGTGAAGGGATAGGGGTGGTTAGTGGCTAGTGATTAGTGGTTGGCGAACGAGCGTGCGGGTGCGGCGACGCGAACTGATCCACTAACCACTACCTCAAGCCTTGCCGTCGAAGTTCCCGCCGGCCTGTGCGGCGGCGGCATAGGCCGCGGCGCCCGCGGCGGCGCCGGAGCCGCGCGCGGCGACCACGACCATGGCGGGGCGCACGACGCGGCCGAACAGGGCGTAGCCGGCCTGCAGGGTCTGGATGACCTGACCGCCCTGAACCGTCTCGGACGGCTGCTCCATCATCGCCTGATGCAGGTTCGGGTCGAACGCCTCGCCGGCCTCCGGCGCGACACGCTTCAGGTTGTTGGTCTCGAAGGCCTGCAGCAGGGCCTTCTGGGTCAACTCCAGACCCGAGACCAGACCGGCGGCGGCGCCTTCGGCCTCCGCCGGCGCAGCCTGGATGGCGCGCTCAAGGTTGTCGGCCACGCCCAGCAGGTCGCGGGCGAATTTCTGGATGGCGTAGGCGCGGGCGTCGTTGTTCTGCGTCTCGGCGCGGCGCTTGGTGTTCTCGGACTCGGCAATGGCGCGCAAGGCGCGGTCCTTCCACTGATCGCGCTCGGCGATCAGGGCATCGATGGGGCCGAGGTCGTCGTCGCCGGCCTCGAAGCCTTCGGTCTCGCCGATGTCGGCGTCGAGTTCGGTCTCTTGATCGTGCTCAGGCGTGTCGTTCACGTGTCTTGTCCGTCCAGCATCCGGCCCAGCACCCGGGCGGTATAGTCCACCAACGGAATGACACGGGCGTAGTTCAGTCGCGCGGGTCCGATCACGCCGATGGCGCCCAGAACCCGCTGTCGGCCGCTCATATAGGGCGCCGCGATCACGGCGGAACCCGAAAGTGAAAACAGACGTGTTTCCGCGCCGATGAAGATGCGCACGCCCTGGGCCGCGGAGACGCCGTCCAGCAGGCCGATCAGCTGTTCCTTCTGCTCCAGATCGTCGAACAGGACGCGCACCCGCTCCAGATCCTCGACCGCCTCGCGGTCCTGCAGAAGATTGGCGCGGCCGCGCACGATCAGGGCCCGCTCACGGTCCTGACCGCCGGACCAGGCGGCCAGACCGTCCTCGACAAGGCGGGCGGCGGCGGCGTCCAGTTCGCGCCGGGCGGCGTCCAGCTCGGTGCGCATCTCGGTGCGCGCCTCGTGCAGGGGGCGACCGCGCAGCCGGGCGTTCAGGAAGTTGGACGCCTCCTGAAGGGTCGAGGGCGTGACCCCGGCATTCAGCGGCATCAGGCGATTCTCGACCGTGCCGTCGTCGGCGACCAGCACCGCCAGCGCCTGATCGTGGCCCAGAGCCACGAACTCGACGTGCTTGACCCCCGCCTCGCGCACCGGACTGGCGACGATGCCCGCACCGCCGGCGAGGCCGGACAGCAGGGCCGAGGCCTCGTTCAGGGCCTCGTCGAACTTGCGGCCGCGCCCGGCGAGGCGGGCGTCGATCTCGCGCCGCTCCTCCGCGCCGAGGTCGCCAATCTCCAGCAGGCCATCGACGAACAGGCGCAAGCCCGCATGGGTCGGGATCCGCCCGGCCGAGGTGTGCGGCGAGGCCAGCAGGCCGGCCAGCGTCAGGTCCTGCATGGTGTTGCGGATCGAGGCCGGCGACAGGGAGACACCCGACATCGACAGGGTGCGCGAGCCGACGGGCTCCCCGGTCTGCAGATAGCTTTCGACGATGCGGCGGAAGATGTCGCGGGCGCGCTGGTCGAGCCCCATCAGGCCGCCGGCATCCATCGCGGTCGAGGTCAGCAGCGGGGACTTCATACACGCGCCTCCCACACGGCCCGGTCCAGCCGCATGACGAGACAGTCGTCCTCGTCGTTGAACAGCTGACGGCCGACATCGTGGAAGCCGAGGCGGTGATAGAAGCGATGCGCCTCGGTGTTGGTGTTCAGCGGATCGATGATGATGGCCTTCACGGATGGGTCGGCGAAGGCGCGGTCGATGGCCAGGGTCATCATCTGCGTTCCATAGCCGCGGTTCAGGGCGTCGGCCGGCCCGATCCAGATGTCCATGGCCTGCAGGCCCGGCTCGATCTCGCCCCAGTAATGCGTCGGCTCCAGATGCGGGTCGCAGACCTGCATGACGCCGATAGGGCGGCCATCGACCTCGGCGATATCGTAGAAGCTGACCGGCGAGCGCTCCGCCAGTTCCTCGGGCCAGTCGATGCCGTCGAAGGCGACGTCGAGGTCGGGCCGGTCGCTGGAACAGGCGATCACATGCGGCTCGCGGTCCCAAGCCTGCAGCGTCGGCACGTCCGCGAGGGTCGCGGGGCGCAGGCGGACCTTGCCGGGCTTGGAGGGGGACAGGCTCATGGTTTCAGGATAAGCAGCGCCCCGTCGCCTTCCAAGACCGCTTCCAAGACTGCTTCCAGGGACCTGCCCCATGACCACGCCCCGCCACTCCGGCCGTACCCCCGAACAACTGCGCACGGTGACGCTCGAGACCGGCGTGAATCGCTACGCCGAGGGCTCCTGCCTGGTGTCATTCGGCAATACGAAGGTGCTGGTCACCGCCTCGGTGGAAGAAAACGTGCCGGGCTGGATGCGCGGCAAGGGCGCGGGCTGGGTGACGGCCGAGTACGGCATGCTGCCGCGCGCGACCCACACCCGCGGCCGCCGCGAGGCCGCCGCCGGCAAGCAGACTGGCCGCACGCAGGAGATCCAGCGCCTGATCGGCCGGTCCTTGCGCGCCGTCGTCGATCTGAAGGCGCTGGGCGAGCGTCAGGTGGTGCTGGACTGCGACGTGATCCAGGCGGACGGCGGCACCCGCACGGCGGCCATCACCGGCGCCTGGGTCGCCATGGCCTCGGCGTTCGACCAGCTGCGCGCCAGGGGCGTGATGACCGTCGATCCGATCCTCGACCAGGTCGCCGCCGTGTCGTGCGGCGTCTGCAGCGACCAGCCGGTGCTGGATCTGGACTATGAGGAAGACTCCTCGGCCGAGGCGGACAGCAATTTCGTCCTGACCGGCTCGGGCACGATCGTGGAAATCCAGGCCACCGGCGAGAAGCGCGGCTTCTCGCGCACCGAGTTCGACCGCCTGTTCCAACTGGCCGAGGGCGGCTGCGCCGAGCTGTTCGGCCTGCAACGGGCCGCGCTGGGCCGCTGAGGCTTTAACCCCACGTCGAAAGCGGGCATCGTCTCCCGAACCTCTCGGGAGACGATCCATGCGCCTGCCAGTTCTTCTGTCCGCCCTCGCCCTGCTCGCCGCCTGCAGCCAGCCGGCCGAGGCGCCTGCCGACGCTACCGCTCCCGCTCCCGCCGAGGCGGCCGCCGGTTCGACCGCCGAGCCGATGATGCCCGCCGACGCGCCGCCGCAGGAAGAGGCCATCGCCCCCAGCGAGGCCTCCTCGACCGCCTGCGAGGTCGAGCGCGGATCGGAAGCCGCCATCGAACTGGCCAGCCGCTGCACCCGCGTCAGCCCCGCCAGCCACCCGCCCTGCAACCCGGCCAATCCCTGCCAGATGATCCAGGACGAGATCGATCGCGCCTGCGCCATGTACGGGCCGGGCGAGACCAAACCGGCCGAGTGCACGGCTTAACGGTTTCAAGAGATCGCTAGCGTACGGTCACGGGCATGACGCCCGTGGCCACGCCCCCCGATCTCCGCGCGCTGACGACGCTGCGCTTCCTCGCCGCCGCCTGGGTGGTGCTCTACACCGCCTGGCCGCATCTGGCCGTCGGCTTCACGCCGGTGGCGGTGAGCAAGGGCTATCTGGGCGTCGAGGTCTTCTTCGTCCTGTCGGGGTTCATCCTCAGCCACGTCTATCTCGAGGCGGCGGGCGAGAAGCGGTACTCGCACAAGGGTTTCCTGTGGGCCCGGATCGCGCGGGTCTATCCGCTGCATCTGGTGACCCTGTTCGGCATGATCGCGCTCGGCGTCGCAGCCGGTTTCGCGGGTCTGGACGTCGACGCCAGCCTGACCGACTGGCGCGCCCTGCCCGCCCATCTGACCATGACCCACGCTTGGGGTCTGGCGCCGATCTCGGCCTTCAACCATCCTTCGTGGTCGATCTCGGCGGAATGGTTCGCCTATCTGACCTTCCCCGCCTTCGCCTTCGTGGCGTGGCGACTGCGCAGCCGGCCGTGGATCGCGGTCGCGCTGGCGGCCCTCGTCGGCCTGGGCATCTGGGCGGCGTTCGAGCGTCTGGCCGGCTTCTCCCTGACCGAGGCGACATTCCGGTGGGGCGCCCTGCGGATCGTGCCCTGCTTCATGCTGGGGTGCGCGCTCTATCTGGTCTATCGCCGCGGCCCGATCCCGTTCGCCGGACCGGTCGCCCTGATGAGCGGCGTCGCCGTCATCGCCAGCGCCTCGCTGGGCCTGTGGGACCCGATCACGGTGCTGTTCGCGGGGGCCTTGATTCTGGCTCTGGGCTCGCTGGCCAACGACAAGGCGGGACCTTTCGCCTCGAAGGCCGGCGTCTATCTGGGTGAGATCAGCTACTCGATCTACATGGTCTGCGCGCCGGCCCTGCTGGTGTCGACCAACGTCGCGGCCAAGCTGCTCGGCGCCGACGACAAACGCTTTCACGTGATTGTGTGGTTGGCGGTGGTCGCGGCCATTCCGGTCGCCGCGGTGGCGACCTATCACCTCGTCGAACGCCCGGCCCGCAAGGCTTTGAGGGGGTGGGCGGACAGAAACCGCAAAGCTCCGGGTGCGACGAAAGCGCACACCGAACTCGCCTGAAAGGGGACTTCAACCGTCGGAAACTATCCGTTACGGGTTGTTTCAAGGCAGGTCGGGAAAGCCCCAAGCATGATCAAACGGCTCAAAGCCGCTGCGGTTGCAGCGACCCTCGGTTTCTTCGCGCTGGGCTTCACGCCCGCAGTCGCGCAGGCTGATCAGCCGTACTGGCAGTGCGTGACCTTCGCCCGGATGTTCTCGGGCATCCAGATTTTCGGCGACGCCCACACCTGGTGGCGGCAGGCCCAGGAACGCTTCTCCACCGGTCAGCGTCCCCAGATGGGTTCGGTTCTCAGCTTCTCGTCGAGCGGCCGTATGCGCCTCGGCCACGTGGCCGTCGTCTCGGAGATCCTGACCGACCGCGTGATCCGCGTGACCCACGCCAACTGGGGCGGCAGCCGCGGCAAGGTCGAGGAGAACGTCACTGTGGTGGACGTCTCCGACGACAACGATTGGACCGAGGTGAAGGTCTGGTACAACCCGATCCATGATCTGGGCACCACCGTCTATCCGACGAACGGCTTCATCTACGCCAGCGCGCCGCAACAGCCGGCCGCTCCGATTCTCATGGCCTCGGCTCCGACGTCAGCCGGCCAGCCCTGATCACCGGCCCCTGCGGGGGCCTCTCCCATGATCCGCGTCTATCGCCGGGGCTGCGCCACGTGCGAGCCCGCGGTCGCCGGTGAGAACTGGCTGTTGCCCGCCGACGCGGTGTGGCTGGACCTGATCGAACCGACCCCCGAGGAAGACGCCGCTGTCGAAAGGGCGCTGGGGCTGTCCGTCCCGACCCGTGCGGAGATGGCGTCCATCGAGGCCTCGAGCCGCGTCTATCGCGAGGGCGGCGCCACCTACCTGACCGCCGACATCGTCACCCATGGCGATGACGAGATTCCCGGCGTCGACCCGGCGACCTTCATCCTGTCGCGCGGGCCGCTGGTGACCATCCGCTACGCCGACCCCAAGCCCTTCACCATGGTGCTGGACCGGATGCAGCGCGAGCCGACCCTGTGCGCCAGCCCGGCCGAGATGTTCCTGATCCTGATGGAGACCATCATCGACCGGGCCTCGGACATCCTGTCGAGGAATGCCGCGCGGGTCGAAGGCATCGCCAGCCACATCTTCTCGGGCGGGCGGACGGTGGGATTCGAGAAGCTGATCACCAAACTGGGGCGCGCCCAGATCGCCAATGCGCGCATGGAGCAGAGCCTGGCCGGGCTGGCCCGCATCTTCGCCTTCGTGAACGGCGCCGAGCTGGTGCGGTCGCGCGAGACTCGCGACCACCTGCAATCGCTGACCCGCGACGCCGAGAGCCTGCTGGCGCACAACCAATCGGTCGCCGCGTCGATCGAGTTCCAGCTGTCGGCCGCGCTGGGGCTGATCAATATCGAGCAGTCGTCGATCATCAAGATCTTCTCGGTGGCCGCTGTCGCCTTCCTGCCGCCGACGCTGATCGCCTCGATCTACGGCATGAATTTCGAGCATATGCCCGAGCTCAGCTGGCCGTTCGGCTATCCGCTGGCGGTCACGGCCATGGTGCTGTCGGCCATCGCGCCGTTGCTGTGGTTCAGGCGCAAGGGCTGGCTGTGACTTGACCGCGGGCGTGCCGGCGGGCTTCCTGCCGGCCCTCACGGAGTTCGCCATGCGTCTAATCGCCCTCGCCGCCGCTTCCGCCCTTGCCCTGTCGGCCTGCTCGCAGGGGACCGAGCCTTCACCTGCGCCGACCGAACCCGAGGCGCCGGTCGAGCTGGGCGGGGTGAACCTGAACGAGCCGGTCCGTCTGCTGGGCACCGAGCCCTTCTGGGGCATCACCCTGAGCGGCAACGAGCTGGTCTATTCCGGCGTCGACCGCCCCGAGCAGCGCGCGCACCTGCCCGCGCCGACGCTGCAGGGCACGGTGGCGACGTATGAGACGACCACTGCAAACGGCTCGCCGATCTCGATCATGCTGGCCGCCACCGAATGCTCGGACGGCATGAGCGACCGCACCTATCCGCTGACCGCCCGCGTAAAGATCGGGGCCGAGGAACTCTCGGGCTGCGCGGCGTCGCTGGCCGCGATCATGAGCACGGGCGAAAGCGGACCCGTGCAGGCTCAGGCTCAGCCCGCCGCCTGATCCCGGAGGCTGCGCATCGCCGCCAGCCGTCCGAAGGCGATCGTCAGGGCCTTGCGCCGGGCAGGGGCCAGTGGACTCAGCGGCGCGTCGCGCACCACCGCCCCGCCGAAGCCGTCGGCCACGATCAGCCCCGGATCGACCGACAGGATGTCCTGCGGAAACTCCGGCGCGACAGCGAAGTAGAATGCGTCGCAGAAGGGGCCGTACTCGCCCCATTTGCGGTCAACGCGATAGTCCTCGATGCCGGACTTCACCTCGCAGATGACGATGTCGCCCTTGGGCCCCAGCGCCATGACGTCGGCCCGCCGCCCGTTGGGCAGGCCCACCTCCAGAAGCGGCGCATAGCCCAGATCCACCATCAGCCGCGCCGCCCCGCGGGTGACGGACAGGGTGGTCTCGGGACGGCTGAAGACGAGATCGATCTGCAGGACGGAGGCGGCCATCGAGCAGTTATGTTCCGGATGTGTTCCGCATTCAACCGTCGCGATCAGCGCCCGGTGTGAACGACCTCACCGGTGTTCAGGCCCGCCGCGCGGGCGCGGCGCAGCGTCTCGGTGCGGACCGCCTCGGACGGGCTCTGGCTGCGGTGCCAGATCCACCAGTCGGACTTGTTTGGCAGGGCGAGGATCGCCCAGCTGTAGTCCGGCGCGTGGTCGAAGACCTGATAGTTCTGCCCCGCCAGACCACCGACGCCGAGCAGGCCGGTCAGGGTGAAGCGGAAGCGGGTGTTGGTCCCGGGATTGGTGACGCGGGCGTTGGCGCGCAGGGTCTCGACCTCGCCATCGGCGCGACGGGTGCAGGTCACCAGAATGCCGTAGCGATTGGCCTGGGCCTGCGGGGTGAAATCGATCTGCGCGCGGCGGCAGTCCTTCTGCGCATCGTTGGGGCTGCGGGCGATCTCGAACCAGCGCCCGTCGAAGCGGGCCATGTCGACATTGGCCGCCTGGGCCAATGCGGCCGCAGGGGCGGAGGCGATCAGAAGGGCCAGCGCGGCCGTGCGAATAGTCATGCGGTCTCTCCCTTGCCCCGCGATTGATACGCGCGAGGGAAGGGTCCGGATGCCCGCGAGGACGAAAACGGTCACAGGATGTAGCGGCTCAGGTCGGCGTTCTTCGCCAGATCGCCGATCTTCTCGCGCACCGCGTCGCCGTTGAACTCGACCGTCTGGCCGGCCAGATCGGAGGCCTTGAAGCTGGTCTCCTCCAGAACCCGCTCCAGCACGGTCTGCAGACGGCGGGCGCCAATGTTCTCGACCGTAGAGTTGGCCGCCACCGCCGCATCGGCCATGGCCTCGACCGCGTCAGGGGTGAAGTTCAGCGTCACGTCCTCGGTCGCCAGCAGGGCCTGGTTCTGACGGATCAGATTGGCCTCAGGCTCGGTCAGGATGCGCACGAAATCGTCGCGGGTCAGGGCCTTCAGCTCGACCCGGATCGGCAGGCGGCCCTGAAGCTCGGGCAGGAGGTCCGACGGCTTGGCGACGTGGAAGGCGCCCGAGGCGATGAACAGGACGTGGTCCGACTTCACCGGTCCATACTTCGTCGAGACGGTCGTGCCCTCGATCAGCGGCAACAGATCGCGCTGCACCCCCTCGCGGCTGACGTCGGCGCCGCGGGCGTCGGAGCGCGCGGCGACCTTGTCGATCTCGTCCAGGAAGACGATGCCCTCGTTCTCGGCCAGCAGCAGAGCCTCCTGCGTCAGGCTTTCCTGATCCAGCAGCTTGTCGCTTTCCTCTGTCGTCAGCGGGCCGACGGCGTCGCGCACGGTCAGTTTGACCGACTTCGTCTTCTGGCCGCCCAGCTTGCCCAGCATTTCGGACAGATTGATCATGCCGACATTGCCGCCGCCGGGCAGATCCAGCCCCTGCATCGGGTTGGCGGTGTCGGCCAGCTGGATCTCGATCTCCTTGTCGTCCAGCTCGCCGGCCCGCAGCTTCTTGCGGAAGCTGTCGCGGGTGGCGGGCTGGGAGCCGGGACCGACGAGGGCGTCGAGGATACGCTCCTCCGCCTGTCCCTCGGCCTTGGCCTTCACCCCCGCCCGGCGCTTGTCGCGCACCATCAGCAGGGCGGCCTCGACGAGGTCGCGCATGATCTGGTCGACGTCGCGGCCGACGTAGCCGACCTCGGTGAACTTCGTGGCCTCGACCTTCAGGAAGGGCGAGCCGGCCAGCTTGGCCAGCCGCCGCGCGATCTCCGTCTTGCCGACGCCCGTCGGCCCGATCATCAGGATGTTCTTGGGCGTGACCTCGTCGCGCAGATCCTCCGGCACCCGCTTGCGACGCCAGCGGTTGCGCAGGGCCACGGCCACGGCGCGCTTGGCGTCGTGCTGGCCGACGATGAAGCGGTCGAGCTCGGAAACGATTTCGCGGGGGGAGAGGTCTGTCATGTCTCGCAGATAGGGCGCCTCAGCCGCCTGCGGGAGAGGTCGTGACAAGAGGTGGCGGCGGCGGACCGGGAATGAGCTGGGCCAGAACGATCTTCCAGCCGCCCTCCTGACGCTGCCAGAGCCGCACATAGTGTCCCTGCCTGAGCTGCCCTTCCCTCGACCAGGCCGCCTCGCCGTAGGTCCAGACCAGATCGCCATAGTCCGAGGCGCCGCCGCCTTCGGTCGGACCGAACAGGAAGGTCGCCGGCCAGTGCGACAGCGCCTCGCCGAACGCCTCGCGCCCGATCGCGGGGGGCCGGGGTGCGACATAAAGCCGTCCGTTGTCCGCGAGCATGGCCAGATGGGCGGCGCGTTGGTCGACCCCGGCTGCGGCGGCCAGCTCGACCTCAAGCTCACGCACGGCCGTCATTGCCCGTTCGGACCGGGGAACGGTCGACGGCGGCTGGCCCGCGTACCGGACCTCGAGCAGTTCCGGTCCGGGCGGCAGGATCACCGGCTCGGTGTCAGGTCCCGGCACGTCCGCGGCGCTGGCGCCCGAGCCGCCGTCGTAGACCCATTTCCACGAGCCGTCGGCCTGTCGCTTCCAGATGGTGAAGTAGTGGCCGGCCCGCTCGCCGCCGACGGCGACCCCGCCGGTCGTGAATCCCATCTCCCCGGACCGGGCGATGCCGGCGAAGTTGGGCCACCACTCCAGCAGCGGTTCATCCGGCGGGCGCGGGCCGTCCGGATAGACTTCGCCGATGCGCCGCGCGCGGCCATTGGCGATAAGCACCGCGTCGGGCGTCGACCATTTATTGAAGCTGCCGGCGATACCCATGGACGGCGCATCGGCGGCAAAGGCCCGCTCTGCCGCGACCACCGGTGCGGCGTCCTGCGCAGCGGCGGGCGAGGCGACCGCAAGGGTCGCGGCGATCAGGATCAGTCGCATCGAGGGTCCTCCCGCCCGCATGGAGCGACAGAAGGCGGCCGATGTCGCGTGAATTCGGTGAAAGGCCCGGAGGCTAGTCCAGGGTTTCGACCGTCAGATTGCCGTTGGTGTAGACGCAGATCTCCGCCGCCAACGCCATGGACCGCCGGGCGATCGTCTCGGCGTCGAGGTCCGTGTTCTCGATCAGGGCGCGGGCGGCCGACAGGGCGTAGTTGCCACCAGATCCCACCGCGGCGACGCCGTGTTCCGGCTCCAGAACGTCACCGACGCCGGTGACGGTGAAGATGGAGTTGCGGTCCGCGACCAGAAGCATGGCCTCCAGCCGGCGCAGATAGCGATCCGTGCGCCAGTCCTTGGCCAGATCGACACAGGCGCGGGCCAGTTGGTCCGGATACTGCTCCAGCTTGGCCTCCAGCCGCTCGATCAGGGTGAAGGCGTCGGCGGTGGCGCCGGCGAAGCCCGCCAGCACCTTGCCGCCGGCGAGGACGCGCACCTTGCGCGCCGCGCCCTTGACGATGGTCGGTCCCATCGAGACCTGACCGTCGCCTGCGATGACCGTTCGGCCGTTCTTGCGCACCGCGATGATGGTGGTGCCGTGCCAGCCGGGAGAAGGGGTGGTGTCGTTAGTCATCTGTTTCAGATGGAGTCCGAAATGCGGCGGCGCAAGCGGAAAGCGAAGACAAAACAACAGGCCGATTGGCCACAATATGGCCGATGTAACCCGTTACATTGGAATTCTGTACCGCATTCCCCGACATTGAGAGGAAGCAACGTGCTTCACCGCGTTATCTACGCCAGCGAAGCCGTTGGCGCGACGGGCACCTCCGTCCTGTCGATCGCCCAGATTCTGGGCGAGTCCGAGATCAACAATCGTCGGGACCACCTGACGGGCTGCATCATGTTCCACCGCGGGCACATCCTGCAGGTGATCGAGGGCGCGCGGACTGATCTGGACCGGCTGATGCGCCGCCTGCTGGCCGATCCGCGCCACGCCAATGTGCGCGTGCTGGTGGACATGCCCATCGCCGCCCGGGCCATGGACGAGCCGATGAGCCTGTGCGGCGATCCGGCCGCCCTGCTGGAGCGGGCCGGCCTGACCGGCATCCCGAACATCACTGCCAATGAGGCGGAAGCGATGCTGGACCTCCGCGCCGCCGCCTGAGGGCGTGACCTGACGGCTCGCAGCGCCTAACTGGAGCGGGTGAGCTTTTCCGAAGACGAGATCGAGCGGTACGCCCGCCACCTGGTGCTGTCCGAGGTCGGAGGACCGGGACAGCAGCGGCTGAAGGCCGCCCGCATCGGGCTGATCGGCGTCGGCGGCGTCGGCGCGCCAGCGGCCCTGTATCTGGCCGGGGCGGGCGTCGGGACCCTGCGCCTGATCGACGACGACACGGTCGGCCTGTCGAACCTGCAGCGCCAGATCGCCTTCGCCACCCCGGACGTCGGTCGCCCCAAGATCGAGGCGGCGGCGGACACCCTGTCCGCACTCAACCCCCATGTCGTGATCGAGCCAAGGGCCGAACGCCTGACGTCCGCCAATGCGGCGGACCTGATCGCCGGTTGCGACGTCATCATGGACGGCACCGACGACTTCGCGACGCGGTTCGCGGTCAGCGCGGCCTGCACAACGGCGGGAATTCCGCTGGTTTCGGGCGCCCTGGGACGCTGGAGCGGGCAGGTCGGCGTCTTCCACGGACGGCCCTGCTATCGCTGCATGGTGCCGGACGCGCCTCCGGACGCCGAGACCTGTTCCCGTGTGGGCGTGATCGGCGCCCTGGCCGGCGTGGTCGGCTCGATGGCGGCGCTGGAGGCGATCAAGCTGATCGCCGGCGCGGGCGAACCCCTGTCCGGCCGCCTGCTGATCTACGACGGCCTGACCGCATCAGCCCGGACCGCGAAGGTCGCCGCCGATCCGGGCTGTCCCGATTGCGGTCAGGCGAACGCGGTACGCAACAGCGCGACGTAGCGCTCCATCAGCGCCTGCTCCTGGCTATCGGGCCAGTCCGCGTGTCCGTAGTCCTCGATCTCGATCAGTTCGGTCGGCTTGCCGCCGGCCCGAAGCGCGTCCCGCATCCGTCGCGACTGGGCGATCGGAACGATGCGATCGGTGACGCCATGAACCAGCAGAATCGGGCAGGCCAGGTCACCGACGCGACGACGCGGCGAGGCGGCTTCGAGAGCAGCGCCCATGGTGTCCGGGTCGCCGATCCGCTTTGTCCAGAAGTCGTAGATCGGCTTGCCCGGAATGTCGTCCTCGCGATCCTCCCAGGCCAGCATGTCCGGCAGGTCGTAAACGCCGCAGATTCCGATGGCGGCCTTGTAGAGGTCCGGACGCTTGGCGGCGCCCATAAGCGCCGCATACCCGCCGTAGCTGGCGCCCATGATCGCGACCTTGTCGGCGGGCAGCCCCCTGGTCGAAATGGCATGGGCGACGGCGTCCTCGACGTCGTCCTGCATTCGATCGCCCCAGCGGGCCCATCCCTGCCGGGCGAAGTCCAGACCGTAGCCGCCCGATCCCCGGAAATTAGGGCGCAGAACCCACCACCCCTGGGCGGCCAGAACCTGGACCTGCCGGTCCCAGGCCTGGGTGTCGCGCACCTCAGGCCCCCCGTGGGGAAGAACGACAAGCGGACCCGGAGCCCCGCCCGGGGGCGCAGTGAGATAGGCCTCGATGGTCGCGCCATCCCGCGTTGCGACCGTCATGATCTCGCTGGAGCCCAGCCGGTCGACCTCGAACCTCCGACTGGCGCCAATGCCGACGATGGCGCGCGCCTCGCGGTCGTAGAAATACCAGGCGCCGGGCTCACGCGGCCCGGTGATGTAGGCGATGAAGCGGTTCCGGTCGCGCGAGACGTCCGTGAGGTGAACGTCGCATTCGTTGTCGAAGAAGCGCTGCAATGCGCGGTGGTGGGGCGCCAGCGCCGCCTCCGCAAACTCGTATTCGAGCTGCCGGCCGTAGTAGGCCGCGCCAAGGTAGCGGCCGGCCGAGTCCTTCAGACCATAGACAACGTCGCGCCCTGATCGGCCGTTCATGGGCGGGCCCATGGCAAGGGTACGAAGGTCGATCTCGCGAACGGTCTCAGTATCCTCGCCTTCGCCGCGCGCGCTGACCAGCACGATACCGGGGCGATCCGTCTCGCCCACCCAGGCGAAGTCGGGCGCGTCGATGACCCGCGTCCGGCGCACCATCTTCCAGGACGTTTCACCCGGGGCGCGGGCGAAGACGGTCTCCATTGTGCCGCGCGAGTTGATGTCGTGACGCATGACCGGCACACCGCCCTGTGTCTGCCAGCCGAACGTGCCGCCCGAGCCCCGCTCTATCCGCTCGGCCGAGCCGGTATTGATATTCACGCGGTGGAGGCCCAGCACGCCATCGCGCTCCCAAGCCGTCATCAGCACATGGTCCGGATCGTCCGGAAGCATGTCCACGACCTGCCCCATGTCCATCGAGTAGCGCATCCGCTGGCGCTGGTCCTGGAACATGACCACGCCTTCGCCGGTGCCGACGTGGACCGAGATCACCCGCCATGAGGTCAGCTCGACACCCTGGATGCGTCGGTTCGAGCCGGTGACGGTGCGGGCTCGGGTGGTCTGGGTGATGGCGATGCGGGCCAGAAGCCGATCGTCATTGCCCCACTCCATCGCCTCGACGACGACGGGTCCAAGCTCGATGCGAAAACGGGGCCCCTCAGGATCATCGGACTGGATGATGTCGATAACGCCGCGCGGGGTCTCCTCGGTCCCGAGCTGCTCCATCACCGCGATCCGGGTCCCGGATGGCGAGAGGCTGACCGCCCGGGTTCTCGCTGTTCCGAAGAATTCTTCCAGCGGGTAGGGATCGACGGTCCGCGTTCTCGCGGACGCCACCCCCGCCACCGCCAGACCGCCCAGCAGCCCACCACCGAACAACACGCCACGCCGCGACATCGCCATGCGCGCTGCCGCCTTCGATACTGATTTCACTCGAGTCCCCCAAGACTTGTGCAGACACACAACCGGAGGCTTCGGAGCGGGTCAAGCCGTCAGAGCATTGCGGGAATGACGCGGTCCGGAGGGCGGTGGCCGCGGGCGAAGGTCATGATGTTGGCGATGACACGGTCTCCCATGTCCTGACGGGCCTCGATCGTCGCCGAGCCGAGGTGAGGCAGGAGGACGACGTTGGCGTGGCCCACGAGACCGGGATGCACCGCCGGCTCGTGCTCGAAGACATCCAGACCGACGCCGGCGATCCGGCGGGCCGCCACGGCCTCGGCCAGGGCGGCTTCATCGATCAGCTCGCCACGGGCGGTGTTGATGAGGATGGCGTGCGGCTGCAACCGTGCGAGGCGATCGGCGGACAGCAGGTGATGCGTCTCCTTGGTCGCCGGACAGTTCAGCGAGATCACGTCCATCCGCTGCAGCATCTGGTCCAGATCGTCCCAGTAGGTCGCGCCCAGCTCCTCGGCGATCATGTCCGGGACGGGTTTGCGGTTGTGATAGTGGACCTGCATGCCGAAGGCCTTCGCCCGGCGGGCCAGGGCCTGACCGATGCGGCCCATGCCGACGATGCCGAGGCGCTTGCCCCACAGCTTGCGCCCGGTCATCCAGGTCGGGGTCCAGCCCTCGAACCGGCCCTCCTGCATCACCTGCGCGCCCTCGACGATGCGACGGCTGACGGCGAGGATCAGGCTCATGGCCAGATCGGCGGTGTCCTCTGTCAGGACGCCCGGCGTGTTGGTGACGATCAGCCCCTTCGCCACCGCCGCGTCGATGTCGATGTGGTCGACGCCGGCGCCGAAGTTGGCGATCATCTTCAGCTGGGGCCCGGCCTTCTCGATCAGGTCGGCGTCGATGATGTCCGTGATGGTCGGCGACAGGACGTCGGCATAGCTGACAGCCTTCTCCAGCGCCGCGCGATCCATCGGCCTGTCGGTCAGATTCAGCTCGGCGTCGAACAGCTCGCGCATCCGCGTCTCGACCGCGTCCGGCAAGCGTCTGGTTAATACGACCTTAAGCCTGGGGGAGGACATTGGCGGCCTTCAACTCCGATTCACTCCGGCTTTAATGGTCCTCCCGGTGTCTGGCAAAGCGCGCGAACGCCTCAGGCGGGTTCTGGTCGTCACGGGCCTGCTGGGCGCGGCCGTGCTGACGACGGCGTCGCAGACCATGCCGGACGGTCGCCCGACCCCCAGCCGCCAGCCCGTCCCGCGCTGGCTGTCGCTGAAGTCGGACGAGGTCCGCGCGCGGCAGGGGCCCGGCCTCGACTACCGGATCATGTGGGAATACCAGGTCTCCGGCCTGCCGGTGCAGGTGATCGCCGAGACCACCGAATGGCGGAAGATCTGCGATCCGGAAGGCGCCGTCGCCTGGGTCCACCGCTCGGTCGTGTCCAGCCGCCGCAGCCTCTACAACGCCTCCGCCGAGGAAATCCCGATCCATGCCGGGCGATCGGCGACCTCGCAGGTCCGCGCTCGCCTGTCGCCGCACTCGCTGGTGTCGATGGACGAATGCGAGGACGGCTGGTGCGAGGTCCGCATCCGCCGGATGCGCGGCTGGGTGCAGCAGCGCGCGGTGTTCGGGGCGCAGGAACGCCCGCTGTGCAACGCCAATCGACCCGCCGGCCGGGGCCGTCCGTCCCGCTGAACCGGGCCTTACCGCCCGGGCGCCTTGTCTGAAAAGGTTTGAGACGGCGCGTGGCCTCGTGTACCCCGGCGTCGAAACCGCCGGAGACCGTCCTTGAGCCAGTCGAAATATCCGTCCTCGTTCGATTACGAAGCCCTGCTGGCCTCGGGCCGCGGCGAGCTGTTCGGACCGGGCAACGCCCAGCTGCCGGCCCCGCCGATGCTGATGTTCGACCGCATCACGCAGATCAACGCGGACGGCGGCGCCCACGGCAAGGGCTATGTCGAGGCCGAGCTGGATATCCACCCGGACCTCTGGTTCTTCCAGTGCCACTTCATCGGCGATCCGGTCATGCCGGGCTGCCTGGGTCTGGACGCCATGTGGCAGCTGGTCGGCTTCTACCTCGGCTGGATCGGCGGCCCGGGCAAGGGCCGCGCGCTGGGCGTCGGCGAGGTGAAGTTCACCGGCCAGGTCCTGCCGACGGTGAAGAAGGTCGTCTACAAGATCGACCTGAAACGCGTGATCAACCGCAAGCTGGTCATGGGCATCGCCGACGGCGTGCTCGAGGCCGACGGCGAGGTGATCTACACCTGCAACGACATGCGGGTGGGTCTGTTCGGCGCAACCGCCGAAGCTGCAGCCGGCGAATAAGTCACTATCTCTTCCCAGACCGCGGCGAACGCGGCGACCGAGCCTACCAAGAAGGAAACCACCATGCGGCGTGTCGTTGTCACCGGCCTGGGCATCGTCTCCTCCATCGGAACGGGGGCCCAAGAGGTCACCGCCTCGCTGCGCGAAGCGAAATCGGGCGTTCAGCACGCCCCGGACCACGCCGCGCACGGCTTCCGCTCGCAGGTCTGGGCGCCGCCTTCCATGGGCGCGACCGCAGAGGACTGGGCCGACAAGGTCGACCGCCGCGCCGCCCGCTTCCTCGCCAACGGCACGGCCTGGGCGCACATCGCCTTCGACGAGGCCCTGAAGGACTCGGGCCTGTCGGCCGACGAGATCAAGGACCCGCGCATCGGTCTGGTGGTCGGCGAGGGCGGTCCCTCCACGCAGGTGATCCTGCAGGCGGCCCAGACGACCGTCGAAAAGGGTTCGCCCAAGCGCATCGGGCCTTTCGCGGTGCCGAAGGCCATGGCCTCGGGTCCGTCGGCCGTGCTCGCCACCTGGTTCGAGCTGAAGGGCATCAACTATTCGATCAGCTCGGCCTGCGCGACCAGCGCCCACTGCATCGGCGCGGCCGCCGAGCAGATCGCCTGGGGCAAGCAGGACGTGGTGTTCGCCGGCGGCTGCGAGGATATCGACTGGTCGATGTCGAACATGTTCGACGCCATGGGCGCCATGTCGTCCAACTTCAACGAAACGCCTTCGGTCGCCTCGCGCGCCTATGACAAGGACCGCGACGGCTTCGTCATCGCCGGCGGCGCCGCCATCGTGGTGCTGGAAGAGTACCAGCGCGCCGTGGCGCGTGGCGCGAAGATCTATGCCGAGGTCACCGGCTATGCCGCCAACTCGGACGGCTACGACATGGTGGCTCCGTCGGGCGAGGGCGCCGAGCGCTGCATGAAGCTGGCGCTGGAAATGGCCGGCAATCCGAAGATCGACTACCTGAACCCGCACGGCACCTCGACGCCGGTCGGCGACAGCAAGGAGATGGGCGCGGTGCGCAACGTCTTCGGCGAACAGCTGCCGATGATCTCCTCGACCAAGTCGCTGACGGGCCACTCGCTGGGCGCCGCCGGCGCGCAGGAGGCGATCTACTGCCTGCTGATGATGGACAACGACTTCGCGGCCGAAAGCGCCCACATCGAGAACCTCGACCCCGAGTTCGAGGGAATGCCGATCCTGCGCAAACGCCACGACGGTCCGCTGAAGCACGTCATGTCGAACTCGTTCGGCTTCGGCGGCACCAACGGCACCCTGATCCTGTCGAAGGTCTGATCCCTCTCTAGAGGTTCGAGTGTTCGGTGGTTCGGTCCAGTCCGAGCGACCGCTCGATGCAGGCCAGCGCCCGGTTCCGTGAGGCCTGGCGCGCCTGCAGATCCGGGGTGAAGAAGTCGGCCAGGCCGAAGCTGACCGTGACCGTCCGGGCCCGCCCGATGCAGATCCAGGACAGGGTGTCGTCCGCCAGCCGGGCCTCGACCAGCACCAGCGGAACCTCGGTCATCGCTTCATGCGTCACGCCGGTCAGGGCCGCGCGCGCACAGTCGTAGTCCGGCTGCTCGCCGCCCAGACAGGTCTCGGCGGGTCGGAACAGGGTGTAGGGGACGGGCACGGGATGGAATCCACGGGCGGTCAGGGCGGCCACCGCATCCTCGGTCTGTGTCCGGGCCTCATAGCCGATGCCGCGGACCATCACCGCCATGGGCCACTTCATCGGCGGCGGCGCCGTCGGATAGGACGGCTGCAACGGCGGAACCGCCTCCTGCGCGACAACCGGCCCAGGCGCGAGACCAAGGGCTGCGAACAACGCGATCCAGCCGGATACTCTCATCGTGTCCCTCCTGCCGTTGCGGGCCCGCGGGCGCCTCAGCCCGATACCATCGTCTTCTCGCCCGATGATCAACCTGTCGGTCCCTGACCCGTCCCACTTGCTCCTGATGGCGCAGCCGTCCAGAAAGGCGCCATTGATTTGAGGAGAGCGCCGATGGCCGCCGAATCCGCCTGGAACATGCCCAAGGGCGAACTGATGAAGGGCAAGAAGGGCCTGATCATGGGGGTGGCGAACGCCAACTCCATCGCTTGGGGCATCGCCCAGCAGCTGGCCGCCCAAGGCGCCGAACTGGCCTTCACCTACCTCGGCGAAGGGCTGGAGCGCCGCGTCCGCCCGCTGGCCGAGAGCGTCGGCGCCAAGCTGATCGTCCCGGCCGACGTCACCGACGACGCCTCGATGGACGCCTGTTTCGAGGAACTGGAAAAGACCTTCGGCACGATCGACTTCGTCGTCCACTCGGTGGCCTTCGCCAACAAGAACGAGCTGCAGGGTTCGTTCGTCGACAACACCACGCGCGACAGCTTCCTGCTGGCCATGAACATCTCGGTGTTCAGCTTCGTCGACGTGGCCAAGCGCGCCGCGAAGCTGATGCCGAACGGCGGCTCGATGGTCACCATGACCTACCTCGGCGCCGAGCGGGCCATCCCGAACTACAACACCATGGGCGTGGCCAAGGCCGGTCTGGAAGCTGCGACCCGCTACATCGCCCGCGACCTCGGTCCCAAGGGCATTCGCGTCAACGCCATCTCGGCCGGCGCCATGCGCACCCTGTCGCTGGCGGGCATCTCGGGCGGTCGCGGCATGATCGCCCAGGGCCGCGCCATGTCGGCGATGAAGGAGGACACCTCGATGGAGGGCGTCGCCGGCGCCGCCCTTTGGCTGTGCTCGGACCTAGGCTTCTCGACCACGGGCGAAGTCGTCCACGTCGACGCCGGCTTCCACATGATGGGTCTGGGCGACAGCGAGGAGGCGTAAGCCTTCCCCTCGATCCAGCCGGCCGGTAAGCGCGAGGGATGACCACCTCGCGCCTGCCCGTTTCCGTCTTCACCGCCGCCGCCGTTGGCACAGTGATCGGCTTCGGCGGCACGGTCGCGCTGGTGGTGCAGGCCGGGCAGGTGCTGGGCGCGTCGCCGGCGCAGATCGTCTCCATGGTCACCGCCCTGTGCCTCGGCATCGGCGTGCCCGGAATGCTGCTCAGCTGGCGGCTGAAGGTTCCGATCATTCTGGCCTGGTCCACGCCGGGAGCGGCCCTGCTGGCGGCCTCGACCCTCGGCCTCGGCTGGCCGACCGCGATCGGCGCCTTCATGCTGGCCGGCGCGATGATGGTCGTGACGGGGCTGGTCCCGGCGTTGGGCCGGCTGGCGGCGCGCATCCCCGGCGGCATCGCCTCGGCCATGCTGGCGGGCGTGCTGCTGCCGTTCTGCATCAAGCTGTTCCTGGTCTTCCCGACCGATATCGCGCTCGCCGCAGGCCTGTTCGCCGTCTTCCTGGTCATGCGTCGTCTGGCGCCGACGTGGGCCCTGCCCGCCGTACTGGTCGGCGCCTTCGCAGTGCTCGCCGTCCGGGGTCAGGTCACCCTGCCGCCCGGAACCGGAGCCTTCGGCGAACTTCACCCGGTTCTGCCGGTGTTCGACCCGGTCGCCGCGATCAGCCTGGCCGTGCCGCTGTTCCTCGTGACTCTCGTCTCGCAGAACCTGCCGGGGCTGGTGGTGCTGAAGGCCTCGGGGTTCGAGCCGCCGCCCGGACCGCTGTTGCTGTCGACCGGCCTGGCGACGGTCGTGCTGGCGCCGTTCGGGGCCTACGGGATCAATCTGGCGGCTATCGTGGCGGCCATCTGCACCGGTCCGGACGCCCATCCGGATCCGTCGCGCAGGTGGTGGGTCAGGGTGATCTACGGGGCCCTTTATCTGGTCGTCGCCCTGTTCGCCGCGCCGCTGGCCGGGCTGTTCATCGCCATGCCGTCGGCGGCTCTGGCGGTGCTGACGGGTCTGGCCCTTATCGGACCGCTGACGGGCGCCCTGACCGGCGCCATGGCCGAGCCGAAGGACCGGGAAGGGGCCGTCATCGCGTTCGCGGCCACCGCCTCGGGCGTGGCCCTGTTCGGCATCGGCTCGGCCTTCTGGGGCCTGCTGGCGGGCTTCTTGGCGCTGGCGGCGCTTCGCTGGCGCAAGGCGGGCTGAGCCGCCCTCACGACACTGTGTCCGGTCGCCGACTTTACGGCGACGCCGCCTTCTGGCGCCGTGGCGCTCCGAACAGGAGAACGGCCATGGCGCACAAGTTCGAGATCTACAAGGACAAGGCGGGCGAGTTCCGCGTCCGCTTCAAATACAACGCCGAAACTATCTTCTCGACCGAAGGCTATTCGTCGAAGACCTCGGCGCAGAACGCCATCGACTCGATCAAGAAGAACGGGCCGGACGCGCCGACCGAGGACAACAGCTAGTCCGGCTCGCGCTCGCCGACCTCGGTCGGGCGAACCGCCAGCAGCCAGCCGTCCGACAGGTGGACGTCCGGCACGGCCTCACGCGTGAAGGGCAGATACCAGGTCGGGCCACCGGTCGCGGGCGCGATCTCCAGCATGTCCGAGGCGCCGAAGTTCTGGACCGACTTCACCGTGCCCAGCACCGCGCCCTCGGGATCGCGCGCCTGCAGGCCGATCAGGTCGGTCAGGTAGAACTCGTCCTCTTCCGGGTCGGGCAGGCGGTCGCGCGGGATGAACAGCTTGAGCCCGCGCAGGGCGTCGGCCTGTTCCTTGGTGGCGATCTCCTTCGCCTTGCCCACCACGCCGTTCTTGTCCGGCCGGCCCGACAGCAAGGTCAGGCCGGTGGAGCCGTCTGCGCGCAGCAGGTCGCGATAGGCCAGCAGCGCCATCGGGTCGGCCGTATAGGCCGTCACCCGCACATCGCCGCGCACGCCGAACCCGCCGGCCACCTGGGCCACGAGAATGAGTTTGTCGTCCTGCGCCAATCGCTCGCTCCGCATGGGGTCAGCCCCGGATAGCAGAAAGGCGACGCCCGTGGGCGCCGCCTTTCGATGTTCAGTCCGGCGAACCGGAAGACATCAGCCTTCCGACTTCTCTTCGGTCGCTTCTTCAGCAGCGGCTTCAGCGGCCGGAGCCTCTTCAGCGGCGACTTCGGCGGCCGGAGCTTCCTCGGCGGCCGGCTCTTCAGCCGGAGCGGCGGCGGCAGCGGCGGCTTCAGCCTTGGCGCGCTCGGCGGCTTCAGCGGCTTCCACCTTGGCGGCGGCTTCGGCCTCGGCGCGGTCGGCTTCGCGCTGGGCGCGCTCGGCGGCGCGTTCCTGCGCCTTCTTGCCCGGCTGGGCCTTGTTCGGGTTGTTGCCCTGGGTCCACTTGACCTTGCCGGCCAGCTCTTCGTTCTGCGACAGGAAGCGCGCGACGCGGTCGGTCGGCTGGGCGCCCTTCGACAGCCACTCCGAGATGCGGTCGGCCTTCAGGGTGACGCGCGGCTGCTCGCCGTCGCGCGGCAGCATCGGGTTGTACGAACCCACGCGCTCGATGAACTTGCCGTCGCGCGGAGCGTGCGAGTCGGCGACGACGATGTAGTAGTACGGACGCTTCTTGGCGCCACCACGGGCCAGACGGATCTTCAGCATTTCAGGTCTCTTTCGGTAGTCAGTTCTTTTTGGGGAAGCCGGGGAGGCCCGGAAGCCCTCCCGGAAGTTGTCCGCCGCCCAGGCCGGCGAGCCGGTCCTGAATGGCTTTCAGTTCGTCGGCGCTCGGCTCGGGCATCTTGCCCCCGCCCATCGCCTTCAGGCGGGCCATGTCCGGACCGCCCATTCCTCCGCCGCCGAGGCCGCCCAGCATGGCGGCCATCTGCTGCATCTTCTTCGGCCCGCCCCGCGACAGCGACTTGACCATGTCGGCCATCTGCCGGTGCTGCTTGAGCAGGCGGTTGATCTCCTGGACCTCGACCCCGGCGCCGGCGGCGATGCGCTTCTTGCGGCTGGCGTTCAGCAGGTCGGGCTTCTTGCGCTCGGCCTTGGTCATCGAGCTGATGATCGCTTCCTGACGGGCGATCATGCGGTCGTCGACATTGGCGTCGGCCATCTGGGCCTTCATTTTCGCGACACCGGGCAGCATGCCCATGATGCCCTGAAGACCGCCCATCTTTTTCATCTGCTGAAGCTGGGCGGCGAGGTCGTTCAGGTCGAACTGCCCCTTGGCCAGCTTGCGGGCCATGGCCTCGGCCTTGGAGGCGTCCAGCTCCTGGCTGGCCTTCTCGACCAGGGCGACGATGTCGCCCTGACCCAGGATGCGGCCGGCGACACGGCGGGCATCGAAGACGTCCAGCGCATCGACCTTTTCGCCGGCGCCGAGATACTTGATCGGCAGGCCGGTGACGGCGCGCATCGACAGCATGGCGCCGCCGCGGCCGTCGCCGTCGGCGCGGGTCAGCACCAGGCCGGTCAGCGGCAGGCGTTCGTGGAAGGCGCGGGCGGTGCGGACGGCGTCCTGACCGGTCAGGCTGTCGGCGACCAGCAGGGTCTCGACCGGCTTGGCGACGGCGGCCACCTCGGCCACCTCGGCCATCAGGGCCTCGTCCAGGGTGATCCGGCCGGCGGTGTCGAGGATCAGGACGTCGAAGCCCTGCAGCTTGGCGGACTGCAGCGCGCGTTTGGTGATCTGGACCGCGCTCTCGCCCTTCACGATCGGAAGGGTCGTGACCTCGATCTGCTTGCCGAGGGTCTCGAGCTGCTCCATGGCCGCCGGACGACGCGTGTCCAGCGAGGCCATCATGACCTTCTTGCGGTCGAACTTCGTCAGACGCAGCGCCAGCTTGGCCGAGGTCGTGGTCTTGCCCGAGCCCTGCAGACCGGCCATCAGGATGACGGCGGGCGGCGTGGCGTTCAGGTTGACCGGGACAGGCTCCTCGCCGCCCAGCATCTCGATCAGGCCGTCGTAGACGATCTTGACCACCTGATCGGCCGGCTTGACCGAACGGATGACCTCTTCGCCGGTGGCGCGCTCGGTGGCGAAGGCGATGAAGTCCTTGACGACGGGCAGGGCGACGTCGGCCTCGAGCAGCGCCACGCGAACCTCGCGCATCGCCTCGGCGACATCCTTTTCGGACAGGGCGCCGCGACCGGTGATCCGGTCGAAGACGCCTGTCAGCCGCTCGTTCAGAGCCTCGAACATTCACTACCTCGTTTGGCGCAGGTGAAACGGCTCCATACGACAACGGCCTCTGGCGACGATCACGTCGGCAGAGGGTTCTCGCCCACCTCGTCCGGACATCCCTGAAGCGCTAACGCTACGCTGCTTGAGCGCGGGAACCGGGGTCGTGTGGGAGGAGACGCGAGGTTCACTTGCGTCGGAAGCGGCGGCTTATGGCGGAAAAGTCAGGCCAAGACAAGGCGCGGGCGGCAGCCGACCCTTGTCAGCCCTGCAGGGTCATCGTCTAGTCCGCACCGAACAGGGAGCTGAACACATGATCCGCAGGACTGTCCGCCCGTTGGCCCTCGCCGCCGTACTGCTGGCGACCACCGCCCCGCTGGCCATCGCCCAGACCGCCGAGGCGCCTCAGCGGCGTGAGGTCGGGGCGCTCGTCTATGACGGCGTGCCGGCGATCCCGGCCAGCCTGCGCCCGCAGATCCAGCGGTATCGCAACGCCCGCGGCGCCGGCTTCCAGGACTGGATGGCCGACGGCTCCATCCTGATCAGCACCCGCTTCGGCGAAACCTCCCAGCTGCACCGCGTCGCCGCCCCAGGCGCCGACCGCCGTCAGCTGACCTTCTTCGGCGAGCCGATCGGCGGCGCCGCGGTGATCCCGGGCACCAACCGCTACGCCTATTCCCGCGACTCCGGCGGGGCCGAGTATTTCCAGATCTATCTGGCCGCAGAACATGGCGGCGAGGTCGCCCTGACCGAGGCCGGCACCCGCAACCAGAACCTGCTCTTCTCCCGCGACGGCAGGACCGCCTACTGGTCCCAGGTCCGCCCGGGCCAGTCGACCTATGAGATCATCCAGGGCAGCGTCGAACGTCCGGGCGAGCGCCGCGTCGTCTATCGGGCCGAGGGCAGCTGGGCGCCGGCGGATGTCTCCGCCGACGGCCGCACCCTGCTGATGAGCCGCTACATCTCCGTGCAGGAGAGCGAACTGTGGGTGCTGGACCTGACGACCGGTCAGGCGCGGGAGCTGCGACCGACCGACGGGAAGATTTCCTGGGGCGACGCCTCGCTGACTCCGGACGGCCGCAGCGTCATCGCCACCAGCGACGAGGGCTCGGACTTCAGCCGGCTAGTTCAGGTCTCGGTCGCCGACGGATCGGTCACCCCACTGACCGACGATCTGAACTGGGATGTCGAGGGCGTCGAGCTATCCGATGACGGCCGCCTGCTGGCGTACACGGTCAACGAGGACGGGTATGCCAAGGTCCATGTGCGCGACCTGCGCACCCGCCGCGCCCTGCCCCAGCCCGAGCTGCCGGTCGGCACCGCAGGCGGTCTGGAGTTCTCGCCGGATGGCCGCACCCTGGCCCTGACCCTGTCGACGCCCTCCAGCTCGGGCGACGTCTGGACATGGGACGTCGAGAACGGCGGCCTGACCCGCTGGACCGAGTCCGAGGTCGGTCCGGTGGATCCCTCGACCTTCGTGACGCCGGAACTGGTCCGCTTCGACTCCTTCGACGGCCTCAGCGTCCCGGCCTTCGTCTACAAGCCGCGCGAGATCGACGGCCGCGCGCCGGTCATCATCGACATCCACGGTGGTCCCGAAGGCCAGTCGCGGCCCGGCTTCAATCCCGGCTACCAGCAATGGGTCAACGACCTCGGCGCCGTGGTGATCGTGCCGAACGTCCGCGGCTCGACTGGCTACGGCAAGGCCTATGTGGCCATGGACAACGGTCCGCTGCGCCAGAACTCTGTGAAGGACATCGGCGCCCTGCTGGACTGGATCGCGACCCAGCCCGACCTCGATCCCTCCCGCGTCGTCGTCCACGGCGGCTCGTACGGCGGCTTCATGGTGCTGGCCGCCAGCGCTGCCTATCCGGACCGTCTGGCCGGCGTGGTGGACATCGTCGGCATCTCGAACTTCGTCAGCTTCCTGCAGAACACCGAGGGCTATCGCCGCGACCTGCGCCGGGCCGAGTATGGCGACGAGCGCGACCCGGAGATGCGGGCCGTTTTCGACCAGATCTCGCCGCTGAACCTGACCGACCGCATGACCGCGCCCTTGCTGGTGATCCAGGGCGCCAACGACCCGCGCGTACCACGCTCGGAAGCCGAACAGATCGTCTCGGCAGTCCGCGGTCACGACCGCCCGGTCTGGTATCTGCTGGCGATGGATGAGGGCCACGGCTTCCGAAAGAAGACCAACTCCGACGCCCAGGCCGAGGTGACCAACCTGTTCCTGCGTCAGGTCTTCGGCCTGCCGACGGACCCGACCGCCGCGGGATCACGCTAGGTCGAGCCCGAACGGGGATCGAACGCACTTCCGGTTACAGCGTTGGCCTTTGGCATGGCCGATCCGCAAACCCCTGATACGGTGACGCTTCCAGCCTCCCCGCTGAGAGCATCACAGATGAACGCTGCCGCCGACGATCAACTGCGCGAGGAAGTCCGCCTGCTCGGCGGGCTGCTAGGCGAGGTCATCCGTGACGAGGGCGGGCAGGAGCTCTACGACCGCATCGAGGCGGTGCGGCAGGCCTCGGTCGCCTGGCACAGGGATGCGGGCTCTGCGGACGCCGAGCGGCTGGAAGCCCTGCTGGGCGAGCTGTCGCTGGATCAGGCCGTGGGGCTGGCCCACGGCTTCGCCGTCTTCTCCCTGCTGGCCAATGTGGCCGAGGATCGCGCCGGCCAGCGTCGCGCGCGCTTGCAGACCGCCGAGGGCGACCGCCCGGACACCGCCGACGGCGCCCTGGCCCGGTTGGAGGCCGCCGGCCGCACCACCGCCGACGCCCGCGACCTGCTGGCCGGCGCCCTGATCTCGCCGGTGCTGACCGCCCACCCCTCGGAGGTGCGGCGCAAGAGCGTGATCGACCGTATCGCCGCCGTCTCGGATGTGCTGGACGCCTGTGACCGCAACGGGCCCGCCTGCGATCTGGAAACCCGGAACGCCGGCCTGCGCCGGCAGGCGACCATCCTGTGGACCACGCGCCTGGCCCGGCAGGCCGGATTGAAGGTGCAGGACGAGATCGACACGGTCGTCTCCTTCCTCGACAGCATCTTCCTGCATGTCGCCCCGGCCCAGCTGGCCGACTGGCGCAAGCGGCTGGACGCGCCGGATCTCGAGGCTTTCATCCGCATCGGCACCTGGGTCGGCGGCGATCGGGACGGCAATCCCAATGTCGACGGAGCGGTGCTGGAAGCCGCCATCGCCGCCCAGTCGCGGGCCGTGCTTCGCTTCTATCTGCGCGAAGTGAACGCGCTCGGCGCCGAGCTGAGCCTGTCAGCTTCCCTCGCCGACGTCTCCGCCGAGCTGGCGGCCTTGGCTAGCGCGTCCGGTGACACGTCGCCCCACCGTGCGGACGAGCCCTATCGCCGGGTCCTGAGCCATGTGTACGCCCGGCTGGCGGCGACCCATCCCGTGCTGACCGGCCAGCCCGCGCCGTTGGCGGCCCTTTTCGAGGCCGAACCCTATTCCGGCCCGGACGCCTTCCGCGCCGATCTGAAGGTCATCCGCGACAGCCTCATCGCCCATCACGGAGCCATCTTCGCCGACGACCGCCTGGCCCGACTGATCACCGCCGCCGACATCTTCGGTTTCCACATGGCGACGCTGGACCTGCGCCAGAACGCCGACGTGCACGAGCGGGTCGTGGCCGACCTGTTGAAGGTCGCCGGCGTCTGTCCCGACTATCTGGCGCTGGACGAGGACGCCCGGCTGGATCTGCTGTCCGCCGAGCTCGCCTCCGGCCGCCTGCTGTTCAATGCCTGGGCGGAGTACGAGCCGGAGACGATCAAGGAGCGTGAAATCCTGCTGGCCGCAGCCCGCGTGCTGGCCCGGTTCGGGCCGCAGGCGATCCGGACCCACATCGTCTCCAAGACCGACGCCCCGTCCGATCTGCTGGAGGTCTATCTGCTGCTCAAGGAGGTCGGGCTGTATCGCCCCGAAGCGCCAGAGACCTGCCCGATCCAGGCGGCCGCCCTGTTCGAGACCATCGACGACCTTCGCGCCTCGCGCCCGACCATGGAGCGGGTGCTGAAGGAGCCCTCCGCCCTCGCCGTCGCCCGGGCGCGCGGGGTCCAGGAGGTGATGATCGGCTATTCGGACTCCAACAAGGACGGCTCCTACCTGACCTCGACCTGGGAGCTGCATCAGGCGTCGCGGGAACTGCTGGACGTCGTCGGCGAGGCCGGAGTGCGGCTACAGTTGTTCCACGGTCGGGGCGGCGCCGTGGGCCGCGGCGGCGGCTCCAGCTTCGCCGCCGTGCTGGGCCAGCCGCAGGGTACCGTTGCCGGCCGCATTCGCGTGACGGAACAGGGCGAGGTCATCGCCAACAAGTACGGCGAGCCTGAGGTCGCACGCCGCAACCTCGACGCCCTGACCTGCGGCGTTCTGCTGGCCTCGCTGGCTCCGCCGCCGGACGCCGAACTGACCCGCCGCCACGGCGCGACGCTGGACCGGCTGTCCGCCGCCTCGATGCAGGCCTATCGGAAGCTGGTCTACGAGACCGACGGCTTCGTCGACTATTTCCGCGCCGCCACCCCCATCGCCGAGATCGCCGATCTGAAGATCGGCTCGCGGCCGGCGTCGCGCTCGACCTCGACCGCCATCGAGGATCTGCGCGCCATTCCCTGGGTGTTCAGCTGGAGCCAGAGCCGGGTGATGCTGCCGGGCTGGTTCGGCTTCGGCTCGGCGATCGAGGGCGTCGAGTCGGGCGAACTGCAAACGATGTACCGCGACTGGCCCTTCTTCCGGACGCTGGTGCAGAACATGGAGATGGTCATGGCCAAGGCCGACATGACCATCGCCCGCCGTTACGCCTCGCTGGTCCCGGACCGCGCCCTGGCCGACCGCATCTTCGGCGAGATCCTGACGGAGTGGGAGCGGACCGAGGCCGCGGTCCTGACAATCACCGGGCAGGAGGCCCTGCTGGGCGGCCAGCCCGAGCTGGACCGGCTGATCCGCCTGCGCATGCCCTATGTCGAACCGCTGAACCATGTGCAGATCGAGCTGATCCGCCGCCGCCGCGCCGGTGACGACGACCCGCGCGTGCGGGAGGGCATTCTGCTGGCCCTGAACGGCGTCGCCGCCGGCCTGCGCAACAGCGGCTGATCACCGTTCAGCTTTCCTCGATTTAATGCGGTGTCGCGATTTCGCCGCCGAACTCTCACGCAGCCGAAACAGGACAGGCGCATCTCCCGCCCTGTCGCCGTCCCCCGGGCGACAGCCAAGCGATCCGAAGGAGACCGCCATGAAAATTCTCGCCTCAGTGACCGTTGCCTGCGCCCTCGCCGTCGCCGGCGCCGCCTCCGCCCAGGAAGCCCGTATCGCCTACGGCGATCTCGACCTGACCACCGCCGCGGGCGCCCAGGCCTTCGACGTCCGCATCCAGGCCGCCGCCCGCAAGCTGTGCCGCGAAGCCCGCCGCCCCGGCAGCGCCATCCCGGACCAGGACTACTGCCGCGCCGCCGTCCAGAACGAAGCCGTGCGCAACCTGCCGGCGACCTCGCGCGCCGACTACGCCTCGGCCCGACGCACCGTCGAACTGTAGGACGGAACACCCGGAGCCGGCCCCGGCCGGCTCCGGCGCCTACACATAAGCCAGACTTGTTTCTGACTTTGCCATTCTCGGCCTGAAGTCACCTATTTGTCGCGCTTCTGCTCTGGCGGTCGTCACATAAGCCCATCATCTGCCTTGTCGTCGCACACACCGCGACAGGAGGATGATCCGATGACCAAGACCCTGCTTTCCGTCGCCGCCCTTGGCCTGCTGACGGCCGCCCCCGCCTTCGCCCAGGACACCGTTCGCGTCCGCGTGAACGATCTGGACCTGTCGACCCGCGCCGGCGCCGTCGCCTTCGACGCGCGCGTCGCCGCCGAGGCCCGCACCGCCTGCCTGCGCGGCTCGCGCTCGATCCCCAACGCCATCTGCATCCAGCGCGTCCAGCGCGAGGTGCTGGCCCAGCTGCCACAGGCCCGTCAGGACGACTACGCCCGCGCCCGTCGCGCCGGCGACATCGAGGCGCGCGCCACCCCGGCCTGGCCGGCCTGACCGACGCCCGCGGCAGGAGGGTTCGGGTCCCTGTCGCCGACCGTCAAAGCAAAAGGCCCCGCGGATCGCTCCGCGGGGCCTTTCTTTTTGCCCTACCGCCCCACGCGCGGCGTGGGGCTGCTTGAGGGCGCCGTCTGCCCCTCAAGCAGCGAGCCCCCGCGGGGCGAGCGTTAGGGGCCCCTGACTTACGAAGTCGGGAAACCACGGACCTTCAGCAAGGCCGCCACTTCCGGGTCGCGGCCGCGGAACCGGCGATAGGCCTCGCCACGATCGGTCGTGTTGCCCTCGGCCAGGATGATGGCCTTGTAGCGGGCGGCGATGTCCGGATTGAAGACGTCGCCCGACTCCTCGAAGTAAGCCCAGGTGTCGGCATCCATCACCTCGGACCAGAGATACGAGTAGTAGCCGGCCGAGTAGGCATCCGACGTGAACAGGTGATTGAACTGCGGCAGGCGGTGCCGCATCACGATCTCGCGCGGCATGCCCAGGCGGGCCAGGCTGTCGCGCTCGAAGGCGTCGATGTCAGTGGGCGGCGTGGCCTGGGTGTGCAGGTCCATGTCGACCAGGGCCGACGACAGATAGCTGACCGTGTCATAGCCCTGGTTGAAGGTGCCCGAGGCCTCGATCTTGTCGACCAGGGACTGCGGCATCGGCTGGCCGGTCTCGACGTGCTTCATGTAGCCGTCGAGGATCGGGCGGCTGAGCACCCAATGCTCGTGCACCTGCGACGGATACTCGACGTAGTCGCGCGGCGTGCCGCCCAGGGCCGGATAGGTATAGGCCGCCGACAGCGAGTGCAGGGCGTGGCCGAACTCGTGGAACAGGGTCTGGGCGTCGTCCAGCGAGATCAGGATCGGCTCGCCGCCCTCGGCCTTGGTGAAGTTGTTGTTGTTCGACGACAGCACGTTCTTCACGCCGTCATAGGTCGAATAGCTGCGGTAGGTCGTGGCCCAGGCGCCCGAGCGCTTGCCGGCGCGCGAGAAGTCGTCCGAGTAGAACAGGCCGACGTGGCTGCCGTCCGACTTGTTGACGACCTCGAACACCTCGACGTCCGGATGGAAGCCCGGCACCGTGCCGCGCGGCAGCGGTTTGAAGTCGAAGCCGTACAGGCGACCGGCCATGTAGAAGGCGCCGCGCTTGACGTTGTTCAGCTCGAAGTACGGCTTCAGCTCGTTCTGATCCAGGTCGTACTTCTGCTTCCGGACCTTCTCGGCATAGTACAGATAGTCCCACGGCTCGATGTCGTGGCCGGCGATCGCGCGCATGTCGGCGACCTCCTCGACGACGCGGGCCTTGGCCGGGGCCCAGACGCGCTCCATCAGCCCCATGGCTGCGGCGGGCGTCTTCGCCATGGTGTCCTGCATCCGCCATTCGGCGTGGTTGGCGAAGCCCAGCAGGCGGGCGCGCTCGGCGCGCAGGCGGACGATCTCGGCGATCGTCGCATTGGTGTCGTTGCCGTCGCCGTTGTCGCCGCGGTTCACGAACTTGCGCCAGACCTGCTCGCGCAGGCCGCGGTCGTCGGCGAAGCTGAGAAAGGGATCCACGCTCGAACGCGTGTTGACGATGGCCCAGCCCTGCACATTGCGCGAACGGGCGGCGGCGGCGGCCGCGGCCTTGTTCGACGCCGGCATCCCGGCCATGCCCGCCTCGGTCGGGATCACCGTCCAGGCGTTCTCGTCGGCCACGACCTTCTGACCGAAGGAGGTGAAGGCGTTCGACAGGGCGGTGTTGATGCGGCCCAGCTCGGCCTTGCCCGCGGCGTCCAGGGCCGCGCCGTTGCGGATGAAGGAATCGCGCGAACGTTCGGCCAGGCGGGTCTGCTCGGCCGTCAGGCCGGCGGCGCGGGCGTTGTCGGCGACGGCCTTCACGCGCTGGAACAGGCGCTCGTTGAACGTGATCTCGTCGCCGGCGGCGGACATGATCGGCGAGACCTCACGGTCGACCTGCTGGTACTCGGCCGAGCCGATGTTGGAGGTCATCACGCCGTACAGGGCGCCGGCGCGCTGCAGCGGCTGGCCGGCCATCTGGGTGGCGACCAGGGTGTTGGCGAAGGTCGGCGGCTCCGGGTTGTTGGCGATCGCCTGATATTCGGCGCGGCGCAGCTCGATGCCTTCCAGCAGCGCTTCCTTCAGCTTGGCCGGGGTCACCCGATCCCACGGCGGCACGCCTTCGTACGGACCGGTCCACGGTTGCAGCAGCTCGGCGCGTGGGGTCTGGACCGGCAGCAGCGCACGCGCCACGGCGGCGTCGGCCTCAAGGGTGGCGGCAGGCGTTCCGCCCGTTCCCGCACCGGCGGTCGCACAACCCGAAAGCGCCACGAAGCTGCCTCCAGCGATAAGAAGGTGTCGTCTGTTCACGCGGATAACTCCGTCCGTCTTTGATCGTTGCCGGGGACCCTAGGCCTTACCGACCGGTGCTGTCACATGACAGCCCTGTAATCCTGCCCGGTGGACGCGGTGAGGCCATGCGGCTAAAGCCCGCGCCATGGCCATTGGCGTTTTCGACTCCGGCGTGGGCGGACTGACCGTCCATCGCGAACTGACCCGTCGTTTCCCCGAGCGGGACTTCGTCTATCTGGCCGACCAGGCCAACGCCCCCTATGGCGGTCGCGGCGGCGAGGAGATCGTCGACCTGACCCGCGCCGGCTGTGAACGGCTGTTCGAGGCCGGGGCCAATGTCATCGTCCTGGCCTGCAACACCGCCAGCGCCATCGCCCTGCGCCGTCTGCAGCAGACCTGGGTGCCCGAGGCGCGCGAGCGTCACGGCCGTCCGGTCAATGTGCTGGGCATCATCGTCCCGACCATCGAGGCGGCCACGGGCCTGCCCTGGACCTATGAGGCCGAGCGGCTGGGCGACAAGATCGAGGCGCTGGAGATCACCGGCGTCTTCTGCACCGCCGCCACGGCCATGAGCCGGGTCTACGAGATCGAGATCGACAAGCGCCGCGAGGACCTCGCCGTCTTTTCCGAACCCTGCCCTGGCCTCGCCGGCCTGATCGAGCTGGGCGCGCCGACCGAGGAACTTGACGTGGTGGTCCGCGACCATGTCGACGCCCTGCGCCGTCGCATCGGCCGTCATCCGGACAAGGCCATCCTCGGCTGCACCCACTACGAGATCGTCGCCGACGTCTTCGCCTCGGCCCTGCCGGAAGGCACGGCCCTGATCCACCAGCCGACCGCCGTGGCCGACGCGCTGGAACGGTATTTCGAGCGGCATCCGGAATATGCGCTGGGCGGCTCGGGCCGTCGCGACTTCCTGACCACCGGCAAGGCCGGCCCGCAGTCGGATCTGGTCAGCCAGTTCTGGGGCGCGCCTCTGACCTTCCAGCCGGCTTGACGAAAGCCGTTCCCGGTCGCCCCATGCGGCCGGGAGGATCCGCCATGCTGAAGACCCTGCTCGCCGCCGGCGCGATGGCCGCGGCCCTGATCGCCTCGCCTGCCGCCGCGCAGGTGATCGAGCGCAGCGAAGATCATTTCGTGCTGCGCCACGAGATCGATCTGGAATACCCGCCCGAGGACATGTGGACCGCGCTTGGCCAGATCGGCGAGTGGTGGGACAGCGCCCACACCTACAGCGGCGACGCCTCGAACATGTCGGTTACGCTGGAGCCGGGCGCCTGCTTCTGCGAACGGCTGGCCGACGGGACCGACTTCGAGCACGGGCGCGTCGTCGAGGCCGATCCGGAAACCGGCGTGCTGTTCGATGCGCCGCTGGGACCGCTGAAGGGCAAGGCGACCATGGCCCGCTGGAGCGTGGGCTGGACCGGCTCGCCCATGGGCGCGGGCACCCGACTGGTGATCACCTATGTCGTCCGCGGTCCGGGCGTCGGCGCCTGGTCCGAGGGCGTGGATTCGGTGATGCGCATTCAGTACGGCCGCTACAGCCACTTCATGCACTACGGAGAGACGCCGGCACCCTCGCCTCCCACCCCCACGCCCTGAGCCACAGCTCCATCAGCACCAGGTTCGGGACCCAGCACAGGATGGCGATCGCCGGATAGGCGACGGCGAAATCCAGTCCCCGGATTTCCGCCAGCGGGATCATGATGCGCAAGGTCACTGCGGCGAAGGTCAGGGACAGGCTGCGCAGCATCCAGCGGCGGTGCTGGGCGAAGTCGCCGGAAATGGCCCGCCGCCACCCCATGGCCGTCGTGCCGAACCAGCAGAGAGCCAACAGGCTGAAGGCCACGCTCGCGACCGGCCCCGCCGTGCTGGTCAGCGCCAGTCCCAGCCCGGCGACCGCGCCGGTCAGGCAGGCGACCACATAGATCCGGCCGGCGATGCGATGCCACCGCCGCCTCGGCCCGCGCCATGTCACCAGCTGGAACGCGCCGAGCGCCAGCGCGACCACCCCGCCGCCGACATGAGCCAGAAACACCACCGGCCGCGCCTGCAGATGCCCCGCCATGCCCTCGGCCATGAAGGGCTCGGGCAGCAGGAAGCGCGCGCTGAACAGGGCGACCGCCAGACACATCAGGGCCAGAAGTCCGAACAGGGTATGGGTCGCGACGCGCTGCATTCGGGATCTCCGGGAAAGGGGAGCCGCCCGCTTGAACGCATCGGCCGGGCCGTGCAGCTTGGCTTTCGCGAACGGCGTGATCCGTTTCGCGAACGGGAGCGGGCGTGACGGACCTTGGCGTCAAGAGCGGGATGGGCCGTCTGCGGATCGGCCGATCAGGCGTGGTGGAGATCGTCGGCCTTCTCCTGTTCGGTGTCTTCCTCGCCGCAATCTCGGCCTTCGATTCCGAGGAAATCCCGACCGTCCCGCGCTACCTCTACTGGATCGCGGCCCTTGTCGGCGGCGGAGTCATCGCCGCTCTGATCGAGCCATGGATCGCCGCCCGCCTGACCGGCCGGCCGCGCCTGTTCGCCCTGGCCCAGCTGGTCGCCATGACCCCGCCGATCACCCTGTGGGTGGCGATCCTGCCGATGTGTCTGTGGGGCGACCCGTTCCGGATCGAGCGCCTGTACTGGAGCATGCCCAGTGTGGTGACGATCAATGTCGCGGTGATCGCCCTGGCCTGGATCGTTCGTCAGGCCTTCAAGCCGAAGACAGCGCCGGCCATTGATGGCGCGCCGCCGCCGGCGATCCGGGCGAAGCTGGCGCCGCGGATGGCCCGCGCCCGGCTGATCGCCGTCGAGGCGGAGGACCACTATCTGCGCATCCACACCGATGCGGGGTGCGACCTCATACTGATGCGCTTCGGCGATGCGCTGGACGCGCTGGCCGCTTCAGACGGCTTCCGGACTCACCGCTCCTGGTGGGTGGCCCGGACCGCCGTGGAGACCGCCCGGTGGAAGGCCGGTCGGGGGGAGCTGGTCCTGTCGACCGGCGCCGTGGCGCCCGTCAGCCGGACCTATGCCGCCGCGCTGAAGGGGACGGACTGGGCCGCCCCCGTCATGGCTGACAGTTAGTTCGCCAGAGCCGTTTCCGAGGCGATGATGCGGCTGGCGGCATGGACCACCGCGCCGATGCGCAGGGCGGCCTGGACGTGGGTCGCCGGCACGCCGTGCTTGCGCAGTTCGCCCTCGTGGGCATCCAGGCAGGCGCCGCAGCCGTTGATGCCCGAGACGGCCGTCGACCACAGCTCGAAGTCCATCTTGTCCACGCCCGGGTTGGCGATGATGTTCATCCGCAGCTTGGCCGGGATGGTCGTGTACTCCTGGTTCTTCATCAGGTGCAGCGACCGGTAGTAGATGTTGTTCATGCCCATGATGGCGGCCGCCGCCTTGGCCGCGTTCAGGGCTTCCGGCGAAAGGATGGTCGCGGCCTGGGCCTCGATGGCCTTGACCACCGGCGCCACGCCGATGGCGTGAGCCGAGGCGACGAAACAGCCCCACTTCTGCTGGTCGTTCAGAACCGTCTCGCCGGCCAGCGACGACAGGTTCAGGGAGATGTCCTTGCCATAGGCAGGGATGAGGTCGCGCAGCGTATCAATCGACATCGGAATTCCTCGGGTAGGTCCGGAAACAAAACAGGCGGCGACTTTCGCCGCCGCCTGTCAGGGAAACACTGACGTTACAGTTACGCCGCCAGGGTTTCACCGCCCAGCGGGCGGTTGCAGGCGCACAGTTCGTCGGTCTGCAGGGCGTCGACGACGCGCAGGGTGTCGGCCGGGGCGCGACCCACGTTCAGGTTGGTGACATAGACGTGCTGCACGACGTTGTGCGGGTCGACCACGAAGGTGGCGCGCAGGGCGACGCCCTCTTCCTCGTTCAGGACGCCCAATTCGCGGGCGAACTTGCCGCCGTTGTCAGCGAACTGCCAGATCGGCAGCTTGTTCAGGTCGGCGTGGTCGCGGCGCCAGGCCAGCTTGACGAACTCGTTGTCGGTCGAGCCGCCCAGGACGACGGTGTCGCGATCCTCGAAGTCCTTACCGAGGCGAGCGAACTCGGCGATCTCGGTCGGGCACACGAAGGTGAAGTCCTTCGGGTAGAAGAAGATGACCTTCCACTTGCCCTCGAAGCTGTTCTGATCGATCGCCTCGAAGGCCGAGACGCCGTTCTCTTCGTGGCTGTTGAAGCCCGGCTTCACGCCGACCAGCTTGAATTCCGGCAGTTTTTGACCGACGCCCAGCATCGCTGTTCTCCGTATTGGACAGATGGGATTGTGGAATCTCGGAGCGCCGGGGGAGCGGCGCCGCAGCCGCGAGATGGACTGTGCAGTGCACAAAGTCAATCGTTGCCGCCGGGATATTTCGATAGATTTTTCCTATCGTAACGATAGGCCGCTTGACCCGACGCCCGCGCGGAGCGACCGAAGGAAAATGTCCTCCGCCTTCCGCTCCGATCCCGCCTTCGATGCCGGCTCCGTCGTCGTCTGCGACTGGCCGCTCTGTCAGGTGCGCCTGCAGGACGACGCCCGCTTTCCCTGGCTGATCCTGATCCCGCGCGGCCAAGGCCTGCACGAGCTTGAAGACCTGCCGGCGGCGGATCGCGCCGTGCTGATGGAAGAGATCGTGCGCGCGGGCGAGATCGTGCGCGAGCTGGGGGAAGCCGCCTTCCGGCCGGTGCAGAAGCTGAACGTCGCCGCCATCGGCAACGTCACCGCCCAGCTGCATGTCCATGTCGTGGGTCGCCGCCACGACGACGGCCTGTGGCCCGATCCGGTCTGGGGCCGGGGTTCGGCGCAGCCCTATGGCAATGGCCTTCAGGCGGCGGTGTCGCGCGTTCGGCTCAGCCCGGCCGGCTGACAGTCACCGTCTTCGGTCGCCCGCTGCCCGTCAGTGTCCCACGCCATGCTGCGCCCTCGGCCTCCAGCGCCAGAACGCCCAGACCGTCCAGCGTCACCGTCCGGCCGTCAGCGGTTACGACGCCCGAGCCCTCGCCGCCGCGCCACCCGCCCTCGACGAGCGTACCGCGATCGCTGATGACCATGTCGAACAAAACCTGCCCGCGGTCGTCCGTGACCCGCCAGGCGCCGTCGAGCGGGCCGGCGGTCTGGTCGACGCGGATCTCGGCCGAGGCCACGCCCTGGTCGTAGGCCGTCTCGGTGTCAGTGGGCGTGAACTCATAGGATCGGGCGTAGCCATCAACCGAGACCGCGGCCTCCAGCGGCCGTCGATGCACCTCGGTGTCTCCATCGCCCTGTGCAGCCTCGCGCCCGAAGTCGGACGGCGGCTCGAACGGCCGGATCGCCGGCGCCTGGTACAGCGACAGCGTGGACGGATGCGGCTCGGCCTGCTGTTGCATCAGCAGGCCCGCGAAGGCGGCGACGATGAACCCCGACATGTAACGAAAGCTGCCGTCGTCCTGCGCCGCCGACTAGTGCAGACAGGTCACACGAGAAATCGTGATGTGCGCCGCAACCGCTGATCACGCATCTGCGAGCCCTCCTCGAACTTGGCCGCGTTGACCCCCCGGTTCCGGCTGACTAAAGCCTGTTCACCGATTTCGAGCGCCTGATTTCGTTCGGGTTTTTGAGAACCATTCGCATATGTCGAACACCCCCCAGCCGGGCAGTCCGACGGCCGACCGCACCGGCCGTTTCGTGAACCAGCCCAACGGCCGCGTCCGTCCGCTGTCTCCCCACCTCCAGACCTGGCGCTGGCACGTCACCATGACGGCCTCGATCCTGTTCCGGGTGACCATCGGCGCCGCCAGCTTCGGCGCCCTGTTCGCCCTGGGCTGGGTGTTCGCGGCCGCCAGCGGTCCGGAAGCCTATGCGGGCCTCCTCGCCTTCGCCGGCTCGCCGCTGGGCCTGCTGATCGCCTTCGGCCTGACGGTGGTGCTGTTCTCCTTCATCCTCAACGGCGGACGCCACCTGATCAACGACACCGGCAACGGACTGACTCTGAAGTCAGCGGTGCTGCTGTCGAACATCGCCGTCTGGGGCCCGATCCCGCTGGCCATCCTGTTCTGGGTCGTCCTGTTCGCCACCGGGAGGGTTTCGTTGTGAGCGGTCCCGCGCAGTTCAAGAAGAACGTCAAGATTTCCGAGCGCCACGGCGCGGGCGAATGGGCGCTGGAGCGCGTCGCCCTGCTGGCGCTGATGCCGCTGGGCCTGTGGGTCGCCTCGAGCGCCTTCACCCTCGCCGGCGCGACCTACGACACGGTCGCCGCCTGGTTCGCCAATCCGCTGAACGCCGGCCTGTCGATCGCGACGGCCGTGATCTTCTGCCTGTTCGGCGCCCTGGCCTGGAAGGTCATCGTCGAGGACTACGTCCACAAGCCCGCCAGCAAGGGCCTGTGCCTGTTCCTCGTGAACCTTGTCTTCTTCGCGCTGGCCGCCGCCAGCGTCTTCTTCATCGTGCGTCTGGCGCTGGGCTCCGCCCCGCTTCCGGCCGGCATCGGAGCCTGATCGCGTGGCTGCTTACGAATTCGTCGATCACGAATACGACGTCGTCGTCCTGGGCGCAGGGGGCTCCGGCCTTCGCGCCGCGCTCGGCGCCGCCCAGCAGGGGCTGAAAGTCGCCTGCGTCACCAAGGTCTTCCCGACCCGCTCGCACACGGTGGCCGCCCAAGGCGGCATCTCGGCCTCGCTGGGCAACATGGGCGAGGACAGCTGGCAGTGGCACATGTACGACACCGTCAAGGGGTCGGACTGGCTGGGCGACCAGGACGCCATCGAATATCTGGTCCGCAACGCGCCCAAGGCCGTCTACGAGCTGGAGCACTGGGGCGTGCCCTTCAGCCGGACGGATGAAGGCAAGATCTATCAGCGCGCCTTCGGCGGCATGACCCGCAACTTCGGCGAGGGCCCGGTGCAGCGCACCTGCGCGGCCGCCGACCGCACCGGTCACGCCATCCTGCACACCCTCTACGGCCAGTCGGTCCGTCGCGAGGTCGAGTTCTTCGTCGAGTATTTCGGCCTCGACCTGATCATGCAGGACGGCGTCTGCACCGGCCTGACCGCGCTGAAGCTGGATGACGGCACCCTGCACCGCTTCCGCGCCAAGCTGGTCATCCTGGCCACCGGCGGTTACGGCCGCGCCTACTTCTCGGCCACCTCGGCCCACACCTGCACCGGCGACGGCAACGCCATGGTGTTGCGCGCCGGTCTGCCGCTGCAAGACATGGAATTCGTGCAGTTCCACCCGACCGGCATCTACGGCGCCGGCTGCCTGATCACCGAGGGCGCGCGCGGCGAGGGCGGCTATCTGACCAACTCCGAAGGCGAACGCTTCATGGAGCGCTATGCGCCGACCGTGAAGGACCTCGCCCCGCGCGACATGGTCAGCCGCTCGATGACCATCGAGATCCGCGAAGGCCGCGGCGTGGGCCCGAACAAGGACCACATCTTCCTGCACCTGGATCACCTCGATCCGGCCATCCTGCACGAGCGCCTGCCGGGCATCTCGGAGTCGGCCAAGATCTTCGCCGGCGTCGACGTCACCAAGGCGCCGATCCCGGTCCTGCCGACCGTCCACTACAACATGGGCGGCATCCCGACGAACTATCACGGCGAGGTCCTGACCCTGCGCGACGGCAATCCGGACAGCGTCGTTCCGGGCCTGATGGCCGTGGGCGAGGCCGCCTGCGTGTCGGTGCACGGCGCCAACCGTCTGGGCTCCAACTCGCTGACCGACCTGGTCGTGTTCGGCCGCGCCGCCGGCCTGCGCGCCGGCGAGATCGTCGACAAGGCATCGAAGGTTCCGGACGCTCCGGCTGCGACCACCGACGGCCACCTGGCCCGTCTGGACCGCTTCCGCCACGCCAACGGCTCGACCCCGACGGCGAAGTTGCGCATCGAGATGCAGCGCGCCATGCAGTCTGACGCCGCGGTGTTCCGCACCGGCGAGACGATGCAGCAGGGCGTCAACAAGCTACGCGCCATCGACGCCGCCGGCGACGACATCAAGACGACCGATCGCGGCCTGATCTGGAACACCGACCTCGTGGAAACCCTCGAGTACGACAACCTGATCGCCCAGGCCCTGGTCACCATCGAAGGCGGTCTGAACCGGACGGAATCGCGCGGCGCCCACGCCCGCGAGGACTATCCGGAACGCGACGACGTCAACTGGATGAAACACACCCTCGCCTGGAAGAAGCCCGGCGAGCAGGTGGCGATCGACTACCGTCCGGTCCACAATTACACGATGTCCGACGACGTCTCGTACATCGAACCCAAGGCGCGGGTTTACTAATGGTCCAGCTCAACCTCCCCCGTGGCTCCAAGCCGACCAGCGGCAAGGTCTACAAGGCCCCCGCCGGCGCGACGAACGTGAAGACCTACAAGGTCTATCGCTATGACCCCGAGGTCGACGCCGACCCGCGCTGGGACGTCTATGAAGTCTCGGCCGACGAGCACGGCCCGATGCTTCTGGACGCCCTGATCCACATCAAGAACGAGATCGACCCGACGCTGGCCTTCCGCCGGTCGTGCCGCGAAGGCATCTGCGGTTCGTGCTCGATGACGATCGACGGCCGCAACGCCCTGGCCTGCACCAAGGGCATGGACGAGTGCTCGTCGGACACCATCGCCATCGGCCCGCTGCCGCACCAGCCGGTGGTCAAGGATCTGGTGACCGACCTGTCGCTGTTCTACGCCCAGTACGACTCGATCCAGCCCTACCTCCAGTCCGATGAGCCGGACCCGGAGACGGAGCGCCTACAGTCGCCGGAGGATCGCGCCAAGCTGGACGGCCTGTACGAATGCATCCTGTGCGCCTGCTGCTCGACCTCGTGCCCCAGCTACTGGTGGAACCAGGAAGAGTACCTCGGGCCGGCCGCCCTGCTGCAGTCCTACCGCTGGATCGCCGACAGCCGTGACGATGCGACGGACAAGCGCCTCGACGACCTCGAGGACCCGTTCAAGCTCTATCGCTGCCACACGATCATGAACTGCGCCCAGGTCTGCCCGAAGGGTCTGAACCCGGCCAAGGCGATCGCCGAGACCAAGAAGCTGATGGTCTCGCCGAGCCGCAAGAAGGAGACGGCGTCGGCCTGACCGCCGACGTCATATCCCGATGGCGAAGATCACCTACATCGAGCACGACGGTAAGGAACACACCGTCGAGGTGAAGAACGGCCTGTCCGTCATGGAAGGCGCGATCCGGAACAATGTGCCCGGCATCGACGCCGACTGCGGCGGCGCCTGCGCCTGCGCGACCTGCCACGTCTATGTCGACGAGGCCTTCCAGGCCGAGACCGGCCGCGCCTCGGCAATGGAGGAGTCGATGCTCGACTTCGCCGAGAACGTTCAGCCGAACAGCCGCCTGTCCTGCCAGATCCGCGTCTCCGACGATCTGGACGGCCTGATCGTCCGCCTGCCCGAAAATCAGCACTGAGGTCGTCGGCCATGGGCCGCGCCAACCCCGTCCTCATCGATCGCATCGGCCGCCTGATCGAGGCGGGGCCGAAGGATCGCCCGGCGCTGATCGCCGTCGTGGGCGCGCAGGGATCCGGCAAGACGACCCTGGCCCGCGCCGCGGCCGAGCGCTTCGACGGCGCGCAGATCTCGATCGACGATGTCTATCTGACCCGGGCCGAGCGGGAGGCGCTGGCCCGCGACGTGCATCCGATGCTGGTCCATCGCGGGCCTCCGGGGACCCACGACCTCGGTCTGCTGAACCGCCTGATCGACGACCTGTCAGCTGCGGGAGCGGACGACGAGACCCTGATCCCCGACTTCGACAAGCGCGGCGACGACCGCTGGCCTGTTGACCGCTGGCGTCGCTTCACGGGCCGGCCCTCGGCCATCCTGATCGACGCCTGGTGTCTGGCCGCGACGCCGGAGGCCGACACCGCCCTGGCCGAGCCGATCAACGCCCTCGAACGCGACTACGATTCCGACGGCCGCTGGCGGCGCTGGATCAATGCGCAGGTCGCCGGTCCGTACACGGACTTCATGCGCCGGTTCGACGCCGTGGTCTTCCTGCAGGCGCCCGGGTTTGACGTGGTTCTGGACTGGCGTTGCCAGCAGGAAGCCGACCTGCTGGGTGTCGACCCGGCGGACCTGCCCGATCACGAACGCGAACGCCTGACGACCTTCATCCAGTATTTCGAGCGCATCACCCGGCACATGCTCGCCGGCGGTATCCATGCGGATGTCACAGCTCAACTGGATGGAAACCGTCTGCCTGTCAGTGTCGCGCCATGACGCCCACACCGGATCGCCGTTTCGAGGTTCGTTCGCCCGCCAACACCCGGGCGATCGTGGTGGCCCCGCGTCTGGAGATGGCCTGCATCATCATGGATGCGTCCACTTCGGGCTTGCGCATCCGGCTGGACCGCAAGCTGGCCCTGCCGCGCGAGGTCCAGATCGTCGACATCGCCCGCGGCATCGCCATCGACGCCGAGGTCGCCTGGACCAAGGGACAGGAAGCCGGCCTGAAGCAGAAGGGCCAGTCCAGCCTGCGCGGCCTGACCCCGTCCCGCCTCGCCGCCGCCCGGGCCGCCTTCCAGCGCGCCGGCGGCCGCTAGGGCGTCAGGGTCCGCTGCAGGAAGGCGACGACCTTCGGCCACGCGTCCTGCCGCGCCTCTGCATTCGCTTCCGGCGTGCCTCCGCTGCGGGTCGCATCGCGCGCCGGGCCGTCGCCGACCAGATCGTGGCCGGCGGCGGGATAGACCACCGCCTCGGTCGCCAGGCCGGCCGCGGCCCGGTCCGAAATGATCTCGGACACGGCCTCGGATGCCGCCCACTGGGCGTCCTGTCCGCCCGCGATCAGCAGCAGGGCGCCGGGGTAGTTCTCGACCGGGATGCGCGCCGCCATCGCCTTCGCCGGATGGTCCGCGCGGCCGTTGACGTGGATCGCCCGCAGATCGGCCGACGGGCCGGCCAGCAGGCCCTCGACGAAACCGCGATAGGGGGTGAACGGCAGGGGCTGGCCCTCGAACGAGAAGGATGAGCGGGTCCCCTCGGCCTCGACCATCTCCAGACCCCAGCCCTCCCAGACCACGTCGGTCGGGCTGTAGGCGACGATGCTGTCGATCCACGGATAGCGGCTGCCGGCGATCAGGGCGAACTCCGAGCCCTTGGACGCGCCGAACAGACCGAAGCGCTCGACATCGACGCCGGGCATGGTCCGCAGGACGTCGCGCAGGCGCGCCAGCTGGTCGACCGGAATGTCGATGAAGCTGCCCGGCAGGTCCGGGAACTGCGGCGGCGGGCCATAGTCGCCCCAGTTGGCCGAATAGTAAGGCAGGCCGACGGCCGCGTATCCCATCTGCGCCAGCTCGGGCCCGAAGATGCGCCCGGCCTCGTCCCCGCCCTCGGCGCCGTGCAGGATCACCACCACCGGCCGGGGCGTATCGCCCTCCAGCGTCCAGACCTTCGCGTGCGGGAAGCCTTCGATCGGTCGGTCGATCACCGCCTGCGCCGCCGCTGCGCCTGCCATCGCCACCGTGGCGACCGCCGCCAGAACACCCATCACCCGTTGCAACATCCGAACCCTCCCTGTGGCGAGATCCGCCGGTTCAATGTCTGGTCGCCGCCGACCGGCGAAATGGATGCGGTCAGTGGTCGGAGACTTCCGGCATGGTGCCGGCATTGATCGCTATGCGGCCGATCAGGCCCTTGACGATCAGGTCCAGAGCCGAGCCTTCGCGATAGTCGGCCGCGGCGACGAAGTTGACCCGGTCCTCGGAGATCAGGCCGTAGATCTTCTGCTGGTCCCGCTCGGAATTGCGCGGATCATAGACGGCGATCGAGAAGCCGCCCTTGGAATGCATCATCTTCATGGTCGGGACGTCGGTGTCCCCGTCGCCCAGGAAGATCATTCGCTCGAACGGTACCGGACGGGCGTCGTCGGCCATGAAGCGGTTGATGCGCTCGTGCTCCCAGTGGTTCAGCACGCCCTTGTTGATGCGGAACAGGTACTGGGTCTTGGTGGTGTAGTTGACGCCGACCGCCGGCCAGATCGCCACGCCGTGGTCGTCGTAGACGAACTTCGATGCGAAGACGTGGTGGAACTCGTCGCGGATCGGGCAGCCGTCGATCATCTCCTCCAGCCCGGCCGAGATGATGTAGTGCTCGATATCCAGGCCGTACTCGCGGCCCTTGGCGTTGATGCGCTCGAACCAGCCCTTGCCCGTCAGGTCGGACTTCAGCCCGTCGAACAGCTTCACGTCCTGCCCGTGCTCGGCCAGCAGCTTGCGCGTGATCGGCGCGTCGTGCTCGCGCGCCTGCTTCAGCATCAGCTGCATGTACATCAGGATATTGTCGCCGTCGGCCGACTTGGTCAGGCGGTCCGCCTCGCCCCAGAAGTCGCCGATACCCATCCCTACCGACGGGATGAAGGTGACCTCCTGCATGTTGCCCCGGGCAAGCGTGCCGTCGAAGTCATAGATCAGGGCGGTCTTGAGCAGTTTGGGCGAGGTCGACATCGGAGGTCCGGAACGGGCGAAGTTGAGGCTCTATAGCCGATAAATCGGGACGCACGGAATCACTCGGCTCGATAGATTTTGCCTTTGCGATAGCGACACCTTATGTCGCCTCCATGCTTCCGACCCTGCGCCAGCTCCAGTATCTGCGTCTCCTCGCCGAGCACGCCTCGTTCAGCCGGGCGGCGGAGGCGGCGCATGTCAGCCAGCCCGCCCTGTCGGCCGGGGTGCAGGAGCTTGAGAAGATCCTTGGCGCGCCAGTCGTCGAGCGCACACGGGGCAATGTGCAGCTGACCGCCGTCGGCGCCGAGGCCGTGCGGCGGGCCGAGGATGTGCTGGCGCGGACCGAGGATCTGGTCGAGGCCGCGCGCAATGCCGGAAAACCGTTGTCGGGTCGTTTCCGTCTGGGCGTCATCCCCACGGTCGCCCCCTTCCTTCTGCCCGCGCGCCTGCCCGGGCTTAAGGCGGACTATCCGGGGCTGCGACTGTTCATCCGCGAGGATCTGACGCCGAAACTGGTGGCGGCGCTGAAGAGCGGCCACCTCGACGCCGCGGTCATCGCCCTGCCCTACACCGCCGCCGGCATCGATCACGCCCGCATCGGCGATGACGAGATCCTGGCGGCCGCACCGGTCGGCCACGCGCTGGCGGGCGCCGGACCCATCCCGCCCGGATCGCTGAAGGCCGAGGATCTGATCCTGCTGGAAGACGGCCACTGCCTGCGCGACCAGGCCCTGGCGGCCTTCGACATCGAGGCGCCGAAGGGGGACGATGTCTTCGCCGCCACCAGCCTGCACACCCTGGTGCAGATGGTGTCCTCAGGACTGGGCGTCAGCTTCCTGCCCGAGATGGCCGTGCGCGCCGGTCTGGCGGACATGCCCGGCGTTGTGGTGCGCCCCATTGCGGCCAGGGCGCCCCGCCGGGAGATCGTCGTCGCCTGGCGCACGGGCTCCAGCCGGGCGAGCGAGGCCCAGCTCCTGGCCGACGCCCTGCGGCTCGACTGAGCGGTTTCATTACCACTCCGTAAGGTGCGCCCCGGGGCGGCCCTGATAGGGTCGGCCCGCCCGCCGGTGCGGGCGTCCGGAGCCGACTGTCCATGAAGACCCGCCTGATCCTTACCGCCGCCGCCTCGGCGCTTCTCCTGGGCCTGCCGGCCGCCGCGCCCGCCCTGGCCCAGACCGCCCCGGCCGCGGCGCCGCAGGGGATCACCGTCCCGCCGTTGGGCTTCCAGGAACGCACCCTGCCGAACGGCCTGAAGATCTATACCGCGCGCGACACCTCGACCTCGAACGTGACCGTGCAGGTCTGGTACCGCGTCGGCTCCAAGGATGATCCGGAGGACCGTTCGGGCTTCGCCCACCTGTTCGAACACCTGATGTTCAAGGCGACGCAGAACTTCCCGGACGAGACCTTCGACCGCCTGACCGAGGACGTGGGCGGCAACAACAACGCCTTCACCTCGGACGACGTCACCGCCTATCACGAGACGGTCCCGGCCAATCATCTCGAGCGCCTGATCTTCGCCGAGGCCGACCGTCTGGGCTCGCTGGTTGTCAATGAGTCGGTGTTCGAGAGCGAGCGAGACGTCGTGAAGGAGGAGTACCGGCAGGGCGTGCTGGCCAGCCCCTACGGCCGCCTGTTCAGCGTCTTCGTACCGGAGACCATCTATCAGGAGCACCCCTATCGTCGCACGACCATCGGTTCGATCGAGAACCTGGACGCCGCGACCATCGAGGACGTGCGCCGCTTCCACGCCACCTACTATCGCCCGGACAACGCCTATCTGATCGTGGCCGGCAATTTCGATCAGGCCCAGCTGGATGGCTGGATCGACCAGTATTTCGGCCCGCTGACCAATCCGGATCGCCCGCTGCCGGTCAACGACGTGCGCGAGCCCGAGCCGACCGGACCGCGCGAGGCGACCTTCTACGCCCCAAACGTGCCGCTGCCGGCGGTCGTCCTGGCCTGGCCGGCCGTGCGCTACGACAACCCGGACCGCGCGGCCCTGACCGTTCTGGACGGCATCCTGTCGACCGGCGAAAGCTCCCGCCTCTACCGCGCCCTGGTCTATGATCAGAAGATCGCCACCCAGGCCAGCTCGGGCCTGGACGCCAGCCAGCAGGCCGGCGCCGTCACAGCCTACGCCATCATGGCCGAGGGCGAGACGCCCGAGGCCGGCCTCGCCTCCCTGCGCGCCGAGGCCGCCCGCCTGCGCAATGAGCCGGTCACCGAGGCCGAGCTGACCGAGGCGAAGAACGAACTGATCGCCGGCGCCCTGCGCGAACGCGAGACGATCGAGGACCGGGCCAGCGCACTGGGCTGGTCGCTGATCAACACCGGCGACGCCGCGGCCGCCGACCGCGAGGTCGCCGACCTGCAGGCCGTCACCATCGCGGACGTCCAGCGCGTCGCCCGCCGCTATCTGACCGACGAGCGCAGCATCGCAATCCGCTACCTGCGCGCCGACGACCAGAACCCCGTCTCCACCCAGAACGTCGATGTCGATGCGCCGGTGACCGTCGCCGACCTCGCTCCGGTCGGCCGCATCTTCGAGCTGTTGCCGGAAGGTCAGCGGACGCCGATCCCCGATGCGGGACCATCGGTCGATGTCGCCACCCCTGCGGTCGAGACCTTCACCCTGTCGAACGGCCTGAACGTCTATGTGGCGCGCAAGCCCGGCATGCCCCTGGTCTCGGCCCGCCTCGGCCTGATCGCCGGCTCCTCGGACGATGGCGACAAGGCCGGCCTGTCCGTGCTCACCGCCGGTCTGCTGACCCAGGGCGCCGCCGGTCGCTCGGCGCCCGAAATCGCCGCGGAGATCGAGCAGCTGGGCGCGCAGATCGGCGCCTCGTCGGGCGCCGACTTCTCCAACGTCGTCGTCAATGCGCCATCGGATGTCTTCCCGCGGGCCATGAGCCTGATGGCCGATCTGGTTCGCCGTCCGGACTTCGCCGCCGAGGAGGTCGAGCGCCAGCGCGACCAGTCTCTGGACGGCCTGCGTGTCGCGCTCAGCTCGCCGGGTTCGGTCGCCGGAATGGCCGCGGGCCGCGTCGTCTATGGCGACGCCGCCTATGGCGCGCCCGCCAGCGGCACCCTGACCTCCCTGCCGGGCCTGACCCGCGAGGACGTCGTCGCCTTCCACGCCTCGCGCTACCGTCCCGAGACCGCCCGTCTGGTCTTCTCGGGCGACATCACGGTCGAGCAGGCCCGCGCCCTGGCCGAGCAGGCGTTCGGCGACTGGCGCGCCGAGGGTCCCGCCCCGGCGCCGCGCGTCCATCCGGCCGGCGAGCCCCTGAATCCGCGCGTGGTGGTCATCGACCAGCCCGGCGCCGGTCAGGCCGCCGTCTATGTCGCCATGCGCAGCATCGCCCGCAGCAACGAGGACTTCTTCCCGCTGACGCTGGGCAACACCCTGCTGGGCGGCAGCTTCACCTCGCGCCTGAACCAGGAAATCCGCATCAAGCGCGGCCTCAGCTACGGCACGCGCTCGAACCTGGGCGTGCGTCAGGACATCGGCGCCTTCGTGGCCTCGGCCCAGACCCGCAACGACGCCGCCGCCGAGGTGGCCGAACTGGTTCTGGCCGAGATCTCTCGCCTGTCGGACACGCAGCCGACGGCCAGCGAGATGACCACCCGTCAGGCCATCCTGTCGGGCGGCTTCGGCAGCGGTCTGGAAACGGTTGACGGCCTCGCCGGCACGGTCGCGGGCCTGGCCCTCTACGACCTGCCGATGAGCGACCTGGCGGCCTATGTCGGCCGGGTCGAGGCCATCACGCCCGAGCAGGTCCAGTCGGCCTTCGCCGAGCACCTGCCGGCCGCCAACGCCAGCCTGGTGATCGTCGGCGACTCCGCCCAGTTCATCGACGCGATCCGCGCCAAACACCCGAACGTGGAAGTCATCCCGCTGTCGGACCTGAACCTCGACGCGGCGGCGCTGCGCTAGGTCGAAATCGGTCCGGCTGGGCGCAGTCCAGCCGGCCTCAGATTTCGGCCAGGTATCAGGCTGAAAGGCAGACGACCTGCGCGACCCGAAGTTCGCGGCGCAGGTCGTCGGCCACCAGGCCGTAGTTGTCGACGGTGATGATGCGGCCGGTCAGCGGCTCGTCCGCCTTCTGGATGCCGCGAATGGCCGGGGCGAAGGTCTCGGGAGCCGTGGTGTAGATGCGGCCGCGCCGGGGGCTCTCGGCGATGGTCACACCGATCGCGCGCCCCTGTCGGTCCAGCACAGGCGCGCCGGACAGACCCGCAAGGGTGCCGCCCAGCCTCGCGGTGCGACCCACCTCGGCCCAGGCCAGCACGGGCTCCTCGCGCGCGCCCCGTCCGCGCACCTTCAGCGTTTCACGACCTAGCAAACGCGACGTCACCTCGCCCGCCCGCGCCTGCGGATAGCCGGGATGGAAGGCGCGCTGGCCCTCGCGCAGGCCGTCGCCGGACACGGGGATGGCCGACGGCCCGCCCGAGGTCAGCAGAACCGCGATGTCGGCCCGGGGCGCCAGCCTCACATCGGCCGCCACGGCCCGTCCGCCCCCGACCATGATCGCCGGCTTGCGGCAGCCCTCGACCACGTGCCGGGCGGTGACCCAGGTCCCTTCGCGGGCGATGGAGAAGGCGGTGCCGGAGCTCGGCTGGAAGGGGATGTCCGGCGCATGGACGGTCACGGCTGGATCGAACGGCGTCACCGGCCCCAGCAGGGCGCCCTCCATCGGATCGGGCGGCGGCGGCGCCGGCGGCGCGTCGGCGTTCTCACGACGGTTCAGGGAGGCGATCAACAATGCCCCCAGCACGGCCGAGTAGATCAGCCAGTCGGGCGGACGAAAGCCCATATCCTCAGCCCGTCAGGGCCGCGGCGAGGATCAGCGCCGTCGACAGCTTGGCGCCGACCAGCAGGACGGCGGCGGAGACCTCTCCTTCCTTGATCCGCTGCGGCAGGCCGGTCAGCAGGATGTCGACGATGCGGAAGGCCAGCAGCTGCAGCACCACGGTGGCCACGCCCCACAGGGTGATGTCCTTGATCGAGGTCGAGACGCTGAGACTGACCGCCAACGGAATGGCCAGACCCACCAGCACCCCGGCGAAGGCCACGGCGGCCGCCGAGTTGCCCTCGCGGATCAGGGCGATCTCCTTCCACGGCGTGAACAGGGCATAGATCACGGCCCCGGCGATCATCAGCGCCAGGGTGATGCCCAGATGCGCCATGGTCGTGGGGAAGCCGGTCGCGAAGGCCTGCACCTCGGCGCTTTCAAGCACGCGGGAAAGGGACGACGAGTCCATGGGGCTCCGGGGATCCGATACCACCGAGGATTGCCCGCTTTCCGCCCCAATCCGCAAGCGCAGTAACGACACACCCGGTCAAGATTGGTGTCGGTCTGTGACGACCGACGGCGTCAGGCCGCCTCGACCGCCGCCTGCTCCGCCTTGCGAAGCGCCGACGCCCTGATCTTCTCGCTCTCGGACTTCAGCTGGCCGCAGGCGGCGAGGATGTCGCGGCCGCGGGGGGTGCGGATGGGGCTGGCGTAGCCGGCGCGGTTCAGGATGGCGGCGAAGGCCTCGATCGTCTTCCAGTCCGAGCACTCGTAGTCGGTGCCCGGCCACGGGTTGAACGGGATCAGATTGACCTTGGCCGGAATGCCCTGGATCAGCTTCACCAGAGCGCGGGCCTCGTCCGGGCTGTCGTTGACGCCTTTCAGCATCACGTACTCGAACGTCACCCGCTTGGCGTTGCCGAGGCCCGGATAGGCGCGGATGGAATCCATCAGCTGGACCAGCGGGAATTTCTTGTTCAACGGCACCAGAACGTCGCGCAGCGGGTCGTTGGTTGCGTGCAGGCTGATGGCCAGCATGGTGCCGGTCCGCTCGCCCAGCTCGGCGATCTTCGGCACCACGCCCGAGGTCGAGACGGTGATCCGGCGGCGCGAGATGGCGATGCCCTCGCCGTCGGAGATGATGTCGATGGCGTCCGAGACGTGATCCAGATTGTAGAGCGGCTCGCCCATGCCCATGAACACGATGTTCGACAGGCGGCGGTCTTCCTTGGGCGACGGCCATTCGCCGAGGTCGTCGCGGGCGACCTGCACCTGGGCCACGATCTCGGCGGCGGTCAGGTTGCGGACCAGCTTCTGGGTGCCGGTGTGACAGAAGCTGCAGTTCAGGGTGCAGCCGACCTGCGACGAGACGCACAGGGCGCCGGCGCGGCCGACGTCGGGGATATAGACCGTCTCGATCTCGATGCCCGGCGCGGTGCGGATCAGCCATTTGCGGGTGCCGTCCTTCGACACCTGGCGCTCGATCACCTCGGGGCGGGCGAGGGTGAAATGCTGCGCCAGCTTCGCCTGCATGTCCTTGGCGACATTGCTCATCAGGGCGAAGTCGGTGACGCCGTAGTGGTGGATCCAGCCCCAGATCTGGCTGGCGCGCATCTTCGCCTTGGTCGCATCGCAGACGCCCGCGTCGATCAGCGCCTGCCGCAGGCCCTCGCGCGTCAGACCGGACAGGTTGACGGGCGCGGCAGGCGTCGCGGTCGTGCGCGAAAGGTCGAGCGTGAGGCTCAAGGCTGTGATCCTGAATGACGGGAGACCGGCCTTATACCACAGATCGCGCTGGATTTAAGGCGGAGGGAGGAAGTGGTTAGTGGCTAGTAATTAGTGGCTGGTGCGGTCGAGGTCGTCATTGACGATCGCGCGAGCAGACGGAGGGGCTTGGAGCGCGGCTCGTCTATCGCGCTCCCACCAATCACTAATCACTAACCACTAACCACTCACTCCACCTCGTCCTCGATATGATGGATCTGGTCGTCGTCCAGCCCGAAGTGGTGGCCGATCTCGTGGATCAGGACGTGGGCGATGATCTCGCTGAGGCCGACGTCGCCGCGCTCGCACCATTCGTCGAGGATCGGGCGGCGGTACAGGAAGATGCGCGAGGGTTCGGCGGCGGGGCCCATGCTGTCGCGCAGACCGATGTCGACGCCGTGATACAGGCCGGTCAGCTCGAACGGGTCCTCCATGCCGAACCCGGCCAGCACCTCGTCGTCGGCGAAGTCGTCGACGCGGATGACCACGTCGCCCGCCAGCGAACGGAACGGATCGGGCAGGGCGTCGAAGGCCTCGCGCGCCAGTCGGGCGAAGTCGTCGAGAGAGGGGGCGAGCTGGTCTTTCCACATAGGGGCTAGATTCTAGGGGCTAGGGGCCAGGGAAGAAATGCGGTGAAAAGCGCCGCCGGTCGTGACCGACTGGATGCCCTCCCTAACACCTAGCACCTAGCACCTAGCCCCTAGTCCCTCATCAGGTATGGTTACCGAATCGGAGCGCGGGAGCTGATCACCTCACATGGCCGAGGCCGACATCGCCTATGTCGCGACCGCGGGGGCGGCGGGACTGGCTCTGGCGCTGAGCGCCTGGGCGGCGCGGATGCGCGCGCGACTGGCTGTCCGGAACCAGGCGCTGGAAGCCGCGCTTGCCGCCGCCGAGGTGGATCGCGCCGAACGTGACGGCGCCCTCACCGCTTTCGAGGATGTGCGACTGGCGCTGACACCCGGCGGACGGACCGTGCAGCTGGGCAGTCCCTCCACCTGGGATGCGATCGTTCGTGACCTGACGGATGCGGAAACCGCAGACGAGGCCGGGCTCATCGTGCTGGACGCCGTTCGTGAGGCCGCCGGTCCCCGGCTGGACGCCCTGCTGGACCGCGGCGAAGGCTTTGATGCCGTGCTCGAGGGCTCGGGCGGGGCTTGGGCCGTCGAGGGCCGATCGTCGGCCGGCGCCGCCTGGCTGAGACTGTCGCGACTGGGGCTGGTCGGCACGGCGGCCGAAAGCGGCCTGGGCCTTCTGGCCGACGCCTGGCCCGCGCCCACCTGGGTGACCGATGCGGCGGGCCGCCTCGCCTGGGCCAACCGCGCCTGGCTGGCCGAGGTGAAGGTCGAAAGCGTCGAGGCCGCGCGGGAGAAACGGCTCAGCTTCGACCGGGGCGCAGACGCGATCGTCGCCGAGGCCGGACGGCTGCATCAGCCGCAGGAGGGCTTCCGCTGGACCACCGGCGGAGGACGCCGTCGCGCCTGGCGGATCGTGGCCGAGCCGGCGCCGGGCGGCGCGGGCGCGGTGCTGGCCTTCGCGCTGGACATGACCGAGGCCGAGGAAACGCGCGACACCCTGCGCCGTCACGTCGAGGCCCATGACGAGACGCTGAACCATCTCGCCGACGCCGTCGCCATCTTCGGCCCGTCCAAGCGGCTGGCCTTCCACAACACAGCCTTCCAGACCCTGTTCAGCCTCGACCCGGCCTGGCTGGACGAACGTCCGACCCATGCCGAACTGCTGGACAAGCTGCGCCAGCGCCGCCTGCTGCCCGAGGTCGTCGACTACGCCGGCTGGAAGGCGAAGGAGCTGGACTTCTACGGCTCGACCCACGCCTCGCCGGACGACAGCTGGTCCCTGCCCGACGGGCGGACCCTGCGCGTCGTGCGCCAGCCGCACCCGCTGGGCGGGATGTTGCTGCTGCTGTCGGACATCACCGACGAACTGCAACTGCGCAGCCGGTTCAACGCCCAGCTGCAGGTGCAGATGGCGACCCTGGACAAGCTGAATGACGCCGTCGCCGTGTTCGGCTCCGACGGCCGTATCCGCCTGCACAACGAGGCCTTCGAGGCCTTCTGGGGCGTCAGCGGGGAACAACTGCGCGCCGCCAGCGACTTCGACGCCATCTCCGCCCTGTGCCAGGCCACCCTGCCCGACCCCAGTCTCTGGCTGGGCCTCAAGGCGCGTGTCGCCGATCCGGACCCGGAAAGCCGCGTGCCCATCTCGGGCGAGGGCCGCACCGCCGACGGCCGGATCGCCTCGTGGCAGACCCGCCCCCTGCCGGACGGCGCCACGCTTGTCGGCTTCTCCGACGTGACCGCCCGACGCGAGCTGGAGCAGGCGCTGGCGGCCAAGGCCGCTGCGCTGGAAGAGAGCACGGCGCTGAAACGCGAGTTCGTGGGCAGCGTCTCCTACGAGCTGCGCACGCCGCTGACGACCATCGTCGGCTATTCGGAACTGCTGGAAATCCAGGGCGACCTGCCCGAGCGCAGCCGCCAGCACGCGGGCGCCATCCGCATCGCCGCCAGCCAACTGGCCAGCTCGATCGACGACGTTCTCGACATGGCCCAGATCGACGCCGGCGAGATGGAGCTGACGCTGGGCGACGTGCGCGTCTGCGATCTTCTGGACACCGCGGCCGACAAGGTCCGTGCACGGATCGAGGGGCGGGGCGCCAGCCTGACCGTCACCTGCCCGACCCATCTGAAACCCATCCGCGCCGACGCCCAGCGCGTCGGCCAGATGCTGGATCACTTGCTGGACAACGCCACCCGCGCCGTCAGCGAGGAGGGCGCGGTGACCCTGACCGCCGAGGCGGGACCGGCCGAGGTGCGCATTCGGGTCGAGGACACCGGGCGCGGCATTCCCTACCATCTGCAGGCTCACGTCTTCGACCGGTTCGTCCGGCGCGAGCGTGGGGGACCGGGCGTCGGCCTGGCCCTGGTCAAGGCCCTGGTCGAACTGCACGGCGGCTGGGCCGAGGTCGAGAGCGAGCCCGGCAAGGGCGCCGCCTTCATCCTGCATCTGCCGCTGGAGGCTGAGAGCGCCGCCGCCGCGCCGGAGCTGCGGCTGGGCTGACGCTCCCGGGGACCGACCTCAGTTCACGAACAGAGGCGGCGTGTGGATCGACGTCGGCAGGGTGGTGGTCTCGATCACCGCGCCGTTCGACGAGCGGATCTCGACCGTGCCGCCCGTGCCGTTCTGGCTGAACCGGACGATGGCCCTGCGACCGTCGGCCAGGCTGATATCGACCCCGGACTGACCCGCGCCGTTCGACGCCACGGCGCCGGCGACCGAGCCGTCCAGACCGATGACGTGCAGGAATTCGGCCGCGCCATCCGACCCGGCATCGACGACGTTCAGGCGCGCCGCCTCGATCGGCGGCAGCGGGGGCTCCCGGACCGGGGGCACGAAATTGTTGTTCACGTCGCGCCACATGGTGATCGAGGTGTTGGCCGTGGCCGGCAGGATCCGCGTCATGTCCAGCCGGTTGCCGCCGCGGACGAGGGTTGTCGTCGGCCCGTTGATGGTCGGCGCGAACGGGAAGTTCATCGTGAAGATGCGCCGGGTTCCCGCGTTGTTGGTCTGGACGCGGTCGAAGACCACGAAGGTCGACGGCTTGATGAAGACGAACTCGCGCTCCGACTTCCCGATGCCCGCCGACGCGGCATAGGTCGAGGTGACCTGGGCCAGCGCATAGGTCCAGTTCACGGTGTTCGCCAGCGCCCGCATGTTGCAGCTTCGGCCGAAGGCCTGCCCGATCTCTGTGCCCGAGGACGTCTGGAAGCGGACGGTGTTGTGGTAGAACTGCTCCTCGGAGATGCCCGACTTTCCGTCGATGTTCGCGTCATAGGCCAGCCAGGTCCCCTTGAAGAGGACGAAGCTGCCCTGGTCCTCGTGCGCATGGCTTTCCGTGACCGGGCCGCAGATAAAGTTGGCGTAGGCCGAGGTCGGGCTCCAGTCGTTGCGCATCGAGAAGCTGCCGGTGCCGCTGCCCCAGTAGGCCGTCGAGAGCGAGTTCAGCGAACGCCCGGTGATCGGCGTCAGGTCATAGAGGAAGTCGGAGTACCTCATGCTGGTGTTGGTCATCTGCCGCACCGAGGATTGCGACAGCAGGGTCTTCACCACGCCCGAGATCGCCTCGCCCGGGTACAGGGTCGCCAGCTTCAGCAGATAGTCCCGGTGATAGTCGTAGAAGAGCGCATCTGAATCGCGGGAGTGGTCGCCCGTCGGGATGATCCGGTCCAGCGTCGGCGTCACCGAATGGACCAGCCAGTACATCGACTCCAGCGTATGCGGCGTGCGATCCGCCAGGCGCTCTCCGGTCGACCGCTCCCACCAGTCATACAGGTTCCAGAGGTTCATCATCGCGGTGCCGTAGCCCGTGCCCTCGCGGGACCCGCCACCGATGAGATCCGTGTTGAAGATCGGGAACAGCTGGTTCTCGAGCTTGGTGATCCGGAACTGGTCCAGCCAGCCCGGCGCCATCTCGTTCTCGCCGTAGGTGGCGAGGCCCAGCATCATGGTCGCCTCAAGAAATGAGTAGTAGTAATTGTTCACGGGGTTGTTGACCGACCAGCCGGTCCATGGAGCCGGGCGCGATCCCCAACGCGCATTGGTGTGGTTCCACACATTCCAGACGGCCTGGTTGCCGAAATTCTTCCAGCGTTCCCGCTGCCCGGCAGTCATGAAGCCGCGGCACCAGTCATAGACCATGGCCATGCTGCCGACCCGGTCGCCGATTTCCAGATAGCTGTCGTGCTGAACCAGCGTGGCCGTACCATTCCTGATGCGGCTCTCTTCCTCCGCCACATAGGCGTCAGTCTCGGCGACGGCGAAATTGCAGTAGCGCGGGTCCCCGCTGATCTGGCCCATCAGGGCGACCTGCCAGCGCGGAAACTCGAACACGTCATTGGTCGCGACCTCGTGGTCGACGATCGTCTTGAAGCGCACGGCGGCGGGCGTGCTCGCGGTCATCCTGCGCCGCAGCTCCGTCATCGTCGGCCCGTCTGACACCAGAATCCGGGGTGTCCCCAACGGCTGGATGCGCGCGCTTCCTGGTGGTGGCGGCGGAGGAGGAGGAGGAGGCGGTGGTGGTGGCGGAGGAGGAGGGGGTGGCGGAGGAGGAGGGGGCGGGGGTGGCGGAGGAGGAGGTGGTGGTGGGGAAGTCGGCGGCGTGGGATCGGCGCCTCCATTGCCGCTTCCGTCACCGCCGCCACCGCCGCCGCCGCAGCCCGACGCGGCGAGCGCTGCCGAAATCACCGCCGCGCAGAGGATGCGGTTCGGTCCGGAGGTGAGTTTTCGCATCATGGTCGGGCGCGCCTGCCTGGGTGAGGATCATCGGGACAGGCGTCGCCGGCCGTCTCCGACGGCGGACACCCCTCCCTTGTCACCGCTGAATGCGCACCACCAGCGAGGTGGTCAACAATATAGATGGTTTCATCCCTGTATACGTTGAGTATATCAGCATGAATACAAACTGATTACGTAACAGATACAAAATCCACCAATCCACTCATCTCAAGCAAGGGGCCGTCGGGACGCTCCGGACATGCAAAAGGCGACGAGCGCGGGAACCGGTCCCACTCCCGTCGCCTCATGCGACAGTGGCCTCAGACACCCCTGAGCGGGGCGGGGATCAGCCCTTCAGATCGAACCGGTCCGCATTCATCACCTTCACCCAGGCCTTCACGAAGTCCGTCACGAACTTCTTCCCGGCGTCGGCCGAGGCATAGACCTCGGACAGGGCGCGCAGCTGGGAGTTGGAGCCGAACACCAGATCGGTGCGTGTGGCGGTCCACAGTTCCTCTCCGGTCACCCGGTCCGTGCCGACGAAGGTCTCGTCGCCCTCGCCATCGACCTTCTTCCAGCCGGTGCGCATGTCCAGCAGGTTGACGAAGAAGTCGTTGGTCAGCTGGCCCGGACGGTCGGTGAAGACACCGTGTTTCGATCCGCCATGGTTGGCGCCCAGAACACGCAGGCCGCCGACCAGCACCGTCATCTCCGGCGCGGTCAGGCCCAGCAACTGGGCGCGGTCGACGAGCAGCTCCTCGGTCGGCACATTGAACCGCACCTGCAGATAGTTGCGGAAGCCTTCGGCGCGCGGCTCCAGCACGGCGAAGCCCTCGACGTCGGTCTGATCGGCCGAGGCGTCGGTGCGGCCCGGGGTGAACGGCACCTCGATCGACTGGCCCGCCGCCTTCGCCGCCTGCTCGACCCCGACGGAGCCGCCCAGCACGATCAGGTCGGCGATCGAGACATTGGTCCCGGCCTGCAGGCCCTCATAGACCTTCAGCACCTTCGCCAGCTGCGCCGGGTTGTTGACCTCCCAGTCCTTCTGCGGGGCCAGACGGATGCGGCCGCCATTGGCGCCGCCGCGATGGTCCGAGCCGCGATAGGTCGAGGCCGAGGCCCAGGCCGTCGTCACCAGCTCGGCGACCGACAGGCCGGACGCCGCGATCTTCTCCTTCAGCGCCTTGATGTCGGCGGCGCCGATCACCGGACCCTTCTGCGCCGGGATCGGATCCTGCCAGATCAGGTCCTCGGCCGGCACTTCCGGCCCGAGGTAGCGGGCCTTCGGCCCCATGTCGCGGTGGCACAGCTTGAACCAGGCGCGGGCGAAGGCGTCGGCGAAGTAGGCCGGGTCGGCCCGGAACTTCTCCATGATGACGCGGTAGGCCGGGTCGATCTTGAAGGCCATGTCAGCCGTGGTCATCATCGTCGGGACGCGCTTGCCCGGCGTATGCGCGGCCGGGGCGAGGGTCTCGGGCGGATTGCCGACCGGCTGCCACTGCTTGGCGCCCGCAGGCGAGCGGACCAGCTCGTATTCGTGGTCCAGCAGCATGTCGAAATAGGTCATGTCCCAGGTGATCGGGGTCGGGGTCCAGGCGCCCTCGATGCCCGAGGTGATGGTGTGGTCGCCGATGCCGCTCTCGTGGCCCGACTGCCAGCCCATGCCCTGCTGGGCGATATCCGCGCCTTCAGGCGAGGCCCCGACCTTGGACGCGTCACCGGCGCCGTGGGCCTTGCCGAAGGTGTGGCCGCCGGCGGTCAGGGCCGCGGTCTCCTCGTCGTTCATGCCCATGCGGGCGAAGGTCTCGCGGATGTCTCGGGCCGACAGCAGGGCCTCGGGCACGCCGCCGGGCCCTTCGGGATTCACATAGATCAGGCCCATCTGGATCGCCGCCAGCGGGGCCTCCAGCGCGGCATTGTCCTCGGGCCGGATCCGGGTCTGGTTGGCCTCGTCGCCGACCCAGTTCTCCTCCGTGCCCCAGTAGACGTCCTTCTCCGGCTCCCAGACATCGGCCCGGCCGCCGCCGAAGCCGAACACCGGCCCGCCCATGCTCTCGATGGCGACATTGCCGGCCAGGATCATCAGATCGGCCCAGCTCAGTTTCGCGCCGTACTTCTGCTTGATCGGCCAAAGCAGGCGGCGGGCCTTGTCGAGGTTGCCGTTGTCCGGCCAGCTGTTCAGCGGGGCGAACCGCTGCTGGCCCGCGCCGGCGCCGCCGCGCCCGTCACCGGTGCGATAGGTGCCGGCCGAGTGCCAGGCCATGCGGATGAAGAAGGGGCCGTAGTGGCCATAGTCCGCCGGCCACCACGGCTGGCTGTCGGTCATCAGCGCAGTCAGGTCGCGCTTCACCGCGGCATAGTCGAGCTTTTTGAACGCCTCGGCATAGTCGAAGCCGTCGCCCATCGGATCGCCCGACTTCCCCTGCTGATGCAGGATATCCATCGTCAGCTGGTTAGGCCACCAGTCGCGGTTGGTCCGGCCCAGCAAGCTGCGCAATGCGGCCGGCTCCTTGTTGGGATCGTTGAGGGGTGTCGCGCCGCCAGCATTGCCGTCCATGGTCTCGTCTCCCTGATGTTGTGGGAGGCAGCCTATGACCACGTCGCCAGTAGGGGAAATCGATAGATTTTGTGGTCGCCAACAGCGGAAGTTATGGAACCGTAGCGCTTGAACAGGCTGAACCTTGCGTGGGAGGCGGGCTTCGATAGCCTCCCGAGCCATGGGAAACTTGCCTGATCGCCTCGTTCTTGCGCTCGGACGACGCCTGCCCCCGCTTCTGGGATGGCTGGCCAGCGCGATCTGGTGGGTGGTCTTCATCGCCGCCGTGGCGTCGGTGTGGATCGACCTGCCCGATCAATTTCCCGATGACACGACGATCGTTCCCGTCCTGATCGGACTGACGATCCTTGGAATGCTGCGCCGAGCGCTCATCCATCGGCGGAACGCCTTGCTCGCAAATGGCGAGCAGCCGCGAAGCCTTCAGGACTGAGCCGGCGGCAGCGTCGCCTCGCTCTCCGCCATCCACCGCATCCGGCAAGCCATGATCGCGGTCTCGCCCAGTCGTTCGACCAGCCGCCAGTTGACCACCGCCCCGATCGGCGCGCCGACGACGGGGATCAGCTGGGCCATCTTCGCCAGGTCGATGTGGTCGCGGTACTCGATCTGGAAGGTGCGCCAGTCGTACTCGGTGATCTGCTCGGGCTGATCGACGCCGGCCAACCAGTTCTCCAGATCCTTCAGCGCCTCGGGTCGGCGACGGGCGCTGGCGAAGGCGAGATGGAAGATGTGCAGCACGAACAGCCGTTCGCGCAGCGACCCGCCGCCCCAGCCATAGGCGGCGACGATGTCGCCCAGCATCCGCACCTTGATCGCCATCAGGGCCGGGAAGTCGGCGGCCGCCAGCACGAAGCCGCCTGCCCCGGCCACCCCGCCCTCGACGCTGGCGGTGTTGCGATAGACCTTGATCGCCGCCCGGGCCCGCAGCTCCCGCGTCGCCAGCGAACCCTCGGGCGCCGGCTTCGCCTTCAGCAGATCGCTGCCGAACAGGATGCCCTTGGTCATGGCCTCGACGCCGGCGGTCACGATCGTGTGCACGCGCTCGGGAATGATGCGGTTGATCCGGTCCTGCGTGCCGCGCGTCGCCTTGTCCCACAGGTTGGGCGGCTTCAGCACCTTCTCCCGCCACGCCGCCACCTCGGCGCGCACGGTCGTCTCGTCCGCAATGGCGATCAGGCCTTCGGGGACGTCGTCGGCGGGTACGATTTCGGCAGGCGGTGTCACACGAACTCCTGATCACGCGGCGTTACAGTTGCAGCCGGGGGCGTGCGGGTCTAGACCGCCGCCACGCTACCTCCCCACTCGTTCAACCTGGCCTCAAGTAGCGCGACGCGCGGTAGGCCACTGGAGATATGTATGGCTCGCGCGAAGATCGCCCTTATCGGCGCCGGCATGATCGGCGGCACCCTGGCCCACGTTGCAGCGCGCGAAGCGCTGGGCGACGTGATCCTGTTCGACATCGCCGAGGGCACGCCGCAGGGCAAGGCGCTGGATATCGCCGAAGCCTCGGCCGTCTTCGGTCAGGACGTGGCCCTGAAGGGCGCCAACGACTACGCCGACATCGCCGGCGCCGACATCTGCATCGTCACCGCCGGCGTGCCGCGCAAGCCGGGCATGAGCCGCGACGACCTGATCGGCATCAACCTGAAGGTCATGAAGGCCGTGGGTGAGGGCATCAAGGCCCACGCCCCGAACGCCTTCGTCATCTGCATCACCAACCCGCTCGACGCGATGGTCTGGGCCCTGCAGAAATTCTCGGGCCTGCCGAAGGAGAAGGTCGTCGGCATGGCCGGCGTGCTCGACTCGGCCCGCTTCGCCTACTTCCTCGCCGAGAAGACCGGCGTGTCGATCCAGGACATCCACGCCTGGACCCTGGGCGGTCACGGCGACGACATGGTCCCGATGGTCCGTCACTCAACCGTTGGCGGCCTGCCGCTGCCGGACGCCGTCGCCGCCGGCTTCCTGTCGCAGGCCGATCTGGACGCCATCGTCGAGCGCACCCGCAAGGGCGGGGGCGAGATCGTGGCCCTGCTGAAGACCGGCTCGGCCTTCTACGCCCCGGCGGAATCGGCCATCGCCATGGCCAAGTCCTACCTGCTGGACCAGAAGCGCGTCCTGCCGTGCGCCGTGTGGCTGTCGGGCGAATACGGCCTGTCGGACCTCTACGTCGGCGTCCCGGCCATGATCGGCGCCTCGGGCGTCGAGAAGATCGTCGAGTTCACCACCAACGACGACGAGAAGGCGATGTTCGCCAAGTCGGTCGAGTCGGTCCAGGGCCTCATCCAGGCCTGCAAGGACATTGATTCCTCGCTGGCCTAAGGGCCAGCGGAGGGCGCTACCGCTCGCGACGCGGTCGCTCGCTGCTTGAGCGCCTCGGCGCTCTCAAGCAGTGAGCCGCCGAGCGGCGAACGATAGGGCGAAAAACAAAGGGCCCGTGGAGCGATCCGCGGGCCTTTCGTCTGTCAGATGCTCAGCGCGCCGGCGAAGAAGATGCAGCCGGTCGTGACGCCATAGGTCGCGAACGTCGCGAACGCCGCCCGCCACGGATGCAGGCCGAGACGGCGCTTCAGCCAGTTCCACTGAACGGCCAGATACCAGACGGTCGTGACGGCGATGACTGCGAACCCGGTCAGGGTCGCCGCGTCGCCGGGATAGCGGATGCCGATCGAGCCCAGACTGATCAGAATGGTCGTGGCGCCGGACAGGTAGCACTGGGCGAAGAAGGGCGCGCGCAGGCTGTCCCTGTCGACGCGCTTGCCTTCCAGCCTGAGCGCGACCCAGGCGAAGGCGATGGCGTGCAGGCTGAACATCAGGGCGCGGAAGCCCAGCAGGGTCTGGTCGTTCTGGGTGATGATCCGCGCCAGACGCCCCCGCCCGGTTTCGTCGCCCAGTCCGATGGCGATCTCCACCGCATGGGCCAGCAACAGGCTGAGCACCAGAAACAGTGGCGGGCTCAGGGTCTCCAGATACTGTTTCTCGGGTTTGTCCTGCTGTTCCTGATCCGAATATTTCATCGTCTTCAGGGGGTGGGTCAGCGTCATCCACAGCGTGCGCGGATAGAACAGCAGCCACGACATGACCTCGTACAGGAGGTCTTCCACCGACCGCAGGATCGTCAGGAAATTCATCGCGTCCTCCGCCGGAGCCCGCCTCTGGATAGCAGACCCCGGCGACAATGGCAGGTCGCTAGCGCGCCGGCGCCGCCTCCGCCGTTCTCTGTCCCGCCAGCGCCGCCCGCACCCCTGCTTCCAGCATCGTATCGCGGCCATGCCGGATATCGTCCAGGGTCGGTTCGAAAAAGATGTCCGGTTCGACGCCCCTCTTTTCGAGAATGGCCCCTGCGCCGGTCCGGACCTCCAGTATGCCGACCGAAAGCTGCCCTCCGTCCGGCAGTTTGAAGCTCACCATGAACACAACACTGCCGTTGGATTTCTGCCCGACGACCAGGCCACGTCTTTGCTCCCTGATCGTTGCGGAGAACACCTCCGCCATGCTGCCCGAGAAGCCAGACTGCACGACGGCTACAGGGCCGTCCCAGACCGCTGGCATTCTTCTGGAACGGTTCACGGCCTCCCCGAAAAACTCCTGACGCCGCGCGAACACAACCGGCTCGCGGAACAGGCCTCCCACGATACGCTCTCCCGCCGTCACCTGGCCTCCGACATTGCCGCGCAGATCCAGCACGATCGCCACAGGCGGGTCGGCCTCGGCCTCCCTCAGCCTCTCCTCGAACCAGTCCGCCGATGCGTCGTCGAACTCGGAGAACTGCAGAACAAGGACGCCGTCCGGTCTGCGCTGCATCGTGCCGATCTCGCGAGGCATGGGTCTCGATTCCATGGTTCGCGTGTGGATGCGTCCTTCGGCGTCCTCGAACCGAACGACGAACGTCAGCCCGTCGACCGTCTCCCCCCACTCCTGCGGCGCCCCCCAGGCCCGGCCGTCGATCGTCAGGATCTTCCAGCCCGGCCTTACCCCGGCCTCCTCGGCGGTGCTGCCTTCGCGAACCTTGGAGACGAACGACGTCACCTCGCCGGAGCTTCGCGAGCGGACGGTCGTCTCGACCATGCCGAAGGTCGGCGCCGTTTCCAGCCGCCGGCGCTTCTGGAACAGATTATCGGTCGGACTGACGACATGGGTGTGGCCGTCATTCAGAAGGGCAAGCGTCTCATCCAGACCGGCGTAGAAGGTTTCCTCGTCAGGCGACGCGATGACCGCGGCGCGCCGCGCGGCGATCTCGGCTTCAAAATCGACGTCGTTGAAGGTCCGGTCGTAGAAGTTCCGGACAACCGTCCGCATGACGACGTCATAGACCCGGGCGTTCATTTCGGCGCGTTCGGCCGATCCGTCCTCCAGCGCCACGACCTCCGGAAGCTCGTCTTCGTGGTCGTAGGGCAGGGGCTGGCAGGCGGTGACCGCCATTGCGCCGGCCGCCATCAGGAGGAGCAGAGCGCTCCGCATCCACGCACGCGTCAAGACACCACCCCCACACCCTATGCGGGAGTGAAGCGGTAATTCAGAACCGGATCAAGGCCCTACTGCGCCGGCGCGTTCTGCCCTGCCAGATACTGCGCAAACGCCCGCAGTTGCTGCAGCCAGACGAACGTCGGCTCCTGCAGCTGGGTGGTGCCGTCGGCGGTCAGCAGCAGGTCCTGACGCGCCACCACCGTCGCCTCGCCGCCCGCGGTCGCCGGCGGATACCAGGCTGCCGAGACATAGCGGCTGTTGCGGTTCCACTCGCTGACCTGCGCCTCGGTGATCGGGCCGGTGAAAGTGGCCGAGAACTGCAGGTCGTCGCACAGGGTCGTGCAGGCGTAGAAGGCCAGGGTCCAGGGCAGGGGCTGGTCCGCGATCCTCAGCACCTGTGCGTTGGCGGCCGTTTCCGGCCCGCTCACCTGTCCGCCCAGTCCGGTCAACCATGCCCGGGTGTCGGCGACGCTGACGCCGCGCGGCGTCGGGGCCGGGGCGGCGGTCTGGGCCAGAGCAGGCGCAGCCAGGCCCGTCAGGGCTGCGGCGGCGATCAGGGCGGTCAGGCGCATTGAAGTCTCTCCCTCCGGTATCGGATCGATCCGACGCGACGGCCGGAGCGGAATTAAGGCGCGGGGGTCTCCGCCCGCTCGCGCGCCAGCCAGTCGGCGCTGGCCATCTCGTTCAGGCGCGACACGGTCCGCTCGAACTCGAAGGCGCCGACGCCCTCGGTATAGAGCGCCTCGGGCGCGGCGGCGGCCAGCACCACCAGCCGGGTCCCGGCCTCGTACAGGGCGTCGATCAGGGTCACGAAGCGACGGGCCTCGTGGTGATTGGCCGGCCCCAGCACCGGCACGTCCTCGACAAAGACCGTGTGGAAACGGTTGGCGATGGCCAGGTAGTCCTGCGGCCCCAGCGGCCGGGCGCACAGTTCGGCGAAGGTCGCGCGCGCCAACCCGCCGTCGGTTCGGTCGATGACGATGTCGCGCCCCAGCACCGTCAGGTGGGTCGGGCACTCCTGCTGCTCGCCCTTCAGCTCCTGCCACAGGGCCTCGAACCCGGCGCGGCCGGCGGCATCGTACCAGACCTGCGCGCCCATCAGGCGGTCCAGCCGCCAGTCGCGCGCGCCGGTCACCTGCACCACCTCGCAAGCGGTCTCCAGCATCCCGATGAAGGGCAGGAAGAGCTGGCGGTTGATGCCGTGCAGATACAGCTGGTCCGGCGCCCGGTTCGAGGTGATCGCCACCACCGTCTTCAGCTCGAACAGGGCCTCGAACAGACGACCCAGGATCATGGCGTCGGCGATGTCGGTGACCTGCAGCTCATCGAAGCACAGCAGGCGCGATTCCGAGGCGATCAGCTCGGCCACCGGGCGGATCGGATCGTCACCCTTCGACTGGCCGAAGACGGCCTTGCGCGCCTTGGCATCGCCCTCGCGCCACTGGCGGACCAGATCGTGCACCCGGGCCATGAAGGCGTGGAAGTGGGCGCGGGTCTTCCGCTGCTCCGGCACGCAGGCGAAGAACAGATCCATCAGGATGGATTTGCCCCGGCCGGGCGGGCCCCACAGGTAGATCCCCTTCACCGCCGGGCGCTGGCCGAACAGGCCGCGTTTCTCCAGATCGCGCTCCAGCCGGCCGAAGGCCTCGACCACCGGAATCTGCGACGGATCGGGCGTCAGTCGGCCATCGGCCAGACGCTTGTCATAAGCGGCGCGAATGCGGGAAGACATCGAACTCGGGCTTAGCCTTCCCCGCCCTCCGTGAAAAGCGATTGCTTCGCGCCTGCGAAAGACTACATCCACGCTCTCAAGCGCAATATTGTCCGCCCTCGCTGATCGGAAGGGCGTCCGAAGGACCAACCGCCCTCAAGCAGCGAGCCGCCGCGCGGCGAGCGTAGGGCAAGAGAGAATGTCATGGGTTATGTCGTCGCCGTCGTGGGCGCCACCGGCAATGTCGGTCAGGAAATGCTCAACATCCTGGAAGAGCTGAACTTCCCGGTCGAGAAGCTGCACGCCATCGCCTCGCGCAAGTCCAAGGGCGTCGAGGTCTCCTTCGGCGACCGCACTGTGAAGTGCGAGGTCCTCGAGACCTTCGACTTCTCGACCGTCGACATCGTCCTGATGTCGGCCGGCGGCGCGATCTCGAAGGAATGGTCCGAGAAGATCGGCAAGTCGGGCGCTGTCGTCATCGACAACTCGTCCGCCTTCCGCATGGACCCGGACGTGCCGCTGATCGTGCCGGAAGTGAATCCGGACGACGTGAAGCTGACGTCGAAGAAGAACATCATCGCCAACCCCAACTGCTCGACGGCCCAGCTGGTCGTGGCCCTGAAGCCCCTGCACGACGCCGCGAAGATCAAGCGGGTCGTCGTCTCGACCTACCAGTCGGTCTCGGGCGCCGGGAAGGAAGGCATGGACGAGCTGTGGAACCAGACCAAGGCCATCTACGGCCTGGGCGACGCCACGCCGAAGAAATTCCCCAAGCAGATCGCCTTCAACGTCATCCCCTTCATAGGGTCGTTCAACGACGACGGCTACACCGATGAGGAGACCAAGATGTGGAAGGAGACGCACAAGATGCTGGATCCGAACATCCAGCTGACGGTCACCTGCGTCCGCGTCCCGGTCTTCGTCGGCCACTCCGAGGCGGTGACGGTCGAGTTCGATCGTCCGATCAGCCCGGACGAGGCCCGCGCCATCCTGCGCGACGCCCCGGGCATCCAGGTGATCGACAAGCAGGAGGCCGATGGCTACGTCACGCCAATCGACGCCGCCGGCGAGTTCGCGGTCTATGTCTCGCGCATCCGCAAGGACCACACCGTCGAGAACGGCCTCAGTTTCTGGGTCGTTTCGGACAACCTGCGCAAGGGCGCGGCCCTGAACGCAGTCCAGATCGCCCAGCTGCTCGACGAGTCCGGCACGATCCAGCCGAAGAGCGGCTATCGCTCCATCACCGTCTGACCCCACGCCACCCTCGGGCCTGACCCCGGGGGCTGCGTCGCCGGCTCCCCCCGGCGAAGGAGAAGATCATGGCCCCCGCCACCGGTCCCGATCAGGGCCGCGCCGCCCTGCTGTCCGCCTTCAGCTGCTATGTGCTGTGGGGCTTCATGCCCTTGCTGTTCATGGGCCAGCACGCGGTCGGCTTCGACGCGATGGAGATCCTCGCGCACCGCACCATCTGGGCGGCGCCCGTCGCCTTTGCCCTGGTGTGGTTCGCGCGTCAGAACGCCCAGGTCGTCGCCGCATTCCGCAATCCGAAGATCATCAGCCTGCTGGCGGTGTCCACCGCCCTGATCGGGCTGAACTGGGGCCTGTACGTCTGGGCCACGACCCATCACGCCACGCTGGAAGCCAGCCTCGGCTACTACATCAACCCGCTGCTCAACATGATCGTGGGGTTGTGGCTGTTCCGCGAGCGCATCGACCGCTGGGGCTGGGTCGCCATCGGCCTGGCCTTCGTCGGGGTGGTGCTGCAGGCGCTGGCGCTGGGTCGTCCGCCGTGGATCTCGCTGATCCTCGCGGTGACCTTCGCCAGCTATGGCGTCATCCGCAAGAAGGTCGCGGTGGACGCCCAGGCCGGCCTGTTCATCGAGTGCCTGCTGCTGGCCCCGTTCGGCATCGCCTGGCTGGTGTGGCTGAACCAGACCGGCGCGGCGGTCGGCTTCGACGACCCGGTCCACGTCGCCTGGGCCCTGCTGAACGGCCCGGCCACCGTCCTGCCGCTGGTGCTGTTCGCCTGGTCCGCGCGCCGCCTGCCGCTGTCGACGCTGGGCTTCATCCAGTTCCTCGCCCCGACGATCCAGTTCGGCGTCGGCGTGGCCACGGGCGAGTCCCTGACCGCCCTGCGCATCGCCTCCTTCGCCTTCATCTGGGGCGGGGCGCTGGTCTTCGCGACGGCCGCCTTCTTCCGCCAGCGCGCCGCCCGTCAGGCGCTCAAGGCCTCGGCCGAGCCGGTCTGAGTGGTGAGTGATTAGTGGTTGGCCGGAGCACGGTCGCGGTCTCGGTGAAGTGCACCCCACTAATCACTAACCACCAATCACTCTTCCACGCTCCGCCCCCGGCTACAGCGCCGAATACAGCGCCCCGATCAGGCGCTGCGCCCGCGGGTCGCCGATCAGGTGCGGCGACTGGCGGGTCATCACATAGGCCGCCGATACGCCCTTCGACGCGTCGGCGAAAGCCGTCGAGCCGCCCCAGCCGCAGTGGCCCACGGCGTTCGTGTCCGGCCCGAAGATCTTCAGCAGGTCGTTGCGGGTGAAGCCCGCCGCCCAGCCCAAGTCGAACGGCAGCACCTTGTCGCGCCCGCGGATACGCTCGCGCGTCGCCTCCGCCAGCGTCTCCGCCGACAGCAGCTGACGCCGCTCGAACGTCCCGCCATTGGCCAGCACGCCCATGATCCGGGCGAGGTCCGCGGCGGTCGCATGCATGTTGGCCGAGGGGATCTCGATCATCCGCCACTCGGCCGAGCCACGCCCGCCGGGCGACGAGCCCTTGTCGAGGAAGGCCGCCGTCTTGATCGGGTCCACGCCGCCGAGGTCTGTCGCCTTCGACGGCTTGCGCATCTGCGCCACCCGCCCGTGCTCCGCCTCCGGCAGGCCGATCCACAGATCCAGACCCGGGAAGTCCTCGCGCAGGGCCGCGCCCATGGTCCGGCCGTCGACCATGCGGAACAGCTCTCCGGCCAGATAGCCGATGACGATGGGGCTGTAGCCCGATGCTGTGCCGGGCGCCCACATCGGCGCCTGGGCGCACAGCCGGGCCAGGGTCGCCTCGCGGTCGAACCAGATGGCCGGGTCCTCGGGCGTGTCGAAGCCCGGCAGGCCGGCCTGATGGCTCATCATCTGGCCGACGGTGATGCCGTCCTTGCCCGCCTGCCCGAACGCCGGCCAGTAGCTGGCGACCGTCGCCTCATAGTCCAGCAGGCCGCGCTCGACGCAGGTCGCGATCAACAGGGCCATCACCGCCTTGCCGGTCGAGAACACCGGCGTCAGCGTCCGCTGGTCATAGGCCACGGTCCGCGCCGCATCGGCCCAGCCGCCCCACAGGTCGACCACCGTCTCGCCGCCGACGCAGACGCTGAACCGCGCGCCCTGCTCGTTCAGCCCTTCCGGGGCATCGACGAAATTGGCGGCGAAGGCGTCCTTCACAGCGGCGAATTCGGGCGGGCAGACGCCCATGATCTCGGGGGAGGCGGTCATGGGCCTGTCCTAGCCATTCCCCCATGCCCCGTCACCCTCGGGCTTGACCCGAGGATGACGGTGGAAAATGTCAGCGCCGGCGATCCGCCGACGCCGCCCGCGCGGCCTGGAACTCCGAGCCCTCGTTCCACTCCGGCCACTGGTCGCTGTCGGCCAGATCCCGACCGACGGCGTACAGCAGGTTCACATCCACCGCCGCCGCATCCATGCGCCAGTCGGGCGTCCATTCGTCCGAGGGCTTGTGATAGCGATTGGCGACATAGTCGCGGCTGGCCTCGTTGTGGCCGGTAAAGCCGGCGATGCCGAACAGGGCCGGCACGCCGCGCAGGGCCAGCGGGAAGTGGTCCGAGCGGTAGAAGCCGCCGGCCTGGGGCGCCGGATCGGGAATCAGGTGACGACCGGCCTCGGTCGCGCGACGCTCCAGCCACTGGTCGGTCTGGCTCTTGCCCGCGCCGATGACCACGATCTCGGGCGAGACCTCCGTACCCGGCAGCAGGCTGTCGATATTGATGTTGGCGACCGTGGTCTCCAGCGGCCAGACCGGGTTGGTGGAATAGTATTCCGCGCCCAGCAGCCCGGCCTCCTCTGCGGTCCAGGCGGCGAAGACCACCGACCGCTTCGGCGCGCCGCCCTCCCTGAACAGACGCGCCAGCTCGAGGATGGCGGCCACCCCCGTCGCATTGTCCACGGCGCCATTATAGATGTCGTCGTCGCCCACCGGCGTCGCCCGGCCATAGGCGTCCCAGTGGGCGCCGTACATGACGGTCTGGTCCGGATGCTCCGTGCCCGGAATACGCGCCAGCACATTGCGGCTTTCGATGTTGGCGTGGGTCTGGCCGAAGTCGATCGACAGCGTCACCCCCTCCAGCGGCACGGGCCGGAAGGCCTCGCTGCGGGCCTGATCGCGCAGCTGCGCATAGTTCAGACCGGCCGCCTCGAACAGGCGCTGCGCCACCTCGCCCTGGATCCAGCCCTGGGCCGGGACGCGTTCGGCCTCCCAGTTCTGGCGCACGATGTCGAAGTCCGGCGCGGTCGAGGACCCCTCCAGCACCGACCAGCCATAGCCAGCCCCGGCGGTGTCGTGGATCACCAGCACGCCCGCCGCACCCTGCCGCGCCGCCTCCTGGAATTTGTAGGTCCAGCGGCCGTAGAAGGTCATGGCGTTGTCGTCGAACCGGCCCGCCACCGGATGACCCCCGGGTGCGCCGAAGTCCGGATCGTTGACGATGACGAGGATGACCTTGCCACGCACGTCCACGTCCTTGAAGTCGTCCCAGCCGCGCTCGGGCGCATCGACGCCATAGCCGGCGAAGATCACCGGGGCGTCGGTCACCGTGATCCGGTCCACCGGCCGGTCGCTGGCCACCAGCACGTCCGGCCCGCGTCGCAGGGCGATCTCGCCACCCGGCGTGCGGGCGGTGATGGTCGCCGGGCCCGCCTGCTGCGTCCGGCTCAGATGGGCGACCTGCACCCACTGACCGTCCGGCCCGCCGGGCTCCAGCCCCAGGGCGGTGAACTGCTCCACCAGATAGTCGACCGTCTTCTGTTCCCCCGGCGTCGCCACGCCGCGGCCCTCGAACTCGTCCGAGGCCAGCACGCGCGTGTGCTCGTTCAGCCGCGCCGGATCCGCCTGTTGCGCCAGCGCAGGCGAGGCGAGGAGCAACAGGGCCGTGGTCGAAACGAGGATCGATTTCAGGCGCATGGGTCTACTCCAACGGTTCGGGGAGGCGGCACCCTGCCCCCGTCAGGCCAGCCAGTCCAGCACGCCCTCCGCCGCGACCACGCCCGAGGCGAAGCTGGCCTGCAGCAGATACCCGCCCGTCGGCGCCTCCCAGTCCAGCATCTCGCCGGCGACGAAGACTCCCGGCAGGGCCTTCAGCATCAGCCCGTCCGTCAACTGATCCAGCGTCACGCCGCCGGCCGAGGAGATGGCCCGCTCCAGCCCCTGCACTCCGGTCAGGGTCAGACGCACCGCCTTGATCCGCTTCGCGAGCTTGTCGGCGCCTTCCGGGATCGGCCCGGGGATTTCGCGCAACAGACCCACGGCGGCCGGCGACAGCCCGCCCGCCTTCCGCAGCCAGTTCGAGACGCTGTCCTTGCCGCGCGGCTTCGCCAGCCGGCCCGCCAGCGCCGCCACATCCAGATCGGGCCTCAGATCCACGACCAGCGCCGCCTGCCCGTCCCGCGCGATCGCGTCGCGCAGCCCGGCCGACAGGGCATAGACCGCCCCGCCTTCCAGACCATAGGCAGCGATCATCGCCTCTCCTCGGACGGTGCGATCGCCATGCGCCAGGGCGATATTCTTCAGCGGCTGGCCGGCGAACCGCTCGACCATCACCGGGCTCCAGTCGACATCGAAGCCGACATTTGACGGTCGGAACGGCGCGATCTCGACACCCGACCTGGCCAGATCGTCCGTCCACGACCCATCCGATCCCAGCCGCGGCCAGCTGGCTCCGCCCAACGCCAGAACCACCGCATCAGGTCGTTCGACTCTCTCGCTGTCCGGCGTCCGGAACACCCAGCCCTCGCCCTCGCGCCCGATCCATCGCGAACGCGTCCGGACCTCAACGCCCAGCTCACCGAGCCGGCCCAGCCAGGCCCGCAGGAGGGGCGAGGCCTTCATCGTCTTTGGAAACACTCGCCCCGACGAACCGACGAAGGTCGGCTGTCCCAGCCCCTCGACCCAGCCGATCAGATGGGTGGGCGAGAACCGTTCCAGCCAGCGCCCGACCACCGGCCCCGCTTCCGCATATCGTCCGGTGAAAGGCTCGATCGGCTCGGAGTGGGTCAGGTTCAGCCCGCCGCGCCCCGCCATCAGGAATTTGCGCGCCACGGACGGCATCGCCTCATGGACCACCACGCGCACCCCGGTGCCGGCCAGTCGCTCGGCCGCCATCAGGCCCGCCGGCCCGGCGCCGATCACATGTACGGTCTTCATCTCGCTCATCGGCTTCCTGTGGACCGGAACGCGCGCGACCGCCATACGCTCATTCCCCATGAGCGTCGCCTTCACCCGCGAGGAAGACCTGGAGGCCACGGCCGCCGATCTTCCCGACCGTCCGATCTCCCCGCACCCCAATCTGGTCACCCCGTCGGGTCTGGCCGCGATCGAGGCCGCCCTGGCCGAGGCGCGTGCTGCCTATACGGCGGCGCAGGCGAAGGGCGACATCGAGGCGGATCGCACCGCCATGGCGCGCGCCACCCGCGACCTGCGCTACTGGACCGCCCGCCGCGCCTCGGCCCTGCTGGTCGAGATCGAGGCCGACGGCCGGGTCCGCTTCGGCGGCTCGGTGACGATCGAGCGAGAGGACGGCCGCACCCAGACCTGGCGCATCACCGGCGAGGACGAGGCGGACCCTTCCGCCGGCTCCGTAAGCCACGTCTCGCCCCTCGCCCGCGCCCTGATCGGCAAGCGCGTCGGCGACGAGGCGACCGTCGCCGGACAGGCCGTCGAAATCGTCGCAGTCGATTGAGTTTGCCGTCAGCCCCCTGACGAACCACATTCAGGTCCGAACGAAAGGACGCGCCCATGGCCCGCAAGCCCAACTACAGCTTTGAACGGCAGGAACGCGAACGCGCCGAGGCGAAGAAGGCCGCCGAGAAGGCTGCGCGCAAGGCCGAGAAGAAGGCCGAGGCCGCCGCCCGCAAGGAAGCCGGCCTGCCCCCGCTGGAGGACTGACCGCGGGACAGTCGGGCACGACTGGACACCCCCTGTCCCCGATGCTCTTGTGCCGGCCCATAGTCAGGCTTGCCCCGGGGGAAATCCGAAGATGAAGCGCGTACTGCTGGCCACGGCCGCCTCACTGGCGTTCGCCGGATCCGCCTGGGCCCAGACCCCCGAACCCGCTCCTGTCGTCGTCGCACCGCCCGCGACCGAAACCACGGAGACCGAAGCGGAGGCCGAGGACGCCAAATGGGACGTCCAGAACCCGCCGGGACCGTCGCGCGACATCCCCATCGACACCACCCGCGGCACCTGGATGTCGCTGGACGTCAGCCCTGACGGGCAGTCCATCGTCTTCGATCTGCTGGGCGACATCTATGTGATGCCGGTCGCCGGCGGCGAGGCCCGCGCCATTGCGAGTGGTGTGGCCTGGGACATGCAGCCGAAATGGTCGCCCGACGGCCGGCACATCGCCTTCACCTCGGACCGCGGCGGCGGCGACAACGTCTGGATCATGGACGCCGACGGCTCCAATCCGCTGCAGATCTCGCGGGAGACCTTCCGCCTGCTGAACCAGCCCGAGTGGACGCCCGACGGCCAGTTCATCGTCGCGCGCAAGCACTTCACCTCGTCCCGCTCGCTCGGCGCCGGTGAACTGTGGATGTACCACCGCTCCGGCGGCGGCGGCGTTCAGATGACCGAGCGCCGCACGCCCCAGAAGGACACCGGCGAGCCCGCGTTCTCGCCGGATGGCCGCTATCTTTACTTCAGCGACGACGCCACTGCGGGCAACACCTTCGAGTACTCGAAGGACCCCAACACCCAGATCTACATCATCCGCCGTCTGGACCGCGAAACCGGCGAGATCGATCCCTATGTCACCGGTCCGGGCGGCTCTATCCGTCCGACGCCCTCGCCTGACGGCCGCTCGCTCGCCTTCATCCGGCGCGTTCGCTACCAGTCGACCCTCTATGTCATGGACATCGAGTCCGGGCGCGAGACGCCGATCTTCTCGGGCCTCGACCGCGACATGCAGGAGACCTGGGCCGTCCACGGCGTCTATCCGGCCATCAGCTGGACGCCGGACAACCGCTCCATCGTCTTCTGGGCCGATGGCCGCATCCAGCGCATCGACGTCGCCAGCCGCGAGGTGACGGACATTCCGTTCCACGTCGCCGACACCCGTCGCGTGCAGGAGGCCGTGCGCTTCCCGGTCGAGGTCGCTCCGGCGCAGTTCGACGTGCGCATGATCCGCTGGGCCCGCCCCTCGCCGGACGGCTCGCGCGTGGTGTTCGAGGCCCTCGGCAACCTCTGGATCCGCGACCTGCCGACCGGCACGGCGCGCCGCCTGACCCGACAGAGCGATCACTTCGAGCTCTACCCGAACTGGTCCCGCGACGGCCGTTCGATCGTCTACACGACCTGGGACGATCAGGACTTCGGCACGGTCCGTGTGGTCTCCGCCAACGGCGGCGAGGGCCGCGTCGTCACCCGTCGCCCCGGCCACTACGTCGAGCCGACCTTCAGCCCGGACGGCCGCACCATCGTCTATCGGACGGTGTCGGACGGCTTCCTGACCTCGGCCCTGTGGAGCCGCGATCCGGGCGTCTATCGTATCCCGGCCGCGGGCGGCGATCCGGTCCGCATCACCGACCAGGGCGTCGCGCCCCAGTTCGGCGCCAATGGCGACCGCCTGTTCCTGACCGGCCGCGAGGGCGAGAACCGCGCCCTGATCTCTGTCGACATGAACGGCGAGGACAAGCGCACCCACATGACCTCCCAGTGGGCCGGCGAGTTCGCCCTCTCACCGGACGGAAACTGGGTCGGCTGGACCGAGCGCTTCAACGCCTATGTCGCGCCCTTCGTGGCTGCAGGCCGCCCGGTCAACGTCAGCCCCGACGGCAAGGCCCTGCCGCAGGCCCGCGTCACTCGCGACGCCGGCGAATGGCTCAGCTGGTCGGGCGACAGCCGCCGCCTGCAGTGGTCACTGGGGCCGGAGCTGTTCACCCGCGACCTGAACCAGTCCTTCACCTTCGTCGACGGCGCGCCGGACGAGCTGCCGAAGCCTGACGAGCACGGCATCAACCTGGGCTTCAGCGTCCCGACCGATCGTCCGGAAGGCCGTATCGCCCTGACCGGCGCGCGCCTGATCACCATGAACGGCGCCGAGGTGATCGAGAACGGCGTGGTCGTCATCGACGGCAACCGCATCGAGGCGATCGGCCCGCTGGCCTCCACCACCATCCCGGCCGGCACCCCGACGCTGGACATGACCGGCAAGACCATCATGCCCGGTCTGGTCGACGCCCACTGGCACGGCTCGATGGGGTCGGACGAGATCATCCCGCAGCAGAGCTGGGTCAACTATGCGGCCCTGGCCTTCGGCGTGACGACCATCCACGACCCGTCGAACGACACCAGCGAGATCTTCGCCCACTCCGAGCTGGCCCGCGCCGGCCGCGTGGTCGGCCCGCGCATCTTCTCGACCGGCACCATCCTGTACGGCGCGACCACCGCCTTCACCGCCCAGGTCGACGGCCTCGACGACGCCCGCTCGACCCTGCGTCGCATGCAGGCCGCCGGGGCGTGGAGCGTGAAGAGCTACAACCAGCCCCGCCGCGACCAGCGCCAGCAGATCATCCAGGCCGCGCGCGAGCTGAACATGATGGTCGTCCCCGAGGGCGGCTCCCTGTTCCAGCACAACATGTCGATGATCGTGGACGGCCACACGACGATCGAGCACTCGATCCCGGTCGCCCGACTCTATGACGACGTGCACCAGCTCTGGCGCCAGACCAACGTCGCCTACAACCCGACCCTGGTCGTGGCCTACGGCGGCAGCTACGGCGAAAACTACTGGTACCAGGAAAGCCCGGTCTGGAATCACCCGATCCTGACCCAGTACGTTCCGCGCCGCATCCTTGACGCCCGCGCCCGTCGTCCGGTCACCGCGCCGGACAATGAGTGGAACCACATCTCCATCGCCCGCGAGGCCGCCCGCCTGTCCGAACAGGGCGTCAGCGTCTCGATCGGCGCCCACGGCCAGCGCGAGGGCCTCGCCGCCCACTGGGAGCTGTGGAGCCTGGCCCAGGGCGGCATGAGCCCGCACGACGCCCTGCGCGCCGGCACGCTGAACGGCGCCCGCTCGCTGGGCATGGACCGCGACATCGGTTCGCTGGAGGTCGGCAAGCTGGCGGACATGGTCGTGCTGGACGCCAACCCGCTGGAGAACATCCGCAACACGACCTCGATCTCGCACACGATCGCCAACGGCCGCGTCTACGACAACCACATGAACGAGATCGCCCCGCGCCAGCGCGAACGCGCCCCGTTCTGGTTCGCGGAGGAAGGCGGCGAAGGCTGGGCCGCCGGCGCTACGGAAGTCGACACCGACGGCCACGGCCACGGCCCGGGCCACAGTCACGGGGATCACTAGCCGTCGAGATCCGCGGACCGACCGTGGTCGGTCCCGGATCACATGCTGATCGCAAAAGCGCCGCCGTTAGCCCCTTCCGGGAGCCGACGGCGGCGTTTCCGTATCAGAACGGCGCCTGGATCAGGAGCCGGATCTGGTGTTGCTCAAGCCCGCTCGCCAGCCCGAGCTGGTAGTCCAGCCCGAACGTGACGCCGTTCTCTTCAAGCAGCTTCAGGCCAACGGCTCCCATGAACCGGTCCGAGCCCGAGGGTGAGACTACCGCCCGGTAGTCCGGACCGTTCACCCAGTCGGCGTAGGACAGTCCGGCCGACGCGGCATCCTGGAAGTCGTGCGCATACTCCAGCCGGATCCGCGTGGTCAGCCAGCGACGGCCGAGCTCGCGCGCGTTATCCATCAGGAGGCCGACGCCGCCCGTGGTCGTTCGCGTGACCTGTTCGTCGTACGCCAGGCTGTAGATGCCGCCGCCCTGTTCAGAGAAGGCTTCCAGGACAGAGCGGCTCGCGGACAGGCGACCGAACGGGGACAGGCGCCATGCGCCACGCTCCAGCTCGGTCCCGATCCGGACCGAACCGAACCACTGGTCGGCGTCACGATCGCCGGTCGCGGTCATGCCGTTGGCGGTCACGAACCTGCGCGAAGTGAGATCGAGCACGCCATACCCGAGCGCCCCGTCGATGAAGAACGAGTCGGAGGGTCGGAACGAGCCATAACCGGAGAGGCTGTAGCCACTGCCTTCCGACCGGGTGCCGTTGCCGCCAATGCGGCTTTCGTCACGTCCGTATCCGGCGGCCATGCCCAGGACCAGGGTCTCGTCAATGCGATAGTCCACGCCTGCGGTCAGACCGGAAGTGGTGAATTTGGCCCCTTCCTGCGACCCGTCAGCGTCGCGCCTGCCGAAATCGACAACGCCCGACGCCCAGACACCCCAGCGCCCCTCGCGGATGGCGCCGCCCTGTCTTCCGGTGATCCCGGCGCGATCCATGTCGCCCCGCGCCTCCATCTGACCTGCAAGCGACGACGCGCCATGCATGAAGCCCGTATCGGCGACGCGATCCTCATGCGCCCGGCGCAGGGCAGGGTCGAGACCGTAATCAAACTCCTGGCTGCCGCCGGAGAAGCCCAGGTTCAGACGGGACGTGCCGCCTCCGCCCGTGCGCAGGTCGTCCAACCGATTGCTGAGGTTCTCGATCTGGCTGCCCGCGAACCGGCGGGCGGTCTCGCCCTGGGCCGCGATAAGGCCCGTGACTTCCGCGTCAGCTGCAGGATCCGGACGAGCCGTCACCACCACCGTCACCGTTCCGGGCGACGAGGTCGAACTGGCGTTGGAGAGGGTATAGGTGGCCGTCAGGCGACCCGAGAAGGTCGATGCCGGCGTGATCGTCAGGCTGTACTGGCCCGCTGACGGATTCGAGATCACCGCCTCGGCCGATGACGCGGGCGTCAGGGACACAAGGTTCGCGCCGGTGAACGGCCCGCCGTTTGCTCCCGTGGTCAGATCCACCGTTGTCGACTGTCCCTGGAGGATTTCGACCGTAATCGGCGCCGCCGTGACGGCGCTCGGCGCCACCACGATCGTGAGCGCGGACTGGACGCTGAACCCATTCGCATCGCTCGCGCGCACCGTGAAGGACGCACTGCCAGCCACGGTCGGGACGCCCGAAATGACCCCCGCTGTCGTCATCGTGAGACCGGCCGGAAGCGCCCCGGTCGCAATCGTGAAACCGTACGGACCGGTTCCGCCAGCCGCCGACAGCGACTGGCTGTAGGCTACCCCGGTCGTGCCGCCTGGAAGCGACGTCGGCGAAAGCGAGATCGACGGCGCGGTTACGACAAGGCTGTAGGCCTGTGATGCCGGGAATCCGTTTGCGTCGGCCGCCCGAACCGTGAAGTCGAAGGTTCCGGCCTGCGACGACACGCCCGTCAGGACACCACCGCCACTCAGGGTGAGACCCGCCGGAAGCGCACCGCCGGCGATGCTGAAGGCATAGGGGCCGACACCGCCCGAGGCGACAAAGGTCTGACTGTAGGCGACGCCAGCCACGGTCGCCGGCACCGCGCCCGGGGCGAGCGAGATCGAGGGTGCCTGAACCCGCAGGGTCAGGGATTGCGAGCCGGTGAAGCCATGCGCATCCGTGGCCCGCACGCCGAACGTGAAGTCTCCCGCCTGGACCGGCGTACCGGCCAGAACACCTGCCCGGCTCAGGGTCATGCCAGTAGGCAGGGCTCCGGTCACAATCATAAAGACATGGGGACCGGTTCCGCCGGCCGCCGTCAGCGACTGGCTGTAGGCGACTCCGGCTTCAGCGCCAGGAAGCGACGTTGGAGAGAGCGAGATCGAGGGCGCCTCGATCCGCAAGGTCATGGGCCGCGAGCCGATGAAGCCGTAGGTATCCGTCGCCCTGATTCCGAACGTGAAGTCTCCGGCCTGTGTCGGCGTTCCGGCCAGAACACCGGCCGGGCTCAGGGTCATGCCGGCAGGCAGTGCCCCGGAGGTGATCGCCCAGGTAACCGGCGCGGTCAGGCCGGTGCTGCTGAGCGATTGGCTGTAGGCCGTGCCAGCCGTACCCGAAGGCAGGCTGTTCGGCAGCAGGGCCGGCGCGGGGCCGGCCACGGAGAGGTTCAGGTTGCGCGAACCGATGGCGCCATTGGCATCGACAGCCTGCACCGTGATGGGGAAGTCGCCCATCGCCGTCGGGATACCCGAGATCAGACCATCGGAGGCAAGACCCAGCCCCGGCGGCAAGGCGCCTGCCGTCAGCGAGAAGGTGTAGGGACCCGTTCCGCCGGTGGCCGTCAGGGGCGCGCTGTAGGGGCTGCCACCGACCGGGAAGACCGGCGGCGGGGCGATCGAGATCACCACAGGCGCAATCACTCGCAGCTGATAGGGCTGCGCGGTCACGTTGCCGAAAGCATCGGTGGCCCGGATCGATAGCGAGAAGGTTCCGGCAGCAACGGGAGTGCCGGACAGGAGGCCGTTGGTGGCGAGGGTGACTCCCGGCGGCAAGGAGCCTGCGTCGAGAGTGAACTGGTACGGTCCGGTTCCGCCCGCGGCGGTGATCGTCTGGCTGTAGCTCGCGCCCCTGACCGCGTCCGGAAGCGCTCCCGGAGAGATCGAGATCGAAGCGGCATCGATCATGACGGAATAGGTCTGTCCGCCGACCGCGCCGTTGGCGTCCGTCGCGCGGATGACAACCATGGTCGAACCTGTCTGGGTCGGGGTGCCCGAAAGCACGCCGGCGCTACTCAGGTTGAGACCGACCGGCAGGGCGCCGCTGAAGATCGAGTAGGTGTACGGGCCGACGCCGCCGCTGGCAGACAGGGTCTGCGAATAGGACGACCCGCGCACACCCGTCGGCAGGGTCGAGGGGCTCAGCGTGACCGTCGGCGAGGCGACGGACAGCGTGTACGCTTTGGTCGAGACGTAACCTGCATCATCGGTCGTCCTGACCGTGAAATTGTAGCTGCCCGGAACCGTCGGTGTTCCCGACAGATCACCGCTACTGCTGAAGGCCAGACCGACCGGCAAGGCCCCGGCAGAGATCGACCAGGTGTAGGGTGCGATCCCGCCCATGGCCGACAAGGTCTGACTGTAGGCGACATTGCTGGTCGCCTGCGGCAGCACAGCCGGGGTCACGGAAATGGTCGGCGGACTGATCGTCAGCGGATTGGCGTTGGTGACGGAAAAGCCGTTGGCGTCGGTCGACCGGATGCTCAGGCTGAACGTTCCGTCGTTGCGCGGCGTGCCGGAAAGCACGCCGGCGCTGCTGAGGCTCATCCCGACCGGAAGCGCGCCCGATACCAGCGCGTACTGGTATGGGCCCGTGCCGCCAGAGGTGGAAATGGTCTGATTGTAGGCGCCGCCGACGACGCCGGCCGGCAGGCTGGGCGGGAACATCACCAAAGTCGGCGCCGATACGACCAGGGTATAGGCCCGGGCGCCGGTCGCATTGACCGAGTCCGTCGCGGTGACCGTAAAGTTGTAGGATCCCGGCGTCGTCGGCGTGCCCGAAAGCAGTCCTGCGCCGCTCAGGTTGAGGCCTGTCGGAAGGGCGCCTGCTGTGACCGCATAGCTATAGGGCGCCGTTCCGCCGCTCGCGGAGAGTTGCGTGCTGTAGGGCTGGCCGGCGAAAGTCGACGCCAGCGCCGTCGGCGTCAGTGTGATGCCGGCGGGGGGATTGATGGTGATGGACGTCTGGCTGATGCGGCTGCGGCCCGCAAAGTCCCTGATCTCCACGAACAGATTGTAGACCCCGGCCTGGGTCGGCGTGCCCTGCAGCCGCGCGAAGCCCCCGAAGTTTGTCAGCGTCAAGCCGGCCGGAATTGGTTGCCCGAACGGGATCGACAGGGTGTATGGCGCCGTTCCCCCGCTGAAGGTGATCGTCCGGTTGTAGGCGACCCCGACCGTGCCGGCCGTAAACGGACTTGGGGAGAAGGTGAGCCGCGGAGTGATCGTCACAGAAAAGGATGACGAACCCGAAGCGCCGACTGAATCCTCTGCCCGAACTGAAAAGTTGTATGTCCCGGCAGTCGTCGGCGTTCCGCTGAGAAAGCCGTCAGCCTGAAGTGTCGTACCCGGAGGCAAGGTCCCGGCACTTACCGAGTAGGTATAGGGGGCCATACCGCCCGAGGCGACAAAGGTGGCCCCGTAGGTGTCGCCAACGTCGCTGGGCGGAAGAGTCGCGCTGACCGTGATCTGCGCCTGGGCCTGCGCAGGGAGCGCGAACGATCCGACGACAAACAGCACGCCAAACAGGCACGCGCGCAGCACGGCCCACGCGCGTTTCAGCGCGGCACTTCCAGATATCGACACGTCGCCCCCGACTTCACTCAACTCATCAGGTTGTGCAGACGCGATCGGTACTGGGCCGTAACGGACTGATCACCAACAAGATGCTCCCGAAGCCCTCCAAGCACGAACGGCGCCGACCGGCAACCAGCGCTCTCCTTTTCCGGGAAATTTTGCTGCCGGGTGAATAAAAGGCGACACTTGGGCCCGTGTCCGGTGCAGACCGCTACAGCTTCACCGTCAGCGACGCCCGCACCGAGCGAGCCGCGCCGCGGCTGATCCACAGGGCGCTGTAGGAGCTGGCGGCGTAGTCCTCGTCAAACAGGTTATCGACCTCGACCCGCGCAGTCAGGTTCGGCGTCAGATCGTAGTCGGCGGCCGCCTTGACCTTCCAGTAGGCCGGCAAGCGGATGCCGTTCGCGTTCAGGTCGCCGGCCCGCTCGCCGACATAGGCGGCGCCCGCCATCACCGACCATTCGCGGCCGTCCGGCTGCGAGAACCGGCCGACGGCGAACAGCGAGCCGGAGTGCTCCGGCACATTGAGCACCGTGTCGCTGGCGAAGGCCGCGTCATCGGCTTCCGCATCCGTCCAGGAGTAGTTGGCGATCACCTGCCAGGCGTCCGCGATCCGCACCGAGCCATCCAGTTCCACCCCGCGCGTGGTCAGCTTGCCGACCGGAGCCAGATAGTTGGGATCGACCGGATCGGTCGTCAGGATGTCGGTCTTCTCGATGTCGAAGATCGTCATCGCCAGATCGACGCCCTCCCAGGCCCCGCTGACGCCCAGTTCGTAGCCCTCACCGGATTCCGGCGCGAACCCGTTCCCGTCACGCCCCGTGCCCGAGTTCAGAACGAACGACTGGCCCCATCCCGCGTGCAGCGACAGGGCGTCCGTCAGCCGGTAGCGAAGCCCCACGCGGCCATCCAACGGATTGTCCGAGACCTCGCCCACCGCGCCGGTGCGGTTGTTGCGGATCGTCTGGGTATAGTCGTCCACCCGCAGGCCCGCGATCAGGCTCAGCCGGTCGGTGACCTGCCACAGATCCTCTGCGTAGAAGGTGACGACCTCGCGGGTCTCCAGATTGTCCGTGAACGGAGCGGGGTCCGGCGCGACCTGTCCGTAGACCGGCGTGAAGATGTTGACCGCATAGGGCGCCGCCGCCGACGGATTGCGACGCAGCCAGCGCTCGCCGTACTCCAGCTCATAGGCCTTCACCCCGAATGCCGGGCGATGCACGCCCAGGCTGGTCTCGATCCGGCCCCGCACCTCCAGCCGCGCGGACAGATCGTCGACGCTGAAATCACGCCCGCGCCGTTGACGCCACAGGCTGTCGCCGACCAGTCGCGAGTGATCGCTGGACAGGCCCTTCAGCGACCCGCCACGCCACGCCACGCCGCCGACCAGGCTCCAGTCGTCGCCCAGCCAGTATTCGCCCGACACCTGATGCCGCTCGTTGCGGAAGCGGGTCGTCCCATCGCCCGGCTCGCCGTAGTAGTTCTCCCGCCGCAGGGCCAGGGCGTCGCCGTTCAGTCCCGGCACGCCCCGGTCGAACAGGGTGTCGAAGGTGGTGAACTCCCCGACATAGGTCAGGCGCAGGGCCTCGTTCGGTCGCCACGTCAGCGACGGCGCCACCACCGTCCGGTCCAGGAAGACGTGATCGCGCCAGCCGTCGCTGGTCTCTCCCGCCACCACGATCCGGCCGGCCAGGGTCCCGCCGACCAGCGGCCCGGTCAGGTCCAGCTCGCCGCGCGTCAGGCCGAACGAACCCACGGTCGCCGTGAATCGCGCATCGGTCTCGAACCGCGGCGTCTTCGAAGCAAGATTGATCCGCCCGGCCGGATCGATGTCCCCGAACAGGGCGCCGGCCGGCCCCTTCAGCACCTCGACCCGCTCGGTCGTGGCCGGGTCCCGCGGCGGCGCCATGCCCCGGTTCGCGAGGAAGCCGTCGACATAGTATTCCGCCCCGCCGTCCGGCGTGCCGAGGAAGCCGCGGATGGCGAAATTGTCCATAACCCCGCCACGGTTGTTCTGCTGGCTGACCCCGCTGACGACCTCCAGCGCATCCACCAGCCGGGTCGCGCCGAGCGCCTGCAGCAGATCCGCCTCCACCGACCGGCTCGACGGCGACATCAGTTCCGTCGCCGCTCCGGCGCCCAGGGTTGCGTCGCGAACGGTCCGGCTGCCCAGGACGACGATCTCGCCCAACGTGTTCGGGCCGGTCTGATCGGCCTCGACCGGGGGCGTCGCGGCGGCCAGCAGGCAAAGGCCCGCGCAACTCGTCAGCAGGGACAAGGGAAACTCCATTTGTGATGTTATACTATATCGGCTAGACGCTCCCACATGTCGCTGTCAACCGCCTTGCCTGCCCCCGCCTCGCCGTCGCTCCCCTCGCCCCGCATTCCGTCGATCGACGCGCTTCGCGGGCTGGTGATCCTGCTGATGCTGGTCGACCACGCGCGGGAGTTCTTCTTCATCCACGCCCAGGTGCCGGACCCGATGGATGTGGCGACGACCTCGCCGGCCCTGTTCTTCACCCGCCTCGCCGCCCACTTGTGCGCCCCGGTCTTCGTCGCCCTGACCGGCCTGGGCGCCTGGCTCTATGCGTCGAAGAAGGGCGGAACGGCGGCCGCGTCGGGCTTCCTGTTCAAGCGCGGCCTGTTCCTCGTCTTCCTCGAGCTGACCGTCGTGAACTTCGCCTGGAATTTCGACGTCCTGCCGCCGACGATCTTCCTGCAGGTGATCTGGGCGATCGGCCTGTCGATGATCGTGCTGTCAGCCCTCGTCTGGCTGCCGCGCCCCGCCCTGATCGCGGTCGGTCTGATCATCGTGCTGGGCCACAACCTGCTGACGCCCGTCACCATTCCCGAGGGCCAGCCCGGCCACGCGATCTGGGCCGTCCTGCATGATCGCGGCTTCATCCAGATGCCGTGGGGCGGACAGGTGCGGACCTCCTACCCCCTGCTGCCGTGGATCGGCATCGCCGCGCTCGGCTATGCGGTCGGGCCATGGTTCAAGGCGCCGGCCGCGCGCCGCCTGCGCGACCTGACGATCCTCGGCCTGTCGATGCTCGCCCTGTTCGCCGTCCTGCGCGCCATCAACATCTATGGCGAGCCCCTGCCGTGGTCGGTCTATCCGACCCCGCTGCAGACGGTGATGAGCGTCTTCAACCTGACCAAATATCCGCCGTCGGCCGACTTCATCCTGCTGACGCTCGGCGTCGGGACCCTGCTGCTGGCCGCCTTCGAGGTGATCTGGCCGCGCCTGATCCGCCTGCTCGCCGTCTACGGCGGCGCGCCCCTGTTCTTCTACCTGATCCACCTCTACGGCCTGCATCTGGCCGCCCGCGCCTGTCTGGCGATCTTCGGCGCCAATCAGGGCGAGGTCTTCGGCGTCCCCAACGTCGGCTGGGTCTGGGCCATCGCCGTGCTCGCCGCCATCCCCAGCTGGTTCGCCTGCCGCTGGTTCGCCGGCGTCAAACGCCGCAGCGGCCAGTGGTGGATGAAGTACCTCTGACGTCCGGCTGAGCGATTCCCGTTCCAGCGCGTTTATCCGCGTCGCTGGAGGAGTCGCGGTGCGCGGAGAGCTGGAGACCTACAAGGCCAAACGGAATTTCGGGGTCACCCCCGAGCCGAAGGGCCGCAAGGCGCGCGGCCGTCGCAAGAGCCTGACCTATCTGATCCAGCGCCACGCGGCGACGAGGCTGCACTACGACTTCCGCATCGAGGCGGACGGGGTGCTGAAGTCCTGGGCGGTGACCAAGGCCCCCTCGCGCGACCCGGCCGTGAAGCGGCTGGCGGTGGAGGTCGAGGATCACCCGCTGGACTATGGCGCCTTCGAGGGGACCATCCCGTCGGGCAACTACGGCGCCGGCACGGTGCAGATGTGGGATCGCGGCACCTGGGAGCCGCAGAATCCCGACACGCTCGAGGCCGACTTCCGCAAGGGCTCGGTGAAGATGATCCTCCACGGCGAGCGGCTCGAGGGCGGCTGGGCGCTGGTCCGGCTGAAGGGCGATCGCGGCAAGCCGTCGAAGCGCAACAACTGGCTGCTGATCAAGGAGAAGGACGCCTTCGCCGTCCCGGGCGAGGGCGACGCCAATATGGAGATCGACGCCTCGGTCGCCACCGGCCGGTCGCTGGCCGAGATCGCCGACGGCCGCAGGCAGTGGACGTCCTCGAAGCCCGTCGCAAAGGCGGGGCCGAAGAAGCCGAAGGTCCAGCCCCGCGAGGCGGCGGTCAAGAAGCCCGCCGCCTTCACCCCCATCCAGCTGTGCAAGGTCGCCGACCATCCGCCGCGCGGCGCCGGCTGGGCGCACGAGATCAAGTTCGACGGCTATCGCGTCCAGATCGCCACCGGTGGCGGCAAGGCCCGGCTCTACACCCGGCGCGGCCACGACTGGTCGGCCAAGTTTCCCGAGGTCGTCGCCGACGCCGCCCGCTGGCCCGACGGCGTGGTCGACGGCGAGCTCTGCGCCCTGGACGCCGACCACATGCCGGACTTCTCGGCCCTGCAGGCGGCCATCTCGGACGGGAAGACCGGCAAGCTGGTCTTCTTCGCCTTCGACCTGCTGTCGGAGGGCCTCGACGACCTGCGCAAACTGCCGCTGGCCGTCCGCAAGGCTCGGCTACAGGCCCATCTCGATCGGATCCCGAAAGCCGCCGGCAAGCGCATCCGCTACGTCGACCATTTCGCCACATCCGGCACGGCCATTCTTGAGAGCGCCTGCCGGATGGATCTGGAAGGCGTCATCTCCAAGAAGCTGGACGCTCCGTACACGGCCGGTCGCTCATCTACCTGGCTGAAGTCGAAGTGCCGGGGCCGCGACGAGGTGGTGATCGGCGGCTGGTCGTCCGAAGGCCGGACCCGCTTCCGCTCCCTGCTGGTCGGGGTGCGCGAGAAGGACGGGCTGCGTTATCTCGGCCGCGTCGGGACCGGCTACGCCCAGCCCCTGCTGAAGACCCTTCTGCCGGCGCTGAAGTCCGCTGCCGCCGACACCTCCCCGTTCGCCGGCAAGTCCGCCCCACGCGGCGGCAAGGATATCCACTGGCTGAAGCCCGTGCTGGTCGCCGAGCTGGAGCACGGCGGCTACACCGAATCCGGCTCCCTGCGGCAGGCGGCGTTCAAGGGGCTGCGCGACGACAAGACGGCGAGCGAGGTCACCGACGCCCCGATCCCGCCGGTCGAACCGTCCTCGAAGGCCACGACGGGCAAGGCCCGCACCGTCGTGGCGGACGTCGCGATCTCCAGCCCCGACAAGATCCTGTGGCCCGCCACCGACGGCCGCGACGCGGTCACCAAGGCCGACCTCGCCCGCTACTACGAGCGCGTCGCCGAACGCATGCTGGAACATGTCGCCGACCGCCCCATCTCCATCGTCCGGGCCCCCGACGGCATCGACGGCCAGCGCTTCTTCCAGCGCCACGCCATGCCCGGCTCAAACCCGCGCCTGAAGCTGATCGATGTGAAGGAGCGCAAGCCCTATGTCGGCGTCGAGGACGTCGGCGGCCTCGTCGCCCTCGCCCAGGCCGGCGGGCTGGAGCTGCATCCGTGGGGCTGCCGTCCCGGCGACCCGGAAACGCCCGATCAGGTCACTTTCGACCTCGATCCCGATGAGGGTCTGGACTTCGCCGACGTCATGGCGGCCGCGAAGACGGTGAAGACGAAGCTGGAGGACCTGGGCCTGACGCCCTTCGTGAAGACCACCGGCGGCAAGGGGTTGCATGTGGTCGTCCCCGTCCGCTCGGATGGTCGCAGCCGGGTGGAGTGGGATCAGTGCAAGGCTTTCGCAAAAGCCGTGGCCGAGGCGCTGAAGGCCGACGATCCGGATCGCTTCACCACCACCCTGGCCAAGAAGGCGCGGGGCGGGAAGATCTTCATCGACTATCTACGCAATGGCCGGATGGCGACCGCCGTCGCCCCATGGTCGCCCCGGGCGCGGCCCGGCGCCACCATCGCCCTGCCGCTGAACTGGAGCCAGGTCCGCAAGGGTCTGGACCCGCGCGCCTTCACCATCGCCGAGGCCGCGGCCCTGCTGAAGAAGCCGGATCCCTGGGCCGACTTCCGGAAGGCCGAGGCCAGCCTCAGGCCGGCCCTGAAAGCGATGAAGCTCTAGGCCGCCTTCTTCTTCGCCGCGGTCTTGCGCGCAGGCGCCTTCTTCGCCGCAGGCTTCTTCGCCGGCGCAGCCTTCTTGCCCGCCGTCGTCTTGCGGGCGCCCGTCGCCGATCCCTTCAGACTGCTGCGCAGGGCGGCCATCAGATCGATGACATTGGTGTCCTCCGGCTCGGGCGCCTCGACCAGGCCCTTGCCGCCCTTCTGCTTGGACTTGATCAGCGCCTTCAGCGCCTCGTCGTAACGGTCGCGGAATTTCGACGCGTCGAACTTCGAATCCTTCTGGCCGATGATCTTTTCGGCGATCTCGACCATCTCGCGGTCGGCCTTCACTGCCGGGATGTCGTCGAAATAGTCGTCGGCCTGACGCACTTCGTCCCAGGCCCGCAGGGAGTAGGCGATCAGCCCCTTGCCGCAGACTTCCAGCGCCAGCTGACGCTCCCGGCCCCGGATCACCACCGAGCCGATCGCCGTCTTGCCCGTCTCCTTCATCGCTTCGCGAATGACGGCGAAGGCCTCGGCCCCCACCCCCTTCTCCGGGACCAGATAGAAGGGGCTGTCATAGTAGCGCCGGTCGATGTCGTCGGCGTCCACGAACTGCTGGATGTCGATGGTCCGGGTCGCGTCGAGCTTCACCTTCTCGAAGTCGGCGTCGTCCATCAGGACGTACTCGTCCTTCGACACCTCATATCCCTTCACCAGATCCGACCGCTCCACCGGCCCGGAATCCGGATCCGTCGGCACCATGCGGATGCGGTTGTTCGTGTCCGGATTGATCAGGTGGAAGCTGACGTGCGCCGACGACGACGTCGCCGTGAACATGGCCACCGGGCAGGTGACCAGCGACAGCTTCAGATGTCCTTGCCATGTCGGCCGCGCGACCATCGTTCCTCTCCGCATCAGATCGCGGAGTCGAACGCGGGGGCAGCGGCGCGGTTCAACGCACAAAAAAGGCGCCCCGGTTTCCCGGGACGCCCTCTTCTGTTTCAGCGTGTCGACTGAACGGCGGACCTTAGAAGTCCATGCCGCCCATGCCGCCCATGCCGCCGCCCATGTCCGGGGCGCCGCCGGCCGAGGCCTTCTTCGGCGCATCGGCCACGGCCGCTTCGGTCGTGATCAGGATGCCGGCCACCGAGGCGGCGTCCTGCAGGGCGGTGCGGACCACCTTGGCGGGGTCGATGACGCCCATCTTGACCAGGTCGCCGTACTCTTCGGTCTGGGCGTTGAAGCCGAACGAGGCGTCGTTCGATTCCAGCACCTTGCCGACGACGATCGAGCCCTCGACGCCTGCGTTCTCCGAGATCTGACGGATCGGAGCCTGCAGGGCGCGACGGATGATGGCGATGCCGGCGTTCTGGTCGGCGTTGTCGCCGGTCAGGCCTTCCAGCTTCTTCGAAGCCTTCAGCAGGGCGATGCCGCCACCCGGGACGATGCCTTCGTCGGCGGCCGCGCGGGTCGCGTTCAGGGCGTCGTCGACGCGGTCCTTCTTCTCTTTGACCTCGACCTCGGTCGAGCCGCCGACGCGCAGGACGGCGACGCCGCCGGCCAGCTTGGCCAGACGTTCCTGCAGCTTCTCACGGTCGTAGTCCGACGTGGTGGCTTCGATCTGGGCCTTGATCTGCGAGACGCGGGCTTCGATGCCCTCCTTCTCGCCGGCGCCCTCGACGACGGTCGTGTCGTCCTTGGTGATCGAGACCTTCTTGGCCTTGCCCAGCATGTCGAGCGAGACGCTCTCCAGCTTGATGCCCAGGTCTTCCGAGATGACCTGGCCGCCGGTCAGGACGGCGATGTCCTCCAGCATGGCCTTGCGGCGGTCACCGAAGCCCGGAGCCTTGACGGCGGCGACGCGCAGGCCGCCACGCAGCTTGTTGACCACCAGGGTGGCCAGGGCCTCGCCCTCGATGTCCTCGGCGATGATCAGCAGCGGACGGCCCGACTGCACCACGGCTTCCAGGATCGGCAGCATCGGCTGCAGCGAGGTCAGCTTCTTCTCGTGGAGCAGGATGAGCGGCTCCTCGAGGACAGCCTCCATCTTGTCCGCGTTGGTGATGAAGTACGGCGACAGGTAGCCGCGGTCGAACTGCATGCCCTCGACGACGTCGACGGTGGTCTCGGCGGTCTTGGCTTCCTCGACGGTGATGACGCCTTCGTTGCCGACCTTGGCCATGGCTTCAGCGATCAGCGAACCGATTTCCGAGTCGCCGTTGGCCGAGATGGTGCCGACCTGGGCGATTTCCGAGTTGTTCGAAACCGGCTTGGAGATCGACTTGACCTCGTCCAGCACGACGCCGACGGCCTTGTCGATGCCGCGCTTCAGGTCCATCGGGTTCATGCCGGCGGCGACGGCCTTCAGGCCTTCCTGGACGATGGCCTGGGCCAGAACGGTCGCGGTGGTGGTGCCGTCACCCGCCTTGTCGTTCGTCTTCGAGGCGACTTCGCGGATCATCTGGGCGCCCATGTTCTCGAAGGCGTCTTCCAGCTCGATTTCCTTGGCGACCGACACGCCGTCCTTGGTCGAGCGCGGGGCGCCGAAGGACTTCTGGATCACGACGTTGCGGCCCTTCGGACCCAGGGTGACCTTCACCGCATTGGCGAGGACGTTGACGCCGCGCAGCATCTTGTCGCGCGCGTCGGTGTTGAACTGTACGATCTTGGCGGCCATCCGGCTGCTCCTTGAAAGAAGTGTTTGGTGGTTAGTGGTTAGTGATCGATGGGATTAGCCGCGGCGGCAGGACCTGAACCGGTCGCGCCAGCCACTAATCACCCATCACTAATCACTCAGGACAGGACGCCCAGGACGTCCGATTCCTTCATGATGATCAGGTCGTCGCCGTCGATCTTGACCTCGGTGCCCGACCATTTGCCGAACAGGATGCGGTCGCCCGCCTTCAGCTCCAGGGCGTTGACCTTGCCCTGATCGTCACGGGCGCCCGGGCCCACGGCGACGACTTCGCCTTCCTGCGGCTTTTCCTTGGCCGTGTCCGGGATGATGATCCCGCCCTTGGTCTTGGATTCCTCTTCCACGCGCTTCACGAGCACGCGATCGCCGAGCGGACGAAACGCCATTGGATGTCTCCCTTGATATCTCTTCAGCGCCCGGGCCAGACCACCGTTTTGGCAGCCGCCATGCCCGAGTGCTAACGCGCCCGGCAGGTAAGTGGCGCGTGAGGACTCGTCAAGCGATGCGTAGAGCAGATTTTTCGGGGCGTCAGTCCGCCGCGGCCGACACGGCCCAGGCCGCCTCGACCTGACGGCCGAACAGGGGACCGGCGCCCCGCACCCGATTGCGCCAGTCGCGGCCGCGCACATCCTGCCCCAGCAGTTCGTTCAGCCCGGCGCGCACCCGCACCAGCGCCTCGTCCGGCCGGTCGCGGGCGACGAGGAAGGCGGCATAGTGCTCGGTCGTCGCCAGGGTGTCCGCATGGGCCGGCGGCAGGCGCGAGCCGGCGATCGTCGCGGCGCGCCGGTACAGGGCCTCCGCCTCGGCGTCCCTGCCCAGCCGCGCCAGCACCAGGGCATAGCCGTCCAGCGTCTCCAGCAGGTCGGGACTGTCGGCCCCGATGCCGGCCTCCAGCGTGGCCAGACCCTCACGGAACGGCGCCTCCGCCTCGGCCCATTTCTGCTGGTCGGCCAGGGCATAGCCGAGGTTCGCTCGCGCCACGCCGGTGAAGGGATGGGTCGGACCCACGATCTGCAGCGCCAGATCCAGCGCCTGCCGGAACGGCGCCTCCGCCTTCTCGCCCTGCCCGGTGATGTGCAGGAACCAGCCGTAGTTGGTCAGGCACTGGGCGAGCAGCACCGGGTCATCGGCCTGCTGCGCGATCGCGACCGCGCGCACGTAAAGAGGCTCGGCCTGGTATGCCCTTCCCGTCCGGCGCAGGGAGTTGGCGAGGTTCGACAGCACGATGGCGACGTGGAAGTCGTCGGGCCCGTACAGCACCTCGTACATGCCCAGCACCTGCCGGTAGAAGGGATCGGCCTCGGCATGGCGGCCCTGGGCGGTCAGGGCGTTGGCGACCAGATTGGCGCTGTCGGCGGTCTTCTCGTGCACGGCCCCGAACAGGGCCTGACGACGCACGAGGCTGTCGCGCGCCGCCGCCTCGGCCTCGGTGTTGCGCCCCAGCGCGTCCAGCACCCGCGCCTCGTCATAGATCAGGGTGGCGACCTCTGCAGGCAGGGGGTCCGGTGCGCCTTCGAGCAGGCTCCGTGCCCGTCGCAGGTCCGTCAGCGCGGGCTCGTACTCGCCCGCCTCGTACCGGACCCGTCCCCGCGTCGACAGCGCCAGACCCACGACGGGCGCATCCGGCCCTTCTGCGTCAATGATGACCTTCAGGGCCGCATCCGCCGCCGCGCGGGCGCCGGGCACGTCGCCGGCATTGTTCCGCGTCTCCGCCAGACGGATCAGGTTCATCGACACCGTCCTGGCCGGCCCGCCATCCTGAAGGATGGCCGCGACCGGATCACTGTCGGCCGAGATGCGAACGTCGCCACGCATCTCGCCCTGCCGGGGCGCGGGCGGTGGAACAGCCGCCGGCGGAGGCGGTGGAGGCGGGGGCGGAGGCGGGGGTGCGACCTGCGCCAGCGCGCCGGACGCCGAGGCCAGCAGGAAGCCGACCACCAGAAGGATCTTCAAACCCGTTCGCACGCGACCACCCTCGCTGAACCGCGTTCTCAGGAAGCCGCATTGGAAGCGCCCTGACAAGATGAACCGTGACTGAACAGCACATCCCCGACCCGTTCAGGCCTGACAGTTCATGACAGGGACAAGCCCGGCGCTCCCCCGCCGGCCAGACCGAAAGGAACGACCATGAAGACGCTCTCGAAGTTCGCCATCGCTGCTCCGGCCGTGGCCGGCGCCATGGCCGTCAGCCTCATCGCCGCCGCCCCGGCCCAGGCCCAGAGCCGCGACCGCGACGACAGCAGCCGCAACGCCGTCATCGGCGCCGTGGTCGGCGGCCTCGCCGGCGCGGCCCTCGGCAACGGCGACGGCACCTATATTGTCGGCGGCGCTCTCGCCGGCGCGGCGCTCGGCGCTAGCGCCAGCAGCAGCCGCGGCGACGACTGCAGCTACTACCGCGGCGGCCGCTGCTACCGGAACCAGGGCCACTGGGAACGCGAGCACGGCATCAACAGCCGCGACCCGCGTTGGGAACAGCGTCAGGATCGCCGCGAATGGCGCCGCGACCGCCGCGACGAACGCCGCGACTACCGTTACGACCGTCGCTGGTAATCTGAACACCCTTCATCCGGCCGCGTGAGTTCTGGTCGGATGCGTGGGCGAGGAAGGCGGGCTCCGGCAATGGGGCCCGCCTTTTTCATGGGCGCCGAAGGGTCATCATGGAGTACGGCGGCGTTGCCGGTCTCCATCATCGTCTGGCATCCTTTGCCGGATGAGGACTTTCGTCGCCGTTTCAGTTGCAGCCTTGGCGCTCGCCGCCTGCGCCACCCGGCATCCGCTCCTGTCGATCTACCCCGAGCTTCGCGCCGTGCCGGAAGACGCGTGGTGTGAAGCACGGGGCGGACTCTCAAGGGGAATCCCCGATATCGCTGAAGACGGTTCGACCCGGATCAAGGTCGTCGGTTGCGACATCCTCCCTCACACCTCCACCGACGATCAACGGCGAAGCATTCGGGATTGGCTCGCCAGAGCCCGCGCAAAGGCTGGGCTGACGACGTCTGCAAATGGTGCGACCTGACGCTCGCGCCGCGGCCGCCTGACGATCTACACCATCAGCCGCTTCATCAGCTCCGCCGTCGAGGGATCCAGACCCTCGCCCGGCTCTCCGGCCTCAACGTCCTTCAGGATGGCCTTCGCCAGCACCTTGCCCAGCTCGACGCCCCACTGGTCGAAGCTGTTGATGTCCCACACCACGCCTTCCACGAAGGTCTTGTGCTCATAGAGCGCCAGCAGGGCGCCGACGGCCTCGGGACTCAGGGCGTCCATCAGGATGGTGGTCGAGGGCCGGTCGCCCGGGAAGGTCTTGTGCGGCGCCAGCCGGTCGGCCTCGGCATCCGACGCGCCCGCCGCGATCAGCTCGGCCCGCGCCTCCTTCTCCGACTTGCCGACCATCAGGGCCTGGGCCTGGGCCAGGGCGTTGGACCACAGCGGCGCATCGCCCTCGCGGTCGTCCACGGCGGCGTCGGAAGTGTGACCCACGACCACGAACTCGGCCGGAACCACCGTCGGCCCCTGATGGATCTGCTGGAAGAAGGCGTGCTGGCCGTTGGTGCCCGGCTCGCCGAACACGATCGGACCGGTGGCGGTGTCGACGGGCGAGCCGTCGCGCTTCACCCGCTTGCCGTTCGATTCCATCTCCAGCTGTTGCAGGAAGGCCGGCAGGCGGCGCAGGCCGTGGGCATAGGGCGCCACGGTGCGCGCGTTCCGGCCCATGCCCTCGACGTTATAGATCTGCGCCAGCGCCAGCAGCACCGGGGCGTTCTTCTCCAGATCCGCCGTCAGGAAATGCTCGTCCATGGCCCGGGCGCCGTCCAGCACGCGCTCGAACACGTCCCAGCCCAGCGCCACGGCGACCGACAGGCTGACCGACGACCACAGGGAATAACGGCCGCCGACCCAGTCGCGGAAGCCGAACGTCCGGCCACAGCCCCAGGCCTCCGCCTTGTCCGGCGCGGCGGTCACGCCCACCAGATGGCGCGGCAGCCGCCTGGCCGACAGCGATTCCGCCAGCCAGGCCTTGGCCAGCTCGGCATTGGCCAGTGTCTCCTGCGTGGTGAAGGTCTTGGACACGACCACGACCAGCGTCGTCTCCGGGTCCAGACCGCTCAGCGCCTCCGCCATCTCGCGCGGATCGATGTTGGCGACGAAGCGCAGGTCGATGGTCGGCTCCAGCGGGCGCAGGGCGTCCCACAGCAGGCGCGGCCCCAGATCCGAGCCGCCGATGCCGATGTGGACGATGGCCGTGAACGGCTGGCGCGCCCCGCCGGTCTCGGCGCCCGAGCCGATGTCGGTGGCGAAGCGGGCGATGGCGTCGCGGGTGGCGGTCACCTCCTTCGACACGGGTTCGTCCAGGGCGCGGAAGTCGGCGTCGTCGGCGGCGCGCAGGGCCGGGTGCAGCACCGCGCGGCCCTCGGTATTGTTCACCACCTCCCCGCCGAACAGGGCCGCGCGACGGCCCTCGACGTCGCAGGTCCGCGCCAGATCCAGCGCCGCCTCGAACCCCTCGGCGCTCCACGACTGTTTCGACAGGTCCAGATAGAGCCCGGCAGCCTCCACCCCCATCCGCTCGATCCGGCCGGGATCGGTGGCGAACTGATGGACGATGCGCGAGCTCGAATCCTTGCGCGCGACGGCGCGAAGCATGTCCAGGGCCTGGGAGCGGGCGGTCATGGGCGGGTCTCGAACAGCCGGAGGGTAAACCCTCGTTTACGGGTCGGGCGTAAGCCGGTTCAACGTCGAATGCACGATTCGGCCCAAACAATTGGTTCGCCCGAGAGGTTTTCCATGTCCTGTGGCGTCGCCCTCGCAATCTCCCTGCTGCTTGCAGACCCCAATGTCGCCGCCGCCGCGGCCCAGCCGCCGGTCGCGCCGGCCGCCCCCCTGTCGGTCGCATCCGAGCCCCTGTTCGCCGACATCATCGCCCGCTCCGGCGGCCTGCGTGATCTCGTCCGCGGCTGGATGGAGACCGGCGCCGCCGACCAGACCGGCTTCTTCGCCAGCGAGACGTTCACCGGCTTCCGTACCCGCACGACCGAACTGGCCGCGCTGGACATGCAGGGTCACCTGATCCTCAAGGAACGCGGCACGGACAGCGATCTGAAATGCATCCTGCGCGGCATCTCCGAGGACATGCCGCTCAAGGTCCAGGCCGTCGAGGCCGCCGCCACCCCCGCCGAACGCCGCGTCGCGCTCGACGAACTGGCCTACCTCCTCAACGACAACGTCGAGGTCATCACCGCCCCGCCGGCCCCGCCGGTGTAGGTTCGAGGGATTAGGAATTAGGGATTGGAGCGAGAACGACGCCTTCAGCGTCCAACTCTCCCTAATCCCTAGCCCCAAATCCCTACCTACGTCCCCACCGTCTCCGGATATTTGATCCCGCACCCGTACGGCGTCGCGAACGCAGTGGCGACCGGGCGGCCGGCTTCCAGATCGGTCAGGGCCGCGCGGACGAAGTTGTTGGCGCCTTCCAGATCCTCGGGCTTGTTCGTCGGGCGGTCGTCGATGCCGCCGACGAAGCGCAGGGTTCCCTCGGCGTCGATGATGCGCATGTCCGGGGTGGTCAGGGCGCCGTAGCGCTTGCCGACTTCACCGGTCGGATCCAGCAGCAGGTAGGACGAGGCGGCGTTGTTGCGGGTGCGCCATTCGCGCGCCGCTTCACCCTCGACATAACCCTGCGTGCCCGGCGAGGACGAGATGATGGTGATCCACACCACGCCATCGGCCACCGCCTCGCGCTGCAGGGCCTGCATGGCGCCGGTGTAGTGCTTCTTCACATAGGGGCAGCCCTCGTTGGTCCACTCCAGGATCACGGTCTTGCCGCGGAAGTCGGCCAGAGATCGCTGCGTCCCTTCGGAATCGACCAGGGTGAAGGCCGGAGCGGGCTGGCCGGCCAGCGGCGTCTGGCCCGGGGCGGCGGCCTGTTCGGTCGCGGCGGTTTCGGTCTTTGGCGCCGGCTCGGCCGCCTGCTGGCAGGCGGCGAGGGTCAGGGCCGACAGGGCGGCGAAGGCAGTCGTCAGACGGGTCTTCATGGCGGTCTCCGTTGGTCGGTCAGGGATCAGGAAGCGGGGGCGGCGTCCTCGAGGGCCTGGACGACCAGCCCTCCGGTCAGCAGTTGCGGCAGGATCCGGGGCTCGTCCGAACCCGGAGAATAGAGCAGATACAGCGGAACGCCCGAGCGCCCGTGACGCTGCAACTCGGCGGTGATGGCGTCGTCGCGGCGGGTCCAGTCTCCGACCAGATAGACGGCGTTCGTCGCCTCCATCGCTCGCTTCACCTCATTGGTGGCCAGCGAGGTGCGCTCGTTGATCTTGCAGGTCACGCACCAGTCGGCGGTGAAGTTGACCAGCACCGGCCGGCCCTCGGCGCGGGCCGCGGCGACGGCCTCGGCGGACCAAGCGGCGGACGCCAAAGCCTCGCCGCCCTCGGACGGGGCGGACGGGGACGCGGTCTGGACCGGCGCCTTCGCGGTCAGGACCAGGGCGGCGCCGGCGAGGATCAGCATGGCGATCGCGGCGACCAGAGGCATCAGGCCACGGCGGCCGTGAATCCGCTCCGTCTGGGCCACGCCGAACAGCCACAGGGCGAAGGCCAGCAGCAGGCCGGCGACGAACAGCAGGCCGAGGCCCTCCGCGCCGGTCTGGCGGCTGAACACCCAGGCCAGCCACAGGGCCGTGCCGTACATCGGGAAGGCCAGCAGGGTCTTCAGCCGCTCCATCCACGGGCCGGGACGCGGCAGGCGGCGCAGCAGGCCGGGCGACAGGCTGACGATCACGAAGGGCAGGGCCAGACCCAGTCCCAGCATCAGGAAGACGACCAGCGCCATCGGCCACGGCATCACCAGAGCGGCGCCGAGGGCGAACGCCATGAAGGGGGCGGTGCAGGGGGCGGCCACGACCACCGCCAGCGCGCCGGTGAAGAAGGCGCCCGCGCCGCCGGGCAGGCGCGACAGGGGGCCGGAGCCCGCGCCCTGCAGACCCGCGCCGATCTGGAAGACGTTGGACAGGTTCAGCGCCACCGCCAGCATCAGCAGGGCCAGACCGGCCGTGACCGGCGGCGACTGCAGCTGGAAGCCCCAGCCGACCGCCTCTCCCGCCGCACGCAGAGCCAGAAGAACGCCGGCGAGGATCAGGAAGGTGACCAGCACCCCGGCAAGGAAGGCCAGACCGTCGCGCCGGGCATGGGCCGCATCATGCGCCGAGGCCGTCAGCGAGGCGGCCTTCATCGCCAGAATGGGGAAGACGCAGGGCATCAGGTTCAGGATCAGCCCGCCCATCAGGGCGAACAGGGCCGCCTGCACGAAGGTGGCGATGCCCGTCGGGGCCGCTGCGGCGGTCGGGCTGGCGCCCTCCTCGGCCGGAGCCAGATCGCCCGAGCCGGTGGCGCCGGGCAGGGGCTCGCCAGGCGTCGCGCTGATCTCGAAGGCGCCGAGACGGGTGGCCAGCACCCCGCCGACCGGGCCGGTCAGCCCGCCCGAGCGGGTCTTGCCGCCGCCGGTGATGACCAGAGTCAGACCCTGCGGTCCCCACGATCCGGACTGCGGCGCCGCATGGTCGATGATCCCGCCCTCGAACGGGAAGAAATAGACCGGGCCGGGGTCCTGACCCGCCAGCGGACCGCCCGTGGCCGTCAGGGTGATGACGCCGTCGCGCACCGTGGCGCGGGCCTCGATGCCGGCCGGGCGGGGGGACTGTTCGAGAATGGTCTGGATCGCTGCGCCATGCGTCGCCGTCAGCGGCGCCGCGCCCTCGCGGATCGGCAGGTCCAGCCGCAGGGTCAGCTCGTCCGGCACGCACATCTCGTCGCTGCAGACGAGGAACAGGGCCTCGACCTCCAGCGGCACGGTCGCGCCCGGCGTCAGGCTTGCCGGCAGCTCGATCGGGACGGGCAGATAGACCACGTCCTCATAGCCATAGTTGACCAGGGTCTGCAGGCGTTGGCGGTCGGGCAGCGGCCAGACGATGTCGCCGGCGGTGATGCCGCTCGGCAGGGACCACGTCAGGCTGGTCGCCCCGCCCGAGTCCCCCGGATTGCGCCAGTAGGTGTGCCAGCCCGGCTGGATCTTCTGGCGGATCGCCACCACGGCGGTCGAGCCCGGCGCCGCCCATTGCGACATGGAGACCAGCTCGGCCTCGATCCGCTCGGTGCGTTGGGGGCCGTTCTGGGCGTGCGCCAGCGTGGGCGCGAACAGCGCCAGAAGCAGGATCAGGGCACGAAACAACTGCGGCACGCGGGACCTCTTGCGATACGGCGCGACCTTAGCCGCCCCGCCGCCCGCTCGTCACGCCCGCCGCCAGCGGCGCGTCGCCTCAGGTCCTTGGGGAGGCCTCGACCAGCACCTCGGTGCGTCGGCGCAGCGGCTCGTTGGTCCCCTCGGCGGTGACTGCGCCCGTATCGCCAGCCGCGATCACCTCAAAGGCCGGCGTTGGCCAGCCCGCGGCGACCAGCGCCTCGGCCACAGCCACGGCCCGTCGCTCGGACAGGGTCTGGTTGGCGGCTGCTCCGCCCTGTGCATCGGCCAGGCCCACGACCTGGACCGAGCGGATATCACACCCCTGAAGCTGGGTTGCCGTCAGGCCGATCGCCTGCAACGCCGCCTGGGTCAGCCGCGCCTCGCCCTCGGCGAAATAGACCTCGAACCGCTTGGCCATGCAGGGGCTCCGCTCAGCGACCAGCTCGCTGCGATCCCGCATCCCCGGCGTCCATCCGCACCCGGCCACGGCCAGTCCCGCCAGCCCTGCAATCACGATCGTCCGCATCATTTCACGCACCCTCTTGCAATGAACCAGCCTCGACCCATCTCATGAAAAGGGCGGCCTGACGCACGCGACAGGCCGCCCCAAATCATTGAATCAGCTCGCCTTAGTAGCGACGCTGACCGTTCTCCCAGTAGCACTCGTCACGACGGTTGTCGTAGCAGTAGTAGTACCGGCCGTTGTCGCTGTAGCGCTGCTGGTTGGCGCGATCCTGCGCCGAACCGCGGATGGCGCCGGCCGCGCCGCCGACGACAGCGCCGATGGCCGCGCCGCGACCGGCGTTGCCGTCACCCACATTGTTGCCGATGATGGCGCCGGCCACCGCGCCGAGTCCGGCGCCGATGGCGCCCTGGCGCACGGTTTGATCGTTGCTGTAGCCGTCGCTGGCGCAGGCGCTGGCCATCAGACCGGCTGCGGCAATGGCGATGAGAGCCTTCTTCATAGGTTTGTCCTTCATCCCTGGGTTCGCCCCTGGGGTGAGAACGCTGGATAAGCGTGGCGGTTCCCGGACTATGCAAGGTGGTTAAGCCTGCATTAGGCTTCAGTGACCCGGCGGCGGAGGGCATGGCCCCGGGCGAAATGAGCGAGACGGGGGTTTTGCGTATGCGTTTTTCTGAACCGGTCCGAATGGCCGATGGCGGCGAGCACAGCCCTGTGTGGGCACGCAAGAAGCGCCGTAGTGGGGCGAGCCCGATCGTGGGCGTGATCGTCACCCTGCTGGCGGTCTTCGGCGTGCTGACGGCCGTTCTGGGCGTCAAGGAACGCTCGCTGGCCGAGGGCGGCGCCATCATGGACGGCTGGATCGCCCAGGGCGTCGCGACCGTGAAGGGCGAGGCTCCGCGCGTCGCCGACGAGGCTGCGGACGCCGCCGGCGCCGCGGCGGAGAAGGCCGGCGACGCCGCCCAGGCGGGCGCTGCTGCGGCCTCCGAAGAACTGCAGCGGCAATAATCGCCAAACGGTCAAGCTGTCCGGAACATCGCCTGCTGCAGGGCGTTCGGGCGGCATGAGCGAAACCCTGGCCCCCGTTTCGGACGCGCAATCGCCCGCGCCGGCCGTCGTCGATGACGCCGGACCGGGCCTGACGCCGCACGTTCCGCTGCGCAACGTCATCATGCTGGTGAACCCGTTGTCGGGCGGGGTCGGCCCCGGGGCCGTACGCGACGCCGAGGCCATCCTGTCGGCCTATGACCTCCGCGCCGAGGTCGTGGCGCTGGAGGGCGGGAAGTTCAACGACCAGATCCAGACGGCGCTGGATGCGAAGCCGGACTGCCTGTTCGTGCTGGCCGGCGATGGTACGGCGGGCACGATCGCCTCGCGCGCAGGTCCTGACGGTCCACTGGTCGCCCCGCTGCCGGGCGGCACCATGAACATGCTGCCCAAGGCCCTGTATGGCACCGGCGACTGGAAGGCCGCTCTGAAAGTCGCGCTGGAGGAGGGTGCACCGCAGAGCGTTGCTGGCGGCGAAGTGTCGGACGGCGAGATCAAACAGGCTTTCTTCTGCGCCGCCATCATGGGGTCGCCGGCCCTTTGGGCGCCCGCGCGAGAAGCCATGCGCACCGGCAAGCTGCGCGAGGCCCTTGCCCACGCCCGCCAGGCGCTGAAGCGCGCCTTCAGCGGTCGCCTGCGCTTCACCCTCGACAACCGGCCCGAACGCCGCGCCGAGGCCCTGGTTCTGATCAGTCCGATGATCTCCAAGGCCATGGAAGAGAACACCGGGCTCGAGGCCGCGGCCATGAACCCGTCTGATGCGCTGGAAGCCTTCCGTCTCGCCGCCCACGCGGTCATGGACGACTGGCGCCAGGACCCGGCCGTCACCACGCGCGCCACCAAAAAGGTGTCACTGCGCGCCCGCTCGAAAATCCCCTCGGTCATCGACGGTGAGCCGATCCAGCTGCAGCACCGCGCCCAGGTGAGGTTCGTGGCCAAAGCCTTCCGGGCGCTCGCGCCCGTTCCGCCGTCGGCGGAGGACAGCGTCTAGTGGGCCTGATCCTCCAGTTTTCCGACGTCCACTTCGGTTGCGAGCATAAGCGGGCCTGCGAGGCCGCGCTGGAATACGCCCATGCCCGCAAGGCCGACCTGGTGCTGATCACCGGCGACATCACCCAGCAGGGCTTCCCCGACGAGTTCGCCGCCGCCGGCGAATGGATCCGGCGGATGCCCGAGCCGACCTTCGTCATCGTCGGCAATCACGATGTCCCCTACTGGAGCCTGCCTGCGCGCCTGTTCCATCCGTGGAAGGCGTTCGAGAAGGCGACCGGCCATCCCGCCCACGACCACCAGTTCCTCAGCCCGAACATCATGGTGCGCGGCGTCGTCACCGCCCGGGGCTGGCAGGCGCGCGCCAACTGGTCCAAGGGCGTGATTGACCTCGACCAGACCCGCAAGGCCGCCGCCGCCCTGCGTCAGGCTCCGGTCGGCGCCCTGCGTATCCTCGCCTGCCACCATCCGCTGGTGGAGATGATCGGCACGCCGATGACCGGCGACGTGAAGCGCGGCGACGAGGCGGCCCTGATCTTCGCCGAAGCCGGTGTCGATCTGATCACCACCGGCCACGTCCATGTGCCTTTCGCCCTGCCGATCCAGCTGGGCGACCATTGCTCCTATGCCGTCGGATGCGGGACCCTGTCCCATCGCGAGCGCGGGACGCCGGCCAGTTTCAACCGCATAGAATGGGACGCCCACGAGATCGTGGTGACCGCCGTGGCCTGGAACGGCTCGGCCTTCGAGGACAGCCAGAGCTGGCGTCTGCCGCGCCGTCAGGACACCCGCAAGGCGGCCACCGCTCCCGACCCTCAAACGCCCGGCGAACGCGAACTCGCCGCCAGCTAGATCACGGAACGCCAGCGACGAAAAAGGCCGCGATCCGGAAGATCGCGGCCTCTTTTGTCTGATCCAGCCGTCGGGCTAGATTCGTTTCCCTCGTCCGGTGATGAAGCTCACCACCAGCAGGATCAGGAAGATGACGAACAGCACATAGGCGATGTTCATCGAAAGTCCGGCTACGCCACCTGCACCGAGAGCACCGGCGACAAGGGCGAGCACGAGAAAGATAAGGGCCCAGCGAAGCATAGGCGTTCCTCCCGGTTCGATTTCAACAACGGTGCGAAAGTATCCGCGCCTGATTTGTCAACGATCCGAAAGTCAACCTGTTCCGTTATCTACGTCCGCGACCGTGCGTTTTCTCTGTGAACGCCGCAGCCACCATGGTCGCCAGCGCCGGATTTCTGAGGAAAATCCAGCCCCCGGCCAGGGCCGCGACCGTGCCGAGGATCGGACGCTCGCGGAACAGCATGAAGGCGCGCTGACCGAGGCCGACAGGTTCATCGTCCTCGAACTCGTCCTCATCGTCCTCACGGCGCAGGTAGATGAGCGCGACGATCAGGGCGATGACGGCGAACAGAAGCATGGTGACGGCCGCGGCGGCCAGCGCCGGCACGACCAGACACAGGGCGTAGAAGATCGCCACGCCCAGGAAGATCACGGCGACCAGCGCGGCGCCGGCGGCGACCGCAGCCGCCACCGCCTTCTTCACAAGTCCCCGGGCCAGCCCCCCGCCGAACATCAGCGACGACGGCCGGCGAGCAGCAGGCCGAGCACGACGCCGACACCAAGCGCAATGGCGGTCGACTGGATCGGACGCTCCTGAACCCGCTCGGTCAGATAGCGCTGCGCCTCATCGAAGCGCTCCGAAGCGTCGTCATAGTATTCGCGGCCGCGCACGCGGGCCTCGTCGTAGTAGCCGCGGGCGCGCTCGCGCAGCACCTCGCCGCGGGCGCGCAACTCGGCCTCGGCCTCGGCGGCCTTGGCGCGGATGCGGGCTTCCGCCACGGTCGCCTTCTCGCGCAGGTTCGCCTTTTCCTCGGCGCCCAGCGTCTTCAGGTCGTCCTTCAGCGTGTTCAGATCGTTTTTGACGGCGGCTCTGGCCGCCTTGGTCGTCGCCATGATGCGCGCTCCGTGCTGCAAGCTTGACAGTTAGATAGAGAACCCTGAGCCGGAACGCCACTGTGCCGTCACGGTTCCCGCATTGCAGCATGGGAACGGGAGGGATTAGGGAATAGGGATCGGGGATTAGCCAACTGAAGCAACGATCTCCGCGACCAGTGCGACATAATCCCTGATCCCTAATCTCCAGACCCTGATCCCTTCATGACCGACTGGCTGTTCCCCCCCGCCCCGACCGCCTCGCTGCCGATCAGGGGATCGACGCAGCGTTTCCCCGTTCGGCGCATCCTCTGCGTGGGCCAGAACTACGCCGCCCATGCGCGGGAGATGGGCCATGAACGGGCCGAGCCCTTCTTCTTCTCCAAGCCGGCTGACGCCCTCGTCGTCGACGGCGCGGACCCCGCCTATCCGACGGCGACGGCCAACCTGCACCACGAGGTCGAGCTGGTCTGCGCCATCGGCGAGGGCGGCGACATCGTGGGCTGGGCCGTCGGTTGCGACCTGACCCGTCGCGACCTGCAGGCCGCCGCCAAGGAGAAGGGCCGACCGTGGGATGCGGCCAAGGGCTTCGATCAGTCCGCCCCCTGCGGCGCCCTGACCCTCGGCGACCTGCCCGACGCGGCCGCGCCGATCGCGCTGAGCCTGAATGGCGAGACCCGCCAGTCCGGCCGTCTGGACGACATGGTCTGGAGCCCGGTCGAGATCCTCGCCAAGGCCCGCCAGCTGTGGGACGTGCGCGCCGGCGACCTGATCTTCACCGGCACCCCCGAGGGCGTCGGCCCACTGGTCGCGGGCGACCGGGTCGAGGCGACCATCGAGGGCCTCGAGCCCCTGACCTTCACCATGGGTGCGAAATGATCCTGCACGGCTACTGGCGCTCGGGCGCCGCCTATCGCACCCGGATTGCGCTGGCGCTGAAGGGGATCGACTACCAGCAGCAGGGCCACGACCTGCGCACGGGCGCCCAGAAGGACCCCGCCTATGTCGCGCTGAACCCCCAGGGGATGGTCCCCGCGCTCGAAGTCGACGGCGCGGTCCTGACCCAGAGTCCGGCTATCCTCGAATGGCTCGAGGAAACCCACCCGACCCCGGCCCTGCTTCCGTCCGACGCCATCGGGCGGGCGCAGGTCCGGGCCATGGCCGCCCTGATCGGCTGCGACATCCATCCGCTGAACAATCTGCGCGTCGGCAAGGCGTTGCGCGAAGGCTTCGGCGCCGATCAGGCCGCCGTCGACGCCTGGGCCGCGCGCTGGATCATCCCCGGCTTCGAGGCGCTGGAAGCCCTCGTCGCCCGCCACGGCGCCGGCTGGTGCCATGGCGACGCCCCGACGCTGGCCGACTGTTACCTCATCCCGCAGATCTATTCCGCCGGCCGGTTCAACGTCCCGCTGGACGCCTTCCCGAAGCTCAGGGCGATCGATGATGCGGCAAAGGCCCATCCAGCCTTCATCGCCGCCCATCCGGACAATCAGCCGGACGCGGACTGAGTGGCTAGTCACTAGTGGCTAGTGGCTAGTGGCTAGTGGCTAGTGTCTAGTGTGGGTGGGCTTGGGCGATCGTGCAGTCCCGTCCAGTTCGGATGCAGAACCTGGCCACGGGCTGGGTCGACCAGCCACTAGCCACCAACCACTAGCCACTTCTTCCGTCACCCCAGAAACCGGTTCACCGCCGCGATGAACTGATTGGGCCGGTCGATCATCACCATGTGCTCGGCGCCCTCGATCCGCTCGAAGGTGGCCGGGGTGCGCAGGCGGGCGTAGGCGCCGCGGAACAGGCTGTCGGTGCGGCTGCGCGGCGAGCTCTCGTTGGCGCTCCAGCCATAGGTCACCGTCACCGGCGCCGAGATGACCGGCAGGCGGGCGCGCAGATCGATGGTCATCACCTCGTACAGCGACTGGGCCAGGACCCGCCGGTCGCCGCCCTGCCAGCCCATGGTGCTGAACAGGGCGTCCGAGGCGCCGCCCAGCTCGACGCCCATCTGGCGGCTGCGGGACATCAGGGCGTCGTCGCCGAGGAACTGGATGGCCTGATAGGCGACCTGGGCGATGGGCTCGACATCGCGCGCCGTCGCCTGCGGGCTGATCAGGGCCGCGAAGAAGGGCGAGGAGTCCACCGTCATCAGCCGCCCCACCGCTCGCGGCGCATCGGACGCGACGCGCAGGCCCAGCTGGCCGCCCATCGAATGGCCGATGATGGCGGGGCGCTCGAGCCGCTGTTCGGCGATGTAGCGGATGATCTCGCGCGAGACAGCGGTCATGATCGCGCCCTCGCTGTTGGCCTGGGGCGCCAGTTCGCCGAAGCCGCGCACCGAGATCATGTGCAGGCGACAGCGGTCGTCGAGGCGGCTCGCGGCGCCGGTCCAGACGGCGGCCGTCGAGGCCAGTCCGGGGATCAGGATCAGGTCGCGACCCTCGCCGCGCGTCTGCACGGTAATCCGGCGCGAGGAAAAGGCGGTCTGCGCCCATCCCGTCGCTGGGAGGGCCGTCATCGCCAGTGCGCCGCCTATGAGTTGTCGTCTGTCCACCACGCCGCCTTCAGTTCCGAAGACGCCAGTCTGGTTCCGGAATGCGGCGCCAGAATGAAGGACTGAGGCAGAAGGGAACGCGCCCCTGTCACCCCGCTCGAACACCGTCATCCGACCCTGAACGCCGTCATCCTCGGGCTTGACCCGAGGATCTGACGCGGGGTCACGCTGTGCGTGAGACCCGATGTCGCGGACGGACGGACAGGCACAGCCCGCACCAACCTCCGGCCCTCGGGTCAAGCCCGAGGGTTACAGAGCTGAGGGTAGCGACGGCTAAAGGGGCATCAGGCCTCGGCGGCTGCCGGTGCGGCGGCCTCGGCGGCGCGGGCCGGACGCAGGCCGCCGGCCATGGTCGGGGCCTGGACGCGACGCTGGCCACCGGCGGCGATGATGCGGTCGATCCGGGCCTTCTCGGCGCGGAAGGCGGCCAGATCGGCGCCCGCCAGAACGGTGCCTTCCTGGGTCCTCACGCCCGCCGGATTGATCCGCTGACCGCCACGCCAGATCTCGTAGTGCAGGTGCGGACCGGTCGAGGCCCCGGTCGAGCCGACATAGGCGACGACCTGACCCTGACGGACGCGCTGGCCGGCGCGGATGCCCGAGCCATAGCGTGACAGGTGGCCGTAGCCGCTTTCGAGGCCATTGGAGTGTCGGATGCGCAGCCAGTTGCCGTAGCCGCCCCAGCGGCGGGCCTCGACGACCACGCCGTCTGCGGGCGCAATCACCGGCGTGCCCATGCCCGCGGCGAAGTCGATGCCCTGGTGCATCTTGCGATAGCCGGCGATCGGGTGACGGCGGAAGCCGAACGAGGACGACACGCGGAAGCCGCGCTCCAGCGGGGTCCGCATGAAGGCCGAGCGGGTGTTCTTGCCGGTGGCGTCGAAATACTGGGCTTCGCGGGCGCCTTCCGGCTTGAAGCGATAGAAGACCACGCCCTTCAACTCGGCGTACAGCAGTTCACCCGAGCCGATGGTGCGGCCGTTCTCGGTCACCGTGCGGTCGAAGACATAGGTGAACTCGTCGTTCGACCGGACATCACGATCCATGTCGAACTTGTGCGAGAACAGACGACCGGCGGTGCGTGCGATCCCGGCGGGCGCCCCTTCACGGCGGGCGGTGCGGGACAGCGAGCCCTCGACCTTGCCGTTCAGGACGACGGTCTCGTGCGTGACCTGCTCTTCCAGCGCGCGCAGGCGCAGGGCGCCGTCAAAGCTGCGCGAAACCGTGACCTGGCTGGCCGGGCCCGTGCGCATGGTCAGGCCGATCAGGCGGGCGTCGCCACGGCCGTTGCGGGGTTTGGAGATGGCAGTCTCGAACCGCTGACCGGCGCGCATCGACGACACATCCATGGCGTTGGCCAGGGTGGCGGCGACGGCCGAAGCCTCCTCGGCCGCGATGCCCGTGCGGCGCACGGCCTGCTCGAAGGTTTCACCGCGACGAATCTGGACCGGAATGGCCTCCGGCAGGGTCAGGCCAGCCGGCATCCCGCCGGCAGCAAAGGCCTGGGCTTCAAGCGAAGCGATCTGGGCGGCGGTCAGGGGCGGAGCCTCTTCCGCCTTTGCGGGTTGATAGACACGGCCGGCAAGCAGCGCCACCGAGACTGCAGCCACCGCCGTGAGGGCGTGAGGCGCAATACGCATCGGCTGGCGACGTGGGTCGAACTGAGCCATCGGTCCCCGAAATACGACGACGCCGACAGGCGCCAAGCCACTGGAAGCCACCAAAGTGCAAAGATCGCGCCGCTCTGCCCCCCGAGGAGCCTCCCGATGCGAGACGCGCCGTATAGCCCGTCCGTGCCATAATGGGAAGCGAGTTCGTTACAGGGCGTTAACCGGGGCCGTATCCGCCGGTAAACCCTTCGTGAGGGATCAGATCAGGCGAGAATTCGAATACAGTATTCGTGTGCATATCGCGCGGAACGCGAACAGCTTTGCCGCGCTTCATGGCCACTGATCGTCACTGCATTCAAAGTTGCCTTCATGTCACTAACCTGTGGCGTCCCGGACACGTGAAGATATCTCATCCGCCCCGCCGAATTGCTGATCGCCCTTTCCCGGCCACGGTTGGTCCGGATATGACCTTGGCATGAGCGACGTGGCGGCCGCCCCCTCCGGACCTTCATCGCCCCGTCGCGGTCGCGGCGGACGACGGCTGCTTCGCATCGCTGCGGTCGCACTGGCGATCCTGCTCGTCCTCCTTGCCATCCTCTGGTTGAACCGCCGCGCCGCCGCCCGTGAGGTCCTGATCGGATGGCTGGAGCGCGAAGGCGTCCCGGCCGACATGGATATCGAGCGGATCGAGCTGGACGGCCTGGTCGCCCGCGTCCGGATCGGCGATCCGGCCAACCCCGATGTGGCCATCGAACGGGTCGAGGTCGACTATGCGATCGGTGCCCCCTGGTCGGCCCGGGGCCTGGGCGTGACGCCGAGCCGGGTGCGGCTCGTCCGGCCGGTCGTGCGCGCCGCCCTGCGGGATGGAAAACTGACATTCGGTTCGCTGGATCCGCTGATCGAGAAATTCACCGGCCGGCCGCCGCAGCCGGACAGCCGCAGCCCGGTCGTCGTCGTCGAGCGCGCCCGCGTGCGTGTGGACACCGACTACGGCCCGGTCAGCGTGCTGGGCGATGCGCGGCTGGATGACGGCAAGCTGATGCGGCTGGTCGCCCGGATGCCCGCCGCACCCCTGCGCAGCGGCGACATCGAGGCGCGCGATCTGGCGGCGACCGTGGATCTGACGACGACCGGCGACCGCGTCGCCCTGCGCGCCACCGCCTCGGCGTCCCGCGCGTCCCTGCCCGGCCTCAGCGGAGAGCGGATCGCGGCCAGCCTGACCGCCGACCTGCCCTATCCGGACATGAAGACCCGACGTGGCGACGGCGTGGCCCGCCTGAACACTCGCCTGACCGCCGGCGAGGCGTCCCTGGGCGAGACAGGTCTGGTCGATGCGGTGCTGAACTTCGCCTTCGACGGCCGCACTACCGGCTGGATCGAGGCCTTCGACATTCGCGGGACCGCCGACGCCGAGCTGAACGCCGGCCGGATGACCGGTCCTCTCGGCGCCTCGGGCCTGTCCGCCCGCATCGCCCGCGCCCCCGTCACCGTCTCGCGAACCGCGACACAGCCAGCCATCGCCTGGCGCGCCGACGCCCCGGTCACCCTCCGCGCCGCCGGTCTGTCGGGCCCCCTCACCGGCCGCGACGTCTCCCTGTCCTCCAGCCGCATCACGATCGGCGGACGAGGTCGGGCGGTAGAGGCTTCCGGAGCCGTCGCCCTGTCGGCGGACCGCATAGGAACCGGCGACCTGACGTTGGGCCAGGCCCGCGGCACAGCCAATGTCGATCTGATCGCCGACAGCGGCTTCCGCCTGACCGCCTCGGGCGCCCTGCGCTCCGGCCGCGCCGGCTGGCCCCTGTTCGGCGCCCCGGCGCGGGACGACGCGCCCGAACTGGCCGAGATGAAGCGCGCCCTGTCCGCCTTTGCCCTCGATGCGCCGGGATTCGCCCTGGTCGCCGGCGGTTCAGGCGCCGAGGTGCGCCTGACTCAGGCGGTCACCGCTCGCCCGGCGAATGGCGGCGTCCTGACCATTCGCCCTGCCGCGACCCCGATCTTCTCCAGCCGCGTCGGTCCGGCGGGCGGCGGCGCGCTCAGCCTGACGGCCGCACGCGGCCGCGGCCTTCCCGAGGCGGCGTTCGACATTCCCGAGTGGCGGTTGACCCCCGGCGGCTTCACGGCCCGGCTCGACGGCCGCGCGGCGCTGGACTTCGATCTGGCGCGCGGCATCGCTATCCAGACCCGCGGACGCCTGACCTCCGCCGACGGCCGCCTGACCTATGTCGCCGACGGCTGCGCACCCGTGACCGTCGAACGGCTGGAGATGGACGAGAACGACGTGACCGACATCGCCGGTCAGGTCTGTCCGGTCGCCCGGCCGCTGGTCGAGGTCCGCAACGGCGCATGGCGCGCGGTCGGCGCCCTGCGCGACCTCTCCGCCTCCGCCCCCTTCCTCGCCCTGCGTTTCGCGGACGCCTCGGGCGGGTTCACCGCCACCGGCGGGCCGCGGGGACTGGGGCTGGACGCTCGGGTCGAGCGCGCCACGGTGATCGACGCCACTACCCCGGCTCGCTTCAATGCCCTGATCGGCGAAGGATCGGCGCGGCTGGCGAACGAGCAATGGTCCGGCGCTTTCGACCTGTCCCGCCGCGACATCGTGCTGGGTCGCCTGACCCTGTCTCATGACGGCCGCGCCGGCATCGGCGGACTGACCATCGACGCGCCGTCGATCACCTTCGCGGAAGGCGGGCTCCAGCCGAACGACCTCAGCCCCCTGGCCGGAGACTTCGTCGGTTCGCCCGCTGTCGGCTCCGTCGCCTTCCAGGGCCGCGTCGACTGGCGTGCCGAGACCGAGGGGACCAGCTCGGGTCGCCTGACCATTCCAGGCCTCGACTTCAACAGCCCGGCCGGACCGGTGAAGGGGCTGCGCGGCACGATCGACTTTACCAGCCTGGCTCCGCTGGAGACCGCGCCGGGTCAGCAGCTGCACGTCGACCTGCTGGAGTCCGTCGCCCCCCTGACTGACATCGAACTGTCCTTCGGGCTCGACAAGGCGTCGGTCACCGTCGACGGCGGCGCGCTGGCGGTGGCCGGCGGCGTGGTCCGCGTGGAGCCCTTCGCCGTGCCGCTGGATCGCAGCCAGCCGATCACCGGCGTTCTCGTGCTGGAGAATGTTCAGCTGGGCGAGGTCATCTCCGAAGCCGGCTTCGGCGAAAAGGTAAGCCTCGACGCCGTCGTCTCCGGCCGCCTGCCCTATGTCTACACGCCCGAGGCCGGCGTCCGCATCACCGGCGGCAGTCTGCAGGCCGTCCGCCCCGGCCGCCTGTCGATCCAGCGCGAGGCCCTGTCCGGGCTAGAGGCCGGCGGCGGCGGCGAGGGCGTGCCGCCCAATACCGTTCAGGATCTGGCCTATCAGGCGATGGAGAACCTGTCGTTCGACCTGTTGTCCGCCGAGGTGAACAGCCTCGATCAGGGCCGACTGGGCGTCCTGTTCCACATCCGCGGCCGCCACGATCCGCCGCAGCGGCAGGAGCTCCGGATCCCTCTGGCCGAGTTCATCAGCCGCCAGTTCCTGAACCGCCAGCTGCCCCTGCCATCGGATACCGGCATCGACCTGACGCTGGATACGACGCTCAACATGAACCAGCTGATCAGCGATCTTCTTGAGCTGAACCGGGCCCGTAACGGCGAAGCCACCCGCGACCCGGAACCGCTGCCGTGATGTCGCCGCCTTCGCCGTTCAGAACCCGTTCACCCTGGTTCGCGTTAGATCGGCGCGTACCGAAGCGGAGACGCCTGTCATGACCCGGAACCAGACGCGCAGAGCCGTCGCCCTTCTCGGCCTCATCGCCGTGGGCGCCGCCGCCTGTACGCCGACCGTGCGCCTGCAGGTCGATCCGATCCAGATCTACGCCAAGCTGGACGCCGACGTCCGCGTTCGTCTCGACAGGGAGCTCCAGGAGCTGCTTGCCGAAAATCCGAACCTGTTCTGATGCTTAACAAAGGGGCTGTCCCGATGTCATTCCGCAAAGTCTTCGTCATGGTCGCGGCCGTCGCGGCGCTGGGCGTCGCCGCGGGCGCGGCCTTCGCCCAGACTTCGCAGCAGAAGGCCCTGATTGATCAGGCCAAGGCCGCCGGCACCGTCGGCGAGCAGGCCGACGGCTATGTCGGCTTCCGCGTGCCCTCCTCGGACAGCGCCCTGACCGCCGCCGTTCAGGCCACCAACGATGGCCGTCGCGCCGCCTACGCCCGCAGCGCCCAGGCCGCGGGCGGTGAAGCCACCGCCGCCGCCGCCGGCGCCCGCATGTTCGAGACCCAGCTGCTGCCGCGCATCAGCTCGGGCCAGTGGTACCGCAACGCCCAGGGCCAGTGGGTCCAGCGCTGACCTGAGGCGGGGTCATGCTCCGCTTCTTTCGCAATCTTCTGATCGCTACCGGGATCGCCCTCGTCTCGACGGGGGCGATTTCTGCGTTCTGGCGACTGATCGGCGGCGGAGACCTGTCCATGCACGGCTGGATCGCCCTGCTGATCGGGACGTTCGGCACGGTGGGCCTCGCCTGGGGCCTGATGGCGCTGGCCTTCAAGTCCAGTCGCGAAGGCTGGGACGACCGGGTCGACAATAGTCTCGACCCCGGCGCTGACGACACCCCCTGAGCCCGGGGCTTGAGCCTGACTGCGGCGCGGGCGATAGGTCGCCCATGACCGATACAGCTGCACCGTCCTCGATCACCTACTCCGGCTATCTGGCGCTCGACGATTTGCTCGCCGCCCAGCACCCGCTGTCGGACCAGCATGACGAGATGCTGTTCGTCATCATCCACCAGACCAAGGAACTGTGGCTCAAGCAGATCCTGCACGAGGTCGCCCTGGCCCAGTCCCTGATCCGCAGCGGCGATCTGGTCCCCGCCTACAAGAGCTTGGCCCGGGTCAGCCGGATCCAGTCGGTCATGACCATGAGCTGGGACATCCTGGCCACCATGACCCCGGCCGACTACCTGAGTTTCCGCGGCGTGCTGGGCTCGTCTTCCGGCTTCCAGAGCGAGCAGTTCCGGCGACTGGAGTCGATGTTGGGCTTGAAAGACTCCCGCTTCCTGCGCTTCCACGAAGAGCGCCCGGAGGCCTGGAACGCGCTGAAGGCCGCCATCGACGCCCCCAGCCTGTACGACGACGCGCTCGCCCAGCTGGCCAAGGCCGGCCTGCCGGTCCCTGCCGAGGTGCTGAACCGCGACGTCAGCCAGCCCTATGAAGCCTCCGAAGCCGTCGAGAACGCCTGGCTGGAGGTCTATCGCGACACCGAGACATGGTGGCCCCTGTACCAGCTGGCCGAGAAGCTTGTGGACCTCGACGACGCCCTGCTGACCTGGCGGCACAAGCATGTGGTCACAGTCGAGCGGATCATCGGCCGCCGCCGCGGCACCGGCGGCACGGACGGCGTCGGCTATCTGACCGAGACCCTGCAACGACGCTGTTTCCCCGAGCTGTGGGCCCTGCGCACCCGCCTGTAATCACGCCTGAAAAGGCAACCTTCGCCATCGGCGAACGCTTGATGAGTCCCATCCCTCGGGAAGACCATCATGAGCAATGCCAATCGCCACGACATTCAGGTCCTGAACGGACTGATCCGCACGACGATCGACAGCGCCGACCTCTATCGGGAGGCGGCGCAGGAGACGGCCGATCCCGGCCATGCCGACCTGTTCCGCCGTCGCGATCAGGAGCGCCGCCATCTGGCCGACGAGCTCGGCTCCAACGTCCGCGCCATGGGCGGCGATCCGCAGACCGACGGTTCCATCCTCGCCAAGGCCCAGCGCGCTTTCATGGACATGAAACACGCCCTGCTGCGCGACGAACTCAGCGTTGTCGGCGCGGTCGAGGATGTCGAGGACACGGTGAAGTCCCGCTTCGAGCAGGCGCTGGACGATTCCCACATCTCGGCCACGACCCGCGAAACGATCCGCCGCGCCTGGTCCCGCGTCCGCGGCCAGCACGACGAGATGAACGACCTCAAGCACAGCCTCGAAGGCCAGCGCGACGCCGGCAGCCGCCTGTTCCCCTACTGACAGCATGAAAAAAGGCCCCGGTGTTTCCACCGGGGCCTTCTTGTCGTTTGCAGAGCGAAAAGCGTCTTAAGCTTCGGTCTCGGCGGCCGGGGTCTCGGCCTTGCCGGTTTCCGGCACGGCCACCTTCGGCGCGCGGGCGGTCTGCTTCTCGGCGATACGGGCCGACTTACCGCGACGGTCGCGCAGGTAGTACAGCTTGGCGCGGCGGACGACGCCGCGACGCTTGACCTCGATCGACTCGATCATCGGCGACAGGATCGGGAACACGCGTTCCACGCCCTCGCCGAACGAAATTTTACGGACGGTGAAGTTCTCGTTCACGCCACCGCCGGCGCGGGCGATGCAGACGCCCTCGAAGGCCTGGATGCGCTCGCGCTCACCTTCCTTGATGCGCACGTTGACGCGAAGGGTGTCGCCCGGCTGGAATTCCGGAATGGCGCGCTTGTCGACCAGGCGGGCCTTTTCCTCGGCAGCGATCTGCTGAAGGATGTTCATGTCTCTTCTCCTCGGGCTTTTGCGCCCTTTAGCTGTGAGTTGGCGGGGCGAACCCCGCGGTGGTCAGTCCTTCGCGTTCCGGGCGGCCCAGAGGTCGGGCCGCCGTTCCCGCGTCGTGATCTCCCGCTGCTCCTGACGCCATTGAGCGACCTTTTTATGGTCGCCCGACAACAGGACCTCCGGGATCTCCAGCCCCTCGAACGTCCGCGGTCGCGTGTACTGCGGATGCTCCAGAAGCCCGTCCTCGAAGCTTTCGGACGACAGGCTTTCGCCTGAGCCGAGCACGCCGGGGACCAATCTTACGCACGCCTCGATCGCGACCATCGCCGCCGCCTCGCCGCCGGCGAGAACCGCGTCTCCGACCGAGACCTCCTCGAACCCGCGCGCGTCCAGCACGCGCTGATCCACCCCCTCGAAACGACCGCACAGCACGACGATCCCGTCGGCTTTCGCCCATTCCTTGACGCGCGCCTGGGTCAGGGGCCGACCCCGGGCGCTCATGTACAAAAGCGGCCGCTGCGGCCCCGACAGGCTATCCAGCGCCCGGGCCACCACGTCCGCTTTAAGCACGGCTCCCGGGCCGCCACCCGCGGGGGTGTCGTCCAGGAAGCCGCGCCTATCGTCGGAGAACGCCCGGATGTCAAGCGTTTCAAGGCTCCACAGCCCCTTCTCGCGCCACGCCGTCCCGATCAACGACACGCCGAGCGGCCCCGGAAACGCTTCCGGAAACATGGTGAGGACGGTGGCGGTGAACATGGGGCGGCTCCATACACCAACCGCGCTCAAGCAGCGAGCCGCCGCGCGGCGAGCGTTAGCGCACTAACAATGCTGCCCCGCCGCCCAGCCCGACGACCAGGCCCACTGGAAATTATACCCGCCCAGCCAGCCGGTGATGTCGACGGCCTCGCCGATGACGTACAGCCCCGGCACGGCCCTGGCGGCCATCGTCTGCTGGTCCAGCTCCGCCGTCGCCACCCCGCCCAGGGTCACCTCGGCGGTGCGATAGCCCTCCGAGCCCACCGGCTTGACGGTCCAGCCGTTCACCGCCTCGTCCAGCCGGCGCAGCACCTTGTCGCCCACCTCGGCCAGCTTGCCCTTCACGCCCTCGCGCTCGCAGACGCTCTCGGCCAGCCGGCGCGGCACGATGTGCGACAGGGCCGTGTGCACCATCTGCTTGCCGTTCTCCTCCTTGGCCGCCTTGAGCTTCGCATAGACGTCCTCGCCCGGCGCCATCCTCGCCGTGATCGCCTCGCCCTCGCGCCAGTAGGAGCTGATCTGCAGGATCGACGGCCCCGACAGCCCCCGGTGCGTAAAGAGCATACCCTCCGCGAACGACGCCCCGCCCGCGCTGACCACCGCCTCCACCGACAGCCCCGACAACGGTGCCAGCTTCTCCAGCAGCCCCGGCTCGAACGTCAGGGGCACCAGCCCCGGCCGTGTCTCGGTGACCCTCAGCCCGAACTTCCGCGCCGTCTCCCAGGCCCAGCCCGTCGCCCCCATCTTGGGGATGGACTTGCCGCCGGTGGCCAGCACCAGCGAGCTCGCCCGCACCACCGACCCGTCCGACAGCCGCGCCTCGAACCCGTCGCCCGACCGCTCCACGCCATCGACCGACAGCCCCAGCGACAGCGTCACGCCCGCCTCGCGCATGTCGTCCGTCAGCATACGGATGATCTGCTTCGCGCTGTCGTCGCAGAACAGCTGGCCCAGCGTCTTCTCGTGCCAGGCGATGCCCGCCCGATCCACCCGCTTGATGAAGTCCTGCGGCCCGTACCGCTTCAGCGCCGAGGTCGCGAACCGCGGGTTCTCGCCCAGGAACCGCTCGACCCGGTCCCCCTCCAGATTGGTGAAGTTGCACCGCCCGCCGCCCGAGATGCGAATCTTCTCGCCCGGCTTCGACGCATGGTCGACCACCCGCACAGACCGCCCCCGCCGCCCGGCCTCGATCGCGCACATCATCCCGGCCGCGCCCGCGCCGACGATCAGAACATCGATGGTCTTCATGGGGGCCATGTACAGAGTTCCTCCCCTTCAGGGGAGGGGGAGGAACTCTACCGCCCCCGCTGCCGCCGGTTCCACAGCCAGTCCATCCCGCGCGCCATCCGCATCGCCCCGGTCTGCACCCGCATCAGCTCGCGCACGGCGTTCCAGTCCTCGTCCCGGATCGCCGCGATCATCGCCTCGCCGAAGCTCTCCCGCATCCGCAGGGCGTCATACAGGTCGATCTTCACCATCCGCAGGTACAGGTTGACCGGGTTGTGGGCCTCCGACCCGCGCGGACGATAGACGGCGGCGCCGGGCCAGTCCGTCTTGCGCATCTTCAGCCTCTTGGCGTTGTGCTGGATCGCCCCGACCGAGACGCCATACATCCGCGCCAGTTCCGCCGTGCTCACCCCGCCCAGATAGCGCTCCAGACAGTCCTCCCACAGCGCCGGCGTCATCCCGCTGCGGCTCTGGGTGAAGACATGATTCTCGGGCCAGCCGCCCGCCGGCCGCCGCCGCCGATCCACCGCCCCGACCGTCTGCCCCTTCAGCTTCGCCCGCTTGCGCGCCTGCCAGGCGATGGTCCCCACCGTCACCCCGTACGCCCGCGCCAGCTCCTTACGAGACACCCCCTCCGCATCCTTGCGAAACAGGTTTTCCCACCGCCGCTCGCTCAGCTTGCTCCGCGCGCCGCACTTTTTCTTCGCCGTCGTCTCAATCTGGTCCATCCGCAGAGTCTAACCCCGCCCGGAGCACTGCTGACCAAAACGCCCTTTCGCCCCGCAAACCCAATCACAGCGGGACGAGCTCTGCGCGTATTCTCCATTCCTCCCCCTTCGGGGGAGGGGGACTATCGGCATCGCCGATGGTGGAGGGGGCCACTCCCACCCTCGCTCCAGTTCCTCCCCCACCGGGGGAGGGGGACCGCGCAGCGGTGGAGGGGGCCCAACAACGCGCTCACATCTTCTGCCGCCCGAACCGAGCCCGCCCCGACCGCCCCTCCACCACGCTTCGCGCGGTCCCCCTCCCCTGAAGGGGAGAAAGGGGCGTCCATGTTGTAGTTTTGAGCCGAAGTTGAAGTTGTAATTACAACTCCATTTCCATTCCTCCCCCACCGGGGGAGGGGGACCGCCGGCGCAGCCGGTGGTGGAGGGGCTAACCCCACGCACCCCCCAAAACACACATCACGCCCGCCCCAGCCCCCCCCCCCCCCCCCCCCCCCGCGCCCCCCCCCCCCCCGGGGGGGGGTTTAAAACGGGCCCCCCCCAACCCCCGGCCCCCACGCCGGAGCCCCCCCCCCCCCCCCCCCGCACGCCCTTCCGCCCCGCCCCACCCTCTCCCCCTCCCCCCCCCCCCGCCCCCTCCCCCACCCGCGCCGCCCCCCCCGCACCTTCCACTCCCA